>JBNKKR010000036.1:0-37997 GCA_050291935.1 Desulfocapsaceae bacterium | reverse complement strand
GACCTGCGGGTTTGGGTATGGTTGAGCCCCCACGGTCACCGGAAGGGTCGCCCGCGTCGGAGGGGGGTGACTTCCGTGACTACCGTACGGTACCGTTGGGGCGCTGTGGTGGGCTCTCTTGCCTGTGGGGATGCGCTGAAGTTGACCCTTGCAATTGATGAAAACGAAGTGATCACCGATGCGCAATTTAAGACTTTTGGTTGTGCTTCTGCCATTGCTTCCTCTTCTGCCCTGACCATAATGATTAAGGGGATGACGGTTTCGGAGGCGGAAAAAATAACAAACGATGATATTGCAGATTTCTTGGGTGGCTTGCCTAAGGAAAAAATGCATTGTTCCGTTATGGGACGTGAGGCCCTTGAGGCTGCCATTGCTGATTATCGAGGTGTGATCCTTCCCATGGCGGAAGGAGAGGTGATTTGTGAATGTTTTGGGGTGACCGATCTTGAGGTCATTCGTGCCATTAAGGAATCTGATTTGAAATCCGTTGAGGAGATTACGAACTTTACCAAGGCCGGTGGTGGCTGTGGCAAGTGTGAAGAGCGCTTACGTGATATCTTGCAGGCAACAATCAGTGAAGGGCTTCCCAAGCCTGTGCAAATTGACACCCCGAAACGGATGACTACCCTGCAAAAAATCAAAAAGATCGAGGAAGTGCTTGAACGTGAGATTAAACCGGCTTTGAAAAAGGATGGCGGTGATATTGAACTTGTCGATGTGGATGGTGATCTGGTTATGGTTTCATTGCGGGGGGCTTGTACAAGTTGTGCAAAATCGCAAACAACCCTGAAGGAATATGTGGAAAAGAAATTGCGCGAGCTTGTTCTTGAGAGCTTGATTGTTGAGGAGGCTTAGGAATGGATTGTCAGGAAGCCGCAATTGTTTATATGGATAATAATGCCACGACCAAGGTTGCGCCTGAGGTCGTTGAGGCAATGATGCCGTTTTTGACCGAGTGTTATGGGAACCCATCCAGCATGCACAACTTTGGTGGAAAGGTTGGAGTGGCTGTTGAAGCGGCAAGGGGGCAAGTGGCTGAGCTTATTGGCGCAGATCCCAAAGAGATCACATTTACCAGTTGTGGGACTGAAAGTGACTCCACGGCTATTTTGTCCGCGTTGCAGGTTTTCCCTGAAAAAAGGCACATTATTACCACCCGTGTTGAACATCCGGCGGTGAAGAACCTCTGTGAAAACTTGGGTAGACTTACGGGACATCACTACCGGGTAACCAGACTTCCGGTGGAAGCCGATGGGACCTTAGATATGGCCAAATATGAAGAGGCTCTATCCGATGACACTGCCATTGTTTCGGTGATGTGGGCAAATAATGAAACGGGGGTGCTTTTCCCCGTTGCAAAAATGGCAAGCATGGCAAAAGAGAAGAACATCCTGTTTCATACTGACGCTGTGCAGGCCGTTGGAAAGGTGCCCATTGATTTAAGAAAACTTGATATTGATTTTCTCTCCCTGTCAGGTCACAAGTTGCATGCCCCAAAGGGCGTTGGTGTACTCTATGTAAAACGAGGGACACCCTTTGTTCCCTTTCTTGCTGGGGGGCATCAGGAAGAGGGGCGACGCGGTGGTACCGAGAATGTCGCTTCCATTGTTGGTCTTGGCAGGGCTTGTGTGTTGGCTGGCGAGACAATGGAAGAAGAAAACACTAAGGTACGAGCCCTTCGGGACAGGTTGGAAGAAGGTCTGCTGGCCGCTGTTCCCAAATCCATGTTAAATGGGGCAAAGGATGCGCGTCTTCCAAATACGACAAATGTGAGTTTTGAATTTGTAGAAGGAGAGGCGATCTTGCTCCATATGAATCGTTATAACATCTGCGCTTCCTCTGGGTCTGCCTGCACGTCCGGCTCCCTTGAGCCATCACATGTGTTACGTGCCATGGGGGTGCCGTTTACAGCAGCACATGGTTCCATACGCTTTTCTTTGTCTGTGTACAATACGGAAGCGGAAGTTGATTTTGTGTTGGAAAAGATGCCGGCAATAATTGCTGAGCTTCGCGAACTTTCACCATTTTGGCAGGCGGATTAAATTATGATTGTTGTTGACCCGGGTTTTGTCATTCAGGATGAATTAGACCAGGCTTCTCTGGTGGTGCGTCTGGAAGCGTGCGGGCGAATTTGTTATAAAAGCGAGGGGATGATCACTGCTGATTCCGCCCTGCCCTTTGTAAAGAAAATTGCTGAGCATGGGCATAACTCTGTCATGGAAATGGCCGTTGTTACTTTGGGTGTGAAATGTACGGATAAACAGCTTAGTGAACTGCTGGCCATTGAACCGAAATATCTGTTTCTTGACACCCATGGAGAAGAACTCCTGATAACCGGCTCTATCCGGGCGTTTCGAGAGTTGTACAAGCGCGCGTCAGCTGTCGCCCTTGTGCAGGCAACCGTTGCGTTTCAGGTACAGACGCATTCCTATCTTTTCGAGGGGGTCTGGGATGGTGGAGGGGATGTTGCTGCCGGTATTGAGGTGAGAAAGCTACCGCTTGCAGAGGTGGAGGGGTTGCCTGCAGAACTTTTGGCAAGGCATCGTTTCTGTGGGGTATTGTTTACTGTGAACCGTGCGGTAACCCATGAAATAGTGCGACACAGACCTTGCTCTTATCTGCAAGAGAGCCAGCGCTATTGCCGTTATAGTCAGGATAAGTTTGGAAACCAGGTAAGTTTTATTAAACCGATGTTTTATGAAGAAGGGAGCGAAGAGTACTCTCTATGGCGACAAGCTATGGAAGATACAGAAAAAATCTACTTGAAGTTATTGGAAGGTTCAACTCCGCAGGCTGCCAGGACGGTCCTGCCAAATTCCTGTAAGACAGAAATTATTGTGTATTGCAATTTGGCAGAATGGAAACATATCTTTTCCCTTCGTACCAGTAAGGCTGCAGAACCATCCATGCGAGAGGTTATGATTCCTTTGCAAGAGGAGCTGAAAAAACGGTATCCGACACTATTGTAAACGTGTTGTTTATTTGCTGGAAGTGCTTGAAGCTCCAATTTCCGTGTGGAATTGGAGCTTTTTTTATTCAAACTATATACTTTCGTGATCTTTTCTCCCTCTGTTGACACTTTGTTAAAATTTAGTTATACAGTGTATCAATTTTGATGAACTAGGAAGCTCAATACAAATAATCTTTGCAGAAAGGAGATCAATATGGCGCTTGATCCAACGAAACATGCTGACTGGGAGATTGCTGCTGAGGCAGAGTCTCGTATGAAAACTGTTTATGAACTTCGTGACATTCTAGGTTTAAAAGAAGAGGAAGTTCTTCCTTATGGACATTATGTCGGGAAATTGGATTTCAATGGCATTATGAAACGCCTTGGTGATAAGCCGGACGGAAAATATGTTGATGTTACCGCCATTAGCCCCACTCCTCTTGGTGAAGGAAAGTCGACCTGTGCAATGGGGCTTGTCCAGGGACTTGGAAAACGCAATAAATCTGTTGTCGGTGCCATTCGTCAGCCATCCGGTGGACCGACCATGAATATAAAGGGTTCTGCGGCTGGTGGTGGTCTTGCCCAATGTATTCCACTCACCGAATTTTCACTTGGCCTAACCGGTGATATTAATGCCATTATGAATGCCCATAACTTGGGAATGGTGGCCATTACTGCCAGAATGCAGCATGAGGCAAATTATACCGATGAGCAGCTGGCACAGCGAAATCTTAAGCGTTTGAATATCCATCCTAAGAAGGTTGAATTTAATTGGATTATGGATTTTTGCGCCCAGGCCTTGCGTGATATTACCATTGGTCAGGGGCCTGGGAAAATGGATGGCTTTACCATGAAATCCTCCTTTGCCATTGCTGTTTCTTCAGAAATTATGGCCATCCTGGCCATTGCCAATGACCTTGCCGATATGCGCCGTCGCATTGGAAAGATTGTCGTTGCCTATGATAAGCAGGATAAACCCATTACCACAGCAGATCTTGAAGTCGATGGTGCCATGACAGCATGGATGGTTCAGGCCCTTAATCCAAATTTGATGCAGACCCTTGAGGGACAGCCGGTACTTGTCCACGCTGGACCTTTTGCCAATATTGCCATCGGCCAATCTTCCGTTATTGCTGATCGTGTTGGTCTGAAAATTGCCGATTACAACGTTACCGAATCCGGTTTTGGTGCCGATATCGGTTTTGAAAAATTCTGGAATTTGAAGTGTCGTTTCTCCGGTAATAAGCCAAATTGTGCGGTAGTTGTTGCCACCATTCGTGCATTGAAGTGCCATGGAGGCGCGCCTATTCCAGTACCTGGAAAACCAATGCCGGATGCCTACAGTACTGAGAATGTTGGTTGGGTCGAAGAAGGGTGTAAAAACCTGATCCATCATATAGAAACTGTTAAAAAAGCAGGGATTAATCCCGTTGTTTGTATTAACGCATTTTACACGGACACCGATAATGAAATTGCTGCGGTGCGCCGTATTTGCGAGGCAGCTGGTGCCCGTGTTGCCCTTTCTCGTCATTGGGAACATGGTGGTGATGGTGCTTTGGAATTTGCTGACGCCGTTGTTGATGCCTGTGAGGAGCCAAATGACTTTAAATTCCTTTATGAACTGGACGCACCTCTAGAGACTAGAATTGATCTTATTGCCAAAGAGGTATATGGCGCTGATGGGGTTTCCTATACTCCCGAGGCACAAGCAAAACTAAAACGTTTGGCCAGTGACCCTGATATGAAGGAAATGGGAACTTGTATGGTGAAGACGCATCTTTCTCTCTCCCACAACCCTGCGCTAAAAGGTACACCAAAAGGCTGGACCCTTCCCATCCGTGATATTCTCACCTATAAAGGTGCTGGTTTTGTTGTCCCCGTTGCCGGTGCAATTAGCCTTATGCCTGGTACTGGATCTGACCCAGCCTATCGACGTGTGGATGTTGATGTGGAGACTGGAAAGGTGAAGGGAGTCTTCTAAAATGATGTAACATTTGTAAAATCAAGCTGTTGTGTGATTCCAGGTGCAGTTCTCTAGCTACTTGGTGAAAAATTACGGGTTAAGAAAACGGACTGTTTTCTTAACCCGTTTGTTTTTTAGAGAAATATCTTGTATATTTGGAAAATATGGTGTCTTTAAGAGATTCTTGGTGAGTGGTGACAATATATTTTGGGTGGTATGGTGATATATGGCGGTAAAACCTCAACAAAAAGCAAGACCTCAAGCTGCAAATAGAAAAAGTGCCCTGAAGGGTACGGTGAAGGATCGTTCCGGTGCGGGAAAGATTAAAGTAGGTGAGCTGTTAAGTAAGGCTGGTTATATCACTCCGGCGCAGTTGGAGTCCGCCAAATCCGAGCTAAAAAAGAACGGAGGACGTCTTGGTGCCATCCTTCGTAGGTTTGAATATATTGATGCTGATACCGTCTATAACTTCTTAAGCCGCCAACACAATTTCACTCCTGTAATAATTGCAAAAGAGCCGCCCAGTAAAGATGCTATCAAACTTATGCCCTATGATCTTGCCAAGGATTTTATGGCAATGCCGTTACGGATTGCGGGGAATACCTTGCAGGTTACCATGGCAGAACCCACCGATACTGAAGCGGTTGAGAGGCTTCAAGAGGCTGTGGGCAAGGATCTTGCTGTCTGTGTGTCCATGGAAAAAGACTTGGTGGAGGCCTTTCAACAGTACTATGGCATTGATGATGATGAGGCCGCCAGCTTTTTCGATACGGGTGAAGAAAAAGAAGAGGAGATGGCGGTTACCGAGGTTGATGACTTTGGTTCCATCGTGGCGGATGCCGCTGATGAGTTTGAGATAGAGACCCTTGAAGAGAATGATATTGGTGATCAGTTTGCCGCCAATGATGCACCAATCATTAAATTAGTAAATGGTATCTTGGTGAAGGCTGTACAAGATGGGGTTTCCGACGTTCATGTTGAGCCCTATGAAAAGACAATGCAGATACGCTATCGCAAAGATGGTTCATTGTTCAAATCCATGAACCTTCCCCTTACCATCAAAAATGCCATGGTGGCTCGGTTGAAGATCCTGGCAGACCTAGATATTACTGAACGACGGGTGCCCCAGGATGGTCGAATCAAGATGCGTCTTGGACGTAACCGCTCCGTTGATTTTCGTGTGTCCACCTTGCCAACGCTGTTTGGCGAGTCGGTGGTAATGCGTATTTTGGATAAAAGCTCTCTGAACGTAAACCTGACAAAACTTGGTTTTGAAGAGGCCACTTTTGAAGCGCTGAAACGTTGTTTGAATCGGCCCCAGGGATTGCTGCTTGTAACGGGACCCACGGGATCTGGTAAAACGGTTACCCTCTATTCGGCATTGAACTCGTTAAATGCTGAAGATATAAAAATTCTGACCGCTGAGGATCCCGTTGAGTTCAACTTTAAAGGGATTAACCAGGTTAACGTCCACAATGAGGTCGGGATGACCTTTGCCGCTGCTCTGAAGGCATTTCTTCGTCAGGATCCCGATATTATCATGGTGGGTGAGATTCGTGATATGGATACCGCGGAGATAGCTATCAAAGCTGCCATGACCGGGCATCTGGTGTTCTCAACCTTGCATACCAACGACAGTGCGGCCACCATTGCCCGTTTGGTTGATATTGGTATCCCGGCATTTATGTTGGCTTCTTCTGTGACCATGGTTTTGTCCCAGCGTCTGGGGCGAAGGTTATGTCAGGAATGTAAAAGACCGGAGCAGTATGACCCCAAAGAGCTGATTCGCATGGGTTTTACCGAAGAAGAGGCCGATTATGTCGTTACCTATGGCCCTGTGGGGTGTCCAGAATGTAATGGGCTTGGTTATAAGGGACGAGTTGGTTTCTTTGAGCTTATGGAAATAACGGATGAGGTGGCAAAGGCGATTAGTGCCGAGGTTCCAGAAGACCAGTTACGAAAGATTGCGGTTATGGAGGGTATGGTTCCCCTTCGAAATGCTGCTCTTGAGAAGGTGAGACAAGGGGTTACCAGTGTGGAAGAGGCCCTTAGAAGAACCGTTGCCCACGAGGAAAGCTTGCCAGCCTATCTGGTCAACCCTGATGTTGAAAAATATGAAGACGGGGATACGGTTATTCGGGAAGGAAATACGGATATTGATTTTTTTAAATTGCTTCGTGGTGGCTTGTCGGTGGTAAAAGGAGGGAAGAAAATTGCCGAGCTTACCGAACCAGGGGAGTATTTTGGTGAAATGGCTGCGCTTTGCGGCGAGCCTCGTACCGCGACCGTTTTATCCATTGGCCGCTCAGAGGTAAAGCGGTTTCCAGGTGATAAGCTGGATGAAATAATCCACAAGCACCCCGATGTTTCCAGTCATCTCTTTAAAGCCATGGGCTATCGTTTGCAAAAATCAAATCAAATTATTGTAAAACTTGCTGCAGCGCGAAAAAAATAGTGTTACCTGCAAGATTTTCTTATCCAGTGTAGATTTGTTTTTGTAACTCTTTGTATGTCGTTTCTTATCAGTTCTTCTGCGTAACTTACTTACGATGCGTTCCCAGAAACACAAAAACTCCAAACCACTCTTTTATCTGCACGGGATTGTAAAGCTGTTGACGCCTAAGTTTATTTTTCGGAGGCGGCTGCAAACGGTTTTACGTTCACTGCAGCGTTATGAGAGTGGCTATATTTATGATAGGGTAAACTATTATATCAAACTTTGTGATCCATTTGTCCTAGGAGAAAATGCAGCACGCTTTTCCCAGCTTTCCTGTAAAAGACGTTCAGCCTACTATTTTGACTTTCAGGACTCCATAAGCTATTTTGACCCGTCCTCTCTCTTTCAATATGTCTTTGGCGATGTTATTGATATTCCGGATCATCCAGCTTTTGTAAAAAGTAGGCCCATAGACGGCGAAAATGAAAATTCAGTATTGCTTAAACTCAACAAAGTGCGTCACTTCACCTTTGTCCGGGATCCTCTGACATTTACCGAAAAAAAAGATAAACTGGTATGGCGGGGCAAAGCAGGGGTGGATAGCAGGGTTAATTTTATGCGCATGCACTTTCACAATCCTTTGATTGATATTGGGCAAACCAACCCAACAGAGAGGGATGGTAATCCTTTATGGCAGAAGGGCTATATGTCCATTGATGAACAGCTTCGATTTAAATTTATTCTATCCATCGAGGGCTTTGATGTTGCTTCAAATTTGAAATGGATATTATCTTCAAATTCCCTCTGCTTTATGAAAAGGCCAATCTATGAGACATGGTTTATGGAAGGGCGTCTTATCCCTGGAGTACACTATGTCCTTCTGGCAGACGACTATTCTGATCTTGATGAGAAAATTAACTACTATCTTGAGCATCAACAGGAGGCTCTTGAAATAACGCGGCAGGCCAATGACTATTGTGAGCAGTTTAAGAATTCGCGACGTGAACGTCTTATTTCCCTGCTGGTGATGAAACACTATTTTGAGTTGAGTGGGCAGATGTAATGTGTTACCGGGCAAGATAATTGGGCTGTTTTGGCTATACGATTGTCAGGCAATAGAGGCAATTTTCTTAAACGGTGCTGTAATTACTTCCGTAGTTTACGTCTTTAGCGATACCTAGTATAAAGAGCGGCAGTTTTCCGGTTATAAAATACATCGCTCAATAAACCCTTTGGGATTCACTATAATATGTCGAATAAAGAACTTCTAAAAAAACTCTATGAGGTAATCCGGCCATATCGTGGCAGATTGTTTATAGCCATGGTTGCCGCATCTCTTGTTGCCGGACTGAATGGAGCGCAAGCCTGGTTGGTTAAACCGATATTGGACAAAATATTTGTAGAAAAAAACATGTCATATCTCACCATCCTCCCCTTTATTATGATGATGATCTTTGTGGTGAAAGGGTTCTTTTACGGTTTGAACTATTACATGTTGCAAAGCGTCGGGCAGAAAGTGATTTTAATTATGCGTACCAGATTATTTAATCATGTCTGTATGCAACCATTGAGCTTTTTTCACAACACCACAACGGGTGACCTTATTTCACGGGTAATGGCTGATATTACCCTGCTGCAGGCTGCCATGTCTTCGGTTGTAGTTGGTCTCTTAAGGGATTTCTTTCAAGTTATCATTTTACTTGCCGTGATATTTAGTATGAACTGGAGGCTTGCGTTGATTTCTTTGATTTTTTTGCCCATGGCCGGTTTTCCCATTGTCCAGTTCGGCAAAATTTTTAGACGTCTTTCAGTGACTGTTCAGGAGGAGACCGCAAAAAGTTCAAGCATGATGCATGAATCCATTACCGGAGCGCCGGTTGTAAAGGCCTTTGCCATGGAAGGGTATGAAACCAAGCGTTTTGCAAAACAGGTTACCAGATTATTCGATGTGCTTATGGAAAAGGCCAGCTATTACAAATATCAACATCCCTTGATGGAGGGTATCGGTGGGCTTGGGATTGTAACCATGGTCTGGTTCGGCGGAAAAGCAGTAATTTTAGGCGAATCAACACCTGGAACATTTTTCTCCTTTTTGACGGCTCTTTTTATGATTTATGAGCCAATAAAAGGGGTGAGTAAGGTGAATATGACTGTTCAGGAAGGGTTGGCAGCAGCTGGAAGAGTTTTTACTCTGCTTAGTGTTCGGCCTGCGATACGCGATAAAGCAGATGCCGTTTTGCTTCCTCCCTTTCAAAAAGAAATCTGTTTTCGTAATGTCCATTTTCGTTATACGGATGCGACAGAAGTGATTAAAGGGCTGGACCTATCCATTCAGTCTGGAGAAGTTTTGGCCATTGTTGGCCCCAGTGGTTCAGGTAAATCAACACTGACAAATTTACTTCCTCGTTTTTTTGATATTGAGGAGGGAAACATTACAATCGATGGTACTGATATTAGAGATGTGACGTTACAATCCTTACGAAGTCAAATTGGTATCGTGACCCAGCAGACGTTTTTGTTTAACGACACCATTCGTAATAATATTTCCTATGGTGATGATTCTTCTCCTGAAGAAGATATTCGTAGCGCTGCAAAAAGTGCAAACGCCTTACATTTTATTGAGGAACTTCCCGATGGCTTTGATACTGTTATCGGAGAATCCGGGGTGAAACTCTCTGGCGGTGAGCGCCAAAGGCTGTGTATTGCCCGAGCAATATTAAAGAATGCACCGATCCTGATTCTGGATGAAGCGACTTCCTCCCTTGATACGGAGTCTGAGCGAAAAGTACAGCAGGCCCTTGAAAATCTAATGAAAGACAGGACAACTTTGGTCATTGCCCATAGATTATCAACTATTAAAGATGCAGATCGTATTATCGTAGTGAAAGACGGAGAAATTGTTGAGGAAGGGACACATCAACAGTTACTAATGCAACGGGGAGAGTATGAAAAGTTGTATACGATGCAATAGAATGGATAACAGTGTAGCAGCTGATGATTTTTCCAGGGAAGGGCTGTGAAGGTAGCCCTTATTATAACCACCTATAACAATCCTGCGGAGTTGTTTCTGTCATTAACCACTGTATTTCAGCAGACGGTTGCTCCCCAGGAAATCATTGTAGCAGATGATGGTTCCTCTGAAGAAACTGCCACTATTATCAAGCAGGTGAGTAAGCAGAGTGGGGTTGCCATAACCCATTGCTGGCAGGAAGATAAGGGATTTCGGGCAGCGAGGTGTCGAAATATGGCCATTGCCAGAACCAGTAGTGATTACTGTGTTTTAATTGATGGTGATATTATGGTAGACCCCCATTTTATTGAGGACCATATCCGTTTTGCAAAGACTGGTTTTTTTGTTCAGGGGTCACGGGTTATTCTCAGTAAACAGGCCACGGATGCTATTCTACAGTCTAAAGAGACGCAAGTCAGCCTCTTTGATCGCAAGCTGGGAAACCGGAAGAATTGCATCCGTTCAAATTTCCTTTCCAGAATTTTTTCCATTAAAAATTGTAGACTTGGTGGCATAAAAACCTGCAATTTTGCCTTCTGGAAAAGTGATGCCGTGGCAGTAAATGGTTTCAACGAGGATTTTGAGGGTTGGGGACAGGAGGATACAGAGTTTGCGGCAAGGTTATTATACTCGGGAATATGCAGGCGAAATATTCGTTTTAATGCACTTGCCTTTCATTTATATCATCCCATTGTGTCTCGTGATGCTTTATCTACTAATGATGCCAGGCTGATGGAAACCCAAAAACTGAGAAAAGTGTGGTGTGAAAGGGGGCTCAACCAGCATGTAGCGGATCACGTGTAAAGAAAGAACAAAAGAAATCAGCTTCGTATTACGTTGCAATTCTACGGGTGTTGGGCCGATATTGTTTTTACATGCTCGAAGTCTTTGTATAAAAAGGCGCAAAATAGAGAAAAGAGCAGTCCGGTGGCGTGTATCAATAAGTAGGATTCAGCAAGCATAATAACCAGAAAAAATATGAGAAATGCCATTCGGAGCTGGCTAAAGGAATCCATATGGCTTCTTGCAAAGAGGAACTGGCTTCCAAAAATTGCAAGGAGCAAAATAAGCCCGGCCATTCCGAACTGAATAGCTGTCAGTAGATACTGATTATGCGGGTTGTTCGTTGTCTGCATCTTTGGAGAGTAGCGATTGTTTATTTTTGCATACTCAATGGGAAAATCCCCTGTCCCCACCCCTGTGAGTTTGTTTTGTTTTAAGAGCCTCCAACTGTTTTGTAAAAACCATAGGCGTCCTCCAACCGAAGTAAGTACTTGGGACTGCATGTCCTGTGCTTCTGCTATTGCCGTATTGATTCGATGCTTGAAAGTAGGGCTAAACTGATATATAGCGCCCGCCAGTAAAGGGATAAAGAGTAAGCTTAAAAAAAGTTTTGTTTTTGACTTCTTATAAAAAAACTGAAAGAGAAGCACTATTAACAGGATAAAGAAAACGGCCTGTCCGGTTCGACCTGCGGTTATAAACATATTACATGTGAAAAAGAGCACCAGAATAGTGAGCAAACAGGATGCTACTCTACTGTTTTTAAAAAATAGCAGTCGTTGGAGAAGGATGTAAATCACCAGTGCCAGCAAAGGATTGTAATAAATGTGGCTGGTGCCCACGGTGGTATGAATTGACCCTGGCGGAAGTGTAATGAGTCCCAACCAGACGAGATATGCCTTACAGGCGATAATAAAAATTCCCCCAATGAAGGCGATAAGGTAGTAGGGAATATGCTCTTTGCGGGTTGCGGTCAGGAAGATTGGAAAGAGAAGCAACTTCCACTGTTTCTTTACTATCTTTATCCCCCAGTGCATGTCTTCTGTCCATAAAAGGCCAATAATATTAAGTGCTATATAGCATAAGATGGCGATGGCAAGGGGATTTCTGCCAATCTCACTGAATTTTTCTTTATAGTCACCGGACAATAGCCAGGCGAGAATAACCAGCATTGCCGCTACGGAACTTGCTGAAGTACTGAGAGGAATAAAAAAAGCAAGGAGCATAAGCAAGGGGGAGACGGCTTGTGCTGCTTTGGTGGAAATGACTTGTTTACTACTCATAGTTGTCTGTCTGGTATCGTAAGCCTTATGCGGTGATGTGGCTGCTTCACTATTTATACCGCCAGGGCACTCTTCTTAGTACCACCTTGAGTGGTGTAAGTTTCGTACGAGCAGACAAGCTGCTCAACTCAGCTTTACCAGCCCGGAGGAATAACAAAGGCTGAGTGAATATAAATAGTCAAGGCTGCGGCAAAATCGTGTTGTTAATGGAGCACCGTATTACAGCGGCCAACAATACACCATGGGTGGTATTTATTCCAGTGCAGAAAGGAAAAAATACTCTTTACTGCTGCTGTAAAAGGGCTTCTGTCTTTTTAATATCCCGTTTATCATCCACGCTCGGGGAGTCAAAAGGTGTAATGGTTACAGCAATTTTATGTCCATGGTAAACGGCCCGCAACTGTTCTAGTTTTTCAATCTGTTCCAGCGGGGCGGGTGGGAGTGTCGTGAATGTTTGCAAAAAGGCGTTGGTATAGGCATAGATACCTAAATGTTTGTAATAGTGTGCATCATCTGCTCCGTCACGGTCAAAAGGGATGGTTGCCCTGGAAAAGTAGATGGCAAGCCCATCGGCATCCATTATGACCTTGACATTGTTTGGATCCTCCCTTGCCTCTATGTCGCGCAACCGGATGGCGAGGGTGGCCATGGGAAGTTTTGGATTAGTAAGAAATGGTTCCACAAGTACATTGAGGCACTTAGGCTCCAGCAAGGGTTGATCTCCCTGAATATTGATGACTATATCATCATCTGCAAGTGCTAAGCTCCTCGCTGCATCAGCCACACGATCAGTACCCGTTTTGCAAGGAGAGGTGGTCATTACTACTTCACCGTTAATTGTTCTGATAGCATCTGCTATTTTTTCACTGTCCGTTGCAACGTAGACCTTATCAACGACAGTACTTTTCAGTGCTTGCTCGTACACCCGTTGAATCATTGGCTTCCCATCGATTTGGGTAAGGGCTTTTCCTGGAAAACGTTTTGAGTCAAAGCGGGATGGGATGATTGCTAGTGTCTTCATGTGTTTTTGTGGTGTATTTTCGCCTTTAGGGATTGTGGTCAGTCAAAGTATTCTTTTATTTTGGCAAGCAGGGATGGATAGCTGATCTCAAGCATCCTGGCAGCCATACTTTTATTGCCCTTGCTGGTTTCAAGTGCCTGATGAATCATCTTTTTTTCCATTATCTTTTTTCCCTGTTTGAGGGAAAAGGTTCCCAGGATCTCTTGCAAATGATCGTTGCAGGAGCTCCTTTTTAAACCAGGGCTTAAGTCTTGAACCTCAATCTGATTTGTTTCACAAACAATGGCAGCGCGCTCCAGGCAATTTCGTAGCTCTCTAATATTTCCTTTCCAGGAGCGGCCAAGTAGTGTGGTCATTGCCTCCTGGCTAACGGACTGAATTTGCATGCCCATTTTTTTGTTAAGTTGTGTGAGAAAGTGGGCGCAAAGAGGTGGGATATCTTCCTTTCGTTCGCGAAGTGGTGGGAGCTTGAGCGTTACCACATTGAGCCGGTAAAACAAGTCCTCGCGAAACGTACCTGCTGTAACCAGCTCCTCCATATCTTTGGCGGTGGCGGTGATGACTCTGGTGTTTATTTTTTTTATTTTTACGCTGCCAACCGGTCGAATCTCCTGTTCCTGCAATACCCGCAGCAGTTTTACCTGCAAATTTTGCGGGAGTTCCCCGATCTCATCAAGAAAAAGAGTTCCCGTATTTGCCTCTTCAAACAGTCCTTTATGATCCGTGTCAGCTCCGGTGAAGGCTCCCTTGCAATAGCCAAAGAACTCACTTTCGAGAAGATTTTCTGGAATAGAACCGCAGTTCACCGCAATAAAAGGTTTTTCTTTTCGGTTGGAGTTTTGGTGGATCCCCCTTGCAATGAGTTCCTTTCCGGTACCCGACTCACCATTGATAAGGACCGTTGTGTCGTATGCGGCCACCTTTTTGGTGAGCTGCAAAAGTGCTTGCATCTTTTTGGATTGGGCAATAATTTCGTGGAAATCGTTTTTATCACCACTCTCCAGTTGCTGAACTTTCTTTCTAAGCCTGGAATTTTCTTCCTGAAGGGCCTGATGTGCACACGCTTTTTCAAGGACCAGAAGTATTTCTGCAGTCTTAAAAGGTTTGGTGATAAAGTCGTAGGCACCTTGTTTCATGGCTTCAACGGCATCATCAATGGTTGCGTATGCCGACATCATGATCACTATTGCATCAGATGATGTATCATTTAACTCGTGAAGAAATTGCAGACCATTCATCTTGGGCATCTTCAAATCGCAGAGAATATAGGGAAAAGGATTTTTTTCCTGAATAGCCAGGGCCTGTTCGCCATTTTCAGCAAGGCTTACCTGAAAACCAGCCTTTGAAGTAACCACTGAGAGCATATGGCGCATATTTTCTTCGTCATCAACTATTAAAAGTCTCTTTGTTTCCAGCATAGATGTACTTATAAATCTCTGTTGGTGGGCAGGGTAATGGTTATGGTGGATCCCACATCTCGTTGTGAAGAAAATGAGATGCTTCCACCTGCATTTTTAATAAGATTATGGGTTACAGCCAGTCCAAGTCCTGTGCCCTTACCAACATCTTTGGTGGTGAAGAATGGGTCAAAGATGGAATCAAAATGTTGTGATTCCAGACCGATCCCATTATCTGCGATTATGATTTCAATAGTATGCTCCAGCTTGTTCTTTGTTGCCAGCTTTATTTCGCCAAGTTGAATTGCCTTTTTTTCTTCAATGGCATCGATAGCATTAAAGATGCAGTTAAGAAAAACCTGTCGCAGACCGTCGCTGTCGATGAGAACATTTTTATCCTCTGCTGTAAAGTCCGTTGTGTATTCCATTGCAATGCTGGTTTTCCTGACCTTGGTTGTGTCTATAACGTCATGTAATAGTTTATGGATATCGGTAGGTTTTGCAGGTGAGCTCGTTTGTGCGCGGGAAAGATCAAGGAGATTTCGAATAAGACTATTTATCCGATCAAGCTCTTTGGTGATTTTTTCTGAAAATTCTTTTCGCTCTTGCCCAGTTAAAGAGTCTTCAGCCAGGAGATCAACGTAGCCCTGGATGATACCCAAGGGGTTACCAATTTCATGGGCAAGGCCTGCTGAAAGTTTTCCAATGGAGGCAAGCTTTTCCGTACGAATCATCTCATCGCGGTTGTTCTGTAATTCTTTATTTGCCTGTTCCAGTGAATGGACGGTGGTCTGCAGCTGCCGCTTATCTCCATCAATTCGGGAAACAAGCTGGTTAAGGCTTGATGAAAGTTGGGTGAATTCGCCCCAGCGTTCGCTGGTGAAAAATGTGCTATCGGCTTGCTCTGTTCTGGAATCGGCAAGTTGGGTAAGATGCTGTATTGGCTGAATAACAAGGTGGACAAGGCGGGTAAAGCCAATAACCCCAAAAACCATCACATTAACAATCAGGTACGCAAAAAAAATCTTTTGCGTTTTATGAATGGGGAGGAATACCTTTTCAAGGGATCGAATGAGGCCAATGGATTTAATGTTTGTGCTGTTTATGGGAATAGAGAGAAGGAGGTATTTTTTGCTGAAAAAGAATCCACTCCAGCGTATTCCTGAGTAATGATGTATTGGTGTGGCATGTGAGGCCTGCTCGGCAAGTTGATCGTGAAGTAAAAGAGGCTCGGGGCAGGAACCAAAAGAATGTACATGTGTTTCATCGTTATTTTGCCACTGGAGGTAGCAGATGTCATGTTTGTTTATGTATTCTAGAATTTCCTTTGAAAAATGGGTTTCTCCCTGTTGGGTGTCAATTGCAGAGGAGACCATTTGCAGAAAAAGTTGGCTGTTACTCTCTTCCTGTTGTAAAGCATGATGTTGCCAAAGCATAAGCAGCACCATGCCAAAAAGAAGCATGGATAGGCTCAAAACAATAGCAAGAGTGAGACCTAATTGAACTTTCAGGGTATGCATAGTAGATGGCGCAGGAAGATAAATATCTATAGTATGCTTTTGATCTAAAAGTGCCGATGGTTTTTACGAGACCATTTTACCGTATAGCTTGCACGTTCGTGCTTAGAATAGCAGAAAAAAACAGAAAGGTAAAAAGAATTACTTTTTATTCGTGAGCTTACAGTGGTCTTTGCCGGAAAAGTAGTTGATCCATGAAGAGGTGCGGACAAGTGACCAGTCTTTTGGCGGTAAAATCGATGCCTGTGGTAAAATCTTCCGGTCGGGGGTTCTGCCCCTTTTATAGCTGCGCACCCAGAAACAGAGTCGCTGTTTGGGATAGACTTCACAAAAGCCGTCAATAGAACCACCGCAAGGCCCATTGATCATACGTTTGGGACAACCAGACTGGGGACAGAGGTAGTTTGCTTCTGCCAGGGTGCAATCACCACACATCCGGCAACGAAACAGGAGTTTTTTACTCAGATGCTCAACAAAGAGGTAGATTTTTGCAAGTAATACTCCTTTGGCACAAAATAAACTTGCCTGTTTACTTATTGGAAAAAATGCGCCTTGTCTGGAAAAAAATTGTTTATGTATCCAGTGGTTTACACTGTAGGAGAGACTGGTTTTTCGTTTTGTTTGTTTTGCTGAGGATTTGTCGTACAAATACCAGGTATTTGGTTCAGGAAAATGTGTTTCTTCAGCAATTGTATCTTTCTTTACTTGTTCAACGCTATCAAGGATAAAGGACACAGCATTAAAATCTAAGTTGTTGCCGCCTATATGTACTCCGGCATAGCCCATTTCCTGTAAGAGCATAATTGTTTTTGCTGCCCGCAGAAGGCGGGATTCTTCCCCTCTACTGGCTGTTTTTGCCTCTTTTTCCATTTGGAATAGGAGGCTGTCTGGTAAGATAACGCCTGGGACCAAACCTCGATTCATGGCACGGGCAACAGCAAGATTTGGCACAAAAACATTGGCAATTGCCGGGATGGAAAGGTTTTTGGCATCAATAAACTGCATCAGCTCCCGGTACTTTTTTATGTCAAAGCCGAGCTGGCTGATAACAAATTGTGCCCCGCTGTTAATTTTACTGAGTAGTTTTACATATTGCCACACCTGTTCAGATTCAAGTTTTTTAAAGGGAGACACCACACAACCAGCGAAAAAATCCATTGGTGGGAGAGGTATTTTGCCACCTGGAGCACCTTTTTCTATGGACATTCCCTGGCGAAGCCGGTTTATCAGATCCAATACCTGGGGGGAGTCGAGGTCAAAAACAGGCATGGCCCTGCCTTTGAACCCATAGCGTGGAAAGTCTCCTCCAAGAACAAGAAGATTTACAAGATTATGGCGATGACAGGCAAAGAGCTGGCTTTCAACGAGGTTACGATTTTTATCTTTTAAGGAAAAGTGGAGTAGAACATCCATACCCATTGCTTGAATTTCAAGGCCTAAGGAAGTGGGAGAAAGGGCGGGGTGGCCACCGGGATTGTCGGTAATTGATAAGGCTTTAATCCTTCCATCTGCAGTTGCCTGCTCTGCAAAGCGGAGGATTTTCTCAAGACGTTTCCCGCCGGAACCACGTCCCGGGACCAGTTCGTAGGTTATTGTAAATTCATTTGTATTGGTCAGCGATGTTTGAAATGCTTGCCTAGTACCTTCTACCATTTTTCCTTATGTGTTGAAGTGCCGTAAAGCTCAGCAGAAAACCGTTTTTACTACTCTTATCACTATTTACTTGCGATTCTTTGTCTTCGCTGGCATACACTGTATGCATGAAAAATAAAAATGAAACGAAAATTTTTACAATTATCCGTGAGTTGCTGATTACAAGTGGGCTTGTCAGTAAAAGAGACAGTGGTCTGCAGATGGTGCCTTTGACAGGGGATGGTTCCTGCAGGAAATTTTGGAGGGTTGTAAAAGGAGAGACTTCCCTCTGTTTAGCCGTGGCTCCACCTAATGACGAGAGATGCTCGATGGCCGAGGCATATGCTACCCATACCATCGGACGTCATTTACACGCACAAAACATACCCGTGGCGCAGCAGTATGGTTGGCATGGGGATTCAGGGATTGTGCTGTTTGAAGATTTTGGAGATGATAAGCTCCACGATTTTGTCTTACGTACAAGATCAGAAAACGGGAGAAAGGAACAAATCCTGGAACAGTATCAACGGGTCTTGCACGGGTTGGTTATAATGCAGATTCAAGGTGCCAACGCTTTTGATACAACATGGTGCTGGGATACTCCATATTATGATAAGCAGCTTATGGTAACAAAAGAGTCAGGTTATTTTTTGCGTGCTTTCTGGAAGGGCTTTTTAGGTCGGGAAGAACCAGCTGGTATAAAAGAAGAATTTTTGGAACTTGGAAGCCAGGCTGCACGCATTCCAGCGGACTATTTTTTACACCGAGATTTTCAATCGCGAAATATAATGATACGAAAAAACAAGCCCCATTTTATTGACTATCAAGGGGGTCGCCTGGGGCCACTTGCTTATGATCTGGCCTCACTGTTGTTAGATCCCTACGTAAAGTTGCAATATGGTCTGCAGGAACAGTTGCTTAAAGAGTATGTAAGTATAATGCAAAAGTATGTTGGTGTAGAGCCGCAGCAGTTTCTGAATGAGTATAAGCTATTGGCATTACACCGTAATTTGCAGATTGTCGGTGCATTTTCTTTTCTTGTCAAACAACGAGGAAAACCGTTTTTTCAGCAGTTTTTACAACCTGCCATAGACTCCCTGCAACGACTGCTTGATGATAGTTTTTTTAGTAGCTTTCCGATAGTGAAAAAATGTGCACAGGTCAGTGGACAATTATTACGAAAATGAGTAGTATGGAGCACATGCACCAGTAGCTCAGCTGGATAGAGCACCAGGCTTCGAACCTGGGTGTCAGGGGTTCGAATCCCTTCTGGTGTACCAAGTCGTGGTTTCACCTTGGGGCATACTCTTAAAGTGCCCCAAGGTGAAATTGGAAAGTTGTAGTAGGCCAATTAGCCATTACATCGGGTAAGCCGGTGAGTTTTTCATTCTGCAACGATAAAATCTTCCAATTTCTATGCGTTGACAGTAATAAATTCCTTTAAATCCGATTTAAGTATTCTTATCAGTTCAGAAAAATTTTCCTCTTTTGTCTCTGTGAACAGAAATCCAAAAACAGGATATTCTTTGTAGTCAATTCTCCGCAATTCAAGTGGTTTTTCAAAATTGGAGAGTAATAGCTCGTAGTCAAATGCAGTTATTTGATTTCCTTCGATGCCTGTGGAGTTGTCCAGCACGACTATGCTGTAGATTTTCCCTTCCTTATTTTTGAGAACTTTAGTCCAGTCAGGTCGTCTTTGTGAAAAATAATGTTCATATGGATTGATTCCATAGGCGAAGTAAGTCATATCGGCAGTTGTACACCACCCACCAAACCTCATTGGATTAATTTCAATTGGCAGCACCGAACCGCTACTGTCGCGTCTAATTTCAACATGGACAGGAAAATTTTCTACCTCTGCCAGTCTACCTATGTCTTTTAAAAATTGAGTAAATTGCTCTATATTGCTTTCTATGATTTCTTTTGATGAAATATAAACTCGATCACTTACGTCTTCTCTTGAGGAAAATATATGCTTGTAAATATTGAGGATGACAGGTTCACCAGTAGCATCAAAGTAGGCATCAATTGCAAATTCTTCACCTTCAATGCACTGCTCAATGATGAATGAAGTTGTATTCAGTACCTCCGTTGGATATAGCCCCTGCGCACTGAGTATCTCAGACACGATAGCTTCTTTTATTTGCTCCCATTCTTTGAGATCTGTGATTTTATGAACTCCCATGCTGAAAAAACCAACGCTTGGCTTGATAATAAAGGGCAAAGGGATTTTTTCCACAAGCAGATTGTCTAGTTCGTCTAATTGTACCTCTCTGAAATAAAAATCGGGATACATTGGTTTTATCAAGGTTCTGAATTTCACCTTGTCTTTGAATAAGTCAATTGTACGGGGAAGGTTGGTGAACGCCAGATGTTTGGCTACCCAACCGATAGAATTTTCGGATGTGGTGTAAAACCGAGCACTGTTTGAGGATTTTGCTTGTTGAATGGCACCCTCTTCGGTAATTACATTCGGCCCTTTACTAAAACCGAATTTTTCGGCAATTTCTGTTTTGACGACGGGAAAATTGTTTTTTTCAACTGTTGTTTTTAAAAAATCAGAAATGTATGGTTTATCAATGAGAATCATATTTTCTTGCTATTCTTTCATCCGCCACAGGTAATCCGGATGGTCTCTGCCTTTTCGCTGATTCCTTTCTTCAAGACTTCGTGGTTATAGGTTGCAATCACATCACGGCGTTTGAGCATGCCCACCACCCATTTGTTCTCCAAATCTTCCACCACTGGAATTTCTTCAATTCCTTTGACATCGAAAAGCTGCATGGCTCTGTATAGACTGTCGTCTGGGGTAAGCATAATGATATCCCTTGAGCAGATACCACCCACCAGGTAACAGACTCGTTCCTCTTCCGCCCGGTGGAGAATGTTTTTCACGTCCTGCATGGAAATAATGCCAGTCATCCGTCCAGAGTCGTCCACCACCGGAAAGTAAAAGCTGTCCTTAGCCATTCGGAAAATTTCCAAGAGATGATTGATATTGGCGCGTTCTGAAATAAAGTCAACATCTTCCGTGATTGCCTGGCCCACCCGGATTGATTTCATGATGGCCGCCTCACGTCCTTCATGGATATCGATTCCTTCCCTTGTAAAATCAACAGTATCGATGGAGTCATGCTTAAATTTTGAGGCAACGACGGTACCGATGATGGAAGTAAGCATAATGGGAATGATAATTTTATAATTTCCCGTCATTTCAAAGAGGAGAAAAATTGCGGTCATGGGGGCGTGGGTTGATGCGGCCAGAAAGGCTCCTATGCCCACAGTCGCATAAGCTCCTGGGTCGGCAGTGAAGTTTGGGAGCAGACGATGGACAATATGCCCAAAGCAACCACCGGTCATGGCACCGATAAAGAGGGCCGGGGCAAATACTCCGCCAGCTCCTCCGGAACCAAGGGTTATGGCAGTGGCAATTATTTTTAGAAAAATAAGAGCAAATAAGAGAAGAATAGCTCCTTCACCGTTGAGTACCTCTTCCAGGAATTCATAGCCATCCCCCATGATTTGTGGGTAGAAAATAGCAATACAGCCCACAATAAAAGCTCCGGTAATGGGCTTGAGCTGTGGATGGAGGGAGAGGGACGCATATTTGTCACGGATCCAGTAAAAAATATGGATATGGAACACTGCGATAAGCCCGATCAGCAAGGCCAAAAGTGCATAGAGGGGGATTTCCACAAAGGGATTTAAGAGGTTGTAATGGGGAATGGGGAAAGCAGGGGTTGCTCCATAGTAAGCTCTTGAAATAACAGTGGATAGTGCTGAGGCGATTACCAGCGCCGCAAAGGAAGAAATTTCAAAGGTCCCCAATAAAACGATTTCAGAAGCAAAGAAGATACCGGCAATGGGTGCATTAAACATACCTGCAATACCACCGGCTGCGCCCGCTGCAATATAGACCTTCATTCGACTTCCTGAAACGCGAAAGAATTGTCCTATTTGTGAGCCTGCCGCACCACCAATGGCGGCAATTGGCCCTTCTACGCCTGCCGAGTTCCCGGTACCGATGGTAAGTGCAGTGGAAACTATTTTCAGGACAATTGTTCGCCCTTGGATATACCCCCCTTCAAGGTTTACTTTTCTTAAGAATTTTGTAAATCCATAGCCATTAACTTCTCCCGGAAACCTCAGTGAAAGGGGGATAAGAAGTATCATCCCGGTGATGGGAATAAGGGGAAGAAGGAGCAGATGCCAGCCACCAAGCTCGATGCCCAGTAGATGTGTTCCGCCCTCAAGAAATATTTTGTGAACCCAATGGACAACAGTACGAAAGACGATATTACAGACACCAGCAATAAGGCCAATAACGGTGGCAATAATCATCATCCGGGTGTTTTCACCGGGGAGAAATATTTTAAGACGTCGTTTCATTGTTCTGCGGGTACCTCGCATCCCACCAAGGCAGCTTGCTTGAGAAAAAAGTCATCTGTCATGCCGGCAATGTAATCGCAGACCATGGCGGCTGGCGGATGGGTTGCCAGATAAGCAGGGTCCATATTGGTCATCAGATCAACCGGACCTCTACTGTTTCCATTTTCTAAACGGTTGAGGTAGGTGGAAAAGAGCGCGTTGTAACAATTTTTGATAAGCGGGAGATTCTTTTTGGTGCTGGGATGCAGATAAATATTTTTGTAATTAAACTGTTTTAAAATTTTGAGCTGTTCTCCGATTTTTTCCGAAAAACCGATATAACCGGATTCGTTTGCGTTGTTTGGAATACGGCTGTTGGCAATAAGATCTGTAACCAATGTGTAGACAATTTCTCCATTGGATCTTCCTAATATCTTTTGGCAAGAGTGGGGAATGTCCTCCCTGATAATCAGTCCGAGGGTGATGGCGTCTTCAATATCCCTACCTATATAGGCCACCGTATCCGCCATCCGAACAGTGCAACCTTCATAGGTCATGGGAGCAATATGTAAAGTGGGGTCATTTTGTTTTGCCAAAAGTTCGGCGTCGTGGGTGGTGAAATCTTTTTCCCATTGTGGGCTAATGCGATTGGCGTGCACTTCACCATCGTGACAGAGAATACCGTCCAGTGTCTGCAACGTGAGATTCCAGCCCCGTCCTTTTCGTTCTAGATGATCCAAAAAACGTACGGATTGAATATTATGTTGGAAGATCGGTATATCGTGGCTTTTACAGAGTTCTGCTAAAAAGCTTTCTCCATCATGACCAAATGGTGCATGTCCTATGTCATGGCCAAGGGCAATGGCTTCAATAAGGTCTTCATTGAGTCGTAAAAAGCGTCCTATGGTTCTTGCAATACGTGATACCAGTTGCACATGCAGAACCCGGTGGGTGATATGATCATTTGCGATAAGACAAAATACCTGCGTTTTGTCTATGTACCTTGTATACGCACGTGAGTGAATGATTCTATCCGCGTCAAGTGCAAAGGCCTGGCGATATCCCTGTCGTTCCTCCACATTCCTGCGGATGGCACCATTGCTGTGGGAAGCTGTGGGAGCAAGACGTTCCTGCTCCAGGTCATTCAAGTGTCCCAGCATCTGGAGAAGATGTTTTGTTGAACCTACTGTCTGCATTCCGATACGCTAAAAGGTGTATTGCGTGTGTTGTCACGTGAAAAAAGAATCAATAATACCATGCTCAGTTGAAAAAGCTCGTTTTGTGGAAGAAAACAAGTGAAATATTGTTTTTTTCTTCTTTTTTTGCGTGCGATGCCTGTTTTGCTTTCTTTTTGAGTGTGGTAGACTGCGGTGAATATGAGTGCCTGCAAGAAGGAGTGAGGTGTTGCAGGTGTTTTAGGCAATTTTTTTTAACACCAAGAAAACTTCTTAAAAGAGTACAGCGCAACAGTGAAAAAGAGAGGGGAGATGAAAGTAAGCATTGAGTATTGTACAGTCTGAAACTACGAACCGCGCGCTTCCAGGTTGGAGGCCGAATTACGAGCTACCTTTCCTGTTGATGTTGAGCTCATAGCTTCCTCAGGTGGGGTTTTTGAAGTGGTTGTGGACGGGACGAAGGTTTTCTCCAAAAAGGCAGTGAACCGTTTTCCAGAAGATGGCGAGATCGTGCGTTTGATAAAGCTCTGTTGAGCAGCTTGCCTGCCTGAACAAAATGTATGCCCTTGATGGGATAGAACAATATGCTCTGTGAACTGAAAATAAAGAATTTAGCACTTATTGAGAGCCTGCACCTTGATTTGTGCAATAAAGGGCCCGGAGGGCTGGTGGTGATGACCGGTGAAACCGGTGCCGGTAAATCCATAATGCTGCGGGCTATTCATTTGCTTACCGGTGGTCGTGCAGCAACGGATTGGATTCGAAACGGTGAAGAAAAATGTGTGGTTGAGGCGCTTTTTACCGTATCCCAGGAGAATAGCCTGTTACAGGCCCTTTTTGAAAAACAGGGGCTGGATGTTGAAGACAGCCTTGTGGTAAAGCGGATCTTGAGCAGTAAAAGTGGAAGCCGGATGTATATCAATGGCTCTCCTGCAACCGTGAAAATGGGGCTGGAGCTCACCATCAATCTGCTCAATGTCGCTTCCCAACATGATCATCAGCAGCTATTACAGGTTCCTTCCCATGTGGAATTTATAGATATCATAGGTGAATCACTTCCTCTTAGTAAATCCTTTGGCAATGAATTTGCCGCCTGGCAGGAGATGCGTGAGAAATTAAGCACGCTTAAGAAGCAGGAGCAGGAAAAGGAGCAACGCCGTGATTTCTTGCAATTTCAGATTCAGGAGATCCGTGAAATTGAGCCCGTGGTTGGTGAGGATGAGGAACTTGGGAGTGAAAAGAAGCGATTAAAGGGTGCGGAAGATCTAATTCGACTCAGTCAGAAATCGTACCTGCTTTTATCCGGTAGTTTGCAAGATGGGTTAACCCAAATTCGTCTTGATATGAGTCAGGCGGCGGAACTGGACGGTGAGGTTGAAGAACTTGCGACTGAACTTGGTACACTCAGCTTTTTGGCAGAAGATCTGGTGGCAAAACTGCGGACTTATAAAGATAATTTAAATAATGATCCACATAGATTAGATGAGGTGAATGAGCGGCTTAATGCGCTGCAGAGTTTGAAGCGAAAGTATGGCGCAACCCTTGTTGATGTGTTGCAATACCAAAAAAAGGCGGAGCAGGAGCTTTTACAGATTAAGAATTTGGATAAAGCGGTGGAGGAATGTGAGGCTGAACTTGGAGCAATGGAAGAGCAACTTTGCCAAAAGGCAGAAATGTTAAGTCAAAAACGGAAAAAAACTGCGTCGCTACTGGAAGCAGCGATGAAGAAAGAGCTTGAATCTCTGGCCTTTAACCAGGCGTCTTTGGAAGTGCGTTTCCATGAGCATGGTCGAGATATTGCGTCTTTGCGAGCAGGCGGTTGGGACCGGATTGAGTTTTTCTTTTCCGCTAATCCTGGAGAACCCCCAAGGCCACTGGCAAAAGTTGCCTCTGGTGGGGAATTGTCTCGTTTAATGCTCGCTTTTAAATGTTTGCTTGCGAAAAAAGATATGGTGGAGACTGTCATCTTTGATGAGGTGGATGCTGGTATCGGCGGAGAGGCCGCCGAGGCGGTGGCCAGGAAAATTCAGGAACTTGCAAGCCACCATCAGGTGTTGTGTATCACCCACCTGCCACAGATTGCAGCAAGGGGAACGAGCCATTTCCACGTTAAAAAAGGAGTGGAAAAAGGACGGACGCAGTCTGAAATAGCATACCTTGAAGCGCATCAACGAATTGACGAAATAAGCCGTATGCTGGCCGGTGATTCTGTCACTAAGCAGACGAGGGCATGGGCTGAGGAGTTGTTGAGAAAAAAAGAGGAGTGCAAGTGACACAAGTAACGGCACTGGCGCTTTATTCCGGCGGGCTTGATTCCATCCTTGCGGCAAGGCTTGTTGCTTCTTTAGGGCTAAAAGTTATTTGTGTAAAGTTTGTAACGCCATTTTTTGATTATGAACTTTTGGCGGATGAGAAAGAGTATCAACAAAAGGTAAAAGACGCGTATGGGCTGGACGTTGTTTTGCGTGATTTAAGTGAAAATTATCTTGCTCTTCTCCATAATCCATCCCACGGTTTCGGTAAAAACTTTAATCCTTGTATTGACTGCAAGATTCTCATGTGTCGACGGATTGGCGAGATGATGGACGATTTTGGCGCCTCTTTTCTTATCAGTGGCGAAGTGCTTGGCCAGCGACCGATGTCTCAAAGACGTGATACCTTGCGTGTGATAGAACGTGACTCTGCAAAAGAAGGGCTGCTCCTGAGACCCCTGTCAGCAAAACTCTTGCCTCCCACCACGGCAGAAGAGAGAGGTTGGGTGGATAGGGAGAAACTGTTAGATTTTAGTGGCAGGGGACGTTCAAGACAGATAAGACTTGCAAAGGAAATGGGAATTTATAATTTTCCTACTCCTGCCGGAGGATGTGTACTGGCTGATCCTGTGCTGAGTGATAGGATTGCGAAGATATACAGGGGTGACTTTATTGTTAAGGCCTGTGATATTCGGGTCAGTGATATTCGCTTACTTCTTGTGGGAAGACAGTTTGAAGTAGCTGGTGGTGGTTGGCTTATTCTTGGACGAAATGAGAAAGAGAATAGTAAAATAGCAGACTTGGCGGAAGAAGGTGATTTTTTGTTCCATATGCCCACGCGACCAGGCCCAACCGCATTGCTTCGTGGAGCCCAGGTAAAATTATGTAAGTCGTCACTTGCTGGTGCTTCTTTCCAGGACGCTGCTCGGTTGGTGGTGCGTTACGGGAAAAAAATGGAAGGCTCAGGGAAACGTGTTGCCGTTGAAGTAAGGGATATGGCAGGGCAGACAATGGAGCTATATCTTACAGGATAACCCCACCTTGTTACCAGCGAAACAGCTCATTTTGTGCCGACAGACGTAAATATACCCTATGTTCATCGTAGCTGTCGTTTAACTGTTGTGAATCTTGCTTTCTGTAGTCGTATCCCAACGTACTTTTCCAGTATCGGAGAAAGGTCCACTGTATTGTTCCTCCGCCGCGATACACTTCTGTGTCAATATTAATCCTCTCAGTGTATTTACTGGTCTCTTCATCCTGTTGGTTTACAAGTGTTCCTGTAATATAACTCTCCTGCTGCTCGTCACGGTAGTCGACATAGAGTGAAAGATCGATATGTTGGAATGGCTTATGCGAGAAATCAAGTCGACAACTTTGAAACTCCGTTAAGCCCTGTTCCTTTAGCTCTGCACTGTTGTTTGTTGAAAAATTACTTTGTACATATCCTCTTTCAAGCTTTGTTGAAAATGAAGAATATTTGGAAAGGCTGTATTGAAGAGTGAGGTTGGCGTTATAATTCCAGTCTCCGTCGTTACCGGTTGTTTTATAAAAAGAGGGACCGGCGCCGGCATCTATTCCTAAAAATTTGGAATATTGGTAGTGTGTCCCTAGGGAAAGGTTGTGCAATACCGAGTCGTTACGAAGGTCGGAGTCGTAATCGCTTACTGAAAAACCGTAAGAGAGTTGTATGGTGTTTATTGGGGAATATAGCCAAGCTACGCTGGCGTTTGCGTGGTACTCTTTTACGTTATCTGAGATGTCAAAAATTCCGCGTGTATATTGTATCGCCCCATTACTGTTCCAATGGGTGCTTAGATGGTGATTGATAAAGAAATCAAATGATTGTTTGTCATAGTCTTCATTTTCATTTGACGTCGAATCGTCATTGCGGAGCAGTTGATAGCTGTATTCTCCTCCGACCATACTTTGTTTAGCGTAGGTGTATGCGGACTTTATTTTACTTGTGTTTGTCCAGTACCGGTCACGTCCTTCGTTGTAATCCGCTATTTCGTTATCTTCTAGCAGACTAGGGTCATCGGAGTAAAGAAACGTCTCCTGCAGTGTTACTACCATATCTCTGTTAAGATTGCGGCTTACGGAAAGTGTAAAATCATGGTTGATATCATGTTCTTCATCTTCAAAATCGTATGTCAGGCCTGGTTTGTAGCTAACGGTAAGTGTGTCAATACTACTGCTACTTTCCAGTATAAAAATGGGGCCAATGGTGATTTGCTGCGAACGTTCGTCTTCTTGTGAATTTTCGTCGTCTACCTCTTTCTGGTAGAGGGTTTTTGTTATCTCACATCCAGTAGTTACTCCCGTTGTCAGTTTGTTAAGACGAGCAAAGGAGCAGGGCGTCCAAAGGGTCAAAATAAGAAAAGTGATGCAGAAGAGTGGGCAGCCTTTCAGCATAATAGCGTTTTGGTTCTATTTGATATCCGGCAACCTGCCAATGATTGGAATATCCACTGCACTGGCAATATCATTTTTATGACGAATGGTTCCTTTTACATAATCGATAAGAAGTATTGGACCGATGGCACAGGCTGCTCCAATAAGCAAACCAATGAGAATAATTTTTGGCTGTAAATTCTCTGAGGGTTCAATGGGAATCTGGGGAGGGTTGAGAATCTTGATATTATTGACAACGGATTTTTCCTTGCGGGTAAGGTCAAGAAAAATATCGTCGATTCGTTTGTACCGTTCACTGGCATTGGCCACTTTACTTTGCAAAACATCAAGTTGTGACTGGAGTTCCATATCTGTTACAGAACTTAATGCGGGTGGAATCTCAAAGGTCTGTTTAAAGGAACGAAGCTCCTTTTCCGCCTCTTTAAGTTTTAGAAAATAATCATCTTTTTGTGATTGGGTGAATTCCAGTTCGTGGCGGATAAGAGATTTGTTCGCCTCCATATTTAAGGCAATCCACACATCAAGGTAGGACTGGACAAGAACCGCAGCCATATCCTGAGCAAATGTGGTTCCGGTAATTTGAATAATTCCCTTTTTAGGGTCCCCAACTATTTGCATTCGCTGGCTGAGTTTATTGAGGCGTTCCGGGGAGAATAACGATTCACCGTCTTTCAGGTCCTGTTTTATGCGAAGCGTTTTTTTTATCACCGGGAGGATCTGTTTTTTTATCTGCCCTAAAAACCCCAGTGGTGTTTCTAAATCTTCCTGTAAGCGTTTGGGGATTATTTTTAACACTTCTGTTCGGAAGGTGGAGCTGTGCATTCGCTCAATCGCAGCAGTAATAAAGGCCTTATCTCCCTTTTGCGCTGCAATTTCTTCAGTTACCTTGGAGACCATTTGCGCCCTTGGAGTTTCCAGCAGAGTGACCGCTATGCTGCTAAATTGGGGTTTAACAAGAAAGCTGATCGGGATAGCTACGGCCAGTCCCACAAGGGTACAGAGAAGAACAATCCACTTATGCTCAAAGATAGGGGTGAGGTATTTGGCAATAAGAAACTGTGGATTGAATGATTCTGGAGGTTTTTGTGGGGGTAACTGTGCCATGGATTTTGCTTAATTTATTAATTTTTGTATGGGACTGGTTTTGCTTTTGGGCTGTGTTCATTGACAACAATTCCATCGATTTTGCCATTTCCCGCCTCAATAATATCTTTGGCCTCTTTTAGATGATCTTTTGTGGTCCCTATTTGTTTGGTTACCAGTAAAAAGTAATCGGTAGCTGCCGTCAGGGAAACAATATTGACATTGTTCCTGTTGGGATGCAGAATTGGTGAAGTTTCAAAGAGTATCAGGTCATATTCATCTCGGATATCTTTTACAAGATTTGGGACATGGGAGTAACGGAGGTAATCGGAGAAATGTTCCACCGGATCACCCGCCGTAATGACACTTAGCCCGTTGATGCCCGTATCCTTTACCACCGCCTGCCACGGCAGATTGTCTCGAATAAGATCTGTGAAACCATAACTTTGTGGAAGGAAAAAGAATTCATGGAGTCCGGCCCGTCGCATGTTGCAGTCGATAAGCAATACACTTTTTTGGCTGGAACAGGCGATATTGTATCCAAGGGCTGCTGCCAAAAGGCTGCTTCCCGTGTTATCGTGGGGGCTTGCCAGCAAGATGGAGCGTCCATTTTTCTTTTCAAGGCCAGCAAAAACTTTTTGTCGGATCTGGTTTAATTCTGCAAAGTGGTATGCCTTTTCAATGATGGGATGAATGGGTACTTGAGGGAGATCTGCGGTTCGGTGCGTACTATTTGCTGAAGAAGGCCCGGAAATTTCTCCTTGTTTTTTTACAGAGTGGGACACAGTTGCTGAAGCAATTGTCTCGGGGGCAACGCTTAACCCTTGCAAGTCAGTGTCATCAATGGGATTAAGGCCAAAAAGATCTGCATCTTTTCCTGTTACATTTTCCGTGGAGGGCTGCCCTTTTTTAAGTAATTCCGGTTTAACACAGATATCATCAAGGTCTAAGCCTTCAAAGGGATCAACGGTATCGGGAGAATAAATGGAACTGCAAATGTCTGTTCCATCGTTGTTTTGCTTGGTCATGATGATAATAGTTTTTTATGAACTTTTCGGGTGGATAACGTTAAATATTTCAATAAGTTCTCCTCCAAGAGCCGCGTATTCGGCAGCACAACTACTGTCTGGAGCTGATTCCATGAGGGATTTTCTCTGTACGTGGGCGATATCAACTTCAGGACAGTTATGGATATGGGTGTTAAAGAGGCTGATCCCTTTTTGTAAAAAGTATTTTTTGATCTGGGTGAGATTCCAGGCAGAATTTCCCCAGGCAGGGTCATATTTTGTTATGAGAACAGCAAGTAACTGTAAACTTTGGTTATATTTCCTTATACCGCTGATAAGGTTGAGATAGGCTGAAAGCCCATCCAATGAGAACTGATCTGATGGTGGAATGGGGATGATAACATAATTTGAAGCCATCAGAGCATTGTTCATCATTACCCCCAGATTGGGTGGAGTGTCAAAAAAAATAAAATCATATTCCTGCAGTGCACTATCTTTTGTGATAAGACGCTTAATGCCAAGTACAGCATCACTGTGACGGGCGACTTTTCGTTCCCATAACATGCATTTAGTGCTATTTGGAATAACTTTAATATGTTGATGAAAGGTGTCGCCGGCGGCTGATGAGGGGAGTAATTCATCATTTTCATCACCTAGAAGATCGACAAGGGATCTTCCGTTTCCATCTCCAGGAGAATTAAGAAGAATAGATGAACAGTTGGCCTGGGGGTCTGTGTCTATGATGAGTATTTTTTTATCCAGACTGGCCAAATAGCTGGCAAGGTTTATAACGGAGGTGGTTTTACCAACCCCACCCTTGCGGTTACCAAATGTTATGGCTATTGGCATTTCTAGACGGCTCATAGGTACAATAATGCGAATATGGAGGCCATTTTGTAATGGCTGGAAGTTGAATTTATTTTCCCACGAAGAAAATATTACAATGGGTGCAAAATGGCAAGGTGGAAAGCATTCCTATCGTCCTTTTAACGGAGTGGCAATAAGCCTTCGTAACTTTTTGTCCAATTTGATCCGTCGATTGGAGATGGTCTGCTTCAAGGTCATGGTTCGGTTACCAATACGCAGCTCTGTGCCAGCGTACATGGTACCATGCACATCAATACGAATATTTGCAATATTCACCCCTTTTTTTTCTATGCTCTCATCGTGATCATCGTGGTTTATTTGATCTTTTAGGGCGCCCACACGAGAGTACCGGAGGGTTCCTGGAATGAGGTTGAGTTTGAGAAGTTTAATCTTTGTCTCTTCAAGCTCTTTTTCCATTTTTCTTACCTTACGAGATTTTGCGTTGGCTCCATATCGTTGCATCCACTCGATAAGTTCATCTTCTTGTTGTTTTTTCTCTTTATGTAAGCTGTGAAAGAATTCAAGTCTTTTGCTATCAACGCCTGCCGATAAAAACGACGGTTGACTGTTTTCAGATCCCACATTGCCAACACTTATATTGCTGCCAGCAATGATTTGCCCGCCAATCAGTCTGCTTCCAGGGTGACAACGCAAGTTTGTTCCCGCGGTGATATCAGAATAGTAGCTTTGTTTGCGAACAACTACATTGCCTCCAGCTTCTATCTTACCATGTTCAATAAAATAGATATCAACGTCACCTGCGGCATGAATAAACGTGGCTTTCCCTGTTATGCCGCCCTTGATAACGATATTTGACTCTGCAGCCACAGTGGCAGACATGACTTCTCTCTTAATCTTAATGTCTCCAGCGGCCTGTAATTTAAACCCAGGCTGGACGCATCCTTCAACGGTTATGCAGTTTTTTGATTCCACATTGCCCGTTTCAAAGTCAATATCACCGGTTATCACCTGGTGAGAGCAAACGCGAATTTCTTCTCCCTTGACAATTGACAAAATACCGTCTTTCGAGGCTCGGATCTCCCCGGTTTCTTCAGAATACGAAGTGTCATTATGGATTTTTACATCAAGTTTTTTCCCACCCTCTGGAGGGATTTCCTCGCCCCTGACATTTATCCCGGGAGTGCCTGGAACGGCCTCAATTCGCTTTGCTAAAAGAGTATCTTTTTTAACGCCGATCATGATCCTGCGTTCACGAAAGTCAATGGAACCATTACCCAGCATTGTTCCTGCTATGGGACCAATTTCAAAGGCAAATTGCAGATATTCATCCACTCCAGGCTGTTGCGCTTTCCCGCAGGCAATGGGGAATTCGTAGGAATCTTTGCACCCCGAATTAATAATATCTCGGACCCGTTGCAGGGCTTCTTGGTCTATGCCAAAACGCAAATCTGCCTCTTCCAGAAGCTTTTGCAGGTTGTTTTCTTGCAGGGAAAAACCGTTTTCCAGAACCGGTTGGAGCAGGATGCTCGCCTGCATGGCGTCATCAGAGATTCTTACCAGAGGGGTTACAGAGATAAGGCGAATGGCGTCTTCGCTTTTTTTTTGGGCAAGGGTATCTACCCTTGGGTAGCCCACAGTGCTAGCCAATACCGTTTGTCCGTCTTCTGCAAAATGTGTGTTTCTTCCAAGTTGAATGGGACGTTTTTTTGCTCCTTCAGGGAAGCCTCCTCGAGGTGTCGGCCAGGAAAGAATGGTTTGGTTCTTTCGCATAAGCTCTGTGACAACCATTTTTGTCGAGCGTTCTTCATTGCCGATGCTGATTTTTTCTTCAATAAAGAGCAGCTTGGGTTCGATGACTTTACGTTTCATTAGAGAGCTGAATCATTGCAAATTGTTTTAAAAGTGGATATTCCCCCTTTAAATATGGTATCTCCGACAAAAGCTTATGTAAAGGAAAAGAGCAAAGAAATGGCTATGGAAAAGGAAAAAAAGGAGCGGGCCAAGGTTTTGGTCGCGCTCCTTTTGGGCTAAGTTGTCTTGCTAAAAAGAGAAGGGCGAGGGTTAATCCTCTATGGTGCAGTTGCTTCCCTCACAGTTGACTTCGGCTACTAAATAATATGCATTAAAGTCGCGTTTTTTAAGTTCTTTGTATGCCATTTCTGCTCGGGCGCCGGTGGTGCAATGGACAAATATTTTCTTCCCGTCTTTGCCAACCTTTGCACCAACAATTTTTGTTGAAAAACGATCCATATCCTTGCACAGCTCATCCAGTGGGATGTGTTGTGAGGTTGGAAGTTTACCTTCCTTTATTTCATCTCTTGTCCGAACATCGAGAATAATTGCATAATCCGGTTCGGCCATTGCTTTTTTGAACTCTTTTAGGGTGATTTCACCTTCATTGAGGATACGCTTCCAGCTCACGTCGGTGACCACGTCACCTTTAATAAGTGTTCCGCCCACGCGCTTCCAGCCGTGGAAACCACCTTCAACAAGGGATACGCTTTTATACCCCTCTTTTTTGAGCATCTTTAAGGCAGCTATGCTTTCCTGGTCGTTGTCGCTGTAGAGTACCACCGGTGCCTTAATGGGGATTGCGTCATAACTGAAATCAAAATCGGCAAAGGGCATGGATACAGAACGGGGAATGCGAGCCGCTTTATCTTTTTCTGCGCTTCGCAAATCAACTATTACGTTGTTGCCACGACAGACAAAACCATAATTTGCATAGGTGGGATATCCAGCTTTGATCCATCCCGGCTCACCAGCAAGCATAACCTTCACGTTTTTATATCCAGCCGTTACTGCCTGTCCTGCAGACTTCGGGCTCATACCACAGGTGGGGCCACCACAGTAAAATACCAAGAGCTTGTTTTTGTCTTTTGGTAAATTTTGCAGTAATTCTTGCATCTTGCACACTGGTATAGAGATTGATCCCGGTAGGTGTGAGGAGGAATACCTGTTTCCTGGTCGTGAATCGATCAGTACAAATTGCTTTTCGCTCTGGATAAGGGCTAATACTTCCGCTGGGGTAATAGTGGAGACGCCTTTGGGAAGTTTTGCCAATTTTGGTTTAATAACGGTTGCGTATGGTCTTCCTTCGCGCATTTCGTAGGCAATAATTGCCCCGTGTCCCTTATTGGCATGCTCAAGACCTTTTGTTTTTTCGTCAAAACTGACCATTATGGTTTTGGCGTCCTTGCCCTTACCAACAGCAATGGAAATTTGTTTGGCTTTGTTGGATTTGCCAACAATTTTTCCTTTATAGACGGGGCCTTTTACCTGCTCAGTTTTTTCTACAACAGGTGGCTTTACAGCCTTGCTTGTGGAGCCTGTTTCTTGATTACAGCCAGTTACTAAGAACGAGAGCAAGATGCACAAAGGGATACATTGTAAGAAACTTTTTTTCATATTTCCTCCTTTAATAAAGAAATGAACATTGCAAAGGGTTACCCGCTTTGCAAGACAATAGCTTCCATCAAGTTATGCACGGTGTATGCCAATAGTAATCGACAGACACTATCTAACCGTAGTTGTAACAAAAAATAGTTCACCACCCATCTGGATGGGGTGCAAAGCTATTATAACCATTATTTTCAGCAGAATGGAAAGGAAAAATAGTCGTTTACGCGTTAAGTTTAATAATTAAATACTTTATTTTATTGACTATATGTACTTTTAAAAGAGCAGGTATTGATAAAGATCTTTTTTTTGTTGAAAGAGTCTCGCAAAAATGATGACAGGTCAATTGTATTGGAAACCATAGGGAGTTAGGCTTGTAATGGAATTTTGCACTACTACATCGTAGTGTCAACTATTGTTTTTCTAGTTACTCCATTTTTGGAGCAGTCTTAGTATTTGGAAAGGATCTTTAGAATCGCATCCCGGTGGTTCTTTTTTTGATTGAGGAGAATAACAAAAGCATTGTTGTTTTTGCCCCCGCTTAAATAGCCTGCATAACAGAATACTCCGGTTTTATACAGGGTTCCGGATTTCATACGGACGCCGTATTTTGTTGGAATCAGGGACGCGTGGCCTTTAAATTGTTCCAATACTTGCACCATGGCTTCCGGGCTGATTTTGTTTTTTGTGGAGAGCCCTGAACCTTCCACCACCGTGATTTGATCCTCTCGCAGTTTCAGTGAGTATTGGATAAAATCTCCCATGGCGCGTTGACTTTTTTGCCAGGTAGCAGGCCAGCCAAAACGTTTTACTCCCAGTGCCAGGAAGAGTTGGTTTGCCATAAAGTTATTGGAGGAAAGAAGGCATGACTGGACGAGCTCAGCAGGTGTTTCGGGAGCCACATAGTCAAGGAGCAGTTTGGCCTCTTCTGGTACCTGTCCATGTAAAATGTTTCCCGTAAGAGAGATTCCCTGCAGGGTGAGAAATGCGGAAAAGAGTTCACCGCAATAGAGAAGCCTGTTTGGGATCGTTTGTTGTCTGGCAAGGGCATCGACGTTGACTCTGTATGAGCCGGACGTAAGTTCCGATCCTATTTGGCTCATAAGCGGTAAAAACGGAGTTTGTGGTTCTAAAGACTTGATTTTAGCATGGTGGTAAACTCTAAGGGGTAAGGCGTTGAAGTTTACTCCCAGTGCTGAACAATTAACGTCATATGGGTTCCTGGTGCCGGTTGACCCATCTGGGGGATATTCCAGTCCAAAGGAGTAGTCATCAAGGATAATATGATTAAGTCGTGTGATACCCACTGTTGCAATGTGCTTTGTGATGCGGGCAACTTTTTCCGAAACCAAAAAAGGATCACCAAAGCCTTGGATATAAAGGTTTTGCTTCCTGTCGATAAAAAATTTTGTATGAAAACGATGGTCTGGTCCGAGTATATTCAGGGCGGCAAGCCCGGTTAGCAGCTTTATGGTCGATGCGGGGACAAACGGTGTTGTTGCATTGGCCGAATAGTTGATCTTGCCATTTTGAGCAAGGGCATAGCCACCGTTTTTGATATATTTTGTGATCTCCGGGATTTCTTTTGCTGTAACCGGTGGTGGTTGATGGAATACCAAAAGAAAAACTGCTCCGAAAAAAACAAAAACCGTTTTTCGGAGCAGTTGTAAAGGGTTACCCATAAGAGATTAAATTTTGGGCAATTTGTCCATGGATGCTGCTATGGCTTCAGCAGGGTAGTCGTAGTTATGCAACTCGCCTGAAAAATATTTATCATACGATGCCATATCAATCAGCCCATGCCCGGAAAAGTTAAAGAGGATGGTCTGCGGTTTGTCCAGTTCTCTGGTTGCTTCAATAATTGCTCCACGCACCGCATGGCAGGTTTCTGGGGCAGGGACGATACCTTCTGTTCTGGCAAATAAGACACCTGCTTCAAAACATTCAAGCTGTTGTACCTTTATCGGGTCAACGATTTTTTCACGAACCATGGCTGAAACGATGGGCGCCATTCCATGGTAGCGGAGGCCGCCAGCATGGATTCCAGGAGGAATAAAATCGTGGCCCAGGGTGAACATGTTTAAGAGCGGTGTGGTTTGGGCAACATCACCAAAATCATAGGCAAGTTTGCCCATGGTAAGAGATGGACAGGAGGCGGGCTCAACGCCAACAAAACGGATCTTTTTCCCGTCAAGAAAATCTGGCACATAAGGGACAGCTAGTCCTGCGTAATTTGATCCACCACCGCAGCAGCCTACTATTACATCAGGATATTCACCGGCAATCTCCATCTGTTTTTGTGCTTCAAGGCCAATAATAGACTGGTGAAGGATGACGTGGTTGAGCACTGACCCAAGGGCATAGTTTGTATCTTCGCGGCCTGCTGCATCCTCAATTGCCTCAGAAATGGCGATCCCAAGAGATCCGGCAGTATCTGGATATTGCTCGCGGATCTGACGGCCAATGACGGTGTCTTCACTTGGACTGGCGACGATATCGGCACCAAAGGTCTGCATCATTGATTTACGATACGGCTTTTGATCAAAAGAGACCCGAACCATATACACCTTACACTCCAGGCCAAACTTCTGAGTCGCAAAGGAGAGGGCAGTACCCCATTGGCCGGCACCCGTTTCTGTGGAAAGTCGTTTAACACCTTCTTTTGCATTGTAGTACGCTTGGGCCACAGCAGAGTTTGGTTTATGGGAACCAACCGGGGAAACCCCTTCATTTTTAAAGAAAATCTTTGATTTGGTCCCCAATGCTTTTTCGAGGTTCCGAGCACGTACCAAAGGAGAAGGACGCCAGATCTTAAGAACTTCCTGCACCTCTTCGGGAATATCGATAAAGCGCTCTTGGGACATTTCCTGCTCAAGTAAAGACATGGGGAAAATGGCACCAAGCTTTTCAGGGCCCATGGGCTCTTTTGTGCCCGGGTCAAGAGGAGGAAGCAATCCATTTGGGATATCAGGAGCAACGTTATACCACTGCGTGGGCATCTGGTCGTCTCGAAGGGTGATCTTTTTGGTTGTCATGGAATCTCCTTAGGTAGTGTAGAATTATATTATTTTGTAATGCAGCAAAACCTTTACCACGATACTGGTGCAGTGGCAATGTCTACTGGCTGATTTTACCATGGTATTTCCTGTTTTTTTGTTAGTCTCTGTTTTGTTTCGTATAAGGCGGCTACCATCATTTCTCTCTATTAGAGCGCATGCCAAGCGGTTTTGACTATTTTGGCAGAAAGGTATGCTTTTTCATCTTTCTTGAGAATGGCGGCGATGGCTTCCAGTGGTTTGACACCAGCTTCACCTGCCCGGTTAATAAGTTGGAGGTGAATGGTATAGTTGTCTTGAATCGTTAAAGAGTGAATAAGTGGTCTTATGTTGATTTCTTTAGTCTTTTGTTTACGTGTGCGTCTAATAATAAAGCTCTTTTTTTCCAATACGTTTTGGAGTGCACTCTTTTCCTCTGGAGGGA
>JBNKKR010000035.1:0-38365 GCA_050291935.1 Desulfocapsaceae bacterium | reverse complement strand
ATATAATTCATAAAGTCAAAAGTACGCCATACATCAACATATTTGGCAAATTCTTTGACAGTAAATCGAATAACATTTTGCGGGTAGGGACGATATCCAAACAGGTTCACACCTCTACATAAGGTTTGAAACATGGTGTTTGGCATCTTTTCTCTTAAAATATCAAGCTTTAAAAATGGATCCACCTGTTTTCGTAAAATGTCAACATGCACAGATGCCCCACCGGTGATTTCAAGGGAAAAATAACCTGCTCGCTCCCTTGCATCCGCGGCCAGCAGATCCGTGTGCAGCAAAATTCGATTTTTAAAGTCGGACTGGGAAAGATCGCGGGCAGTATTGGTTATGTGGTAACCATCCGCATTTTGCAGTTGCTTGACAACTTCTGCCGGTGAAGTCCCTTGTACAATTCGTTCCATAGTAATTCCTTATTCTCTTTCGATTGATTCGTCTTTAAGCCGCGTATGGATTGTGTCCGCGATGGTGAATTTCAGCAATCAGATTGGACAGTCTGCTAGCCTCATTGGCCTTATCATCATATTGAAACAATTGTGGATGAGTATCGATATAGGAAGTATCAAAATTTCCATTAATAAAGTCTTCATCCTTGGCGATATTGAGATAGAAGGGGATGGTGGTTTTTGGGCCGGTAATAACAAAATTTTGCAGACAGCGCCGCAGCCTATCCACCGTCTCATTCCAGGAAAAGCCGTGGACAGTCATCTTCACAAGCAAAGAATCATACACTTCAGGAATGGTGAACCCTTGGTATACAAAACCATCCAGTCGTACACCATAGCCGCCGGGTGAACGATACACTGTAACTGTTTTTCCACCCTCCGGCATAAAATCAGCCTGGGGATCTTCTGCGTTAATTCGCATTTCTATGGCGTGTCCACGCATTTGCACATCCTCTTGCGCAAAGGCAAGTTTTTTTCCAAGTGCAAGTTTGATCTGGGTACGGACAATATCAATACCGGTTATCATTTCGGTAACGGTATGTTCCACCTGAACCCTGGTGTTAATCTCCATAAAATAGTAGTTGAAATCTTTGTCGATTAAAAACTCAACGGTACCTGCGTTGAAATAGTTTGCAGCCTTGGCGGCCTTGACCGCAGTACTACAAATATTATCGAGCAGTTCTTTATCGGCTATCATTGAAGGTGCAATTTCAATCAGCTTTTGATTTCTTCTCTGGATTGAGCAGTCACGGGTACCAAGGTGGACAGTCTTGCCATCCTTGTCGGCCATAATTTGCACTTCCACATGTTTTGGCTCAAGAACTACTTTTTCAAGGTAGACACGATCATCATTAAACGCAGCCTTGGCTTCAGCACGGGCAACAGGGATCTGTTCACGCATCTGCGCGTCATTCTCAATAAGTCTTATTCCCCTGCCACCGCCACCACAAGTGGCCTTAAGCATGATCGGATAATGATATTGAGCGGCAAAATCAATGGCAAACGCGACACCTTCCTCACCGGAGGGGAGATTGTCCGTTCCAGGAACCATGGGGATCCCCGCATCAGCCATCATTTTTCTGGCAACAACCTTGTTCCCTAAATTGGTGATAACTTCAGATGATGGACCAATGAATATTATCCCTTCTCGTTCACAAGCTGCTGCAAAATCAGGGTTTTCTGCGAGAAATCCGTAGCCTGGATGAATGGCTTTGGCCCCGGATTTTTTTGCGGCCTTGATCATTTTTTCAATATTAAGATAATCAACACGAGGGCCTTCTCCCAGCCAGATGGCTTCATTGGCAAGACGAATATGACGGGAATCTTTATCGGGACTTTCATATACGGCAACGGCCTCATAATCTAATTCTTGAATTGCTCGAATAAGACGGATTGCAATCTCACCACGGTTGGCAACAAGTATTTTTGTCTTCAAAGTAACTCCTTGTGCAAATAATTATAACGAGAACGAAAAGTCGTACAAACAGGATACCGGTATGGCGTTCAATACCGGCAAAACAAACTAGATGGTACTACAACAGATAAGGGAGCAAGGGTCCCAAATCGTCATTCTTACAATCAATTTCAACCGGCACTTAATAACATATCGTATGCCAAAAAGCAAGTGATACTGCATCGCTGCGGACCGTATAAACTCTATTGATAGCTTGGATCAAAATAATAGTTACTTGTTTTGGGTTGAAGGCGTTAAAAGCCTTGACATGATTTTCTCTGTAACTATAAGGGGGACCAGGTACAAACGCCAAATGATTTTATCAGAAAATCGTTCGGCAAACATTAAAATTTCATTACAAAATTGGTTCGAAAATGGTTACGAAAACCACGACAAAACCCAGACCCAACTGTAAGAAGAAGACGGCCGCCGCAAACAAGCCGCCTGAGTCCCCCAAAAAAGAAAAAAAGTCTTATAAAGTCACTTTTTTTCACAACTGGTGCAAATCCTGTGGGATTTGTTCAGCATTATGCGTGAAACAGATTATCAAAACAGATGAAACCGGGACTCCATATATTGATGATATGGAGAGTTGTATTGGATGTCGTTTCTGCGAGATACACTGTCCCGATTTTGCCATAACCATTAAAGAAAGACATCCAGAACGGAGGAGCAGCAATGGTGACCAATGATACAGCAAAGAAAATCCTCCTCCAGGGAAATGAAGCCATTGTGGCAGGAGCACTGGCTGCCGGATGTAGCTTTTTCGCAGGGTATCCGATAACCCCTGCTTCTGAAATAAGTGAGCTGCTTTCAGTTAAACTCCCGCAAACTGGCGGCACATTTATCCAGATGGAAGATGAAATCGCCAGCATGGGGGCAACCATTGGAGCGTCGCTTGCCGGTGCAAAGGCAATGACAGCAACCAGTGGGCCTGGATTTTCCCTAATTCAGGAAAATCTTGGATATGCCTGCATTACAGAAACACCGTGTGTAATAGTGGATGTTATGCGTGGGGGGCCAAGTACCGGTCTGCCCACCTGTGTTGCCCAGGGAGATGTGCAGATGGCACGGTGGGGTACCCATGGTGATCATCCGATAATTGTTCTTGCGGTTTCGTCGGTATCGGATTGTTTTTCCATTACAGTAAAGGCATTCAATCTTTCAGAAAAATACCGCACCCCGGTAATTATTCTTTCCGATGAAGTGGTCGCCCATACCAGAGAATCGGTGGTTTTGCCGGCAGAGGATTCAATTCGCGTCTTTGATCGGGTAAAACCGGAAGTTCCCCCTGAATGGTATAAACCATACGCCGATAATAACCGAGGTGTACCCGATATGGCAGCTTTTGGCGATGGTTACAGACATCATGTTACAGGACTTGTCCATGATGAGCAGGGATTCCCGACGCAAAAAGCCACTGAAGTGAATGCATTCTTAAGAAGGATTCATAGTAAAATCAGTAAAGGCTTTAAAGAGATTCAAGTAACCAAAAATTACATGATGGACGATGCCGAGGTATGTGTTATTGCCTATGGATCTGTGGCACGGTCTGCACTTCGAGCTGTTCGTAACGCTCGCAACAGTGGGGTCAAGGCTGGTCTAATTCAGCTGGTTACCCTTTTCCCATTCCCACGAAAAGCAGTGGACATTTACCTTCGTCAGTGTCGAACTGCAATTATTCCAGAGATGAATATGGGACAGATGGCAAGGGAGATAAGCCGGGTAAACCAGTCCTCTTGTAGGATCGTCAAGCATAACCGCATTGACGGGCACCTTATCACTCCGGAAGAAATCTACAAACATTTGATCACCGTCTAAAGAGACAGAAAGGCAATAGAGGAGAATATCATGTTAGAACGTGCTGAAATTGTACGTAAAGAATATTTGAGACACGATAAAAAATTCCCCCATGTCTGGTGTCCTGGATGTGGTAACGGAATCGTTATGGGCGCACTGTTACGTGGTGTCCATGGTCTTAATTTAAGTAAAGATGAGGTGGTCCTTGCCTCGGGAATTGGGTGTTCCGGAAGGATGCCCACCTATGTTGATTTTAATACAATCCACACCACCCATGGCAGGGCGCTGACTTTTGCCACGGGAATTAAGCTTGCTAAACCAGAACTTACCGTCCTTACCGTTATGGGGGATGGTGATTCCACTGCCATTGGTGGTAATCATTTTATCCATGCCGCCAGAAGAAATCTGAATTTAACAGCTATCATAATAAACAACTCAACGTATGGTATGACTGGGGGACAATATTCCCCGACCACACCTTTTGGCTCACTTTCGGCAACTTCTGTGTATGGCCATGTGGAACATGCCTTCTCCATTGCGGAGCTTGCTGCAACTGCTGGAGCCTCATTTGTTGCCAGATCAACCGTTTATCATGCAACCCATTTGGAAGATATGATAAAACTTGGCATTCAAAAGAGGGGCTTCTCTGTGATTGAAGTCATTTCCAACTGTCACGTCCAATATGGTCGCAAGAACAAGCTTGGCAGTGCAGTGCAAATGATAAACAATTATAAAGAACGGGCCATACAGGTTGATAAGGCCGCGAAAATGAAGCCTGAAGAGCTTGCAGGCAAGATTACCATTGGAGTGTTGGCAGACGTTGAAAAGCCCGTTTCCACAGAAGCGTATCGTAAAGTTGTGGAGGAAGCACAGAGAAAGGCCGAAAAAATAGCCAAAGAAAAGGATAAAAACGGAGTAAAACGATATGAAGAGTGAGCAACGCTATGAAATCAGATTCAGTGGCTCCGGAGGGCAGGGGATAATAACCGCTGCCATTGTAATGGCTGACGCAGTCGGGAGATTTGACAATAAGCATGTATGTCAAACCCAGAGTTATGGACCCGAGGCAAGGGGAGGGAAGAGTAAGGCAGAAGTTGTCATTTCAAGCGGTCCTGTGGACTATCCCAAGGCGCTGAATGTAGATCTTTTACTGGCCATGACCCAAACCTCTTGTGATGCCTACTTTTTTGACTTGAAATCAGACGGCTTATTGGTTGTTGATAGTGATCTTGTCACTCAACTTCCCACCAGCCGTTCGGTGTCAATTCCTTTTACAAGGCTTGCCAGGGAAGAGACCGGCAAAGAACTTGTTGCCAATATGGTTGCATTGGGCGCCGTTGGCTACCTGTGTGGTCAGGTTTCTTTGGATGGTCTTGAAGATGCACTTTTATCAAGGGTTCCTAAGGGGACAGAGGAAATGAATTCCAAAGCCCTGCAGGCTGGAATTCGTGAAGCCAAAAAAATAGATCTTAATTTACTTCCCCGCTCGGTAATGGAGGAGTGGGACGATGATGATTTATAAAAAGGCACAAGAGTAAGTATTAGCGAGACTACGTCTATTACAGGGTATCTTCTTGAAAATCTAAAGAAGATACCCTGTAATTTGTAGTGTTAACCCGTGTTTTCCACGAGAGATGCGGGTTAGAGTGGGCACTGCTTAACAGCCTTGATTTTTTTTCCCACAGAAGCCGCATAGAGAACGGTCTCTTCACTGCTATCAATTTGAAGCAGTTCGTTTACTTCTTCATCATAAAACGCAGCAACCGGGCATCCTCCACATCCTGTTGCTTCAGCAGCAATAAGCGTGTTTTGGCAGACATGTCCGGCTTCCATCAGCATATAGCGCATGCCACGATTTCCATACTTAGTCATGGTTCGACGGTACATCGTTGTCCAAAAAAATGTGACAGCGGATTGTCCCATAAATTTCTGTCCCATACAGGCCCTGGCCACTGCTTCTGCCTGATCTTCAGCACAAATTCGATTCAGGACAAAATGTTCCACATCAAAATGATAGATTCCTGGATCAAGTTCCTCCACAAGATTTGCTGAAAAGTAAGTTTCAATGGGATAGAGCGCCCCCCCAGAAGGTGCTGTGCGAAACGAGTGGTGAGTGGATTTTGCTGTAATCCCCTGGGTTGCCCAAAGGATAAAAGCCAATTCTTCAAGGGGAATTGGTTCCATTAAGTACTTTCTCAGTGATCGTCTTTTTTGTAATAATGGAGTAATGCGAGCCTCTTTTAAGGTCCAATTTCTTGGCAGTTCGACTTTTTGTGCTTTGGGGTATTTCTTAAAACTATCGATTTGGGCAATGGCTGGGCGAACCATCTCTTTAATGGTATCCCGGTGATAATTGGTCTCCTGTATGTATTTGTATCCACTTAATTCTTCAAGTTCAGGCATAAATGATTTCCTTCTTTTGTTGAGCAAGTTGACCACAGGCGGCTGAAATATCATCGCCCCGGCTTGATCGAATAAAAACAGAATATCCACCATCGCGGACAATTTTTTGAAAAGCGTGCACCCGGTTAATGGAAGGGGATTTGTACTGAATCCCAGGTGACTGGTTAAAAGGAAGTAAATTTATCTTACATGGGATATTTCGTAAAATACGCACAAGTGTACGCGCATCCTCATCACTGTCATTAATATCTTTTAACAAGATATACTCAAACATAATTCGTTTTCGTTTTGCCATGGGATATTGGCGGCAGCCTTCCAGAAGCTCTTGAAGTGAATACCGTTTATTCACTGGCATAAGGGTATCACGTAGTCGATCATTTACCGCGTGTAAAGAAATCGCCAGATTCACATCTGTTTCCAACCCTAAGCGCTCCATTTTAGAAACAATACCGCAGGTGGAAACGGTAATCCGTCTACTGGTCATATCAAGGCCACGTTGTTCGGTGAGGATGGAGATTGCTTTTATTACAGATTCTAAATTGTTAAGTGGTTCGCCCATCCCCATAAAGACAATGTTGGTTACCCGGTCAGGACCAATACGTTTTCCTTTTGGCATTTCTCTTAAAAAGTCACCCGCTGCAACCACCTGGTTGACAATCTCTGAAGGAGACAGATTTCGAACAAAACCCATGGTGGCAGTAAGGCAAAAAGCGCACTTCATGGCGCATCCAACCTGGGAAGATACACAGAGGGTATTTCTATCGGGTTCTGGGATCAGTACTGTCTCTATCAGATGGCCATCGCTTAAGGTGAAGCCAAACTTTACCGTGCCATCGGTTGATTGCTCAATAATTGGATCGGTGAACCGAGATATGTGAGCGTTTTTAGAAAGGATTTCTCTAAATTTTTTGGCAAGATCCGTCATTTGTGAAAAATCAGTAATCCCTGGACGATACAACCAGGACATGATCTGCCTCCCCCGAAAGGCAGGTTGCCCAAGCCCCTCCACGTAGGAAACAATTTCTTCCTGGGTTAAATTTCGAAGATCTGTTCGCTTTTCCATATTACAAGGCTCTGTAATAATCAGGAACCAGTTCTCTTTTTCCTGAAAGTGCCATTTCAATTTCAGCGAGTAATCGTTGTTTATCACGACTAAGCACTCCCGAAAGGGGAAGGTAATTTGACGCATGATTTGCCATAAATAATACACGCCTACACTCAATTTTTTCAAGTAACACGTGAAGCTCCTGGAGCATTCCCATGGGAGAAGGAAGGATAAATTCTCCCTGGAGATATTGTCTGCCAAGGGGTGTATTATCAAGGGGAATTAAACAAAGGGCGGCAATCTGTTTTGGATTGATCGCGCTTAAAACCCTTGCAGTTTCTTGTGCGTGAGCAAGGCTTCTGGCGGCTACACTTCCAGCAAGCCCAAGAAGGACGGTGACAGAAAGAAAGAGGTCAACGGTTTGGATTTTTTTACCAGCCTCAATCATTGAAGTTGCAGTTTCTCCCTTACAAATTTCCTTAAGGAGCCTATCGTCACCGCTTTCAAGTCCCATATAGACACGATCAAGCCCTAAATTTTTCAACTGGCTAAGTTCGGATAAGGTTTTTGAGCGGATGGATTTTGCGTTACCATAAAGAGAAATTTTCCGTACCTGTGGGAGATGTTTGCGTATTAAGCCAAATATCTCTTTAAGCTTGTTAGTTGATAGAATCAAGGCGTCGCCATCAGCCAAGAAAACGCGTTTTCTCTTGGGAAATATTTTGGCAGCAATTTTGATATTCTCAAGAATTGCTGCCGTTGAACGAATAGAAAACGTTTTTCCTACTCTTTTGTATGCTCCGCAGAAGGTGCATTTATTGTGGGAACAGCCCACGGTGACTTGAATTATAATGGAATTTGCCTCACTGGGAGGTCGAATAATATCTCCATCATAATTCATTTATCCTCTCCTACACCTTGTTGGCAGCGGCAAATTGTTGCATAAAAGCAACCAATTTTTCAACACCTTCAATGGGAAATGCGTTGTAGATGGATGCGCGGCATCCACCTATTGATCTGTGCCCCTTCAATCCATTTAAACCAATTGCCTGGGCCTCAGCGATAAACTGTGCCTCAAGTTCCGGTGTGGGAAGGTTAAATGAAACGTTCATAAGAGAACGCGAACTCTTTTCCGCATGCCCACGGTAATAGTCGCCAGAATCGATACACTCATAAAGTAATGTTGCTTTTTTCTTGTTTAGCTGTTCAATACCTGCAACACTACCTTGTTTTTTCAGCCATTTGAGCACTTCTCCCACCGCATAAATTGCAAAGCAGGGTGGGGTGTTAAACATGGAACCTTTATCAGCATGGGTTTTATATTGTAGCATAGTTGGAATATCTGCAGGAGCTTTTTCAAGGAGATCCTCTCGAATTATAACGATGGTCACTCCGGCTGGGCCCATATTTTTCTGGGCTCCGGCAAAAAGTAATCCAAATTTGCTGATATCAATTTCCCTTGAAAGAATATCAGAGGACATATCCGCCACCAGCATCTTCTCCGTTTTAGGAAAGTCAGAAAACTGAGTACCGTATATGGTGTTGTTGGAAACAAAGTAGAGATACTCAGCAGCATCTGCCACCGTGTATTCATCTGCACCAGGAACACGGTTAAATTTCTGCTCTTCACTGGAGAAGGCAACATCTATATCACCAAAGAGCTTTGCCTCTTTAATGGCTTTTTTTGACCATGTACCAGTATTGAGATAAGAGGCTTTCTTCCCATTACCAAGGAGGTTCATAGGAACCATAAAAAATTGACTGGATGCGCCACCTTGTAAAAAGAGAACTTTGTAGTTTTCTGGAATTGCAAGAAGCTCACGCAAGAGTTTTTCGGTGGTATCGGCAACGGCCATAAACTCTTTGGAGCGATGACTCATCTCAATAAGACCCATCCCGCTCCCTTGAAAATTGACAATATCCTTTGCTGCCTGTTGCAAAACATCCGTTGGCAGGGTTGCCGGCCCGGGGCTAAAATTATATACGCGATCAACCATTTTTTATTGCTCCTTAAATGAATTTACAATAACAAAACTCTACCTGAACTGGTAGGAATATGCTAGGTTAGTATATGCTAAAATTCCAACATTGCCTATTGTAGCTTATAAATTAGCTTTACTGCAATAAGACTGGTTACCATATACATTAAACTAAGTCACCTACTCTCAATGAAATTGGAAAACAAAATTCAATTTTTTTATTCTCTTGTCAACCTTTTACTGATTGCAGGAGTTTTCTTAAGTGGGGGAGAATTTTGTGTTGAACTGGCTGGCAGACTGGAAACACCAATTTCCCCTTTTAGACTACTGCTCTTATTTGTAAATGTCCTTCTTTTTGCAACGTTACTTATTGCTGTTCGCCACCTCATACAAAAGATACATGCATCTATCCCCCAGAGAAAAGAGCATATTGACGATCTTACCGGATTTACGACCCGTCATGGTTTTGGGCAGATATTTGATCACATAATTTTGGACAGTAAGCGTTCTAAAGAGCCGCTCACCATCTTACTTATTAATTTTGATCATTTTCGAAGAGTGAACGAAATGTACGGCAATGAAATCGGTGATTGTCTTCTTATAAAATGCAGTAAAACTGTCCGAAACGTACTGCGGGCATCAGATCTCACCTGTCGGTGGGAAGGGGATACCATACTTGTTTTGTTAAGAAACTGTCCTGAGCATGAAGGCTTTAAAATAGCTGAAACGATCAACAAAGAAATAAAAAAAGAGCAAGTTACCACAGAAAAACAGGATGTTGTGCATATTACTAGCTCCATTGGTGTTGCCCAAATGCAAAGCAGCGACGACGTACAAACCCTACTTACAAGAGCTGAGACAGGACTGCATTGCGCAAAAGATAGTGGAAGGGACGCTGTTGCGGTGGGCTATGAATGGATTTTAATTGACTACGCCTGTGACCCGATATTTTGATTTTGCCGTATGGCTTCATAAAGGACAATCCCTGCGGTCATTGCAAGATTTAAACTTCTTATGTTGTTATTTGCCATGGGTACAGTGAAACAGCGTTCATGGTAAAGTGAAAGGATTTCCTCTGGTAATCCCTTTGTTTCTTTGCCAAAGATAAGGTAGTCCCCGGGCTTAAAGCCTGCGGTCACATAGGATTTTGTCGTTTTTGTGGTGAGGAAGTGAAGTTTCCTTTCGTCCTGAGCTTCCAAAAATTCATCAAAACCATCCCAATACTCTATTTGGACAAATTTCCAGTAATCAAGCCCTGCTCGTTTGAGATATTTATTATCTGTTGAAAAACCAAGCGGTTTAACAAGATGTAAAACAGCATTCGTCGCCCCGCACAAACGTGCAATAGACCCGGTGTTTGGAGGGATTTCAGGTTCCACCAGGACTATATTAAATATATTTTTTGACACGATATTTCCTGTAAAATGATTAACAAAGTTCCATATTATTACTCATATGCAAATAGTAGATCACTATGATTGTATATGGCCGCGTTTTCAGACAGGTATCATACAGTGGAATTAAAAAGTTGAAACCAAGAAAATGTTGCATTTTTAAGCTTAGCTACTAGATTACGCTAGCTTGAAGAGGAGTGTTACATTTACCTGTGAAATGGTATACGCACTTTCCCCATTGTATTTTGGTTTTACTTATTTCTACGTGTATTGATGTGCCCGCATCAATTGGAGTTTGGTTCAAATGGCCTTAATAGTGCAAAAATTTGGAGGCACCTCGGTTGCCAATCCAGAAAAAATAAAAAATGTAGCCAAAAGAGTTTTGGCAAAGAAAAAAGAAGGCAATCAAATGGTTGTTGTCCTCTCAGCCATGTCTGGGGAGACCAATCGGTTGACAGATTTTGCCCTTGCCATGCAGGATATTCCTGATGCCAGGGAGATGGATGTGCTGCTTTCTTCGGGAGAACAAGTCACCGTCTCCTTATTTGCCATGGCCATTAAGGCTTTGGGTGATGATTGTATTTCCTTTTTAGGTGATCAGGTTAAAATTGTAACCGATAAGTCGCATACGAAAGCACGTATAGAGGAGATCGAGTCTTCACGCATTGTTAAAGAGTTAGATGGTGGTAAAGTTGTGGTGGTTGCGGGGTTTCAGGGAGTAACCACCCAAGGGGATATTACGACCCTTGGCCGCGGTGGTTCCGATACTACTGCAGTGGCACTGGCTGCTGCGTTACAGGCGGATGCCTGTGAGATTTTTACAGATGTTGAAGGCGTTTACACCACAGATCCCAATATATGCGATAAAGCAATTAAAGTTGATAGAATTTCCTATGATGAAATGCTAGAGCTTGCAAGCCTTGGTGCCAAAGTTCTTGATATAAGATCCGTAACATTTGCAAAACAGTATAACGTCCCCGTTCACGTTCGTTCTACCTTTACAGATACAGAAGGAACATGGGTGGTGGAGGAGGATAAAGAGATGGAAGGAAGAATTGTATCTGGTGTTACTTACAATAAAAATGAGGCTCGAATTACCATTTCCGGAGTACCCAATCAGCCAGGTATTGCATCCAAGATTTTCACTCCTATCTCAGATGCGGATATCATTGTTGATATGATAATCCAAAATCAGGACACGGGTTCGGGAATGACTGATATGACTTTTACCGTGATGCGAAGTGATTATCAGAAAACCATGCAGCTTCTTGAAGCCGTGGTGGAGAAAATTGGAGCAACCGGTGGTGTCCATGGATCGCAAGAGATAACAAAGATATCCATTGTTGGCGTCGGTATGCGAAATCATTCAGGTATTGCATCAACCATGTTTTCGGTTCTCTCCAATGAAGGCATTAATATTTCCATGGTTTCAACCTCTGAAATAAAAGTGTCCTGCATCATTGAAGAACGGTATACGGAGCTTGCCGTTCGTGCGTTACATGCTGCCTTTGAACTTGACAAGGAAAGTGTACCCGAAGAAGAAGTACTGCCTTGAGGTGATACCAATGTCTAGAAAAATAGATATTTATGATACAACCTTGCGTGATGGGACCCAGGCTGAAAATTTCAACCTCTCTGTCACCGATAAAATTCTGATCAGCCATCAACTTGATACGTTAGGCGTTGACTTTATTGAGGGTGGATGGCCGGGCTCAAACCCTCTGGCTGTAGAATATTTCCAGGCGATGCAAAATGAAAGCTTGAAACATTCCAGGCTCGCTGCCTTTGGTTCAACCAGATTATTCAGTAATCCCGTTAAAGAAGATAAAACTGTACAGGCATTAATTGCAGCAAAGACTCCTGTGATCACCATTTTTGGAAAATCCTGGGACGTCCATGTCTACGACGCACTGCGTATTGAGCTTGAAGATAATCTGCTTATCATTGAAGAGACCCTTCGTTATCTCAAGCCTCATGTCCAACAACTATTCTACGACGCTGAACATTTTTTTGATGGCTTTAAGGCAAATCCGGAGTATGCCTTGGCCACCCTGGGTAGGGCAATTGATGGAGGCGCAGAGTGTTTGGTGCTGTGCGATACCAACGGCGGAATGTTGCCCCATGAACTTCCTCCAATTCTTGAACGTGTACAAGGCTACATCAAAGAGAGAAACGCAGCAGTTGATCTTGGCATCCATTCCCATAACGATTCTGAAACTGCTGTTGCCAATTCACTTTTGGCCTTAAGTCTTGGAGTGAAACAGGTTCAAGGTACCATGAATGGCTATGGGGAAAGATGTGGCAATGCAAATCTTACCTCTATTATCCCTGCCGTGGGAATGAAGATGGGATATCAGTGTAAGGCAGTGGAAAATATGGATATGCTCTATGAGACTGCCATGCTTGTGGATGAGCTGGCCAATCTGCCCCACAATAAATATCAACCCTATGTCGGCAGATCAGCTTTTGCCCATAAGGGTGGAATACATGTTTCTGCTGTCAACAGAAATCCCCTTTGTTATGAGCATATTGAACCAGAAAAAGTTGGCAATATTAGAAGGATATTGATCTCCGATCAAGCTGGTAAGTCCAACGTTATTCATAAAGCAAAGAAATTTGGTATTGATTTAGATTCTGCATCACCCATAGTCGCATCCATTGTGAAAGAGCTTAAGGAGCTGGAAAATCAAGGCTTTCAATACGAAGGGGCTGAGGCCTCCTTTGAGCTTTTGATGCGACGAGCCGTTGGCAGTCAGGCCAACTATTTTACGTTAAATGGTTTTAGAGCCATTAACTCAAAACGGAAAATGGACAGGCCACCGGAAACGGAAGCAACCATTAGGGTTGAGGTGGGAGGGCAGGAGGTGCATACTGCTGCCATGGGTGATGGTCCGGTTAATGCTTTGGACAAGGCACTTCGTAAGGCTTTGACCAGGTTTTATCCGGCTTTGGAAGAGGTTGAACTTATAGATTATAAGGTACGTGTTTTATCGGGGGAGCAGGGGACTGGCGCCAAGGTAAGGGTTCTAATCGAGTCAAGAGACCAGCATGAACAGTGGGGTACCGTTGGAGTTTCATTAAATATTATTGAAGCATCCTGGCAAGCCCTTGTCGATTCAATCCATTATAAATTGATGCGCGATGAAAAGCGTAACAGTGAACAACGCTGATTTGAATATTGATGGTGAAACATTCCATTGGAGAAAATCCTATTCGCTGTTGACCTGGTGCTCTGTTTTCTTTTTTCTCTTTATGGTTTTGAAAACATATGGTTTTTCCCATACTCCAAAAGTAACAAGTTCTTTTCTTGCTACCACTGCATCCAAGAATCTTTTTTTTACCGACCAAAAAGGAGTTGGAGCGATTTCTTTAGATCCTTCTTTAACGCCGTTTTTCTTCAAAAAAATCCCAATCAATCATTGCAGTGAAGGCCTTTTGCTTTCTGTTCCTGGGATTGGTCCAAGCCTTGCGCAAGCTATTATCGAAACTCGAAATGAGATTGTTTTTTTTAAGGATAAAGACGATCTTTTATTCGTTCCCGGTATAGGAAAATTACGGGTACAACACTTTTCTCATTTCTTTTCTTTTGCCAGGTAAGGCAACTGAAAATTATGGAACCTACATTTTTCCCAATATCTGCTCCCATTGTATGTCTTATTGGCCCAACCGCCATTGGTAAAACGGATCTCTCCATAAAACTCGCCAACACTTTTGATTTTGAAATAATCAGTGTTGATTCTATGCAGGTGTATAAATATATGGATATCGGCACCGCAAAGATAACTAAGGAAGAGATGCAGGGAATTCCCCATCATTTACTTGATGTAGTAACACCCGATAAATCATTCGATGCGGTATCTTTTGAACAACATGGACTTATTGCAATCAAGGATATTCTTCAAAGGGAACATGGCGTTCTTTTGACAGGCGGATCCGGTTTGTATTTAAAAGCGCTTTTAGAAGGACTCTCGGGAGAACTACCTCATTTTCCAAATATCAGAAAGGATCTCGAAGATGAATTGGAGCAAATTGGCCATAAAGAACTCCATAAACAATTGTCGTTAATTGATTGTATTAGCGCAAAAAGAATTCACCATAACGACACTCAACGACTGCTCCGGGCCATTGAGATCTACCGTGGAACTGGCACCCCATGGTCCACGTTTCTTGAAAAGCACACCCCTTCGGTACAGACACGTTTTCCAAATGTTCTCATCATAGGCCTCACCTGCGAAAGGGCAGCATTGTACAATCGTATTGATTACCGCTCAAAATGGATGCTTGATAATGGTTTGCGACAGGAAGTGGAGTGGTTGCTCGCCCAGGGGTACGGAGAACAACATAAATCAATGCGTTCCATTGGCTATAAGCATATGACAAAATATATTTGTGGTGAGTGGGAAAAAGAGAAGATGATGTCACTGCTTTCAAGAGACACCAGACGTTACGCCAAAAGACAGTACACCTGGTTTAGAAAAATACAAGATATTGTATGGTTTCAAAAAGAAGATCACGAATCGATTTTCACCTACATTGCTAACCATATCAATATGTAATATCAAAATATTAGGCATAAACACCTAGAATTAACATGAAGTCCGATACACCTCCGTTACTGCTCGAAGATGGCGCTACAATACACCCTCTAATACGTAAGATACTCCTGCGTCGTGGCATCTCAACAAATATGGAGATAAAAGCTTTTCTCCAACCAAAACTACATGATTTGCCGGACCCATACCTTATGTCAGGCATGAAAAAGGCTGTTCAGCTCATGGGGCAGGCTATGGTCAAGAAAAAACAAATCCTGATTTGGGGCGATTACGATGTTGACGGAGTGACCTCCACTGCGTTGTTACTCCTTTTTTTTGAGACGATTGGATATGCTAACGTTACATACCATATCCCGAATAGACTTGAAGAGGGCTACGGTCTAAAAAGCGATAGCTTACTCAAATTTTGCAAAAAATTTCCGCGAAAAATTGATCTTCTTATCACTGTAGATAATGGAATCTCTGCCCATAATGCGATTATTGAGGCAAAAAAACTTGGATTAGATGTGATTGTTACAGACCACCATAGTCCTCCTGCAGAAAAGGTTATGGCCGATGCGATTTTAAATCCAAAACAAACGGAATGTGATTTTCCAGGGAAAGAACTTGCTGGGGTTGGCGTTGCTTTTTACCTGCTGGTGGGCTTAAGGAGTTATTTGCGAGAAAAAAAATATTTTCCCAAAACCATTTGCAGCCTAAACTTAAAGAATTTTCTAGATTTAGTGGCCATTGGAACAGTTTCTGATATGGTACACTTGGACAATGTAAATCGAATTCTAATTCGAGGTGGCCTGGAAGTACTTTCAACTGGTAACACCATCGGCCTAAAAGCCCTCTGTAGTGGACTTAATTTAGATCCCACTCGTATTTGTGCTGAAGATATTTCGTTTCAGATCGCTCCAAAAATTAACGCAGCAGGGCGACTTGGCCATGCTGATCTTGCCCTTTCGTTGCTCACTTGTAATCGCTTAAGCGATGCAAATCGCCTGGTTGAGCAACTTATCATACAGAACGAAACACGCAAAAACATCACCTTAGAAGATTACGCTAACGCAAAACATTACATTTTGAAAAATAAACTAAGCAACAGAAATGCATTTATTGTTGCGGGAGACTTTCATATTGGAGTTGCAGGTATTGTGGCCTCGAAACTGGTTGAGAAATACAACAAAGTCTCAATAGTCTTATGCCGTCAAGAGAATAATATCTTTAAGGGATCGGCAAGGTCGGTTGCAGGGGTTGATCTTTACGAAGCACTTGTTGCGTGCGCAGCTGTATTACTGAGCTTTGGTGGTCATGCAATGGCTGCCGGGCTAACGGTAGAGGAGGAGAACCTTAATGTGTTGGGTGATGTTTTTGAAAAAGTGATGCAAAAACAGTTATCTGTCTACGACTTCTCCGCTGAACAGGAGGAGGCTGCCGAGAATATCGGAATACAAGAGTTGTTCAATGGGCCTCTTTTAGACCAATTGTTTCTCCTTGAGCCACACGGTATTGGTAATCCTCAACCGGTTTTCCTTGACACAACTACGCAAATAGCAAAAGTACGCCAAATAGGAAGGGATAAATCACACCTCCAGTTACAATTTACTTCTATCAATTCCGGCATTTACGGGGTTGGATTTGGTCTTGGTGAACTAAAAGAGCAATGTGAGACTGAGCAGGTTGAAACTATTTTTTACAGACCGGCTGTTAATTTTTTTAAAGGACGACGATCTTGGCAGGTAAGGATCGAAAACCTTATTTTTCAAAATGGCAACATACTGAAATAACAACATTAGTATAAATTATACATAATATACATTATGCGACATTGTAAATATTTGGTAAAATTTTGGCCCAATTTAATTCCATTTACAATCCGTTTTTGCATGATTTGTTTTTCACCATCTTTTTTAAATCCATTATAAATGGTATAAGCCATCATCATTTATTTTTAACGCACAGAGAGCTTACTTATGAACAGAGATATTTATAACGAACCACTTGTCAGCCGTTATACCAGTCGTGCCATGCAGGAATTGTTTTCTGAAAAAACAAAATTTTCCACTTGGCGCAAATGTTGGGTTGCCCTTGCTGAAGCCGAATTTGAACTGGGCTTAACCGATATTATTACCCAAGAAATGATCGATGAAATGAAATCAAATATTTACAATATTGATTTCGATATAGCAGCGGCGAAGGAAAAAGAAATTCGCCATGATGTTATGGCCCATGTATATGAATTTGGAACAAAGTGCCCAAAGGCCGAAGGAATTATTCACCTGGGTGCCACTTCCCAATTTGTTGTTTGTAATACCGATCTTATTGTCCAAAAAAAAGCAATCGATCTGGTTCGAAAAGGAATTCTTAAAGTAATTTCTAATCTTGCAAAATTTTGCCTCGAATATAAAGACTTAGCTACCCTTGGCTTTACACACTATCAGCCAGCCCAGCCAACAACCGTTGGAAAACGAAACACCCTTTATATTCAAGATTTAATTATGGACCTTGAATACATCGACTCCCTACTTAATCAAATAAAAGCAAGGGGTGCCAAAGGAACCGTTGGAACCCAAGCCACCTTTTTGGAGTTATACGGAGGCGATAATCAAAAAGTTCGTGATTTGGATCAGCTTGTTTCAAAAAAACTTGGCTTTACCACTTCTTTTGCGGTCACTGGACAGACATATCCTCGAAAATTGGATATGAAACTTGCTGAAACCCTTGCTGGAATTGGTTCATCTGCCCATAAGTTTGCGGTGGATCTTCGATTGTTATCAAACTTAAAAGTACAAGAAGAGCCTTTTGCAAAGCAACAGACCGGATCTTCTGCCATGGCATATAAGCGTAACCCCATGCGCTCGGAACGAATGACTGGATTATGCCGTAAGCTCATGGGATTACCATCCAATTTTTCCTCAACCTTTGCAAACCAATGGTTTGAGAGAACTTTAGATGACTCTGCCATTCGCCGGATGGATATTCCACAAGCTTTTTTGCTTACCGACGCCATTTTAAAGTTATACATTAATATTACGAGCAATATGGTCGTTTTTCCGAAACAAATTGAACGACACTTGCGAATGGAACTCCCTTTTATGTCCACCGAAAAGATCCTTATGGAGGCAGTGGCCAAGGGAAAATCAAGGCAGGAGATGCATGAAGTCGTAAAAGAACATTCCCTTGCAGCAGGGAAAGTCGTTAAAGAGGAAGGACTTGATAACGATTTATTAGAACGGTTGGCAGCTGATGAGCGCATTCCCTTTTCCATGGATGAGCTCCATGAACTGATTGGTGATTATAGTCAATTTACCGGACGTGCATCAGCCCAAACCGATGAATTCATAAAAGAAGTGGTAGTCCCTCTGCTTGCTGAAAGAGAAGATCAAATGGGTGAAGTCGATTATTCCCTCTCCGTGTAATGTAGCTAATTATGGAGCTCAAATCCGTTTTTTTACAGATTGAACACGAACGCTATCATTTTCTCAAATTTATTTTAGAAGGATATGATGGTTTGTGTCTGTTATCAACGGTGCCCGGTCGTAAAGGGCGAGTTTGCATACGCTATCCCGATACTAATAGAGAGATACTTTTTACCCTTCTGCAACATCTTTCGCCTACGATTGCGCCAAAAAAGAATACTATGAATCCAAACAACTTTTATATAAAGACCTTTGGCTGCCAGATGAATGAACGTGATTCGGAAATCATGGCTCAACTTTTGGCAGAAGCTGGATATATTGAAACAAGCAATATGGATCAAGCAGATGTTGTAATCCTTAATACGTGCTCCATTAGAGCAAAAGCAGAGCAAAAAGTCATGAGTATGCTTGGTGCGCTTCGGAAGCAAAAAAAGCATAAACCATCGATGAAAATTTGTGTTGCTGGTTGTGTCGCTCAGCAAGAGGGAAATAGTATTATCAAAAGAATGGGACATGTGGATCTGGTTATTGGAACCCAAAGAATCTATCAAATTGTTTCACTTCTAAAAAAATCAGATACTAAAACAGTTGATACCACACTTGAAAACAACTACTCCATCCCTGTTTTTATTCCGGAGCTTAAAAAAGAGAAAGATCCGCTTCCCCATAAGAAGTTTTTGACCATCATGCAAGGTTGTAACAACTATTGCGCCTACTGTGTGGTGCCATTTACCCGGGGTCGCGAAGTTTCCCGGAATGTCCAGGATATCCTTGACGAAGCAAAATCACTGGTACAAGCAGGTGTAAAAGAAATAACCCTGCTTGGTCAAAACGTTAACTCATATGGCAGGACAAACAGTGTGAGTAGCAATGGATCCCCCTACTCTTTTGCTAATCTTTTACATGAAGTTTCCAGGGTTAATGGACTGAAACGACTGCGCTTTACAACATCAAACCCGAAAGATCTTTCAGAAGAGTTGATGCGCTGCTTTAACGACATAGCTATATTGTGTCCTCAATTTCATCTCCCGGTGCAGTCAGGATCAAATACAATCCTTTCTGCCATGAACCGCAAGTATACCCGAGAACTCTACCTGGAAAAGGTCGCATTGTTACGTACTTTTTGTCCGGGTATTGCGCTCACCACCGATGTTATAGTCGGTTTTCCAGGAGAAACTGAGGAAGATTTTGAACAGACCATGTCTTTACTTGAGGAAGTACAGTTCCATGGGTCTTTTTCGTTTAAATATTCCGATCGACCGGGAACAAGATCCCTGCACTTCCCAGGTAAAGTTGATGAAGCAATAAAGGCTGCTCGCCTTGCTCGTTTTCAAGCAAGACAAGATGAAATTAGTCTTCATCATAACCGTGCATATATAAATAAAACCTATACGGTTATGATTGAAAAAAATACACCTGGTTCCATGGTTGGGCGTACCGGCTCAAACCATCTGGTCCACTTTAAAGATCTCAGAAGTTGTCTTGTAGTTGGTGATATTGTAACTGCCAGGATAACAGATGCCGGCCAGCACTCCCTTCAGGGAGACATTGTTCAATAAAATTTTAAGGAACATCTATGATCGATCTACACACCCATACTTTTTTTAGCGATGGCGCTTTAGTTCCTGCAGAACACTTACGAAGAGTTGAAGTACTTGGTTATGAGGCCGTTGCAATAACCGATCACGCCGATGGCTCAAATCTTGACTTTATCATTCCACGTATTGTTAAGGCGGCCCATGAACTTAATCCCCATTCTGCAACTAGACTTGTACCGGGAATAGAACTCACCCACGTCCCCCCTGCCCTGATTGCAGAGCTTAGCACAAGAGCACGGGAACTTGGTGCGTTAGTCGTTGTGGTGCATGGTGAAACGGTTGTTGAACCGGTAACACCTGGCACAAACTTAGCCGCCATTGAGGCAAAGGTGGACGTCCTCTCCCACCCTGGACTTATTACCGAAGAAGAAATGCAATTAGCGGTCCAAAACAACGTGATGATTGAAATATCGGGGAGAAAAGGTCACTCTTTAACAAATGGTCATGTTGTTGCCCTTGGGAAAAAGACTGGTGCAAAATTCGTGGTAAATGCAGATGCCCATGAGCCTGGAGACTTCCTGAGCAGTACCATGGCAGAAAAAGTGGCATTGGGTGCTGGGTTAAGTCATGAGGAATATGCTGCTGTTCGACAAAATATGAGCGACTTTGTCCTAAAGTTATAGATGGTTATTCCTATAAAACTGAGTTGAGCAGCTTGCCTGCTCGTACGAAACTTACACCACTCAAGGTGGTACTGGAAAGAGTGCCCTGGCGGTATAAGTCGCAGCAATCGGAAATAATCCAAATTACATACCGGGCAGAGAAAGATTACTTTTTCTTTCCATTGGTTGTTTGCCGGTGGTGTCGACCACCCTTCGCACCACCCTTGTTGATACCCGCTTGCCCTTTGCTGCTGGCCCTTTTATCAAATATTGTTCAAAATCAATTTCAACAACATTTGATTTTGCCCTTGGAGAAGGTACAAGACTTGCCCTGCAACTCTTTTTCTCACCAAACAAAAGTAACATGATTTTTGAGCGCTTATGCTGTTTATAGAGAGAATATTCTTTATCAAGAATAAATTTTGGCATTGCGAAGCGTTTTACATAACAAAGATTTTCTAACCCTTCTCTGTACACCATATTAAACACTAAATCCTTCTTCACCTTACCAAGCCATAGAACATCGTTTCCGATAAATACTTTTTCAGCCACCTGGATAACTTTATATACTCCAGTCTCATAAAGAATCATTATACGATCATACTCGGAACATGAGATTGAAAATTCGGATTTGTTTTCAGCAAGTTTTAACTGATACCCAAGAAAGCCTTCCTTTCGATCATATTGAAGGGCAAGGTTGGAAAGGGCAACTTTACGAACGCTCACTTCCGTAAATTCACGTAATTCTGTTTTTCGTGGATAATATTTTCCGTATTTTTCAAGAAGCGCGTCAATGTATGAAATGGTATAGCCGATCATATCTTTAAGCTGTTTCTTGATAGTGCTAATATTTTTTCGTATATCTTTTATTTCTTTTTTCTGTTTGTTGATATCGTACCTTGAAATACGCTTAATACGAATTTCAAGAAGTCTTTCAATATCTTCTTTGGTGACCGGACGATCGAGTTCTTCGGAAAATGCAAGTAGTGCCGTATCAACGCTTGCTATGACAGCCTTGTAACTTGTTTCCTCTTCAATTTGTTTATACAGCCTCTCTTCAATAAATATCTGTTCTAAGAGTCTTGCATGGAGCTTGTCAAGGAGTCTTCCAAGATCAATTTCAAGCTCAGTTTGCAGATCTTTTAGCAGCTTGTCCGTTGAATAGCGTAAAACTTCTTCGACGCTTAGAACAACAGGAGAAGTGTCTTTAATTACGGTCAAATTAGGACTAATGGATATTTCGCAATCGCTAAAGGCATAGAGCGCCTTTATGGTATCTTTGGCGTAAATCCCCCTTGCCAGTTTGATCTCTATCTCCACCTCTTCTGCTGTGTAATCATTGATAGAAACAATCTTTATTTTCCCGGCTTTGGCAGCTTTTTCAACGGAATCTATCAAGGATTGCGTGGTGGTTGAATAGGGGATCTCTTTGATAACTATGGTTTTTTCATTGACTTCTTCAAGTCTTGCCCGACATTTGATTTTGCCATTACCATGGTCATACATGGAGATATCCAAAAGACCGCCCTGGGCAAAATCGGGATAAATTGTAAATTCTTCTTCCAGAAGTATCTTCTTTTGCGCATCAAGGAGTTCGCAAAAGTTATGAGGCATAATTTTTGTTGCCATACCAACGGCAATTCCTTCCACCCCGGTCATCAATAACATGGGAATTTTACAGGGAAGGGTCACCGGTTCTTCCATTCTGCCATCATAGGATTCCACAAATGCAGTGAGATCTTTATTAAAAAGTATTTCACGAGCAAGTGGAGAGAGACGGCACTCTATATACCTTGGGGCTGATGCTTGATCACCGGTGAAGATATTTCCGAAATTACCTTGACGATCAATGAGATAGCCTTTATTGGCAAGATTTACAAGGGCTGCAAATATTGATTGATCCCCATGGGGATGCAGCTTCATGGTTGCCCCCACCACATTGGCAACTTTATGGAAACGTCCATCATCCATATTGTGCAAAGTCTGCAGGATTCGTCGCTGCACTGGTTTTAAGCCATCATTAATATGGGGAATGGCACGCTCTTTGATCACATAAGAGGTGTATTCTAAAAAGTTATAATCAAAAAGCTGCTGTAGTTTACCGTACTGAGAATCCACGTATAATCACTCCTAGAGGAGGTGTTCCATGATATATTGTTTTCGTTCGGGACTATTTTTTCCCATATAAAATGAAAGGACATCGGACATTTCACTGACAGAGCCCATGGCAACCTGTTTCAACACAATATCAGGACCGATAAACTGTTTAAATTCCTTTGGTGAAATTTCACCAAGTCCCTTAAATCGAGTTATTTCAACACCTTTTTTACTTTTCCCTTTACCCTGCAGTGCTTTTACTGCCTGATCCCTTTCTTTGTCGGTATAGCAATATTTGGTTTCCGATCTGGTACGCACTCTAAAGATCGGAGTTTCGAGGATATAAACATGGCCAAGTTTGACCAATGGCTCGAAATAATGGAGAAAAAAGGTAAGCAGTAAATTTCTGATATGCAAACCGTCCACATCCGCATCCGTTGCCAGGATAACCTTGTCATAACGAAGATCGGAAATGGAATCTTCAATATCAAGGGATCGCATAAGGGCGTACATTTCATCATTTTTGTACAACAGCGCAAGTTGTTGGCCAAGGACATTCATCGGCTTTCCTTTAAGGGAAAATACCGCCTGGGTCATCGGATCCCTGGAAGAAACTATGGATCCCGCCGCGGATTGACCTTCGGTAATAAAGATCATATTTTCTTTACCCTTCTCCGATGGCTTTTTGCGTGATGGATGATATTTGCAATCCTTAAGCTGTGATATTTTTAGAGCAACTTTTTTTGCCTTAACCTTTGCCTCTTTTCGAACAGACTGCAGCTCCTTTCTAAGCTTTTGATTACGTTGTACTTTTTCAAGCAAACATTCTGCCAGTTCGCTATTTTTGTAGAGCGCTGCAGAAACGGTATCTTTTACCTTATTGACAATCCAACCACGAATATCGGTATTACCAAGTTTATTTTTGGTTTGGGATTCAAAAACAGGATCAACTATTTTTACGGCCATTGTTCCGACAATTCCATCCCGCACGTCATTGCCTGAAAATTTCTTCCCAGAAAATTCATTCACTCCCTTGAGAATACCTTCACGAAAGGCGGACAAATGGGTTCCTCCTTCGCTGGTAAACGTGCCATTAACAAAACTATAGTAGGTGTCGCTATAGGCGTCGGTATGGGAAAAGGCAAATTCCAGTGTTGTGTCGTGATAATAGAGCGGCTCGTAGATATTTTGTTGGCCAAGCTCCTTTTCAAGGAGATCAAGTAATCCTTTTTCGGAATAGTAGAGATCTTGATCAAAATAGATTTTTAATCCTGCATTGAGATATGCGTATCGCCATAATCGTTTTTCTATATAGTCATGATTAAAGACAAAATCTGGAAACAGTTCCGCATCGGGCAAAAATTCAATCAAGGTACCGTTTTTCTCTTTCGTCTTGCCGTTTTGTTGCTGCTGCAGGGTACCGTTTTTAAAGTCAGCACAGGCATATTCACCATCCCGATATGCGGTCACCCTGAAAAAATCGGACATGGCATTAACAGCTTTGGTACCAACCCCGTTTAATCCCACTGAAAACTGGAAAACATCCGTTGAATATTTGGCTCCGGTATTAATACGTGAAACGCATTCCACAATTTTCCCAAGGGGAATACCACGTCCAAAATCACGAACCGTCACCCTCCCCTCCTCGCTTATGGAAACATCAATCCGTTTCCCTGCACCCATAATAAATTCATCGATGGCATTATCTATAACTTCTTTTAAAAGAATATAGATACCATCATCTGGATGTGATCCTGAGCCCAAACGTCCGATATACATACCCGGGCGCTTACGAATATGCTCAAGGGAACTTAATGTCTTTACTTTACTCTCGTCGTAAACTTGTTGTTTCTGCGGCATTTCGTGAAAAATTCAATGGTTGCTATTGGGAGCTGTTGTTGAAATATTGCAATAGTATTGTATTTTATTATATTTGGCAACAGGCGTGATATATGGTCAATTTTCTTTACTCCTCACACCGATAAAAACGGTGCGAATAAAAGAGAAATGTATTGAAAAAAAATGCAACATTACTTGCCATTGCAGGTTCAGATCCGTCTGGCGGAGCCGGCATTCAGGCAGATCTCAAAACCATGACTTCCATTGGAGTCTATGGGGCCACAGCTATCACTGCCCTTACCGTGCAAAACGCTTCAGGTGTTCAAAGTATACAATCATTGCCTGCCGATTTTGTCAAAGCGCAAATTGAGGCAGTTTTTGCAGATCATTTTGTAAGCCACATTAAAATTGGAATGCTTGCTACGTTACCGATTATTAAAGCGGTGGCCAAGCAACTTGATAATTATTCAGGTAGTGTTATCTATGACCCTGTGCTTGTGGCCAGCACCGGGAAACAACTCACTTCCAAAAAGGCAGCAAAAAACATTTATTCCCATTTGCTCCCTTATGTAAGCTACCTCACTCCCAACAGACTAGAACTTGAATATCTAACGAGAAAAAAAATAAAAAATCAAGCTGATGCAATTCAAAGTGCCCAAAAACTCCTTGCGACTTTTCCTTCTATGGAGGGCATCATCGTCAAGGGTGGCCATTTTGGGAACAAGCAGTCAACCATCAGTGATTTTCTCATATTGCATAATGGAAAACTCGTTGAGTCAAAACGAAAAAGGATTTCCAATAGCAATCTGCACGGTACCGGGTGCACCCACTCCTCAGCCTTTGCCTCCTATCTTTTACTGAATAATTCCAGCAAAAAAGCCTTTTTACTTGCTGGGGCTTATATGGAAAAACTCATTTTGCAGGGAAAAAAGGTGCAGCTCAGCAATTCAAATACCAATGGACCGCTAAGCCACCATTTGCTTTAAATAGTTGTACCTCACTCAATTCCATCAAATCGGTCCGCAACCGCCCTGACAGTCACGGTTGATGGTCCCAGGGGGACAAGGTTGGTTACGACTGTAGTCCCAACTTGTGCAGTTGTTTTGTTGAAGTATCTCTTCGCAATCACCATAGCAATCCGCATTAATAGTCCCTGGAGGGCATGGGCGACTATGATAATAATCCCAGTTACGGCAATCTGTATTTCCTGAATAATTTGAATGTTTCTTTTTTCGTTTTTCTTTCTTTTTAATACAAACCCTTGGTCCTTGACAAGTTCGATAACGCCCCCCACTCATATCATCGCAAAGGGTTTCATAGATTTGTCCCTGTTGGCAAGTACCTTGATTTGAGTCGAGATGAAGGAGCTTACACGGGGGACCCTGGCCTGGATTATAGCCAGGAATCACCTGCCAGGGCCCGCTACAATCGGAGGCCAATGACAGTGAAGGGATTATCGTAAGAGCAGCAGAAACAATAAAAAAGGATAGTTTTTGTCTCATCTTTTCACCATGGCAGAAAGTTTCGTTCCTACATAGACCCTAATAGGTCATACGAATACGCTCACAGTCAGGGCATATCCAGGTGGGTCCATTGGATATTCCCCAGGTATTTTCTTTAAAACAAGCTTCACAGATCATAAAACCGCAAGGACAACTAAAACAAAATGGAAATTCTTTTTTACAACAATGACAAACATAGTTCTTATTTTTTTTCCTACTATATTTTTTTTCCTTTTTCTTTCTATTCATTTTTTTAACTCACTAATGACCCATTGTTGATATCCCATATTACTATGGGTGACAGGGGTGGCAATGATCTCTGGAACATCATATGGATGCATGGAAACAATCTCTTGTTCAAGTTCATTCCATAATCTTTCCATGCTTTTTACAATAAGGATGTATTCTTTTTCCTGGGCCACTGAACCCTTCCAGTGGTATAAGGATTCCACTGCTGCACTCACCTGGGCACAACAGATCAATCTTTTTTCTAAAAGCGTATTGGCAAGGGCTACTGCCTGCGCCTTTGTCTCAAATGTCGTGGTAATCAAGAGCATTTTGTCCATTGCATTCTCACATTTTCTTATATAGTATCAAAAACCGCAGGTAAATCTTCCATGGTTTGCTAATTCTATTTCATTTTAAGGACAATACATGCTCTTTACCATAGATGTTGGAAATTCACACACTGTTACCGGTCTATTTGACGGGGATACACTTATCGGTAAGTGGAGATTAAAGTCTGATCGTGAACGAACAGATGATGAACTTGCCATTCGATATCACGCCCTTTTCAGTATGGCCGGGATCGACAAAAAAAAAATTGATGGAGTAATTTTGGCAAGTGTTGTCCCCTCCCTTGAAGCGGCCTGGATTTCCTGCATCAATACCTATTTTACAGAATTTTTGCAAAAACCGCTTTTTGTGGTCAACTCAAAATCGATCTCCCATCTTATCCAGATAAAAACCGATTACCCGGAAGAAGTTGGAGCAGATCGCCTGGTCAATGGTATAGCGGCCTGGCATCGCTTTAAACAGCATTTAATTATTATTGATTTTGGAACTGCCATAACCTTTGATTGTGTTTCAGCAGATTGCGAGTACCTTGGCGGGACAATTCTTCCAGGTATTGCCATCTCCATGGATGCCCTTGCAAGCAAAACTGCCAAACTTCCACGCATTGACGTTTCCATTCCACCAAAATCTGTCATTGGCCATAATACCATTGAAGCGATGAAAAGTGGCATTTTGCATGGCTACGGCTCATTGGTTGATGGCCTCAGTGCTAAAATTAAGACCGAACTCTGTCCGGCTAATGAGCCAGTGAAAATTATTGCAACCGGTGGAATGGCCCATCTTGTCGCCCCATATAGCAGTTCCATTGAAGAAGTTGATGCATTGCTTACCATTCAAGGCCTTCGTTTACTCTACAAGAATATATAGATGCACGTTCAAAAACCACATTACCCAAAAAAACTCCGCACCGGAGATTGCATTGGCATTATTGCTCCCTCAGCTCAAATAAGAGATACCAAAACGTTTGAACAAGGGGTGGCAATTTTGCGTGGAATGGGATTTGAAGTGAAATTTCCAAGAAATCTTTGGCCGGGCAGTGACTATCTTGCCGATACAGATAGTAACAGGGCTTTAGAATTTCATAATATGTGGGCAGATAGTGAAGTAGACGCCATAATGGCCTTGCGTGGCGGGTTTGGTTGTTTGCGTATGCTCCCCTTTGTAGATTGTGAACAACTCAACAATCAAAAAAAATATCTTATCGGTTTTTCAGACATTTCCATTCTTCACAGTCTACTTTTTCAAAAACACGCTTTTGTCTCATTACATGGCCCGACCCTTAGCAGCCTCAGCCAATGTGATCCTGAAAGTCTCAATAGTTTTCGTGCAGCACTTGTCACTTCTTGGCAAAAACCACTCTTTTTCCCGTCCATTGAAATACTCCGTGGTGGTGATACTGTCTTGGGCCCATTACTTGGCGGTAATCTTTGTAGCATTGTGAGTATGCTGGCCACCCCATTTGCACCAAATTGTAAAGGTGCCATTCTTTTTCTGGAAGATATCGGCGAGCCACTCTACAAGATCGATAGAATGCTCACCCAACTTGCTCAATCGGGACAGCTTCTGCAAGCGTCTGCAATTCTTCTTGGTAACTTTTCCCCTTCTGCTGATATGGACCGGCTGCAGTCCCTACGATTCCATGAAGCAATTTGGAAGAGAGTTCTTGAATTAACCGGCCACACCACAATTCCTGTATGGGGAAATTTCCCGATTGGTCATGGAATCAGAAACATAACACTCCCCCACGGAGCCCTTGCAAAAGCAGATAGCTGTCAGGGATCACTTACTTTTCTTATATAATTTGTATTTAACAAAATTATTTTTGTAAAGCATTTGCCAGACGCTTCACTATGTGGTAACAGGTACCTTTATCGTGCTGTATGTAAGTGGTCGTTACATAAGATTGCGGCCGGATTTGTTACTTAATCTTCAGGAGAAGAAGAATGAAAAATTTAGTAAAAGGATTTGCAGTTTGTTGTGGACTCGCCTTAGCCCTTAGTGCTAACCCTACATTTGCAACAGATCAAACATTTGTTACCATTGGTACCGGTGGGGTAACTGGTGTCTATTATCCAACTGGTGGTGCCATTTGTCGCCTTGTTAATAAGACCAAAAAAGAGCATGGTATTCGTTGTTCCGTTGAATCAACAGGCGGCTCAGTCTACAACCTTAATACCATTGCTGCTGGTGAGCTTGATATGGGTGTTGCCCAATCTGACTGGCAATATCATGCCTATAACGGCACCTCTAAATTTGCGGAAAAGGGACCAAACAAAGATCTGCGCGCCGTTTTCTCCGTTCATCCAGAGCCTTTTACGGTGGTTGCCAGGGCAGATGCAGGTATTAAAAACTTCAAAGATCTGAAAGGCAAACGTGTCAACATTGGTAACCCAGGATCCGGTCAACGTGGTACCATGGAAGTACTTATGGGAGCCCTTGGCTGGACCAAAGACGATTTCAAACTTGCTTCTGAGCTTAAATCCTCTGAGCAGTCAAAAGCACTGTGTGATAATAAAGTAGATGCCATGGTATTTACCGTTGGCCATCCAAGTGGTTCCATTAAAGAGGCCTCCACTTCCTGTGATGCAGTTCTTGTTACTGTGGATGGTCCTGAAGTTGATAAACTTGTTGCCGATAACGATTACTACCGCGTTGCCACCATCCCCGGTGGTATGTATCGTGGTACCGATGCTGACACTAAGACCTTTGGTGTTGGTGCGACATTTGTTACCTCCGCCAAAGTTCCGGAGGAAACCATTTACCAAGTAGTCAAGGCTGTATTTGAAAACTTTGACACCTTTCAAAAATTGCACCCAGCCTTTGCAAACCTGAAGAAAGAAGAAATGATCAAAGACGGTCTTTCTGCCCCATTGCATGCTGGAGCGGTCAAATACTATAAGGAAGCTGGCCTTATGTAGTCGGTTTTTGTGAGCATGATTTGAGTCTTAAAAAGGCGTACCGTGTAAACGATACGCCTTTTCTTTTTTCATTTTCAGATAGTTAAATTATTCCATAAAAGGATTCATCCAATGAGTGCATCTACTGAAAACATTAAGACAGATGAACAACTCCAAGAGATGATAGCAGAAACGGATTCAGGTTCTAGAAATCCAACTGGTGGGTTTAACAAAAAAGTTCTCTTTTATGTCCCCTTGGTATGGACCCTCTTCCAGCTCTGGTATGCATCACCTCTTCCATTTATTTTTAACATCTTTGTCCTTAATGACACCGAGGCAAGGGCCATCCATTTGGCATTTGCCATTTTTCTTTCCTATACGGCTTATCCGACACGCAAATCTTCTCCACGAGATTATATTCCCATGCAGGATTGGATCGTCGGCCTGGTAGGTGCTTTTTGCGCAGCCTATCTCTTTATCTTTTATGCGGCCCTGGCTGATCGACCAGGTAATCCAACACAACTTGATCTTATTGTTTCGGTGATAGGTCTTGTTTTACTCCTGGAAGCCACAAGACGTGCCCTTGGTCCCCCTTTAATGGTGGTGGCATCTGTTTTTATTATCTATACTTTTGGCGGGCAGATGATGCCCGATGTTATTGCCCATAAAGGGGCAAGCCTTTCCAAAGGTATGTCCCATTACTGGCTTGGAACCGAAGGTGTATTTGGTGTGGCCCTCGGGGTTTCAACCGGTATGGTATTTATGTTTGTCCTCTTTGGCGCTTTGCTAGAAGCTGCAGGGGCCGGCAACTATTTTATCAGAACGGCCTTTGCCGGTCTTGGACATCTTAAAGGAGGACCTGCAAAAGCGGCCGTTGTCTCATCCGGTTTGACCGGGCTTGTTTCAGGATCTTCCATTGCAAATGTTGTGACCACCGGAACATTTACCATACCACTGATGAAGAAGGTGGGTTTTAAGGCGGAAAAAGCAGGGGCTATTGAAGTTGCCTGTTCAACCAATGGCCAACTTATGCCGCCTGTTATGGGCGCAGCCGCTTTTTTAATGGTTGAATATGTAGGAATTACCTATATCGAAGTTATTAAACACGCGTTTTTACCGGCTATTATTTCATATATTGCCCTTGTCTATATTGTTCACCTTGAAGCATGCAAAATGGGGCTAGAGGGCCTTGAAAAACGTATTAACAAGACTCTTAGCCAGAAACTCTTTTCCTTTGTTTTCACTGTTCTCTCCCTCATTATTATGGGCGGTATTGTGTATTACGGGATGGGATGGATAAAAGGTGTTTATGGAAGTGCAACCATTTATATTGTTTCCGTCTTACTGGCTATTGCGTACGTTGTTCTTCTTTGGGTTGCCTGTAAAGTGCCTGAACTAGAAAAAAGCCATGAGATTAGAGAATTACCCGATCTTGGAAAGACCGCCCAGGCCGGATATTACTTCTTGCTTCCCATCGTGGTGCTTATGTGGTGTCTGGTTGTTGAGCGTCTCTCCCCTGCCCTTTCAGCTTTCTGGGCAACCGTTTTACTTATCGTTATTGTGCTCACCCAGCATCCTTTAAAGGCCATGTTTAGAAAAACCCAGGCTGATGGTTACGCCTTTAAGCAAGGTTTTGATGAGCTTGTGGAAGGGATGGTTGCTGGTGCTAGGAATATGATCGGGATTGGTGTTGCCACCTCTGCAGCCGGTATTGTCGTAGGCACCATAACCCTTACCGGTGTTGGTCTGGTAATGACCGAATTTGTGGAATTTATATCCGGTGGAAATCTTATACTGATTCTTGGCTTTACTGCGGTTATTAGCTTGGTTCTCGGTATGGGACTGCCCACCACTGCCAACTATATCGTTGTTTCCACCTTGATGGCACCGGTTATCGTTGAACTTGGCGCCCAAAATGGCCTTATTGTGCCCCTTATCGCCGTCCATCTCTTTGTATTCTATTTTGGAATTTTAGCAGATGATACTCCTCCAGTGGGACTTGCCGCCTTTGCTGCCGCTGGTATTTCAGGAGGTGATCCCATACGCACCGGTATACAAGGCTTTATCTATGATATCAGAACTGCCGTTTTGCCCTTTCTTTTTATCTTTAACACGCAACTGTTGATGATTGGTGTAACGAGCTGGTTTCAACTGGTATTTGTTATTATTTCAGCCATCCTTGCCATGCTTGCCTTTGCTGCCGGAACCCAAGGCTTTTTTCTTGTGAAAAGTAAAATTTGGGAAACAGTAGGGTTATTGTTAGTGGCCTTTCTTCTTTTTAGGCCCGGTATTGTATGGGATAAATTTTTTCCACCACTGATTGAACAACCTGCTACCCAACTGGAGAATATTCTTGAGCAGATTGATAGTGGGAATCAGATCAGGCTTACCATTAACGGGGAAAAAATGAACGGTGAAGCCTTCACCAAAACCGTTATGTTACCGGTTAGTGATGAAGCTACCGGGAAAGAACGGCTGAGCACCATGGGAATCGAAACACGAGATGAAGAAGGAAGGATATTGATTGATCTGGTAACCTTTGCAAGTCCTGCTGAAAAGGCTGGTCTTGACTTTGACCAGGAAATTGTAAATGTGCAGATGCCTGCAAAACGACTCCCTAAACAGCTCTTATTTATTCCAACCATTTTATTGTACGCATTTATTTATATGGTCCAAAACAGAAGGCGAAAGTTGCTGCAACTGCAAAGTGTATAAATACACAGGAGACAAGTAATGTTTAAAAAAATATTAGTTCCCATCGATGTTGATCGTCCCGTTGCAGCAAAGGCAGTTTATGAGCATGCTGCCAAAATTGCCGAACAGTCGGGAGCAGAAATCAAGCTTTTGGGCGTAATGCCAGGTTTTGGAATGCCGATTGTGGGATCATTTATTTCCGAAAATGTTGTTAAAGAGGCACGGGAGCATTTCCGAAATGAGATTAAAACTTTTGTGGAAGAAAATTGTACAAATTCAGTCACATACCATATTCGCGTCGGGAAAAACTGGCGTGAGATTGTCAAAATGGCTGAAGAATGGGAAGCCGATCTCATTGTTGTCTATCACAACCGAACGCGAGAGATCAACGAGGCCTTTAGCCATAGTTGTGCCATTCATGTTTATAATGAGGCACCCTGTTCCGTATTACGTTTGAGAAATCTCAGATAATAGTGTTTGGAAGATAGGAAGAATACAGCAGCGGTGTTAGTGTAACAAAACCGCTGCTGTTACAAACCCTACTGCTTATTGTTTATCTCAAGCAAAGCTAAAGTACAAAGCGCAATTCGATCAAAGAGTGAATCGAGTAAGATATACTCTTTGTCACTATGATCATGAAATCCAATGGGTCCCAAACCGTCTATCACAGCAGCACCCACCGAACCAAAAAAATTTGCATCTGCCGTACCTTTTCGAACCTCCGTTGCGACATTCTGCCCCAATTTTTCTGCAGCACGCTGAAGAAGAGCGACAAGATCACGCTGCGCTTTACCATTCCTCTCTTGTGCCCATAAGGGGCGCTCAGAAGTGACTGTATAAGTAGAACTGCAGTTTTTAACGCGGCACTTTGTGCCAATAGATTGCACTTCCGCTTTTATTTCTGCTTCATGTTCAGCACTTGTATATCTGATATCCGAAGAGAGCAGAGCGTTCTCGGCAATGGTGTTTCCGGCGATTCCTCCTCGTACTTTGCCGGCATTTGCATCCGTTCCAGGCCACTTCGAGTTCAGTTTTTCAATGGCAAGAATTTTATGCGCAACTTCTTCAACCGCAGAAGCCTTATTTTGCGCTGCATTACCGGCATGTCCTTCAATTCCACGAATGTTGATATCAAAGCTGAGTTTTCCACGCCTTCCAATCACTATCTCTCCATTTTCCCCACCGGATTCGGCAAACAAGACGTGTGAGGATCTATTAATTAAATCTAAAAACACAGGTTTGGAAGTTGGTGATCCCCTCTCCTCATCGCTATTAATAAAAATTGTTAGAGGTAAGGAATCTAATTTGCCAAGGTAATGCAAGCATTTAACCGCATATAAAAAGACCACTAAGCCTCCAAGCATATCTCCTGTACCCGGTCCGATGCATTTATTGCCATCAATATGCATTTCCGGCAATTTGTCATAGGAGGTGAACGTCGTATCCATATGCCCCGCAAGGAGGATAGAAGTATCCTCCCTATGGTTTTGAAAAAGAAGATGGTCTGCAAATGGGCTACCGGAAAAACGCTGGCAGCTAAATCCAAGCTGCGAGTAAGCACTGATAAACTTTTGACCTACTTTGCTTACCGCTTCAGCGTTTTCAGAACCTGCCTTTTCATCCAACAAACTCTTTAAAAAGGCTACTATTTCTTCTTTATGGGAATCTATGAAACTAGTAATTGCTGCTTTCATTGTGGCAAGATCCCTATTTTTCATTATCATATTTCATCACATGGCCGCCCCATGTACGAAAAAGTACCTTGCCATCGACATTGGTATTGAGGATATAGTTGGGCACAACAGGTGTTTTTCCTCGACCACCAGGGGCGGTAATGATATAGGTTGGCACTGCCATACCACTGGTATAGCCTCTAAGATATTCCATAATTTCAAGCCCATCTTCAAGATGAGCACGAAAATGACGGATACCTTCCAGTTTTTTGCAGTTAAAAATATAGTAGGGTTTCACCCTGATTCTGAGGACATCCTGCATAAGTTTCTTCATAATGTGTTTGTCAGCATTGATCCCTTTGAGAAGGACCGTCTGATTACCAACAGTCACACCTGCCTTGGTAAGCTTTAGAATGGCGGCAGCGGAGGCTTCATTCACTTCTTTGGAATGGTTAAATTGGGTGTTTACGTATACGGTACCATGTCTTTCAAGCATAGCACAAAATTCATCGGTAATACGCATGGGAAGGACAACGGGGGTTCTCGTACCAAGCCGTTTAATTTCAACATGTTCAATAGCATCAAGTTCAGACAATATCCAGTCAAGATAGTCATCGGAAACCATTAACGCATCCCCCCCGGTCAGCAATACATCTCTTATTTCTTCATGCTGACGGATATAGGCAAGGGCTTCTTTAATGCTTTCCTTGGCATATTTAATATTTTCAAAACCGATATCCCGCCTTCGCAGACAATGTCTACAGAACATGGAGCAGGCGTTGGTGACATTTATTATCAGTCGATCGGGATATAAACGTGTAATACAAGGTGCTGGAGAATTATAAAGAATGGTTTCCGGTTCAGTAACAACGGATGGGTCCAGTGCTTCCTGTATACTGGGTACTCCTTGCATACGGACAGGGCAACTTGCATCTTTTGGGTCCATTAAACTTGCATAATATGGAGAAATCCCCCAACGTACAGCCTTAGCAACCTGTTCGATCTGTTGTTTCTCCGTGTCACTTAACTCTAAAATCTTAGAAAGCGTCTCTGTGTCTTTAATCTGATTGCGGACCTGCCATTTCCAATCATTCCACTCTTCCTCCGTTCCTCCCAATACCTTGAGAATTTTCGATTTATTTGCCGAGTAAGTGTCTTTTAGATCAAGTCCGCAGGGGATGTTTTTTTTGGCCTCCAGGTAATCTGCAATGGCAGCCTTATATTCAACACACCTGGCAGTTGCAATTTTTCTTCCTTCTTCCGTTACTCCTTTAGGTCCTTCTTTTATAATTTCCATTCTCTTCTCCAACTACTTTTTTAGTATCAATATCCTAGTATTTGCTTATGGCGACTTCCACCATTTTTTGTAACATTGCCTTATAGCTGTACCCGGCATTTTTGGCAGCGTGAAAGAACGAACCATTTCGATGAATAGCTGCCATGGAATTTATTTCTAAGACATATGGGTTCATCTGTTGATCTAGCCTAAAATCAACCCGCGCATAATCATTGCATTTCAGAACCTTAAAGGTAGCCTTTGTAATACTTTTTAGCTTTTCGGTGAGATCATGATTAAGTTCTGCAGGACAGATATGGCCGTATCTGCCACCTTTTTTACCGGAGTGGGATTGGAAACTGTCTCCGGACGCAGAAAAATCAATTTCAACCGGGGAAAAGACTTCAGCGCTTTCTCCATTACCCAAAATTGCCACATTGACTTCTCTTCCATCCACAAATTCTTCAACCAAGATGTCCTGGTCAAACTCAAGCAGGGTCTTTCCAATATTTATCATTAATTCAGAATGATTGTGAGCAACAGAAATACCAAAGCTGGCTGCTTCGTCCTTTGGTTTTATTATTACGGGAAAGCGAAGATCGTGGATTAACGATTCCTCTACCCTGCCGTTTTTTTCAACCATGATAAATTGCGGGGTTGGAATACCCGCCTGCATAAGGATCCTTTTTGTCATTTCTTTATCCAACGCAAGGCCATGGGTCATCGGTCCTGATCCTGTATAGGGTAGTCCACTCATTTCAAGCATTGCCGGGATATGACTGTACCTGCTATTTCCCTGAATACCATAAGCCAGATTAAAAACCAGACAATTGAGGGGCTCCCCTTGGACAATGGGAGGGAGAAATTCCTCAAGTTTTTGTAAGAGATACTTGTCACCATCAAACTCTTCGACAAAATGATCGCTTTCTCGTAATGCTTGAATAAAAGCGTCAATTTCATCACGGAAATACATCTCTTTATTTAAGCGTCCAAAACGATTAATCACCCCACTCTGTTTTATATTGTGGACAATTGCAATTTTCATTAAGGCCCTCCTTAGCATCGCAGGCTAGAAAGAATTGGCCAGACGGCCGGGTAACAGATTCAGTTATTTCGTAAGCTACGGGATGTATTAAATCAGTTGTGAGTAAAATACGTTCAAATTCCTACAACAAATTTTTAAAAACAATTGGGAGGAGGAATGAATTACCCATCGAGCCATCAAGACTCAATATGATTAATAGTATTATTTTTTCGAAAAACGGAAGGAGTGAGGCAGGTCAATTTTTTAAATACTGTGGCAAAATTTTGACTGGAGGAAAAACCAAGCTGAAAGGCAATTGTGGTAATATCCATTTCCGTTTTGAGCATTTCCTTGGCAAAAGTTATTTTTTTTCGCATAAGGTATTCCTTGGGATTAAGTCCAAAGGTCTCATGGAAAATTTCATATCCACGACTTCGACTCAAATCCAATGCTTCAAAAAGTTCTTCTACAGGCCCCATAAATGATTTATTTTCCGCTAAAAAGGTGTCCACTTTTTTACGAAAAGAGCTGGATCCCATACGCATCTGTTTCTGCCAGCCGTCACTTCTTCCTGTGGATATTACGATCTGCCTGATCGAGTTTTCGATTTGTGCCAAATAACCGGCATTTTGTTCGTTATATTCCTTAACGATGTTTTTAAAGGCCGACACCAGCAACGGTGGAGCTGCGCTTAAAAAGGGAACTTGCGGAAGCCTGTTTACGATTTCCTGGCGTAAAGTTGGCGAAGAAAAAAGAGTTGCATTTTGCTGATTACAGTCAATGGCCAAATAGTACATTGAGTAGGGAGTAATCATATTGTCATAGGTTTTGTACTTTAATGACAGGGGGGGATGATAATAAAACGTGCCTCCTTTTGGTTTAAGAATTTCACCTGTTTCATATTCAATTTGAAAATTACCGCGTTCAATATACAGGATTGAGGTCCAGGTCTTATCCTCAAAAGTGGGAATAAAAGGTTTTGCAGAATGGGTTTTTAAGTGGTTAAACTCTTGAACTTCCGGAAAAAGTTCTGACAAATTGATCTTTTCTGCTTCCGTCACATTTTGTACCGTTTTTGTTATTTTAAGGGTTCGTCATCTTTTCCATTTCGCTAAGAATCCACTCGACAGCAGCCCTTAAGTCATCACAGATAAAGTCAGGTTGAACAGTTTGTTGTGGGCCAATAAATTGTTCATCCCCTCTTCCATAGCCTGTTCTGACTAAGATAGAACGAGCGCCACAGTTAACTCCAGTTTTGATATCAGACCACCGATCACCAACCACAAATGATTGATGAGGATCAAGTTCCAGCTCTTCAGCAGCTTTAAGGACAAGGCCAGGCTTTGGTTTACGACAGTTACAATTTTTTCTAAGATGTGCTTCTTTTGCTTCGGGATGGTGCGGGCAATAATAAATAGCATCAATTTTTGCCCCCTTAGCGTCCAACTGACGTGTCATTTTTTCATGCACCCTGGTCAGTAAACTCTCAGGGAAATAACCGCGGGCAAGACCAGACTGATTGGAAACCACAACCACTGGAATAGTATTATCATTAAGTTTTTTTATCGCCTCAGCAACTCCAGGGAGCAAATGAAACCGGTCAATATGGTTAATGTAACCCATCTGTTCATTGATGGTTCCGTCACGATCTAAAAATACTGCCCTTCTTTTCTTCATTTGTGTTTTATTTTGCAGCAATCAAATTTTTGGAGAGCATCTTAGCAAGATCCTCGTAAACATCAGCAGCGCTTATGGACTCCAGACATTTTAAATGACCTTTGGGACAATTGCTTTGCATACAGGGGGAACATTCAATTTCTCGTCTTAATATCACCGCTTTTTCGGAAAACGGTCCCGTTGCGATATGATCGGTGGAGCCAAAAATTGCAATTGTTGGCACATCAAGACCCGCAGCCACGTGCATAAGACCGGAATCGTTGGTCACAAAAACGTCACAGCAGTGAATAAAGGCCATTGCCTGCTTAAGAGTTGTCTTTCCCGTCATATCAAGTACATGATAGGGAGTACGTTCTGACGCATGGAGGATTTTTTCAGCTGCCTTACTATCAGCATCTGTACCAAAAATAAGGATTACACA
>JBNKKR010000034.1:0-39192 GCA_050291935.1 Desulfocapsaceae bacterium | reverse complement strand
CAAAGCGGACGTTTTTCAGACGGCAAATGAAGCCTATGAGGGGATTATCTCAGCCGGCAGCCTGCAGGAATTTGCCGCTCAACATTCGGAAATCAGCATCCTCAAGACTGACTTTTTTCCAAAATCAGATCCTCCTGCGGGGATTGACACAGATCCCGCTATTCTTGCAAAGGCGTTCTCATTAAAAGTTGGAGAGTTAAGTTCTCTTCTGGAATCTCCAGGCGGCTATTCAATACTGTTTGCTGTGGCAGTTAAAGAGCCGGAAATTCCGGCTTTGGAACAAGTCCTGGACAACGCTACTGCTGATTTCATACAGGCCGAAGCAAAGTCATTGGCAAAAAAGAAGTGTGACACCATCCTTGCGTCCCTCCTGGAGAAGAAAGAATTGAGAACGGTTGCAGAAGCAAATGAGCTCACCGTAAAAGAGGCAATCCTTTCGCGCAACCCCCAAGATACGAAGGCTAACGGTTTTCCAACCACACTGCAGCAGCAGGTTTTCGCACTCAGTAAAACCAATCCACTTCCAGAGCAACCCGCAAACGTAGGTGATCTGTTTTATATCTATCAGTTTGCGAAAAGGACATTACCAGAGAGTAATGCCATAAGCGATAAAGAAAAAGAGCAACTAACAACTCGGATTGTCAGTAGCAAACAGGAACGGCTATTGGTATCCTGGATTCGCAATCAAGAACAGAACGCAGAGATTTACACCAACAAAAATATTCAGTAAATCATCATCAAAACATACTCAGTGGATGGTCTGCTGCATTTCCAGGCCCCTGCGTATCATTTGCACAAATTTGGTAAGCAAAGTAGGTTCAAACAACATTTCTCGCCTAAGTCCCGTCGCCGCAAGGATTTCCTCAAGCCTTGCGATGGTCCTATCTGGTGGGTTTTCTTTGGGATAATTTACTGTACAATTACAGTAGTATGTTACAATTTTCCCTATCTCAGTTGTCCGGAGTAGATTTTTTAGTTTTTTATTTGAATACCGTGTTCGCCCCTGATTTTTAGCAAACTGAATTATTGGTTTTTCATATCCACCAAGCTCCAATATTGCAATCGTTCTCTCAAGTAAGCTTGCAGAATCATTCATTGTTTCTATATATCCAATTTTATGCAAAATAAGGCTTTTTCCTAAGACAATTCGCTGCTGATCACTTAACTCACCAATATACTCCGCAAACAGCATTCCCAGAAGGAAGCAATGGGTGGAATATGAAATAAGATTCTTATATGCAGCCGCGTTTTCAATCAAGCTATCCTCATTAATACCGTAAGAAATCAGCGTCATTTTGTTTCTAAATGAAATTATCTGATCGTCGAAGACTTCTTTTACCCTCTCTTTCAATCGTGCTTGTACAGCCTCCACATCTTCAAACATTCGCTCAAGAACAAATTTTCTCTTTGTTAACGTAGCGAACTGCTCTACCAGCACATTCAACTTCTCCTCTGGATTTACCTGTAATTCAACAATAAGTTGAGGATATTCTCTACGTAAACGATCAATTTCGCCCTTAGACCAGGAACCGTCGGTGAGAACCTCCCTACCCGGATTTGCTAAATCTTTTACAATCCTAATAAGCCCCACATTCTCAGGCACCTGACTAATATGCAAAGCCAAAACCGAGTCATCTTTTCGATCTCTTTCCCTCACATCTGTTACTGTATTCATAGCAAACACTCCCGTTAGTGACTTATAGTTCATCTTCACTGGTGTTAGCACTTTACTATAAGCAACATCTCTAAATCGTGTCTCAATATGAAAAAACGTTGTCTACCGGTAATTCTCAGTTGAGTGACTGCAAATGTCCAGCATTTTTTTCCAAATGGGCCACCATCCATGGAGGAAATTGTCGGAAAGCTTGATATCATTACTACCATAGTCAAAAAATATTTTTACCTAACATGATGAACAACCGCCAAGACAAGCCCTTCCTTTTACTTTCTCCAAATCAATTCCTTACCAAATCTAAACAGTGACATGCTACTTTACGCCTATAGTTGTAATAGACGCTAAGCTGGCATGCTTGCCGGCGTCTTTTGCCTTTTATAAAATATTGCCAACAGGGCAGAGGAATAGATGAAACACAGCGATACTGACATTTGCCTTCTCTTAACTTCCATCCTTGAAAAACAAGATCTAACGGCCCACTTTCAACCTATTGTGAGCTTAACCAATCAAATGATTTACGGATATGAGGGGCTTATTCGCGGTCCTGTGGACTCCGTACTGCAACCTCCGACCATGCTTTTTGATGCTGCAACCCAGTGTGGCTACAGGGCGCAATTAGATTTTCTTTGTCGTGAAGTGGTTATTAGACAATTTCGCCGCTTAAACCTTCCAGGACGACTGTTTATCAATGTCGATCCGGTAAGTTTGCTCCATGAAAATTTCAAAGAAGGAAAAACACTGCAACTTGTGCGTGAGGCTGGAATTGATAGCAGCCCAATGGGATGCAGGGTAATTACCGAAGGTGTCGAAACAGAACAAGAATATGCCCTGCTCCGCAAACTTGGCGTGGTGATGGTGCAAGGTTACTATTTCAGTCGGCCAAAGGCTGTCCCACTGCAAGAAATCCCCTCTTCTCTATTCAGAAAAGATGGTCGAAATGCTCCGTTGAAAAATGAAGCTTTGACCATTCAAATCCTATTACGGCCCGCAGTTTCAGTGGAAGACAACACAAGGGTCACCGAAGTCGGAAATATATTTTCCCAAATGCCTGATTTGGAGTCAATTGTCGTCATTCACGATAACGAAGTACTTGGTATGGTACTAAAAAAAAGAGTTTATGAATATTTATGCCAGTTTGTATGGAAAAGAGTTGTATGGCAAGCAACCCATTCGCAAATTCATGAATCGAAACATCTTAAAGGTTGAAAAAACCCTTTCCCTTGAGGAGGTCAGCTATCGATTAACGACCTCCCTCGATTTATATACCGAAGAATTTATTTTACTGGACAATTGTCTTCTTGCAGGTAAAGGCAGGTTGATTGACCTCCTCCACGAGATTACCAAATTACAGGTTAAGCGAGCACGTTACGCGAATCCACTCACCCAATTACCCGGCAACGTCCCCATACAAGAAGAAATCCAGAAATATTTTGTGCAACAGCAATTTTTTATTATCTGTTATTTCGATTTGGACAACTTTAAACCCTTTAACGATATCCATGGTTTTAAAAAGGGTGATGAGGCTATAATGCTGGTTGCCGACCTGTTAACAACATTTATTGACAAACAAAACAATTTTATTGGCCATATTGGCGGCGATGATTTTGTGGTTATTTTTCGTGAACATTCATGGAAAGAATGCGTACATACAATCCTTGAACACTTTGATAAACGCGTGCAGGAGTTTTACAAAACAAGCACAGAAAATGAGGACGTAGTCGCCACCGATCGCTGGGGAAACCAAGTAGTCAGTAACCACATGGGACTCTCCGTGGGAGCAGTGCTTATTGACAAGCCGGGAGAAAATAAATCAATCGATATTCCCAAAGAAGCGGCCATCGCCAAGCACCATGCAAAACGTCAATCAGGAAGTTTTTTATATATCCATCGTCCCTGTGAGTAGTAAGCACCTTTGCTTTTTTTACCGCCTACAACAAACCATATCTCACTACCTGTTATTGAAGGGATTGCTGTATACGTGAAATATCTAAACTTTTCACAAAATCCACCAAACCCGGATATATTTTCCGATGATAGCCATAGCCACCATGTATCATTTCATCTAACGCCTGATCCTTTGACCAATGGTTAACAGCGATTCTATATGCAGCAACTACTGTTCCGGTTCGATCGGAACCATGCCAGCAATGGATAAGAATGGGCCCCTTTCTCTTTACAATAATGCGTAATGCTTTAATTATTTGCTCTTCTGTAATGTGACCAGCATTCATTTTTACCCTGTGCAATGCCAACCTGTTTTCTCCAAGATCGTCCCCATCTCCATGAAATTCTCTAAGACTCAAGATCTCCTCTATTCCCAGTGCTTCAATATCGTCGATATCTTTTCTATGGGGTTGTTCTGATCTGTATACCCCTTCGTCCACAACATAAAAATTTTCAAGTCCGGTTTCTATGATCGGTTTTGCCCAGGACTCTGGCCGGATTCTTGGCTCAGCATTGCACGTCACTGCCAAAAAGAGAATAAACACAACAATACACTTTTTCATTGTTATAAAGGAGGTGAGTGATTTATCTGTACAATGGAAACATTTGTCCACATGGCATAAAAAGACTTTGTCACAATATGCCATTTAGAGCTTCACGTAAAATATTATGGTAGCATATTCAATGCCTTTTCATACAAAATACAATCAGATTTTACAAACGCTGCAATAATCTCCCTATACTCTGGAGCCCTATGGTCGAACAGCGGCTTCAATTTTGCCTTGTTCATCCTTGAAACCATTCTTTTTGTTTTTGTTTCATTGGCCGACAAAAAAAAGCGGATAAAATCATCAAACTTTTCCGTCACACCTACACCATAAAAACACCCAAGATTTTTTATGGCCTCTTCCGTATCACTCTCTTCAATAGTTTCGCGATAGCCATTGACAAGATATCTGGTCTGACAATTTTCAAGCAGTGAGCAAAGAGTCAAATCAAAAGAATCAACAAGGCTCTGCAATTCACCAGGTGTCAGATCTTGATTATGTTTTAACCTATTAGCTATCTCTTTGAATGTTGCATTATGTTTATTGTAAAATGCGCTTTTTTCATCTACGGCAACACTTCGCAACCAATTCAGATGAGAATGAAAATGAGCATACGGCTCACGTAAAATCGTCATCCACCTATATTGAGTTGGAGGAAAGAATTCGTAAAATTGGTCAATTCGCAAATGAGCCGATACATACCTATACCTTTGAGCTATATCCTTGAGACTCTGATGTGAATAGGCCTCCGCATGGGTAACGGACTTGGAAACATAGGTAGATTGGACAAACGCATTAAAAGAGGTGCCAGCGGTCTTAGGTATGTGAAGGAAAAAGACGGGATGAGACAAATTTGACTTTCTCGCCCTCAACAACTCAACTAGTTTCTCGTTCTTTGTAACAGTAACTGGTTCCCCGACCCTTTGCCTGTCTAATGTTACCAGTGGGCGAGCTGATCCCCCAATTTGAATAACAAACGGTTCCTTGCTGTCCCAATCAATATTTTGAGATAAAAAAAAAGTAAAACCGCACTTGCCGTTTGGATGAATATTATGGGTTTCCAGATCTTCCCGGTAAAGATCCGCCGCACAACGTTCGACAATAACATCCCCATCACATAATTCCAACTCAACCACTTGCGACTTACGTAAACGATTGTAACACCAGCCAGAAATATATTCCTTGTTAAAAATATCTATGGAAAATCTATACTTAAAGTTCACAAATTTTCTCACTCATACCATGGGAATCCGTTTTCTATTGGGGAAGAGTATTCAAAAAAAAAGCTCGCAGCAGCAATGGAGATCATTCCACTGCCTGCCGTAGCGTAAAGTATTCCTTTTAAAACAGCAACACCAAATTTCTAATCGGATAACTACTGAGAATTATCTAAAAAACATAACTCAAACTACTCATTGCAAAAGGCTGATATTCATCTTCCACCATGGGACTTTCTGCTGCGCTCTCTTGGTATTGTTTTACACCAGCCCTTATGTTCCACGCCCAGTGACTCTTTGTCATAATTGTAATACCAGCACTTAAACGTACACTCTCAACTCCTGCTGACGCTGAGAACTGCGCTATCCCGGAACGCGCTGCCTGTTCATCATCAACACCGTAATAGGCCACCATATGATCCTCATTTCCCCATATTGCCTCAGCAGCAATCTCCCCCACCACCATTTCACTCAACAAAGGCCAATGCCAGGAGACACCTGGGCTAACCAAAAGAGAATTTGCATCATTATTTACAGCAATAACATCCGTTGTTATTGTTAAGTTTTTAATGGGGTTGTAGCGGACAAAAATTCTGGCCGCGCCACCACCATCCACATCTCCAAGCCCTTGCACATCCTCCGGAAGCTCTTTTTCTTTGCGACCAAAATCATACCCAACACCAACACCAGCAGAAAAATCCTGAAAATCAATTACTGAAAAACGCAACCCTTTCTGATCAACTGCCCAACGTTTATATGTTGCCCGTATCACCGGAAATACAAGCAATTTATTTTCGGCACCACGACCAAAATAGGAGTTATACCCAACTCCCACCCCTACCATTGCCTGCCATTCTCTTTTTTCATTTTCACGCTGCACTTCATCCGTTGTCACGCTCTTTTCTTGTGATACGACTGCCGTACCGGAACTCTCTTCTTTTGCGCTTACGCTAAACGGCATAGCGGAACCCAGTACAACTACCATAATAACTAATAGATATTTCATACTCTTCTCCAATAGTGGTCTTTTCCCTGTCGCTTAAAAATGATACAAAGTCATACTTTTGCAAACAGAACAACTCTACACAAATTTTAATTATTTTAAAGTATTTTTTAATGATAATCGATAATTTTTTAATGCTCAAATCGATTTCCCCATGATATTTTCATTGCATTCTTTCGATCCACGTTTTATAAAGTGGATGGAGAATTTACAATTATGCGAAATGACACCCTTATTTTCAAACGCTTGAATTACTGTTTTTACGGTCTCCTCTTTTGTGCACCGTATTTAATTGGCTTTGGCATCAACTCACTTTCCCAAATGCCATATGTGGCACATCAAACAAGTGGAATCGTTATATTATATCCAGAGACATTCTCAACTTTTGGCCGCCGGGTAGTACTCTTAGAATTTATTACTCAGGTAGGGTTCTGCGTTGTTCTTATTGCTCTCATGCACCTTCGAGTCCGTTCATTTGCAAAGGGTCGAATACTGGTCTCAGACACCTTAAGGACAATGAAAACCATTGCGGCTCTTTTCTTTGTTTGGTCCATTGTGGAGTTGCTTGTCAAAAACGGTGTACAATATACCCTTTTCCGGGTAGGTGATATGGCACAGTGGAGTCCCTTTTTATTCGTTGACCCAATTAAAATTGCCGTCGGTTTATTGCTTGCGTCATTATGTATCCTTATCCGCCATGCCATTGTGCTGCAGGAAGACTCGGATCTTACGGTATAGTGTGAATATGGCAATAATTGTGAACCTTGACGTAATGCTGGCAAAACGGAAGATGCGACTTAACGAGTTGTCATCACGTACCGGAATCACCATTCAAAACCTCTCCGTATTAAAAACCGGTAAGGCCCGGGCTGTTCGCTTTACAACGCTTAACGTTATTTGTGAGGCTCTGGAGTGCCAACCTGGTGATCTATTGGAATTTCAATCCGATTCACAGTAGCGCATCTTTTCTCAACAACTCGCTCCCCCAAAAAACACCAGAGACCGCGAAATCACTACCTAGCTAATTTGAGGTGCTTTTTTAATGCAGCCTTCTCCAAAATATGGTATATATGCGACTTATCGTATTTTATGTGCTCTATTCAAGAAAAGGTATAGTGTACTGCTTATCTACAAAAATACGAAAAAACCATTTCAACAAAAGAGGGGGAAAAATGAAAAAAAAAGGACTGTTATTCTCTTCCACTCTTCTACTTGCATCAGCACTGATCACAACCGCGCACGCTGCACCAGTGCAGTGGAGTGCGGCAGCAGGTGGAAACGATCATTGGTATGATGTGGTATTTGACAATTCTGAAGGTGGATGGTGGAGTTGGGATGAGGCAAATATTCTTGCGGCAAGTTCTTCCTATAACGATGGGGGAACTCTGTTGCAAGGACATTTGGTAACATTCACCTCCGCAAGTGAGCTGGACTTTGTCATCACTTCTACCGACATTTGGGGACCTTCCGGCTCTTCAATATACAGTCATCATTATTGGCTTGGTGGTTACCAAACACCTACTGGAGAGCCAGAAAACAGTGTTGGGAACATGCCTGCGGATAACTGGCATTGGGTGACTGGAGAGGAATGGAATTATACAAACTGGAGCGGAGGCGAAGCGGATAACCGAGGGCTCTATAATGCTGTCGCAAACTACCTTACCATGTCGGCAACAGTATTTGACCAAGGATATTGGCACGATTGGAATGTTTCCGCTAATCCTGGCCCAAACAGGTCTGTTGCATACGTTGTTGAATACGAAAACGGCCTTGCACCAATACCCGAGCCAGCGTCACTCTTTCTTTTTGGAACCGGAATCGCAAGCTTTGCCAGCCTACGACTGAGAAAGAAAAGGAAATAAACAGATCAATATGGGTACCTTGAATTTGCACTTTTTATTCGAATTCAAGGTGCCTTAATGATAAACGCTAAGCCGGCACCCCTTCCTTAACGGACAAGGTATTTTATTTTTGCTGACCGAACTTTTGCAGAATGGCACCGTAGGTACCCTTAGAGTTAATAGCACCCAAGCCCTTGGAAAAATTCCCTAAAAGTGCTGCGGATGAACTATTTTTACGAGCGATTAGGGTAAGGTTTATTTTGTCAAATTCCCAAAGCCCAAAATCAGCCATATGCTGTGGATAAAACTTTCTGATCTGATTAATCGCGCTGATATCAATTGTTGCCACAAAATCCAACCGCTTATTGTATAACTTCTGAATATTGCTTTCACTGTTAAGAGCGGTCTCCACTTGCAAACCGGCCGCCGCAAGTTTCAGTACCACCGAGCCTCCCAAAACTGCTCCAACTGTTTTCCCTTTCAATTCTTCAAGTGTTGAAATTTCAAATTCCGGGTATTGCGATTTAAGATAAACGAGAACTCGTTTGTAGGAGAGGATGTCTATTGCCTTAATCTCCTGGTCTGGAAAGTACGCTGGAAGACCAATAAAAAGCTCCCCCTCTCCTTGTTGAAAGGTAGTTACGGCCCGTTTAAGGGGATACACCTGAAACTGCACTGAAATTTGCTCTTCCTGAAATGCTGCTGTGACAATTTGTTCCACTATCCCCGTCCCATCTCCTACCAGATAGGGAGGATAAACAAATGTGAGAATGGAAACAGTTTGCGCCGTACTGTTTTCAACAATTGAGAAAAACATGGCACATACCACCAGTACGGCCATCTTCCAGGAAGTGATACCCAAACAACCGTTTTTGGCCTTTTTCTTAAACAAACTACTTATCCTTCCATAAGCTTACGGATTGCTTTTCCAAGTCTACGTATTCCACATTCCGTCGTGCTACTGTCCGAACATGAAAAGTTCAGGCGCAGTGTATTATGCCAACTCCCGCGAACATAAAACGGATCACCCGGCACAAAAACAACCTTATCTTTCACTGCCAAATCAAAAAGATCAGTGGCGGCAAGCCCCTGTGGCAACGTAGCCCAAAGAAACATCCCCCCTTCAGGTTTTGTATAGGAAACTTCTGATGGGAAATACTGATCAATACTGTCCAGCATTACTTTACATTGCTGTCCGTAGCTGTTAATAATCGTATCTATATGTTCTTCTGGATCATTATCTTGAAGATAGCGATAGACCATACTCTGGGTAAAATGGCTGGTATGGAGATCAGTGGCTTGTTTGGCAATCAGGAGTTTCTGCATAAGTTCTGGTGGGGCCACAATCCATCCCAGTCGCAATCCGGGAACCAATACCTTGGAAAAAGATCCCAACAAAATAGTATTGTCAGGAAGAAAGTTTCGAAAAGAAGGTTGAGGGCTTCCTGCAAATCGCAGATCACCGTACGGATCATCTTCTATTAGAAACGTACTGGTCTTTTCCAGCAATTTTGCTAATTCCCGCCTATTTTCCTCTGTATAAGAAATTCCCGACGGATTTTGAAAATTGGGTACCGCATACACAAATTTCGGTTTGTTCTTAGACAAAACAGCAGCTAAGGCTTCCACATCCATTCCATTTTCATCAACCGGAACAGGAAGAAAGGTGGGCCTGTAGAGTGAAAAGGCCTGAATCGCTCCCAGATACCCCGGCTCTTCAATCACAACCCCATCTTCACGGTTAAGAAGGACCTTACCCAATAGATCCAATCCTTGCTGGGAACCACTGGTAATAAGAATAGACTCAAATGGTACCTGTAACTTCTGCGCAATATATTCCCTCAGGCCAGTGTGTCCTTCAGAACTGCCATACTGCAAAACATCCAACCCTTCCAGCTCAAACACCTTATTGGTGGCAACTTTTAAGGCTTCAAGAGGAAATAAAGATCTGTTGGGCAATCCACCTGCAAAGGAGATAATCGTCGGATCTAAGGTAACTTTTAATATTTCTCGAATAAAAGAGCGTGGGACATCGCTGATTCGATCAGAAAAGATATCGTCGGATGGTATTGTCATAGCAAACCTTTCAGATAGAAGACTTCAGAACTGTTCCAAACCTATATTGGGGCCGTTCATATAGGGAAGAAGTGACTCCCCGGTAGCGGTTTTTAGACCATGGCGATTAGTATATAGACCAATTAACGATAAGGCAAGACGAGACTTGGTGCGTACCAAATCGCGCTGCGCCTCATTCAAACGCGCAAGCGATTCCTGCCCGGCCTGATATCCATCTTTAACCAGATCCCTCGTCTTCCTCACCAGTGCAACGGATGTACGCTGTAGAACAAGTTGTGCTCTTGCTTGTTCCAATTTGCTTATTGCCTGCAACACCTCACTTTGTACCATATTTTTCTTTTGCTCAAGATTTCTGGCAGCTTCCCGTTTTGCAGCTCTTGCTTCTGCAACATTTGCAGCATCCTTTCTCCCGTGAAAAAGATTGTACTGCATATTTACACTAACAGAACTCCCAAAATCTCGTTCTTCAAAACCTGCATCATCTTCTCTACTACCACTAAGGCCTCCACTTAAGGAAAGTACCGGATAATATGCCGCTTTTTGTGCCCCGATGGCGGACTCAGCCCGTTGCAAGGCAAGCTTCTGTTCCTGTAGATCAGGACGATATTGTAGGGCCTTACTGGTTAACTCCTGGGAGTCAATTCCCCAAAAATTTTTCTTTTCAACCATTTCCATCGTTGCAAGGGTGAGTTGCTCAGGCATCCTACCGGATTCTATCCCAAGAAGTAAGGCAAGACCATACAAGGCGAGATCGTAATCCCTCTCTGCCAGCAAACGGTCTGTGGAAGCGCTATTCATCTGCACCTGAAAATTAAGTACCGCAGATAGTGGGCCGGAGCCGGCTTCCATACTTAGTTTTGCCTCCTTTTCCTGTTGAAAGTTAAAGGAAAAATCCGCCTCAGCAATGGTTTTGTTATACAGCGCCAGTTGCGCTCCATAGTAGCTTTCGGCAACACTTTGCAAAAGCAGCCGCCTGGCATCTTGCCTTGCCTGCTCACTTGCTCCATGACCATAGTGAGCAATTAAATTTGTAAATTTTCTTGAAAAACCATCAAAAAGCACCCACGATGCCGTAAGAGCTACCTCATAATTTTCACTTGTTCTATCAACTTGTTGAACATGATAGAGTTGGCTAAATGAATCAGCGCTCCTTGCTGAGATCCTATTGTACCCAACGGAACCATTGGCATCTACACTTGGCCAATAGAGTGCGCTGGCCTGGTGGATACGCTGCCGTGCCTGCTCGACTCTCTCTGCTGCGGCTGCAAGATTTGGATTATTGGCAAGTGCAATCTGCTGCGCAGTTTCAAGATCAAGCGTCTGTACATCTTCAATGGAAACTGCCTGTACAGCACCTGTCAAAAGCAATGTGCTAAACAAGACAATAACAGCTATACGCATTTTCATGATTTTTCTCCTAGCACTTTCGATCGTGGCTCCACCGCTTCTCTGGAGGGCCATATTCCATATATCCCTTTTGCCACCACCCGTCTAAAATCATTTACAATGGCCAAAAGGCTTGGAATCAGGATAAGGGTGAGTCCTGTCGCAAAAGCAACGCCACCTGCCACCGACAAGGCCATGGGAATAAGAAATTTGGCCTGCATATCCGTCTCTAAGATCAAGGGCAGAAGACCGCCGACGGTGCTGATCGAGGTTAGAAAAATGGCGCGAAATCTCCTGGCACCCGCCTGAACAATGGCTTCAAAAAATTCCATTTCTTTACTTACATTTTCATTTACCCGTTCAATGAGCACGATGGCATCATTAATCACCACACCTGAAAGGGCGACCATGCCAAAAATTGACATCATAGATATATTGTAACCAAGAAGAAGATGACCAAAGATAGCCCCAATAATGCCAAAGGGGATGGTAAACAGAATGACAAAGGGCTGTATATATGACCTGAAAATGGTGGCAACAATAACAAATATTCCAATAAGGGCGATGGGAAATCCTATTTTTAGAGAACTAAACGATTCCCTTGCATTCTTTTTTGAGCCCTGCATGGAAAGAAAAACATCTGGGTATTGTGTATTAAGCTTTCGAAAAGTGTCTCTACTTAACTGGGCAAAGATTTCATTGGAGTTCGCCTGCTTATTGTTGACTTCTGCCGTTACCTGTATCCGCCGTAAGCCATCGGTTCTGGTTATGGTGGAAAAACCTGGCGAAAAACTAATATTGGCCACAGACAATAAGGGAACCTCATGGCCATCACCGGTTCGAATACGTACCCTTTCAAAGTCTGATATGTTACTCCGTTCACTCTCCGTATAGCGAACTTTTACCCGGATATCATCTTTTCCCCGTTGTAACCTGAAGGCCTCTTTTCCATAATAGCCCGCATGTATCTGCGCTGCCAGATCTTGCACAGTAAGTCCAAGGGTTGTTGCTTCCGGCTTCAAACGCAACTGCAGTTCATTTTTTCCCTGTGAATAATCGGAACGGACCTGATACACACCTTGAAACTGGTGCAAGGCATCCTGCAAATCCGTGGCGGCCAATTTTAATTTATTGATATCATAGCCCTGCAGCCATACTTCGATCTCAGCCCCGGATGGCCCCGCCTGCATCCCTTCAAAGGTCAAACTCTTAATACCAGGAATGGTGCCCACCGCTTTTTCCCATGCGACAAGCAGATCGTTGGAATGGATACCTCGCTGTTCCGAAGGTAATAAAATAATCTGAATGGACCCCATATTAGGGCCACTGGCCCTCTGGGTTCCGGTAAGGGTTTGCCCCACAAGTTTGAGACGGTTCCGGATAAGTGGCGCCCCGGTGGTTGTGGTGCTACTTGCGGCAACCGACTCAATGGCTCTTTCTAACTTATCAAGGGCATCACGGGTAATATCTGGGGTTGTACCTTCTGGAAATTCCACTGTGGACGTGATCACATAGCCATCAACTTTTGGAAACACCTGAAATTTTACTAAGCCTCCCTGCACCAAACCCACACTGAGAATAAGGACGCAGATAGCAATACTCAAGGATACATAGCGCCAGTTAAGAACTGTTCGAATAAAGGGGACGTATCGTTGTTCAATCCACTTTTCAAGACCATGACTTACACGCCTTCGCGCTCTTCCCAGGTATTCAAAAATGCCCCACATCTTTACCGGATTATTTAAATCCGGCAGGTGGTTTAAATGGGCAGGCAACATTATCAACGACTCAATCAGAGAAACCAGGAGGCAGGAAATAACAACCGCCGGAAGAATCGCAATAAACTTACCCATAATCCCCCCAACATAGGCAAGGGGGATAAAGGCTACGATGGTGGTACTGACAGCTGCCAGCACCGGCATGGAAACCTCTTTTACCCCGTTTATTGCCGCCTGCAAAGGTGCTTCACCCGCCTTTCGATGAACATAGATCGCCTCTCCCACCACAATCGCATCATCCACCACGATTCCAAGGACCATAATCAATCCAAAAAGAGAGATCATATTTATTGTAGCTCCCATGATCCAAAGCAAAAACATGGCACCAGATATCGAAATCGGAATACCAAGCCCAGCCCAGAATGAAAGTCTAAGATCAAGAAAGAGCCATAAAAGAAAAAAGACCAAGCCAAGCCCGATAATACCGTTTCGAGTCAGTAGTTGAATCCGTGCCCTTAAAATATCGGTGGTATCAAAAAATATCGCGATATGACTATTGGGTGGGAGGACCTTTTCCTTCTTCTTGACATAGGCCTGGACGGCGTTGGAAATTTTAATGGCATCATCTTCCTCTGTCTTCACAATCTGGACAAAGGCGGCCGGCTGGTCATCAATGGTTGCATACAGAGGATCTTCCGCGAATCCATCACGGATTGTCGCCAAGCGATCAAGGGTGATTATTTCACCACCTGGCCTTGCTAACACCACAATATCCGCCAGTTCCTTCCCTGTGTATTTGCGGCCAATGGTGCGAATACGAATTTCTTCACCAGTCGTTCGAATGGTTCCACCAGCAAGATTTAGACTGGAGCTGCTGACCCTAGCCGCAACTTGTTCAAAGCTTATGCCATAACGCCTTAGTTTTTCCTCTGAAAGTTCAATTCCTATTTCATATTCACGGGTTCCATAGGTTTCCACATGGGAAATCAAGGGGATCTGCTTCAACTCATCTTTTATCTCTTCCCCCCACTGTTTAAGCTGTTTTTCATTAAGCTCTCCATAAAGAGAGAGGAGCATGACGACCTGCTTATGAACAATCTCTTGAATAATTGGTTTCTCCGCATCCACCGGAAAGGTAGAAATAGCATTTACAGAAGATTCCACATCACTCAGCACTTCTGTGGTATTATAGCCTTCCTTTACCTCCACCGTTACACTGGCTCTGCCTTCATAGGAATAGGTTGTATAGCGTTTCACCCCTTCAACAGATTCCAGTGCCTCTTCAATTTTCTGGTTAACCCCCTCTTCCACCTCCTGCGGATCTGCACCCGGATAGGTGACAGATATGGAAATCATATCGATGGAAAATTCTGGAAAACTCTCCCGGACCATGGATTTTGTTGCCAGAAAACCCACCACAAACACAAGAAGGAGCAGAATATTGGCAAAGACACTATTTTTCGCAAAAGCAGCAAGCAGGTTATTCATGAGAGTCCTCTTGTACAATTTGCGCCAAACTCTGCTCCAAAGGATTGACCAGACGGGTAATCACCACAAGATCGCCACTTGCAAGCCCTGAACTGACAAAAGCCTTATTATCCTGCACACGGGCCACTTCCACCGGAACCGTCACCAGCCGCTTATTTTTCACCAAATAGACCGTGTTTTCAAAACTCACCGCCCAGCGTGGTAACGCCACCACCTTTTCCATATTTTTACCCGGGATTTGTACCTTACAAAACATCCCGGAAACCAAAGGAATAGACCTATTCTGGGTATCAAATTGTTTTGAATCCATACGTAAAACCACCCGTACCGTTCGTGTCTGTTCATCAAACAGGCTCACCCTATCAAGGGTGGCAATGGCGCGATTATTTTTATTTTCTGTCCAGATTACATTGCATTGTACTGGTTTTGGTTCTGCGAACCATGCACCTGCCTGACTGTTTTGTCCATCAAACGTAAGCCAGTTAAAGGCATCACCACTATCCAGCGGTACCTCAAGTTCAAGGATGGAGTCATCTGCAAGCCCCAGTACTATTTTCCCCGGCGCCACGTATTGCCCCAATTCTATCTGCTTGCTGGTAATACGGCAGGTAAATGGCGCCACAACCTTGCAGCGTTCTACATTTATTTGGGCGCGCGTCATAGCCTGTTTAATCTGGGCAAGCTTGTCGGCGATACTATTGGCCGTTTGTTCAGCTTTTTCCACCCCCGCTTCCGTACCAACATTATTTTTTTCAAAGAGCGTTCGTACGCGTTTAAGCTCCCCTACAGCAATTTCTTTATCACGCCGGACAATGCCAAGTCGTGTTGCATTGCTCTCGTACTCAGTACGATAATCCAGCTCATCAATGGCAAAAAGGAGCTCTCCCTTGCGGATTATTTCGCCTGTTTGTAAGTTTGGATGCAACTGCACAATGGTGCCTGCAACTTCTGCTGCGATATCTACCATCCGAATGGAACGTAGTTGCCCATATGCTTCTATAAGAACAGGCTCGTCAGTAAATTGTACCTGCTCTGTTTCAACTTTTAAGGCATGCTCCACAACTTCACTTTGAACGGGCTCTTTCTTTAGTTTTTTAAGAAGAGCAAAACCTGCTATACCAAAACCAAGAATAAGGAAACAGGCAATTACTCGTATAAAAACCGTGGTTCTATCCACTCCAGACTTTTTATTCTGCATTCTTTTTCCCACTTTCGGCAAGTACTTGCTCAACACACGCCAGCACTTCACACCATTTTTCTGCTGTTTTGGGCCCTACTTTTTCAACAAGATCGTAAAAAGCAGCCAACACGGCCCCCTCCATTTTCGTCGCACGTGCCATAGCTCTTTCGGACAAACGGACAACCACCTTCCTTCTATCTTGTTTGCTTCTCTCCCTAATCAAGACCTTCTTTTCCACCAGCCGATCCACCATATTGGAAACTGAAGGCGGTGAAACGTTTAGCTCTGCTGCCAGATTGCTAATGGTTACTTCTCCAAGAGAATGTACAGCCATAACTGTTTGTACCTGAGCCACAGAAAGTTCCTCCCCTTTGCAGGAACCAGTCCCATCGTGAAGACTTGACTGAATGGCAAAAATATGCGCCCTCAACTTCTTTACCACACCCGCAATAAAGCGCGCCTGATCCCTTGCCTTATTTTTTGAAGCCGGCAAAACTTCCTCTTTTTTATTTAGCATAGCTAAACAATAGCCTGGCTAAATAAAATTTGGCAAGAAAAAAATAAAAGTTGCTCCATTTTTTTGGGTCGCTATAAACATTGCGATATAATTGGTCGATAAATAATACAAAGAGATGGACAAGATAGCCTAGCACCAACAATGGGCGATGGGCAAAACCCACCACGGAAGGAGGGGAGAAAATGACGAAGCGAAAGGCAATACAGGTACTGATGCTCAGCCCGATCTATTTCAAATTAAAACTCATAGAACGAAAGCAGCTTATCCGCCACTATCGAGCCCTATTTTCCTCAGTGTGCAATGGTGGCTCTTCTACCGCAAGGGCATAATTTTACACGCGCAAATAAAAGTTGCACAGGATCAAATCAACTCCCGTCCGCCTCGACAACTACTCCATCTTGTAAAATAATCGTGTGATTTGCCAAACGTTGCGCCTGGGACAGATGATGGGTGGCAACAAGTAAAGAACTTTTCAGAGTTGTATTGCAATAGTTGAGGATCTCAAGTATCCGTTCCTGGTTTTCCGCATCAACATTGGCGGTGGGCTCGTCACAAAGAAGCACTTTTGGTTCAATGGCCAAAGCACGGGCCAGGGCAATTCGTTTGGTTTCTCCACCGGACAGTGTATGAGCTGCACTTTTTGCAAACTCTGTCATGCCAACCTGCTGCAGGACATCGGCTATTTTTTTGTGACGCTCTTCCTTGGAAAATTTGCGTATTTTCAACGCAAAATCAATATTTTTCCAGACCGGCCCGGTAAAAAGGATGGGATACTGGTCCACCAGCACCACTTGCTGCCTTAGTGCATGGTATGCTTTTGCGCTGTATTCCACAAGGGTTTCACCACATGTTATGCTACCGGTATCTGGTCGTAAAAGAAAGGCAAGGACATTTAAAAGAGTGGATTTTCCCGCACCATTGGGACCTAAAAGGGAATATACTTTTCCCGCCTGAATATCAAGACTATGAATATCGAGTATATTTCGCCCTCCTCGCCGCACGCGGATGTCCCTTAACTTATAGAGCATCCTGTTCCCCTCTACCCTGCAGAAAATGAAAGAGCATATTAATAAAAAAGGCCATACTCATAAGGACCCCACCTAAGGCAACGGCCAACACGAATTCACCTTTATCATACTCAAGTGCCATGGCAGTGGTCATGGTTCTGGTAAATCCTTTGGCGTTGCCACCCAACATCATGGAGATGCCAACTTCGGCAATAACGCGACCATAAGCAGCTATAATTGCAGCAATAATTCCATATCGGGCTTCCTTAAAAATCACCATTACCACCTGTAACTCGTTGGCTCCAAGGGTAAGAGCGGTTTGCCTGTAGCGTTTATCAATCTTACTGATTGCGGCAATGGTAAGGGTTACAATTACAGGGAAAATCAGAATAACCTGGCCAATAATTATGGCTTTTTGTGTATATAAAAGATCAAGGGGTCCCAATATTCCCCGCCTTGAAATAACTGAGTAAACCAAAAGCCCTATCACCACTGTCGGGAGCGCCAGCAGGGTATTAAGCACCGTAATAAGAAAGGTTTTTCCGGGAAATGATTTAAAAAAGATAAAAAATGCACAGGGCAGCCCCAAACAGGAAGCGATACAGGTTGCGCTGAGACTGACAGTGAGCGATACCATTACGATCTCAATTACTTCAGGGTCAAGGGATATGACCAGAAGAACCGCCGAATAGATACTATCTGTAAGTAAATCCATATTTTTTGTACCTAAACAACGACTGTCAGAAAGCAAAAATCGATCGTAATAAGCTGGTAAGGAACGAAATGACAGTTGTCTCACCTAACACTGGTGAAGAGCGGTGAGACAACTCAGTAAAAAAAAATTACATCTTGATTGCATCAGGGTAGAAAAGTTGTTTACCAACTAGTCGATACTCATTGATCAGTTTCTGACCCCTTTCAGAGGTAATCCAATCCACCAATTGCTGCGCAAGTTCTGCCTGCACATGGGGATGTTTTGCTGGATTTACGGGGATAATTCCATAGGGGTTTGCTAAAAGAACGTCCCCTTCACAGAGGATTTCAAGATCAACAGCAGGGGTTTTACCATACTTAAACTTAATGTACGTTCCGCGATCAGAAAGGGTATAGGCCTGTTTTTCATCGGCATAGGTAATGGTTTTTCCCATTCCCTGGCCAATGGAATGATACCAGCTCTCTGCATGAGCAGGCTGCTTGGAGCTAACCTCTTTTTCCTTTCCTTTTTTGACAATTGTCTGCGTTTTTGTCGTAAGTTCCAGACCCGTCGCCTGCCATAGCGTCTGCTCTTTGGTGTGGGTACCACTATCATCACCGCGTGAAATAAAAGGTGCTGCTGCTTTAGCTATTTTTTCAAGCGCCTTGACACCATCGGCCATGCCTTTGATCGCTGCGGGGTCATTGGCAGAACCGATAATAACAAAATCATTATGCATCACCGGATAGCGTTTTGTACCAAAGCCATCGGCAACAAACTTTTCTTCCCTCCCCTTTGCATGCACAAAAATAATATCCACATTTCCGTCCACACCATCACGGATGGCAGCCCCTGTCCCTTTGGCTATTACCTTTACCTCAATACCGCTGTCTTGCTTAAAGGCGGGGAGGAGAATATCGAGCAAACCAGAAGACTGAGTGCTGGTGGTGGTTGACATTTTCAGTACTTTATCGCCTGCAAAAACAGGACTTACCATCAGCACAAGCAAACAACATGTAATAAGCAATGATCGTTTCATTTTTCTCCCCATTGAAGTAGGAGTGGTAATGGATTTCATCTCAACAAAAATGACATCCTGTCTAATAAAAATCTTGTCGTAAATACACTTACATTAGCGGCAATCGGTAAAGCAATAACAGAGCTTGATTGTACACCATCTCTGCCATCACTTCCAATACATTCAAAACTTTTGAGTATGGATACAGGATCATAGCGCATACTCCCTTTCGCTTTCCAAGAACAAAAAATTACCCTGGCAGAGGAAGAGCAATTATACTCTCGCAAATACCTCTACTTCAAAAACATAGAACTCTTTAAAAAAACATAAGATTTCCTTCTGGATATCGTAATTGTGTGATAGCGTTTAAGAGTAGTCTAAAAAAAGTGGGGACTCTAACCATGTTCGATAAGCACAGAAAACAAACAAGCCGACAAACAAGGAGAAAAATATGAGCACAAAAAAACAACTCTCATTTCTTTTTTTGGGTTTACTTGCTGTTTTCTTGGTTATTGGCACAACACAATACCGTTCTATTGAGCGAATTAATGCGCAATGGCAAGAGTACCAAGAAAAACTGACAAAAAGTTTACAATTAATAAAAGATGTAGATTCTCCATCATCAAGCGATATCAGCACATTTAATGCAGAAAACAAAAGGCTTGAAACAGAAACAACCAACGTAATGCAGCGCTTGACAAACAGGGCCCAAATGCTCCTACTGGTGCTCTCTATTGGAATTGTACTCTTTGTTGTTGCGTGCCTCTATGTTGTATTGGATATAAAGAAACGTTTGGCCCACATTACCCAGGCTGCCATTGAAATAGGAAAAGGAAATCTGCGTCCGACCATCAGCTCTTCAAAAAATGATGAAATAGGCAAGCTCGCCGTGGCTCTTTTGGACATGGCTGATAAAACACGTCATTTGCTCCAAGATATCCATCAGCAGGCCCAGGATCTTAGCCACTCTTCCCAGTCTCTTAATCGCATTTCCCAAGAGCTTTCCACAGGTACAAATGATGCTGCATCACAGGCGGAAAGTGTTGCTGCAGCAACCGAAGAGATGAGTAGCAATATGGACATTGTCGCCCAAGCCAGTGAACAAGCCTCAAGCAACGTGGATATGGTCACCAGCGCCATTGAAGAGATTCTAAGCTCTGTGGGTGAAGAAGAAAAGAAGACAAATAAAGCCCAGAAAATAACCCAAAAAGCTGTTCAACTCACCATAAGTTCTTCCCAAAAAGTCGATACGCTCGGAAGTGCGGCCACCGAAATCAGTAAGGTAACGGAAGTTATCACCGAAATCTCCGAGCAGACAAATCTGCTTGCACTCAATGCCACCATTGAGGCCGCACGGGCCGGGGAAGCTGGTAAAGGCTTTGCAGTGGTGGCAAACGAAATCAAAGAACTTGCAAGACAAACAGCCGATGCAACAAGTGAGATCAAAAATAAAATTGAATCCATTCAAAATTCCACATCTGAAACAGTGGAAGAGATCAGGCAAATAAGTGCAGTAATTGATGAAGTAGACTCCATCGTTTCTGAAATCACCCTTGCTGTCCAGGAGCAGAACGCCACATCCGGAGAGATATCTGAAAATGTGAGCCAAGCAGCCCAGGGTATAGCAGAGGTCAATGAAAATGTATCACAAACATCCGCCGTTTCTTCAGAAATTGCCCAGAACATTGCAAACACCAGCCAAACTGTTTCCGGGCTGGCAAGAAGCGGAAAAGAAATTACTGATACGGCAACCCTTCTCGGTGAGCAGATTACAGCGCTACAAAACCTGGCAGCTACCTTCAAGAAATAGTGCCATACCACAAGGCTACTCTTTTTAAGTACCACCTTGAGTGATGTACGTTTTGTAAGAGCAGGCAAGCTGCCCAACCGAGCTTTACGACACGGGTGCAAATCATCCGGGTAAATTGAGCGTTACTGTGGCCCCTTGCCCTTCAACGCTCTGCACCTTTACATCCCCTTTATGAGCCTGGGCAATATGTTTAACAATGGCCAGACCAAGGCCTGTTCCACCCACCTTCCTGCTTCTCGCCCTATCACTACGATAAAAACGCTCAAAGAGACGAGGCAGGTGTTCCGGACCTATGCCCACCCCAAAATCCTGGATGGAAATACTAATCCGCTTTTCGTTTTCTTCTTTGCGTTCAGCAACCTTGATCATAACATCACTTCCCTCATGGGAATAACGAATAGCATTTACAATCAAATTTGTCAGGGCCTGCTCCAGAAGTACCGCATGCATCGCCATTGTCAAATCATCGGGACAATCAAGATGAAGAGAAATATTTTTCCCCTCCGCCAGAGAACTGCAACTATTGACCGCTTCATTGACTATCGGGCCAATTTGCGTAGTGTGTAACTCAATCTGATCGGCATCGGCCTGTTGTTCAATCCGGGAAAGGAGCAGAAGGTGATCAATAATAGCATTTAGATGATCCACTTTTTTCAAAACAATTTCTAAAAACTGGATCCCATTCTCCCGATCCTGAAGAGCATCATCAAGAACAGTCTCCACATATCCTTTAATGGAGGTAATCGGAGTCTTGAGTTCATGGGAGACGTTGGCAACAAAGTCTTTACGCATATTTTCCAGAAGACGCAGCTTGGTCACGTCGTGGAGAACAAGCAGCAACCCACAGTTTTGTCCGTCTCTGCCGCAGAGATGTACGCAGTTGGCCAGCAGGAAAAAGCTTTCTCCCTTTGCAGTAAGCTCAATCTCCCCTTCCACCGTTTTATGACTTTTTTTCGCCCTTTCTATCAGCTGAAGGAGGTCAATATTACGGATAAGCCCTTGAATAGGTTTTCCTATATTTTTTAAATGATCAAGGCCAAACAGCGTAGAGGCGGCAGAATTCAAACTTACAATTTTTCCATTCTGATCCACACTAATCACAGCAGCAAGCATTGAATCAAGCACGGTCTGTAGCTCATTTCGCTGGCTGACAACAGTTGTCAGCCGCTCTTGCAACTGATCTGCCATTGAGTTCAGGGCTTGGGAAAGGGTCGCGATCTCCGTGGCCACAGAGTTCGGTGGAGTAAGGTGCTGGCTAAGCTCGCCAACGGCGAAACGCTCTGCCCCTCTGGTCATTTTTTCAAGTGGCCCACTGATCCGTTGTGATACGTAAATGGTGACCGATATGGCTACAATAACCACCACAAACATCGCCACAGCCATATCCTTTTTTACCTTGGCCAAGGTTTTTTTAAGCTTCGTCACCGGGACTGACACCCTCAACAAGCCGGTTATGGTGTTGTCTTGTGGAGTTGTTGCATCACTATAGAGAGCAATGGCGCTATACAACATCTCTTCCCCCACCGTCTGACTAAAACGAATGGAACTCCCGCTTCCACTTGTGACCGCTTCAACAAATTCAGGCCGCTGTTTATGATTATCCATCGTCTGGGGGTCTTTTAGAGAATCGCTAAGAACGGTTCCGTCCGGACTAACCAAGGTTATTCTGCTGGAATTTTTTTTTGCAACTTTTCTTAAGTACAACCGCAATTCTGTTAACTGTTCCCCCAGAAGATATTGCTGTACTTGGTATTCAATGGAGTAGGCTTGTGCCAAAAGAGACGATCTGGTTTCGTCCATATAAAATCGCTGTAAGGTAGACGAGCCATACCAGATAATTGCAAGCATGGCCCCCACGGTTACCAGAACATTGGCTGGGAAAATATGATAAATCAACTTTCGTGATTTCATTTCTATACCATTGGAACAAAAGTGTTACGTGAGCTCTCGATCTTTCTCAATAGAAGGTACAACTATCCTTTAAAACGATACCCAATCCCCCGCACAGTCTCAATGCGTCCACCGGCACTCCCCAACTTCTTGCGAAGCCCAAAAACCTGGACATCGATGGCCCTCGGTGTCACCGAATAATCATACCCCCTGACATTATCAATAATCTGTTGTCTACTAAAAACCCAGCCAGGTTTCCCAGCGAGAAGACAGAGAACACCAAATTCAGTAACCGTTAGCTTCACCTCATCGTCACCAAGTCGTACTTCATGACGGCCTTGATCTATGATAAGGTCATCATAAACAACAATGGAGCCACTGTCAGAAGCTGCTTCATTGCCTCCTCCCTGTATCGTTCCTCTGCGCAAAGCGGTTTTTACACGGGCAACAAGGACCTTTGGGCTAAAAGGTTTTGTAATATAGTCATCCCCACCCGACTCAAGGCCCGTGATAATATCTGACTCTTCCCCTTTTGCGGTGAGCATAATAATGGGTAAGGCAGCATATTTTTTATTCTCCCGAATGACCTGACACACTTCATAGCCCGACATACCCGGCAACATCAAATCCAAAAGCAGACAGTCATAATGCCCTCTACTGAGTTGCATCAGTCCATCTTCACCATCATCAGCACAGGTGACATGAAAACCAGCTTTGAGCAAATTGAATGAAACAAGCTTTTGGATGTCCTCATCGTCTTCAATAATCAAGATATGTTCTTTCTTCATTCCCACTCTCTTCCAAATCATGGCACCAGGTAAAACATGGGGTAAACAACAGAGTAATGCCATTAAAAAACTTCTTCAGCAACAAAGCATGCAAATAATAACATATTCTTTGCGCAGTTACTTTCCAAGAATCCGTATCCAAATATGGCAAATAAAAAAAAACCGTCAAGGCATACCTCTGCTCCTAACGAAATCCTAATAATTATCTAACATGGGATAAACAAATAACGGATACTTTGCCGCCTTAATAAACAGACTTAACAAAGGAAAACAATATGCACAGTTATTTTCATCATGAAATAAGCAAGTTACAACAAAAGCTTCTCACCATGGGATCCATGGTTGAAGACAGGGTTCGTAAGGCATGCTCAGTTATCGTCTCGGGTGATGCGGATCTTGCCAAGAAGATCATAAAATCGGACTGGGAAATTGATGAGCTGGAGATAGAGATTGAGGAAGAGTGTCTAAAAATAATGGCGCTACATCAGCCCGTTGCCAAAGATTTACGTTTTCTGGTGACGGTTATTAAGATCAACAGCGAGCTTGAACGTATTGGTGACTACGCAGCCCTCATCGCCAAACGGGTTAAACGCATTTCCAAATTTGATAATCCGGAGCTGAGTTTCAACTTTCAGAAAATGACTGATACGGTCATGGAAGAACTTAAAATGTCCATTGATGCTCTGGTGGAACGTGACGTAGAAGCAGCAAAACAGATTTTTCCTTTGGATCAGGAAGTCAATGCTATGCGAAGCCAAGGATACAAGATGATCCTTGCTGAGATGAATAGCAGCACTGAGCATATACCGGCCCTACTCAACTCGTATCTGGTCATCCGCCATCTGGAACGAATAGCAGACAGGGCCACTAATATTGCCGAAGATGTGATCTACATGGTTGAAGGGGACATCGTCCGCAAAAAACTTGATTTTGATCTGGAATAGAGGAGCGCGATGTCAAATCTAGTCCTTACAGCCCTTCTTCTCAGCTTGGTCACTTTTGGCTACAAGTATGGGAAAAGCAAAGCTTTTGCTGCAGGCGAGCAAATAGGTGGGGTCAGTAAACTTCACTCAAGACCCAACTATCATGGTATGCTGATTGCACTTTGGTGTGGCATCCCAACCTTTTTAATTATGCTGCTCTGGCAGTTTGTCGAACCCTCAGTCATTGCATCAATGGTGGTGTCTTCACTTCCTGCAAAATTTTCAGAACTGCCCCAGGAACAGCTTGGCCTGGTCATCAACGATATAAAAAACCTTGCCCAGGGCTTGCATTTTGGATCAACCGTTGACCCTGATCTCCTAAACGCTTCCAAATACTTGCAACAACTGCAGCAGACTGGGCGTAATATAAAAAGCGCTTCACTTATTGTCCTTGCCGCTACTTGCCTGCTTTTTGGATTCCGGGTGTTAAAACCCACACTTCGGGCGAGAAATTACGTCGAAAAAATAATTCATTACATCCTTATTTTTTGTTCCCTGGTCGCAATATTTACCACCATCGGAATCGTTTTATCGGTTCTCTTTGAATCCATACGCTTTTTTCAACGTATCTCGGTAACGGAGTTTCTCTTTGGGCTTTCCTGGAGTCCACAGATCTCCATTCGTGCCGACCAGGTTGGTGCTTCCGGTGAATTTGGCGCGGTTCCGGTTTTTGGCGGTACCATTCTAATTTCAGCGATTGCCATGATGGTGGCGGCCCCCATAGGGTTGATGTCCGCCATCTACCTTTCAGAATACGCCTCAAAACGGATGCGGGCTTCGGCAAAACCGCTTATTGAGATCCTGGCCGGAGTGCCAACCGTTGTTTATGGTTTTTTCGCAGCCCTTGTCGTTGCTCCTTTTATTCGGGATATTGGGACATCACTTGGCCTTGAAGTTTCTTCCGAATCGGCCCTCGCGGCAGGACTTATCATGGGAATAATGATTATCCCCTTTGTGATGTCCATTTCTGATGATGTAATCAACGCTGTTCCCCAGGCTTTGCGTGATGGTTCATACGGACTTGGCGCAACTAAATCTGAAACTGTCAAAAAGGTCGTTATTCCGGCAGCTCTTCCAGGCATTGTCGGCGGGATTTTGCTGGCGGTATCCAGAGCCATTGGAGAAACCATGATTGTGGTGATGGCTGCCGGACTCTCTGCAAATCTCACGGCCAACCCACTACAGGCAGTCACCACGGTTACAGTCCAGATAGTAACGCTGTTAGTTGGTGATCAGGAATTTGACAGCCCAAAGACGCTGGCCGCCTTCGCCCTTGGACTACTCCTTTTTATAGTCACCCTGGTTCTGAATGTGGTGGCACTATACATCGTTAGAAAATACAGAGAAGAGTACGAGTAAAGCTATGAGCACACCAAAAACGATAGAGATTGTCCAGAAGGGTCTGGCAAAACGATATAAGCGGGAGAAACGCTTTCGAGTTATGGGCCTGGCTGCCATTGTGTTCAGCCTCGTTTTTCTCGCTATCCTCTTTTCTTCCATCTTCCTTAATGGTTACAAAGCATTTTACCAGACAGCTGTGCAAATTGATGTGTTTTTTGACCCTGATGTTCTGGATGTCAAAGATCCTGCGTCGGCCAATTATGGAGGTCTCATAAAAAAAAGTTTGCGCCAAACTTTTCCTGAAGTGAAAAGCAGAAAAGAGAAAAAACAACTCTACGGCTTGATAAGTAGTGATGCCTCCTTTCAGCTACGGGATATGGTGGTCAATGAGCCGAAAATTGTTGGCGAAACAAAGGAGATATGGCTGCTGGCAAATGATGATGTGGATATGCTCATGAAGGGCTATATCGATAGAAATCGTCCGGAATCTGAGAGAAGGATGAACGATACGCAAATAGGCTGGCTCGACTCACTTGAGAAAGCGGGCAGGATAAAATCTACATTCAACACCGGTTTTTTTTTTAATGGTGATTCCAGGGAGCCGGAATCTGCCGGTATCTTGGGTGCCACCCTGGGATCATTTTTTATGCTCGGGATCACCTTACTTCTCTCCTTTCCCATCGGTATTGGTGCCGCCATCTATTTGGAAGAGTTCGCGGTAAAAAATAAGTTCACAGATCTCATTGAAGTGAATATCAACAACTTAGCAGCGGTACCATCCATTGTTTTTGGGCTTTTGGGACTCGCTGTTTTTCTGAATTTTTTCCAACTTCCACGATCTTCTCCCCTGGTTGGCGGTCTTGTACTGTTTCTTATGACACTCCCCACCATTATTATCACGGGAAGGGTCGCACTACAGTCCGTTCCACCTTCTATCCGGGAAGCGGCTTTGGGAGTTGGTGCCTCAAAGATGCAAGCGGTGGCACACCATGTACTTCCCCTGGCCATGCCAGGCATCCTCACCGGGACAATTATCGGTATGGCAAGGGCCCTCGGAGAAAGTGCTCCCCTGTTAATGATTGGTATGGTTGCCTTTATCGTTGATATTCCCTCCGGAATTTTTGACCCGGCAACGGCTCTGCCGGTGCAAATCTATTTGTGGGCGGATAGTCCTGAACGGGCATTTGTGGAAAGGACCTCGGCTGCAATCATGATACTGCTGACTTTTCTTGTACTTATGAATGGGACAGCCGTGTATTTGCGATCTAAATTCGAGCGACGCTGGTAGGGACTTTTGATTAAATTCGAATGGACTTCTAACATGGTCTTAACAATGTAAGAGTAGTCTCCCACACCAGTGCAGTTTTGTAAAAGAAGTTACATTTTAACAACATTATAAAGGAGAAAAAATGTCTTTAACAAAGAAAACAATTTCGATCATGGCCGCTGCCGTGCTTACCGGCTCAGCCTTCGGCGCATCGGTTGCCAGTGCAAGGGACTACATTTCAATCGTTGGTTCTTCCACCGTGTATCCCTTTGCAACCACAGTTGCCGAGCAATTTGGTAAATCCACCAAGTTCAGCACCCCCAAGATTGAGTCCACTGGATCAGGCGGTGGTTTCAAGTTGTTCTGCGCTGGAGTCGGGGTTGCAAATCCTGATATTTCCAACGCTTCCAGAAGAATTAAAAAATCTGAATTTGATAAGTGCCAGGAAAACGGTGTAAAGGAAATCGTTGAGGTAAAAATTGGCTATGATGGAATCGTTTTTGCCAATTCCAAGAAAAGTGAGCTGATGAAGTTGAGCCGTAAAGATATCTTCCTGGCCCTTGCAAAACAAGTTCCTGGTCCGGATGGTAAGCTTATCAACAACCCTTATAAGACCTGGAAAGATGTAAATCCGGCGCTTCCCGCAACCAAAATCGAAGTTCTCGGTCCTCCCCCAACGTCTGGTACCCGTGACGCTTTCTCTGAGCTTGCCATGGAAGGTGGTGCGAAGAAATTTGAAGATTTAGCCGCACTTAGAAAAGCAAAAGGTGATGACGTAAAACCACTTATGGAAAAACTTGGCATCCCAGCTTCTGCCTTTAATAAAAAAGGTAAAAAAGTTTTCAAGGCCGTTGCCCACTCCCTTCGTGAGGATGGTGCCTATATTGAAGCAGGTGAGAATGATAACTTAATCGTCCAAAAGCTTGAAGCCAACCCAAATAGCTTTGGTATCTTCGGTTTCTCCTTCCTTGACCAAAACGCTGACAAGGTTCAAGGTTCTGAGATTGACGGCCATGTGCCAACATTTGATGGTATTTCAGATGGGAGCTATCCCGTTTCCCGCCCTCTTTTCTTCTACGTGAAAAAAGCTCATGTTTCCGTTATTCCTGGAATAACCGGATACCTTGCAGAGTTTAGTTCAGATAAAGCCTGGGGTGATGACGGATATCTTGCCGACAAAGGTATGATCCCCATGCCAAAAGAAGAGCGTGAGAAATTTACTGCAGTTATCAAGAACCTCACTCCTCTCGCATTATAAGATGAGGCTATAAGTAGATTTGATTATGACGAGGAACCCGGGTATCCGGGTTCCTCGTATTTTTTCATTCTCTCTTTTTAAATTGTATACTTTGTACGGGCAGTCGTAAGCACACATGCAGGTAAGTACAAAGTCGATTTGCTCTATATACATGAGGCAAACTCAATGTTACAAACACTCTCCGGAAGTACTCCAGTGGAAACAGAAATGATCCCCAGTGAAAACGATGCAATAACAGAAAATAAAGAGCTGGTAAGTCGAGAAGACAGGCGTACGGCCGGTAAACCATTTGTGGACGACCCCAGGATGACCTGTCGGAACGTAAATGTCTATTATGGTGACAAACATGCCATCAAAGATGTTTCCATAGATATCGCAGATAAAGAAGTTCTGGCCATGATCGGTCCTTCCGGTTGCGGAAAGTCAACATTTTTACGTTGCCTGAACCGGATGAATGACACCATTGACATCTGCCGGGTAGACGGAGAAATGATCCTTGATGGCCTGGATATCTATGACAAAAAAGTGGATGTGGTACCCCTGAGGGCACAGGTGGGTATGGTTTTTCAAAAACCCAATCCCTTTCCAAAATCTATCTACGATAACATCGCATACGGACCAACCATCCATGGTTTGGCAAGCAGTAAGGTTGAACTTGATGAAATCGTTGAGACTTCACTTATTAAGGCGGGTCTGTGGGATGAAGTAAAAGACAGGCTGGACCAGCCTGGTACAGGATTATCCGGTGGCCAGCAACAGCGACTCTGTATTGCCCGTGCGGTGGCCGTCGGTCCTGAAGTAATCCTTATGGACGAACCCTGTTCCGCCCTTGACCCCATAGCGACAGCAACCGTGGAAGAGTTGATTGCTGAGCTAAAGCAACAGTACACAATCGTGATTGTAACCCATAATATGCAACAGGCGGCAAGGGTTTCCCAACGCACTGCCTATTTCCATCTGGGCGATCTTTTAGAAGTTGGGCAAACCGATGAACTGTTCACCAGGCCTTGTCACCAGCTCACCGAAGATTATATCACCGGACGCTTTGGTTGAGGGTATGTCAAACGCGATTCTTACTCCCCCATAAGGGATCTTGACCGAAACGATCCATCCACCAGTCTTCAGCTTCCACATCCTCTCCAGGACGAGGGACGAGAGGAATCTTAAACTGATTATAATGGCTGATCAGGACATCATATGCCCTGGTCAGTTTTCTCATAAGATCTCCTTTGGCCTTATCATCCCCGACAATATCAGGGTGGTATTCCTTGCACTTTTGCCGGTAGCTTCGTTTTATTTCACCAAGGGTCGCACTATCTCCAAGTCCCAAAAGCTCTTTAGCGGCAACAACCTCCTTCCATTCAGATTTTGTCATACCGTTACGCCTTTGTCTTCCAACTTTTCTCCTCACCACGTCGCAAACGTTTGATATTGTCTTTATGTTTAAACCAGACAAGAATAACAATGCACAATGCGACACTACTGATTTCAACACCCGCGCCAAGTAACAGCAACAAAAGCGGAATTATTGCCGCTGCAAGCAAAGAACCTGCTGAAACAAAACCGGTCACATACACGACAGCCACAAACAGAAGCAGGGCAAAGAAAACAGCAAGGGGAGAAAAATAGAGAAACACACCAAGGGCAGTGGCGACACCTTTTCCCCCGGAAAAACCAAGGTAGATGGAAAACATATGCCCAACCACAGCCCCAAGACCAGCCAGGGCGACAACCCATGCCCCATTGGCAGAAGGGGGCAATGAAAGCGCAACAAGATATACCGGCACTATTCCCTTTAATACATCACAGATTAAGGTAAAAACACCCAGCTTTTTCCCTAAAATTCTGGTTACATTGGTTGCACCAATATTCCCACTTCCCTCCAGACGCACATCTTTCCCGGCAGCACGGCCAAAGAGCAACCCAAAAGGAATAGCACCAACAAGATAACTGATAAAAAAGGCAACGCAGACTGTAAGTATCATAGGTTTAGTATCTTTTTTGTAAAAGGTTAGAGTGAATTTGACTAGGAAGAATGTAGCGCATATTGTTTCGAAACACAACTTTGATGCGAAAAACAAACGCCTATGGTATTGATAGGCGATGTTACCGGGCCACGTTTTTATTCATTACATACATTACCAAGTACTATGAGCATATTGCCAATCCTTACTTTTCCAAATCCTGTCTTACGCCAAAAGGCGATAAACGTCACCTCCTTTGATGAGGATCTGCAAAACACAATCAATGATATGATTGAAACCATGTACGATGCTCCGGGCGTTGGGCTTGCCGCTCCTCAAGTTGGAAAATCCATTCGTTTAATCGTGGTGGATATTTCAAAAGAAGAAGGTGAAAAAAAATCCATGGTTATGATCAATCCTGAAATCACAGAAAAGGAAGGGAGCCAAGTGGATGAAGAAGGTTGCCTTTCACTTATTGATCTTACTGCATCCGTTAAGCGGAATAAAAAAATTACTGTCTCCTATCAGGACGCGGAGGGCAATCCCCAGGAAATTTCCACCGAAGATCGTTTTGCCATAGTCCTGCAGCATGAGATAGATCATCTTGACGGTATATTATTCCTTGATCACCTCTCCACCTTAAAAAGAGCGCTCTATAAAAAGAAAATCAAGAAACAGCAGCAAGCTGCCACCAAGAAACTGGGATAGGGTATGACAAAAGAGAAAACGTTTCGCATCATCTTTATGGGCACCCCCGATTTTGCTGTCCCCGCTTTGCAGACACTTATTGATGGTCCAGATGAGGTAGTTGCCCTTGTTAGCCAGCCTGATCGTCCCAAAGGGCGAGGAAAAAAAATGGCTGCAACGCCTACTAAAGTTGTGGCGGAAAGGGCCAATATCCCGGTACTGCAACCCACTAAGATCAAGACCGATGATTTTTTGAACACCCTTCGTTCCTACAAACCGGATCTCATTGTCGTTGCCGCATACGGCCGTATTCTTCCACCATCCATCCTTAATTTACCACCCCTTGGGTGTATCAATATCCATGGCTCTTTACTTCCAAGACATCGTGGGGCCGCACCCATACAATGGGCAATTTTGTCAGGTGATACAAAAGCGGGTGTTACCATAATGCAAATGGATGAAGGAATGGATACTGGAGATATGCTGTTCCCTGCTTCCATGGACGTTGAAGAAAATGAAACAGCAGGTGGACTTTTTACAAAACTTTCTCATCTTGGCGGCGAAGCGCTCCTTACAGCAATTAATCTGTTAAGGGAAAACAACCTTCCTCCCATCAAGCAAGATCACAGCCTGGCCACCGAAGCGCCCCCCCTCAAAAAAGAAGATGGCTGCATCAACTGGAATCAATCCGCCATTGAAATTCATCGCCAAATTCGTGGCATGGACCCTTGGCCCACCGCTTACAGCTTTCTCAATGGCAAACGATTTCGGTTTTTCTCTCCTCGTTTAGACAAAGAGTGTTCTAAAGAGTCACCTCCCGGTACGATACTTGCCGCAAATAAAGACGGACTGCTCATCGCAACCGGAGAAGGAACGCTGTGTGTACAGGAGATCCAACCGGAGGGCAAAAAACGGATGCAGGTTTGTGCCTATCTTTGCGGACAAACAATCGAAACGGGTCAGCAATTTACCATTAACCCATAGCCTTTCCATGAACTCTTTTACAACCTGCTGTTATCTAGACTGCTTTTCTGGAATTAGCGGTGATATGCTCCTTGCTGCCTTTCTCCACGCCGGTTTGCCTGAAAACTATCTTATTGCAGAACTAGGTAAAATTCCTGACCTTGCCTGTACACTTTCCATTGAGGATGATCTTCGTTCAGGAATTGCCTGCAAACAACTCCATGTTACGTCTGACACCCAACAAGAGTTTCGACATTTACCAAATATCCTGCAACTTTTACAAGAAAGTCGGCTCAGCACCCCCATTCAAAACCGTGCTGCAGAGATTTTCACCCGTCTTGCAAAAGCGGAAGCCAAAATTCATAATAAGGATGTTGAGACCATTCATTTTCATGAAGTTGGCGCGGTGGACACCATCGTGGATATAGTGGGAGCACTTATTGGAATTGAATATTTTAAGATTACAGAAATTTACTGTTCTCCGCTCCCCATGGGCAGAGGGCAGGTTACCTGCGCCCATGGAAATCTTCCGCTTCCAGCTCCTGCTGTCTGCGAACTGCTGGTTGATATCCCCGTTTATGGTGTGGAAAATAGTATGGAGTTAGTTACTCCCACCGGGGCTGTCCTTGCCGCATCCCTTACCAACACATTTGGCATTATGCCTCCAATGACCATTCGCCATACCGGATACGGTGCGGGAAGTCACAAAGATACTAGTCACCAACCAAATCTTCTCCGTCTGCTTATTGGCCAAAAAATCCAAGTTGAAGAAGCTCAACAGGTAGAAATCATCGAATGCAATCTCGATGACTGGAACGGTGAAATGTTCCCTTATCTTTGTGAACAACTCTTTGCAGCAAATGCTCTGGACATAACCATAACGCCACTACTAATGAAAAAAGGGCGTCCTGGACACCAATTGCAGGTGATCAGCGACGTGGCAAATGCACATTCTCTAAAGCACATAATCCTTTCTGAAACCAGTGCCATTGGCCTTCGTTTTCGCCGGGAAAAAAGAATAACCCTACCAAGAAAAGTTGTACCTGTTAGCACTCCGTGGGGAGATATTCCGGCAAAACAGGTAGAAAAGCCATGGGGAACAACAATATACCCAGAGTATGAAGCGTGTAGAAAAGTTGCAAAAAGAGAAAATATCCCATTAAGTCAAGTGTATGAGAGTATTACTGGAACACAGGAGAAGAAAAACTAATGGATAAAATCATTATGTTTCTGGCCACCGGTTTCTATTCGGGGAACTTACCCAAGGCGCCTGGAACATGGGGCTCACTTATGGCATTTGTCCCCTGGTTTTTTATGCGTACGCTTCCCCTTACTACCTATCTTGCCCTGCTTGGCATTCTCTTCTTTATCGGTTGCCTGCTTGCGGGATCGGCAGAAAAGATCCTTGATCAGGCAGATGCCGGACCCATCGTAATCGATGAGTTTGTTGGCATGTTTATAACGCTCACCGCTGCACCGGACCATCCGGTTGCCTGGATTTTAGGCTTTGTATTCTTTCGACTCTTTGATGTTTTAAAACCCTTCCCCTGCTCCTGGTTTGATGCCCATATTCACGGCGGCTTTGGTATTATGATGGATGATGTGATAGCAGGTCTTTATGCTCTTCTTTGCCTGCAGCTACTCTGGCAGATTACAACTCTATAAGCCAAAAGTGTTTTTGGGCTTAGGTTTATGTTGGAGAGTCCTTGATTGCTCTTTCTTCCCTTCCATGATTTTTCGTAGTTGAGCAAGCTCAGCTAGCGCCTGGCGCAGTTCATTTTTAATTGATTCCTGCTCAGTTACATTTATTGTCGCAGCAAGCTCTTTCTCCACCTGCTCTACTTTTTTCTGTGCCTTATATAAATCTTTTGCGAGTGCTGGTAAGTACATGGCAAAGTATCCCATCCTGTTTATATCTTATGCACTTTTCTTTTTAAAAAGAAAATCATTTAATCAACTTTCTAGAGGGTTCCTCACTGGAGTTGTATATCGAAGCCTTACTTTTCATCCTGGAATAGCTTATAGTAGGAATTGATGTTAACCGTTTGAGGAGATATCACTTCCCTCAAAATTCATCAAGGAGAAATGTAATATGGTAACCTATCTCTACTGGATAGCAGTTTTAACCGTTGTATGTCTACTTATTTGGGGCATTGGGATAAAAGGCGCTAAATGGAAGGTTGCCTTTATTGTGGCCTCTTTAGCACTACTAGTGGGTTGGGGATTCTATTATTTTAGTCTGCAGCAAATTTTCGTTAAACATTATGGCGGTGTTATGTCCATTACAGTCCCCAATGGACAATATCACCTTGGCACCACCTGGAAAGATGATCATTTGTGGATAGAAAACTACGATCCCAAAACCAATACCTGTATTTTTAGCGAATATTCCAAAGGGAACTTGCTACAAGGAAAAGTTACCATTAAAGATTGCAACCCTCTGCTTCCGCAAAACCTTCACCCTGTAGCAAAACCCTAACAGGGTAATTTAAACAGCAAATTTCATCACCATAAAGGAAGACGACAGAAACGCATTGCTTCACATGATTGATATAATGCTTACAAAACAGCGCATGAAAAAACTTGTTGCTGAAAAGGAAAGTGCTTAAAATATCAAATTTTATATTTTCAGGGGAGTAAAAAATTCACTTTTTTCTTTAAAGGATAGGTATGTTCTCTTGACAGGGGCCTTTTAAAGGGTGGGTGACCCTTTTATGTTAAAAATGCATTACATATGGATTTTCTGTCTATTTATGGATAATGTAACCAATAAAGAACTTTTTCTATTGAGATAAGGTGTGGTTATAGTAATAGGAGAGAGGGTCAAGAAACTAAGACAAGAGCATCAATGGACCCAAGCGGAGCTGGCAGAACGTCTAGGGATAAACAGAAACAGATATCTGCTTATGAACGGGGAATCAATCTTCCGTCCACCGATGTGTTAATCAAATTGGCAAAGACCTTTGATGTTACGTTGGATTATCTTGCTTTTGAGACAAATGGACAACCAGCCAAGCTGAATATTCAGGACAGAGAACTCTTACGTAAATTTGAGATGGTTGACAGTTTGACGGAGAAGGAAAAAGGGTTGGCTAAAGAAATACTGGATCTTGTCATACTCAAACATAAGTTCCAGGAGCTTGCCACAACGGGAGGTGTAAGATAATGGAACCAGCCAGAGCTTATGAAGAAGTGATTGATTTTATTGCCACACAGACCACCCGTAGTTCACTGCTGGCTTTTCACCCTTCGGAGCAGGCAAGAGATAGGGTAATGGAATTGGTGACCAAAGAGAAAGAAAGCGCTTTGACAACTGATGAACAATCCGAGCTGGATCACTACATGCAACTTGAGCACCTTATGCGACTTGCTAAGGCACGTGCCAAGCAACAGGGTAAGCAATGACATATATCGGCCGGGAGATTCGTCGCCTTGTTGCAGAACGAGCGAAGTACCGTTGCGAGTATTGCCTTATCCATGAAGATGATACTTTTTTTGGTTGTGAGATCGACCACATCATCAGCAAAAAACATGGTGGTTCGAATAACTTGGATAATTTGGCCTATGCCTGCTTATTTTGCAATCGACACAAAGGAACTGATGTTGGTTCCATCAATAAGGAAAGCAACAGGTTGACGAGATTCTTCAATCCCAGGAAGGATCGGTGGGAAAAACATTTTCAAATGGATGGCCCTGTCATAATCCCCCTTACCGCAATCGGAGAAGTAACGGTACGCCTTTTTGGCTTCAATGATCAGGAGCGGCTTCTTGAACGAAAAGCCCTTCTCGCTATCGGTATTTATCCATCTGAACAGATTTAGCCCCCCCAATTCAACGGAAATTCCAATGAAGGATTTAACTGACGATTTTGATCAATAAGCCGTTGCACCGGACAAGCCGGTGAACTCTTTATTACCAGGAAAAATTACGTAAACTGTCCCCCGAACTGGAAAACGCCCAAAAACACCGAAAATCTTACGATGGCTAATTTGGTAAAAATTACGATGGGAAAAAAGGACGTAACACATAACACCTAATACTTAGCCCATTCTCCTCACTAGATCAGCCTCAATTTTCTCTAGAACTGACTGATCCTCACCATCTTCCCTCACAAAATAGTTCCCTATTTGACTGTCATGATAAACAGATACATGAACCCTACTAATTCTAACCACCCATCTTCGGGAGTACACCTCATCTATAGATTCAATTACTTCAGCATGCCAGTGCTTCACCAAGTACTTTATGAAGGAGTCCAAACCATCCCATACATGATCATACGCAAGATGATACTCAGTCAGCCCTTGCTTGTTAACCCTTTTTAATACAGGAGAATTATTCATATTAAATTAATCAAGATCATATAATTTGTTCACCTCTTCTCTTGTCTTTGTCATGGTTTCCAAAATGCTGTGATACACATCATCTCCTTCAAGGCCTAGGCTTTCCTTATAGCTGTTGATCCTCAACTACTCTGCACAAAAAGAGGAGATTTTTTTCACACTCTGTTAAAAAGTAAAAGTGAGAATTCGAATTATTTAAAATTGATCCGATTGTAAAAAAACAAGATGGAGTGATGAACCTCTTGCAAAAGTCCATCACTCCCCCCAAGCAGGAGAAAGCAGCTCTTGCAAGGAGTTATTCCACTGGTACTTTTTGTTCCCGTTTCAGTCAAGGATATTGCAACATTTGGTCGTTAATTTCCCTGGAAAAAGCCTCCTTGTTGTCCTCATTGCCAAAGTAAACTTTGGTGGCATGGTTTTGTTGTTGCCTATTTTTCCTGTTTGCCTGAACCAATTTTTCTCCGTCGTGTACGTTGTCCTGTTTGTGGTTGCGTTCACCGTTTGAAACCGTCCGGTTATTTTAGCAGATTCCGTTCTTCTATTAATGAAATTGCAGAGTCCATCGCTTATCGCGATAAAAAGAAACGTTGGCGACCTGATCTACCACGCCCAAGGCAACGACAGTGGTGGCGCCGCCTTGGACGGATTATTCATATTATACTTGGAATCAATTGTTATATTATCAAAACACAAGCTTATACCCTACTCATGCAACGTAATATTATCCCAATAACCAGTGCCAAATTAAAGGAGAATAGAGCCGTGTTTTAATATCCCTACCGCATTGTATCTCTGCCGCTAATCCTCTGTAAGGTGTAACGATAGGAACCAGGCAAAAGCAAGTTTTTATCAATCAAACGAGGATGAATTTATGAATGAAAAACATCAAGAAGAAGTCGCACTGTTTCGATTCGGTGTGATAAGCGATCTGGTTTGCTCTCGTCTTGAACCGGGTGAGATGGCAGACCATATCCGCTACAAGAGTCAGCAACAGTGGCAAATACCGCACTCAGGTAAGACAAGGGTATCTGAATCTACTATCAGGAGATGGATCAGGCTGTACGAAAAGAGTAATCGCAATCTTAAATCTCTTTATCCATTATCCAGAAGTGACAGAGGTAAAAGCAGGCGGGTGGATGAGGAAACAATTCTCTCCCTTGTAAAATTACGGAAACAAATGCCAAGATTGCCGGTGGTGAGACTCCTGTCGGAAATGGAGAAACGTAAGCTTTGTTCACCAGGTACAACTCTGTCTCTTTCAACAGCGTACAGAATTCTGAAACGTGAGGGGCTTTCCAGTAGCATAGCTACAGAGAACGTGGATCGTCGCCGCTATGAAGCAGAATACCCAAATGACATCTGGCAGTCTGATGTTATGCATGGGCCACAGGTGGAAGTCAATGGAAAGAAATGTAAGGCCTATTTAATAGCATTTCAGGATGACCATTCACGGCTGTTACCACATGCACAGTTTTATCTGTCAGAACGACTGGCATTATGGCTGGATGCGTTTCGGCAAGCGCTGTTATATAGAGGAGTCCCCAGAAAACTCTATGTAGACAACGGAGCGGCTTTCCGTTCAAGACACCTGGAACGGATCTGTGGCTCCCTGGGAATTGCTCTGATTCATACACCTCCCTATACACCACAAGGCAGAGGAAAAATAGAACGCTTCTTCCGGACGGTTCGTTCTCAATTCCTTCCCTGCTTTTTTGGAGGGTCCCTGAATGATCTGAACATAGCTTTTGATCTCTGGGTACGTGAAGATTACCACCAACGGAATCATTCCAGCACTGGAGAGTCACCATTGAATCGCTTTGGTAATCATGTGGAAATGATCCGTAAGCCCCCGATTGATTTGGAAGATCATTTTCGCAAAGAGGTACGGCGCAGGGTGACAAAGGATCGAACTGTTTCAATAAACAATCGACTCTATGAAGCACCGACAAGATTTATTGGTGAACAGCTCAGTCTTCTCTATCATGAGCATCAACCAGATAAAGTCGAGATTATCCACAAGGGTGCTTCCCACGGCTTACTTGTTCCTTTGGATTTGCATACAAACGCAAAAGTGAAAAGGAATCGCCCTGAACAAGGAGAATTGCAATTCGGGGAGGTGAAACTATGAGTTACAGATTGTTCTTTGGTTTTGCTCGAGAGGCATTCTCTTAAAACCAGCAACTCGTACAGGGTTTAAATGAATATAACGAGAAACCTGAGACTGGTATGCATCCCCCCTCAACGAGGAAACTCTTATATCGGCCCTGGTATAAATGACCGACTCGTTTATGACGGCGATTATAGTGGGAGGTGTAAGTGATATTGAAATGACGCATGAATTCGCCAAGATTGCCCAGTGGGGTTTGGGCCAGGATGTGCCAATGATTGGTCATCAGCACAAAGGTATGCAGGATTACCCCATATGTGTCAATTGATTGAGAAAGGATTTTCAGGAATTCCTTTCGGTCATCATCATCCCTGAAAATAGCTTTCCGCTCATTGCCACGGTTGGTGACATGGTAAAGGGCTCCAGGATATTGTATTCGTAGTGGTCGCGCCATTCGGAATAGCTACCAGTAAGCACGG
>JBNKKR010000033.1:0-43940 GCA_050291935.1 Desulfocapsaceae bacterium | reverse complement strand
CCTCTGGAGGGAGTTTGGAATCGAGGGTGATTACATAGGAGTTGTTTACCTGTTGTGGGATGGCTCCAGTATGGACAGTAATGGCTTGCACGTTAAGTCCCGGCGGCATTTGGGTATTGAGTTTTTCCTGTGTTTCTTCCAAATTGTTGAGGGGGCGGGGGAGATCCATAACAAAGTATTCCGCCATACTTTCCGTACCGACGGGCAGCGCTGGACCAAATGAAATTTTGGGAGATGGGTTGAAGCCTTTGGAGAAGTTTGTGCGCAAGCCAGCCCTTCTAACTACACGAAAAACCACCTGCAATATTTCAAGATGCCCAAGAAAGCAGATATCACCAAGACGTGAATAGCTAACCATATACTTAAAATGCTGTTCCTCTATTTCTTTGGGTTTACTTGTGTCGTTGGATGGTTGCGGTGGTGATATTGCTTTCTTTTTATTGATAACCACCGGTTTGATGTCTTTAAAGTCACACAGACCACATTTCTGGCAACTGTGGTATCTGCAGTCCGGGCTGTAATGGCCGGAGCTACTTTTTTTGAGTTCACTTTTTAAAAAGTCGGTACTCACCCCGCTTTGCAGATGTTGCCAGGGCAGCGGTGCTGAAAGTTCTCGTTCGTTGAGATAACTATCCAGATGAATTTCCTGCTCATTTGCCACCTGTTGCCAAAGTTTCAGATCGAAATAGTCTGACCAGCCATCCAGTCGTGCGCCCTTTTTCCAAGCCCCTTCCAAGAGAGTGGAAAGTCTTCTGTCTCCCCTTGAAAAAATGCCTTCCAGGTAACTTTGCTGCGGATCGTGCCATTTTAGATTGATACCCTTGCGAGGAAGCATCTTTTTGAGATCATTTAGTTTTGCCTTGCTCTCTTCCATGGAAATTTGCCCACTCCATTGGAAAGGTGTATGGGGTTTGGGAACGAAGGTTCCCACACTGATATTAATTTGCTGTCGTCCGGGAGCTGCTTCGTTTCCTATTCGTTTGGTTTTTTTGGCAAGATCGACAATGGCTTTAATATCCTCATCTGTTTCCGTTGGCAGGCCAATCATAAAGTAGAGTTTCATGATCTTCCAACCGCATCCAAAAGCGTCTCGGGCAGTGCTAAGTAAGTCCTCTTCAGTAATGCCTTTATTGATCACTTGCCGCAAACGTTCACTCCCCGCCTCTGGCGCCAAGGTAAAACCTGTTTTGCGTACACGCTTAATTTCATCCATTAGCTCAGGGGTTAAAGTCCCAACCCTCATGGATGGCATGGAGACGGAGATGGCTTCAGGGGCGAAACGGTTCATCAGTTGGGGTAACACCGTTGCAAGACATGAGTAATCACCGGTTGATAAAGAGAGTAGTGCCAGTTCATCAAAACCGGAATGACCAATACCTTTGCAAGCCAGTTCAAGGATTTGTTCCGGTGTCCGTTCCCGCACCGGTCTATAGATGATCCCAGCTTGGCAAAATCGACAGCCTCTGGTGCATCCCCTGGCGATTTCCACTCCCAAACGGTCATGGACAATTTTGGAATTGGGGACAAGGGGATGCAGGAGATGGTCCACCGCCGCCAGATCTTTGAGAATGCGTCTTCGAACCGTTGGAAAGTCCGTATTGAGGACTTCGATTGTAGTAAGTGCACCATTTTCTCCGTAGATGGGCCTATAAAAAGAGGGGATATAGACCCCTGGTATTTTAGCCAGTTGGATTAAGGTGTCAGCTCGCGTGCGGCCTGACTTTTTGGACGTTTGGATACATTCTGCAATCTCACTAATTGCCTCTTCTCCGTCACCCAGTAAAATCGCGTCGAAAAAATCGGCAATGGGTTCGGGGTTGAGGCTACAGGAACCACCACCAAGGATAATGGGCATGCTTTCATCCCGTTTTTGTGAACGCAAGGGGATACCTGCAAGACTGAGTATGGTTAAAATATTTGTGTAACAGAGTTCATAGGGGAGAGTGATTCCAATACAATCAAAGCTGTGGAGCGGGAAACTGTTTTCAAGGGAGCATAAGGGAAGTTGTTTGGCGTTTAGGAGTTGCTCCATATCCTGATCGGGGCAATAGCAGCGCTCAGCGATGGTGTCGTCCCGGGAATTTAATATATGGTACAGGATCTGTAATCCTTGGTGGGACATGCCTATTTCGTATAGATCAGGGAATACCAAAGCAAAGCGGACAGACGCCTTGTCCCATTTTTTGTTTGTGGCGTTATATTCATGTCCTAGGTAACGTCCTGGTTTGTTAACAAAAGGTAGTGTTTCTCTTGGTGAAAAAGTGTTCTTCATAGATATATGGCTTGGTTTGGTTGCAAGCCGCAAGGGTAGTGGTAAAATGGCAAAATGCCGAAAATAATATACAATCCTGCTAGTCCTTTACTGAAAATAAGTTGACTTTTCAAGAGTGGATGATGTATTCAATGAAGTATCTTATTAGTTCGTTAAAAAATAATAGGTTACCAAGGTATTCACTTATGCGGAGTTATAGATCACTTTCCTTTTTTTGTTGTATCTTTTTATTTTTATTGCTGTGTACCTCTTTAGCTGCAGAGCCTGTCATTGAAAATGTGAGTTTTCAAGAGAATGAGGATGCCAGTGAATCGGTAATATTTGCCTTGAGTGAGGCGGCAATGCCAAAGGTTTTTGCCCTAAAAGGTGAAAAACCCCGTGTGGTTTTTGATTTTGTGGGAGCCGGGCTTGGAAAAAATGTATCTTCGCTCACAGCGACCCAGGGTAGGATGGTTGAAAAGATTCGCGTTGGACGGCATGCTGACAAGACTCGGGTGGTACTGGATTTAACCGGCAGTGTTAAAGTCGATTTTGAGCAAGATTTTGACCCAGGTACCAATGTGCTCACCATTCGGCTTTCTTCCGATGAACTGTCGTCGATGAAAGAACCTTCTATAGCAGATTCCTCAGCAAATGATAATGAAGCTACAAGTAAGGATATGGAGGAAGTAGAGTCTTTTGAGAAACATGACTCACCGGTGGTGCAAAAAGAGGACGCAGTAGCAGAAGCGCCTTCACAAAAAGACGAGGACACATCGCAAGAAAAAAGCACAGGGGAAGACACAGGTGCTACTTCTTCTACAAGCGCTGAGGAGAATCCTTTACGTCCGGAAGCTTTGCTCTCTGCAATCACCTTTGAAGATACCTCCAATAAGGGAGAGATGGTTCTTTTCAAGCTTAACGGTTTTTTCCCTCCCGAGGTAACTGGCCAGGAGAAAGGAACACCCAAGGTGAGCTGCGTTTTTGCTGGTACTCGCATTGCCACAGATTTAGAGAGGGAACAACAGCCAAACGGTAGATTTATAAAACGGATCTCAGTTGAACAAGAAGATCAGTTGGCTCCGGTCCGGGTGTCTCTTGAGCTTGCGCCAAATAAGAATTACGATCTGCAACAGGTTTTTTTTAAAGAAGATAACCTGTTTGTCGTTATCGTGAATTCCTATGACGCCTTGGAAGTTACTCAATAAAAATTAGGGCCAGAGCTGGGTATTAAATCCCCTCGGTACAGGAAGAGTGTAATCACTTTTTTGTGATGTATTGTATTCCCTTATGTTTTTAAGGTGGAGTGTGACTTCTGCTCCCCAGGGAAGTCCACTAAAATGAACGTTTTGTTGCAGGCCGCAGACAGAATTTCCCGCCTGTTGCTTATCGTAGTTAATCTCTGCAACAAGCTCTTCGTCTTCATTTTCAAAGAGATAGCTGACTACTTTTCTGGTGGCTGGATTGATTTGCACATATCTTTTCCCTCGGGTTATACTCCGTCCGTGACTTGCCAGTTGTATCCAGAGGGTATCTGTATTGGTATCTTTTGCGGATTCTACGATGGTAAGTGTATGTTGGGGAAGGCGACCGGTGAGTAGCGCAAACCAATTTTCCTGTAAGAGGATTGGTGGGATTTTGTTATACACAGCCAGACTGCGAACGGTACCACGGATATGTTTTTTCTTCATGGGTTCCAGCATCTGAAAACGTCGTCCATCACCTGCGAACGCAAAAACCGGCTGCCCCAATGGATTGCTGATAACTATTTTTGCAAAGGAAGGAGCACTGACCAATAAGTATCCCTCAATGGCACTATTGCCAACGGGCGATTTGGTGAACAGTTTCATATCCGCATCAAAGCTTTGCAGACATTGTTTCTCTTCCGCCTGCATACTTAAGAGAAGCTCTTTGGCTGTTTGTTGTTCAGCTTCAGCTAAAGGATCCCCCCATCGTTTGTCTGCGCAGCCGGAAAGAACCAGGCTGAGTAGCAAGAGGCAAAACAGATATCTGCGGTGTTTTGAAAAGATTGAATACCACCAATACGTACATTTTTTATAAGCAGGCAAGCTGCTCAATTTAGCTTCTTTATATCCCATCAATCTGCTCTTGCATCTGTTGCTGTTTTTCTTTGTCGGTAAAGAGTTTTTGGGCGTTTTTATAGGCCTTTATTGCCTTTTTTTTCTCGCCAAGTTTTTGATAAATATCACCTAAATGTTCGTGGATATACGGGTCTTGGGGCTCAAGTTCCAGGGCTTTGGTTATTTCTTCCGTGGCCCTTGCCAGTTGGCCCATTCGGTAGTACACCCAGCCCAGGCTATCTCGGATATAACCATCGTCAGGTTTGAGGCGTATGGCCTTTTGGATATAGTTGAGTGCCAGCTCAAGATTAATTCCCATATCGGCCCAGGTATAGCCGACATAGTTCAGTGCTTCTGCATGGTTAGGGTCAAGGTTAAGGAGTGTAGTCATCCGCTCAAGGGCAAGTTCTCTTTTATTTTCCCGTTCAAGGAGGAGGCCATATTCAAAGTACACTTTTGTGCTGTTGGGATGAACACCAAGGGCCGCGTCGAGGGTGGAATAGCTGTCTTGGAAAAGCCCCTGTTTCATATAGAGTGAGGCAAGTAGCGTGTAAAGCTCTGCGGAGCAGTTCTTGTTCTCTGTAATTGCACCGTGGAGTAGGGTGATTGCCGTTTTAAATTGTTTTTCTTCCAGCAAAATCTGCACCTGTAGGGAAAGTATATCCTCAAAAAAACGGGAGTTAGATTCGATTTTTTGTAAAATGCGAAGGGCATCTGAATGTTTTTGTTGTTCGTAGTAGCTGATTGCCAGAAGATAAATCGCCTCTTCGTTGTCTTGACTGGCGGCCAGAGGGATCAGAATTTCAGCTGCTGTAGCAAATTCTTTTTTGTGGAGATGCAGTCTGGCAAGGGCAATATCAATGGCCTCCGGATTATTACTGTGGGCGCGCAATTTTTTGAGAACCGAAAATGCTTTATCTTCTTGTTGTTGCCTCAGAAGAAGCTGTACGTATGCGAGACCGCCGTTTAGATCTTCGGGATGTTTTTTGAAAAGTATCTGGTACTGCTGTTCGGCCTTGGCGTATTGTTGCTTTTTGATATAAAAATCGGCAACCTCCATGGCAAGTTCAATGGACCAGTCGAGGGCAAGGGCCTTGTGGTAGAACTGTTCGGCTTGCTTGCTATCCCCTGTCTCTTTGGCAAGACGAGCCAAATAGAGATGGGCAAAAAATGATTCAGGGTTGAGTTGCAGGGCCTGGTGAAGGGTCTTTTCTGCCTCCAGGTAGCGATTGAGTTGTGATTGTAAAAAAGCGATACGTAAAAGAATGCTATCATCATCGGGTGTGATGCCAAGGACGTCTCTGTATAACCGTATCGCATCGTCAGGTCTCTCGTCGCGGATTGCAAGTCTTGCAAGCAACAGTCTATTCTCTATATCTTCAGGAAAGGTGTCAATACCTTTTTGTAACCATTGGGCGGCAGCCAGCGGTTTATTGATGCGAAGAAGTAGAATGGGGATTCTTTTTAAGATATATCTGGAATCTGGATCACAGATCAATGCCTTTTCAAGACCATCTTCTGCTTCTTGAAAATCTCTGTTATTTTCAGCATGGATCCCCCAAAGGAGATAAAAATAGGAACAGGAACTGTCTGGCAAAAGGGGCGCTTCCGTCGCGCTACTCTCTTCTTCTGATGGCACTTCTTGTGACTCAAGATTTTCGCTAGTAAGGGGCGCACAGGCGCCAAGAAACAGAAGAGAAAGGAGGAACAGATAAAAGAGTGGGGGAAGGAGGTGCTTTTGCATTAGATTCCAGGAAGTTCATTGACCAGGCGCAACACAGTGTTGTGGACCGCATCTATTGAATTGTTGGCATCCACCCTCCTAATATAGGGAAAATCTAAATTTTCAAACTCCTTTTTAACCTTTTGTAGATACGTTTCCTTTTCAAAGTCATTGGGCTGCTCGCCGCGGTTTTTGATAATCCGGGTGGTGCTGATACTGATGGGTGCGTGGAAGAGTAGGGCAAGATCAGGTTCTGGTGCAAATGCGTTTTTTTTATATATTGTTTTGGTGTCCATACCCGCAGCTCCCTGATAGGCGATGGTCGATAGGAAGTAGCGGTCCAGAAGTACAACTTTACCTTCAGCAAGGGCTGGTGCAATAAGTGTTTTTACGTGTTCTTTTCTATCATTTATAAAAAGCTCCAGCTCCTGCTCAAGACTGCTCTTTTGGCGGTTGGAATAGAGTTCTCTAATTTGTTTGCCAAATGTTCCATTGGTCGGCTCAAAACTTGAGATAACTTGCAGACCCTTTTTTTGGAGCGCTCTTGCCAGCAGGGTAAGCTGTGTTGATTTACCGGTGCCATCTGTACCTTCGAAAACGATAAGTAAACCCTTTTTTCGTGTCACTATGCTGTTCCTTTATAAAATGCTTTTCTGCTTTTGCAGATGGTATGGGCCATATGCAGGGCCGCATCAAGACTTCCCGTTGAGGCAATTCCACGTCCTGCGATATCGTAGGCGGTTCCATGGTCCACGGAAGTACGGACCATGGGTAAACCAAGGGTAACATTTACCCCATCTTCGAAGTGGAGAAGCTTAAAGGGGATAAGTCCCTGATCGTGGTACATACAGATAACAGCATCGTAGGCACCCTTTGCAGCCTTGTAAAAAATTGTATCAGGAGGAAAAGGTCCATGTAAGGTAATCCCTTGAGCCGTTGCTTGTTCCATGGCGGGGATGATGATACGTGCTTCTTCGTCGCCGAACATTCCACCTTCTCCTGCGTGGGGATTGAGCGCTGCAACTCCAATTTTAGGGTGCTTGACAGCAAAGTCCATCCGCAAGCTGTTGTGTGTGGTCTTGAAAAGACTCACTAAGGACTCCTCGGTTAAGAGCGTGGACACCTCGTTAATAGCACAATGGATGGTCGCCAACGTTACTTTTAAATTCTTCCCTGCCATCATCATTACCTGGCTCTTCACTTTGCACCAGGCGGCGAGTAATTCGGTGTGTCCAGGATAGTGCTGTGAACTTAGTTGTAAGGCTTCTTTGGAAATGGGACAGGTGCATATGGCTGAAAAAATGTTGTCTTGCACTCCTTTTACTGCGCCGATAATCGCGTCTACCATTGCATCAGCCGTGGCTTTTGAAAAATGGCCGGGAACAACGGCTGATCGTGGTAGGGTTGAGGTGTCGTATACGGGGATCTGTTTTTCTTTTCGAGATATGGTCTCGCCAGGGTTCCAAGGGAAACAGGAGCAGTCAATGGAGAGCTTTTTCGCATAATATTGCAGTACTTCTCTATCACCTACCACCACCGCCGGAAAGGGGAGTGTGGTGTTTGTTGCAAAGTACTTTAGAATGATTTCTGGGCCAATGCCTGCTGGGCAACCCATGGTAATGGCAAGGGGGAGCATAGGGAAGTATTAAAAACAGTTTTTAAGATGTTCTATTTGGGGAGCACATTTTTTTGCAAGTAAGATGGATATCACATCAAAACGGACAGCCCGATCCTTTATTTTGTTTCTGGTCATAAAATCAAGAGCGACACGCTTGAGTTGCCTCTGCTTTTCTTTGGTAACGGCTTCAAAGGGTTGGCCAAAGAGTAGTGAAGATCTTGTCTTCACTTCGACAAAGATTAAGGTGTCTTTCTTGCTAACAATGATATCAACTTCTCCACACTTTTGCCTATAATTTCTTTTGATAATCTGAAATCCGTTTTCCTGCAAGTAGGTGGCGGCCAGTTGTTCGCCTTTTTTGCCTAACTGAATTCTTGTCTTAGACATCTTTGGCTACTACCCCCTTAAAACTGAGTCTATGGTGAGGGGTAATACCATGTTTTTGGATTGCTTCCCGATGCTCACGGGTTGGATACCCTTGGTTTTTAATAAAATTATATTGCGGGTAGCTAGTATGAAGATCCGCCATTATCCTGTCCCTTGTTACTTTTGCAATAATGGATGCGGCGGCGATGGAAGCTGAGCGTGATTCGCCTTTTACCAGGGCTTCCTGGGGAGTGCTCATGGGGATGGGGAATTTGCCGTCAACCAGGAGAAAATCAGGGGTTACATTTTTCCCGGTAAGTTCAAGTACGGCACGTTTCATGGCAAGCAAGGATGCCTGCAAAATATTTATGCTATCGATTTTGTGGTGGGAAACTATGCCAACTCCAATATCTGCGTCTATCTCATGCAGAAGAGAAAAGAGCTGTTGTCTTGATTTTGCAGATATTTTTTTTGAGTCAACAAAAAGAGAGTGTTGACAGTCGCTTGGAAGGACAACGGCGGCAGCAACCACAGGTCCTGCCAGGGGACCGCGGCCGACCTCGTCAAGACCTGCAACAACACCATAGCCCTGTTGTTGCAGGTTTCGTTCGATGGTAAAGTTATCCCCTTTGGGGGAAGCAAACAGTGCTTGAGGCGTCTGTTTAGCGCACAAAACCACGCTCACGAATACGTGCAGCTTTGCCACGACGTTTTCGCAGGTAGTAGAGTCGAGATCTGCGAACGCGACCACGGCTCACAACCTCTATTTTTTCGATACGGGGATTATGCAGGGCAAAGGTCTTTTCAACACCAACGCCGTGAGACATTTTACGAACGGTGTAGGAAGCATCCATCATGCCTTTTTTTCTTTTGAGGACAACGCCCTGAAAGATCTGGACACGCTCCTTATTCCCTTCAATGATGCGAATATGTACTTTAACCGTATCTCCTGGACGAAAATCCGGGTGATCCTGGCGCATCTGCTCCATTTCAATTCTGTCGATAACTGTGCTCATAATAATTCTTCCGTTGTTTATCGTTTTGCCGCATCTGTTCTTCTCTTGGTGCAGCGGTGGTAGCTAAAAAAGTCTTTCTAGACGGACAACAACCGATCAAGGATGATCGAAACTGCTGAACGTACCGAAAGATGATTATATCCTGTATTCCCTCCCACTGGCAGGAGGCTGAAATCAGCCATTTCCATTACCTCGGGGGCGAGCCCATGAGCCGTTCCAAAGAGCAGCAAAATTGATTGCTTTTGCGCTATTTTTTTCCGAACACACGCATAGCTCACTATCTGTTTTTGCTCCTTGGCACTGGTCGTAAGCAACAGGGGTCTTTCGCCTCGTTCCTGGGTGATGGTTGTAATCACCTCGTCAAGACTTGCCGCCATACGAACCAGCCCAAGGGCCGTTTTCCTGGCAGGGTTATAGGTCGCCCCATGTCCATTCTGCCAGTGTTCAAGGATCTCACCGACCAGCTGCTGCTGATCCCTATAGGGGGTGACAATATAGTAATTGTCCACTCCATATGTCGCAGAAGCCCTTGCAATATCATGGAGATCAAGGTTCGTAACCGCAGAACCTATGGTCTCGCCAATTTTGTTTATAACAGGGTAATGCACCAGGACAAGGTCCACGCCGCTGTGGCTGTTTTTCATTGTCCTTCCTGTGTACTTCGTACCAAATCGTACAGACCGTGTTGTTGGAGTATCCTGACTTCCTGCTTGCTGAAATATGCATTTTGTAGCAGGTCAGGACGTCTATTTAACGTACGTTTGACCGATTCAATAAATCTGTATTCTTTAATTCTCTCATGGTCACCAGAAAGCAGAACTTCCGGAATATCCATTCCTTCAAAATGCCTGGGCCTTGTATATTGCGGATGCTTTAAAAGCGCTCTGCTGAACGTATCCTTGTCAGCAGAGTCAGCGCATCCTAATACTCCCGGTAACAAACGGGTTACCGAGTCGATAATTACCATGGCACCAAGCTCCCCACCGGTGAGAATAAAATCACCTATGGATATCTCTTCATCGACATATTTAGCTCTGAATCTTTCATCCACCCCTTCATAACGACCACAAATGAGGATAAGATGTCGTGCAGAACATAACTCCAAGGCCATTTGCTGGGTGTATTGTTTCCCTTGTGGGCTGAGCAATACAACCCTTCCGGCCGAATCCTTTTTTTTTACCGAGTCAAGGGCCGCAGCCAAAGGTTCCGGTTTTAACACCATCCCCTCACCCCCTCCAAAGGGCCGGTCATCGGTCATGGAGTGTTTGTCGGTTGCAAAGTCGCGAATATTAGTGACCCTAATCGCAATTTGCTCTTTTTCCCTGGCCCTGCGAATGATGGACTCGTTCAGTGGCGATTCCAGTAAATCAGGGAAAATAGTCAATATGTCAAATATCATGGGGAATCATTCCCCGCCGCGCCATCCACACGATTTAACTCAATCAGTCCAGGTGGTGGGGCGATGATTACCTCCGCCTTATTCCACTCAGCCACCATCCCCGGGATAAGTGGTATTAAAATCTCACCGCCTGCGTTTTGTATTACGAGTATCTCCTGGGCTCCATTGTTAAGAAACGACGCGACCCTTCCTAAGCTTTCACCATCGACAGTTACGACATTCAATCCTTCAAGCTCATGGAGGTAATATTCACCACTATCCAGCGCTGGAAGCCTTTGTTTTGCAACAAGGATACCACTGCCAACAAGTGGCTCTGCCTGGTTACGGTCATCGATTCCATCCAGTTTAGTGATGACTTCTAAGCTATTACCGCGGGTGTTTTGTACAGTAAACGTTTTGGAGATAACGTTTTCCCGTGAAATTAACCGTAAACTGTTATGATTTGTAATGCTCCTTCTTTCCCCCGAATAAGCAATAAGCTTCAACTCTCCTTTTATACCGTGAGCTCTCGTGACCTTGCCAATAAGTACATATTTTTCTTTTGGATAAGAAAAATTCACCGCCAAGCTATCCCTTAATCACTATTCGAGGATATTAAGACGGGATTTTTTATCCTGTTTCCCGGCAGCAGCCGAGAGTAATGACCGCATCGCCCTTGCTGTCCTACCCTGCTTACCGATTACTTTGCCAAGATCATCTTTGGCCACTGCCATATCGACCAGAATAGTGTCATCCTCTTCGCTAACGGTGACTTGTACTTCATCGGGATTGTCCACCAGCGATTTGGCTATATGGGTGATCAACTCCTGCATGGTTCTATTCAGCCGTACTTGCTTTCTTCAAGATTGACTTGACAGTGGTAGAGGGCAGAGCTCCTTTTCCCATCCAGTCCGCGAGTTTTGCATTATCCACCTTCACAGCCGCTGGATCCTGCATGGGATCATAGGTTCCAACAACATCAAGGAATTTACCATCACGTTTGCACTCACTGTCTGCAACTACTATGCGATAGAATGGTTTTTTCTTTCTGCCAAGTCTGGTTAAACGAATTCTCACTGCCATTTCCGATATATCCTCCGGATTATATTATCTTCTCATGCCTTTTGGCATTTTACGTCGTTTTTGGCCGGTCATACGACCTGGTTTACCGCGCATCTTTTTCATCATCTTCAACATTGCGGCATAGCTTTTAATCACACGATTCACATCAGCCACACTGACCCCGGAACCGTTTGCAATTCTCTTCCTGCGGCTTGCATTGATTATTTTGTGGTTTTGTCGCTCTTTTTTGGTCATGGAGCGAATAATCGCTTCAGTTTTTGCAAGTTCTTTTTCGTCGGGTTTGGGCGCATCCTTTAGCTGCTTCATTTTATTGATGCCGGGGATCATGCCCATAAGTTGCTCAAGGGAACCCATTTTTTTGATGTGCTGGAGCTGATCAAGGAAGTCTTCAAGGGTAAAAGTGGAAGTCTTCAGCTTTTTAGCAAGGGTTTTGGCTTTCTTTTGATCGACAACCGATTCCGCTTTTTCAATCAAGGTGAGTACATCACCCATACCAAGAATACGAGAAGCTATACGATCAGGGTGAAAGACCTCAAGGGCGTCGAGTCCCTCGCCCACACCAACAAATTTTATGGGTTTTCCGGTAACCTGTTTGATGGAAAGGGCCGCACCACCTCGGGCGTCACCTTCCATCTTGGTCAGCACCACACCACTTATTTCAAGATCCTGATTGAATTTGTCCGCAACGCTTACTGCGTCTTGGCCGGTCATCGAATCCGCAACAAAGAGGACTTCAGAAAGTGGTACTGCGCTTTGGATTTCTTTGAGCTCACCCATGAGCTCCTCATCCACATGCAACCTGCCGGCGGTGTCGAAAATCAGGGTGTCGTAGCCGTTTTGCTCGGCTGCAGCCATTGCGTTACGGCAAATCTCAACGGGTTTCATCTCCGTGCTCGATGGATGCACAGGAACCTGCAAACGCTCGCCGAGAACGGTCAACTGGTCAATGGCTGCGGGACGGTATACGTCTGCTGGTACCAGATAGGGTTTGCGACCCTTTCCCTTGAGCATTTTAGCAAGTTTGCCGGAGGTAGTGGTTTTACCAGAGCCCTGAAGACCCGCCATCATGATGGTTACCGGTTGGCGGCCATCAAGTCTTATCTGCTCGGTGTTGCCACCAAGAAGTTCGACCAGCTCTTCGTGTACTACCTTTATTACCTGCTGCCCAGGCGAGAGTTTTTTAGTAACTTCAAGACCAATGGACTTTTCTGTTACCCTGGCTACAAAATCTTTGACAACTTGCAGATTAACATCGGCCTCAAGAAGGGCCATGCGGACCTCTCGCATGGAGTCCTTAATGTTCTCTTCAGAGAGTTTTCCTGTACCCCGAAGGGTCTTAAAAACGCCTTCCAGGCGATCTGTTAAATTGTCAAACATATCTTGTTGATTGTTGTTTATTCAGTATGTTACGTCAACTACTGTTACGCTTATTGCTGGGCGTAAACGGGTTATAATCCTACTGCACAATACCACTCTTAGCGGCATTTCAGGCAGAAAAGGGTATGCAAAAAACAAAGAAAAATACTTAAAATAAAATATTCTGTCAAGCAACGAACGGTTTTGAGGCCAAAAAAGTGTTACGCGATCATTTTATTTTTCTGCATCCGCATCATTTGCCTGGAAGAGGGAAACGACTTGTTCGAGCTTATCCGCCATTTTGCTAATGGCTTGTGATGCTGGTGCGGTGGGGGCGAGTTCACAAACCGGCATATAGGCCTTGAGGGCTTCGGCAACACTCTTATCTTCCGGAATATTGCCGAGTGGAGGGATGTCGATACCAAGATATTTTGCTACCATTTGTTTTAGTTTACTTTTATTAATTTTTCCGTTTGCAATATCACGGTTAATGATCAAAAGTGGATGAAAATAGTGGAGGGCCTGTTGGGCTTTCTCTTTCGCACCGGCTTGCGTTTCTTCCGCCAGGTGAAGGACGTCTGCCAGGGAGTTGAAATTTTGTTTTTTAAGGGTTGCGCTTACCTGACTTGAGGAAAGAAAACTACCCAGGACCTTACGGATAGTTGCAAGCTGCAAAAAACTGTAGAAATCCATGATGGCTGTTGGCTCCGGGAGGGTGACACAGAGCTGGATATCGGCAAACATAAAAAAATCAAGGGCATGATAGCTGGTACCTGCTCCCACATCAATCAGTACCAGGTCTACATCCAAGGTCTTTAAACTGCGTAAAAGGCGTTGTTTTTCCTGGAAACTCATATTTGCTGTCTGTAGCGTTGAATTATTACCCGGGATGAGCTGTAATCCATTCATGGAATAAAAAGTGTGGGCAACATCTTGGATGGAATCTACTTTTTTTGTGAGAAAATCAGTAAGACAACGTTTGGGTGAAAAAAGTCCAAAGAGGAGATGGGCGTCCGCACCGCCAATATCAAGATCGACCAGGCAAACCCTTTTTCCCCTTTTTGCAAGCAACAGAGCCAGATTACAAAGGAGCATCGTTTTTCCGGCACCGCCTTTGCCGGATCCTATGGAGATTGTTATTGCCATTGTTACTGTTTTGTCGCCTTTCTTCTGCTTCGTATTTTGTAGATAAGCCTGGCTGACTTTATTATCTCAGCCATACTTGTTTCTTTATCCGCAGGGCCACTCCAGAGCTGCCATCCCTCTTTTGACTGGATTGTTATTTTTCCATTGTGGCAAGCAATAACAGCTTCCAGGAGGATATCGGTTTCTTGGCTTGCCGGAGGTTCGGGTTCAGGGGCAGGAGCAAGGGATTTTGCATGTTGGATACATGAAGAGCAGAGCCCAGAGCTGTTCTTTCCAAACAGGTTGAGTACTCCCCCACAATCTTTGCAAAATTCCATTAGTCTATATTCTTTGTTTGTGTAACAGCTTCCATGCCCCCTCGTAAGTCCGATCACTTTTTTCTCTTTTCGGCCAGATGATGGAAATTGTTTAGAATCTGTAATTCATTTATACCGTTAAGGTTTCCTTCAAAGAGTAACCTCACCATATAGTGATGCCTATCAGTACTGGTTGTATGATATCATAAATACTTTGGGGAATACAAAGGTGGAATCAGTGAGTGATTCTTGTGCCATGGATTGAACAGAGTAGTGGTTCCAGGTTTTCCCAGGAAAGAAGGGTATTATTTATATGGTTGAAGATGGTTTGCTTCGCTGTGACACTGAGGTATAACTTGGTTTATAGGCAAAAGATCATGTAGAAGGAAGTTGTAAATGAAAAGCTATAGAAAAGAGCTGTGGTTTGAGATTCCCAAGAGAAGGGGGTTGGTCAATATTACTCCGCAAGTGGAAGAATGTTTGCAAGATTCGGGGATTACAGAGGGATTGCTCCTTTGTAATGCCAAACAAATTTAGTTAAGCAGCTAGGCTTTGTTCTCTTCGGAACGATAACTAACCAGAATAAAAGATTTAATCATAAATTTAAAGAAAGCGTTGCTGATCTTGTTTCAACTTAGCATCAACATACGCCATCTGATTTCATTTCCATAGATCAAGCCCGTAAACAAATTCTGTTACAGACTGGACGTACAGTTTCCCGCTCAACTACTGCAGCCCCAATTTTTCATCAAGCTATAATTTGAAGCCGTCGAGGCTGCCTCGGCAGGCAAGAAGCCATTCCTCTGCCTGCGACTAAGTTCTTTCTCCTCAAAACTTACCTGTCGAGCGCCATTTTCTTTTGGATGTGTGCTTTGATATCTAGTCTCGACCAATTTGACTTCTTGTGAAAATTGGAAAAATTCTATTTATTTAATACATCTTCATCTTTAGTATTTTTTCTTTCGAGCTTACGCTGTCTTTTTTCTTCTTTCTTTTTTTTCTTTGCAATCTCCTTCTGGCGTTTTTCAAATGAATAGTTGTTTTTTGCCAAAATAACTCCTTTGTTTAAGAAAAATTACAGTTTTTTATTAATTAACAGTGATCACTTAACAACACCGATCAGGTGTTGTTAAGTAATAGGATTACTAAGATTTATTCAGCGGTGACATTAGACGCTGATGGTCCTTTAGGTCCATCAACAATCTCAAAGCTGACCCGTTGGCCTTCCTGTAAACTTCTGAAACCCTGTGACTGAATTGCCGAATGGTGAACAAAAACATCATTGCCTCCATCCTGCTCAATAAATCCAAATCCTTTAGCATCGTTAAACCATTTTACTGTTCCATTAGCCATTTGTAATACTCCTGTGTATTTGGTTTTTAGTGAAACCTTTACGAATAACCGGATTTTGGATACCAAATTCCGGCATGAAGACTGACCACGCAATCTTCGGTTTATTTTTGTGCCCTAGTGGACAGAGCAAAATTAAATGACTTAGATCTGTGCTTGGGCTTATTTCTTCTTTTTCGATGTGGAATATGGGGACTGTTTCTTTTAAAGGATATATCTTCATCACTTTCACTCCTCTTTGCTAAGGGCGATCTATTGGCTTTGTCGTCTTCAAAGCCAGCAACAATTTTTCGGGACAGATTTTTACCGAGACTGCGCTCCACCATCCTGATAATCCTCCTATCATCAGATGTAGCAAAGGTGTAGGCCTGCCCTGTTTTCTGAGCCCTGCCTGTACGACCAATCCGGTGGGTATAAGTCTCTACAGTATCAGGAACATCATAATTAACGACATGGGAGATATCGGATACATCAATCCCTCTTGCAGCAATGTCTGTGGCCACCAGGATTTTGAATTTGCCATTTCTGAACCCATCCATAGCTAATTTTCTTTTGTTCTGTGAAAGGTTTCCCTGGAGTGATGTTGCCTTGAATCCACTTTTCTGTAGTTGTTTTGCCAGGTTATTTGCCTTGTGTTTCGTGCGTGTAAATACCAGGGTTGTAGTCATTTCTTTTTCCTGAAGAATTTTTATTAACAGGGCGGTTTTTTTGACCTGAGCGACTTCAAAAAGTGCATGACTTATTGTTCCTGCAGGTTTTTTATAATTAACCTGTACAGTAACCGGATCTGATAAAATATCTTCAACAAAGTGACGAACCTCTGTCGGCATCGTAGCCGAAAAGACCATCGATTGCCTTTGAGTTGGTATGTATTTGAGAATTCGTCGAATATCAGGGAGGAATCCTTTGTCGCACATCTGATCCGCTTCGTCGAGGATCAAAATATCAATGGTGGAGAGGTCAATTGAATGAGAGTTGAGATGATCGAGTAGGCGTCCTGGGCAGGCCACTACGATTTCAATGCCCTTTTTGAAATTTTTTATCTGCCCAGGTTTGCTGACACCGCCGTATACAGTGCAGCTTCTAAGCTTTGTACCGGAGGATAGTTGTTGAATGTTTTCATGGATCTGTTCCGCGAGTTCCCTTGTTGGAGTTAGGATCAACGCCCTGGGTCTATTTTTTTGCTTTTTCACTAGGTAATGAAGGGTAGGCAGGACATAAGCCGCTGTTTTTCCAGTGCCTGTTTGGGCGAGTCCAAGCATATCTCTGCCTTGCAGGAGATATGGTATAGATTGTTGTTGGATTTCTGTAGGTGTAGTATAGCCACATTTTTCGATTGATTTAGCTATGGCTGGATGGAAACAAAATTGTGCAAAATGCATATAACTCCTTAATATTACTTGTTCGAGTAGGTGATTACCGGTATTACTGCTATTGACAAAAATAGCTATTAAGCCGGAAGATTTTATCAGTATTTTTCAAAGGGTGGATTGAAAAAAGCTAGCAGCGGAGGAAGAGCAATAGAGATTAGGATATGGACTAGACCTATCACTTCTTCTAGGTGATGATTTTGGGTGAGCAACTTATCTGCGGCCTGTTTTTCTTTTCTTATTTGGTTTGGCCTCATTACAAACAAGCTTTCGATTTTTATATTCTTTTCCGTTCAAGTCTTCCATTGCCTTATGCCCCTCTCCCCTGGTGGACATTTCAACAAAAGCAAAACCTTTTGACTGGCCGGTGAAATGATCAGTTACGAGTTTGGTACTGACAACATCCCCGTATTGAACAAACAGTGTTGTGAGTTCGCTTTCAGTAATACTGTAGGGTAGACTGCCGATAAAAAGTTTCATACTGTTCCTTTATGGGTGGTAATCAGCAGAAACTTTATAGGCGCTAGAAAAACTCTGGCTTTGCCGTTAAGAAGCGGTATAGATCTAAAAAGAAAATGCTTGGACGTAATCCGTTAAAGTTTCTGTACTTTACACCTACTTTGAGGGAATGCAATAAAATAAGTAAAATATGTTGATAAATATATGATTGTGATTGAAGGCTCCTCTAGATCGGTGAGGGATTTTTTGATCACCGATTTTCGCGTAGTCTTTAACCGTCAAAACAATATAACATACAGGGCAGTGTTAGCTAAAAATTAAATCGAGAGGAGCGCTGTCAAGTCCAGATAATTTTCGATGCAAATTATCCCAGGGCACTGCTCGGAGGATCGGGTTGTGTGCTCTTTTGGGATAGGTCACTGTAATGCTGCCGTCCTGAACTTTGACAACCCCTTTTCCAGCAACAAAATTGCGGAATATTTTTGGTGCGTCGCACTCTTCAAATCCACGCAATTTTTTTGCAAGCATGGAGTAAAGAGTGTCTGCTATCATTGTGAGGGCAACATCAAAGTGGATCTTGATTAATATCGGTGAGGAAAGAGAATTGAGATGGAAAAAGTTGACGGCCTCTTTGATGCCGTTTTCTACGCGCCACCGACGGCTATAGTTGCCAACAACAAGTTCAAGCGGTGTTTCAAGGTCGTTTGTAATCAAAAAAGCCGGTTTTTGGTGCCCATTGCCTCGTACAATAATCTGGCGGATATTCCCTTCGTACCCAGGGAGTTCTATCGTTGATTCATGCACCTGCGGGTTGGGGAATTTCCGTTTGGCATGAGGAATGTGAATCCGTTGCCAACCACTGAGTTTTTCAGCTTCTTTGAGCAGTTTATGGCCTCGCCGCCGGAGGGTGATAAACTTGACAGATTGTTCGTTAAGTTCTGACAAGTTGCTATATGTCGTCAACTTGGAATCAAAGACAAGGGTTGGCTTGACACCACGACGAACTTTCTGCCAGAAGGAAAGAAACGACATTACTTGATCATCCGCTTCAGAGCGGTGGATATCGGTTGCAGTGTACAGCATCAATTTTGAATCCGCATCTTGGGCAAAGAGACAGAGGGCTCCTTTCATTACCTTTCCCCTGGCTCCTGCCCAATGCTTTTCCAGCACCGACTCATCACCGTAATGTGGTGCTGTATGGAAATCAAGATTGAGGATGGTGCCGTCATACAGGCCAATGCGTGAAGCCTGCTTGACAAATGCCTGCTGTAGCCTGGTGATGTGATCCTCATCGAGGGAGTATGAGTAACTCGACATGGCTGTACACTTGGGAAGCACGTTGAGTCCTGCAAACAACCCGAGACCGGGATCGAAGGCATGGTCACCGACATGGGCATAACGTTCGGTTCCCAGCAGCTTCAGGGCAAGAAATGAAAGCAGATAACTTTTGGCCGGAATAATTTTGCTTCCAGGCAGAGAGGCCTGTCGAATAATTTTGTCGATATTTAACTGGCTGAGAAAGGGGGCAAATAAAAAAACTCCGGCACCGGCACAGTCGAAACGCTGGCCATTGAGATCATCAAGGCTTACGATCTCTGAACTGTCGGGAATGGAGGCTTTTTGCACAGTGACACCGATCTTACGACGGGTACGGCGAGGTAACTTGGGGAAACCTTCTTCAGCCAGAACACGCTCAACTGTACGAACTGATATTTCGACTCCGTCTCCGGATAAGAGTTCGACGATTTCACCTGCAGAAAGACTCTGCTCCCGCCAGGAGCAGATCTGCTGGCGAACGGCTTGAGTAACTTTTCTGCGCTGCGTTTTTCCTTCAGACACCGGCTCTGAAAAGTCAATTTTGCCATGGCGGAACTGGTGTTTTAGAAGGCGAAAATATCCGTAAGAATAACCGAATCGATCGGCTACAGCCCTGTCCGGCAATCGTTCGATAAATGACGCCCGAAGCGCTTCATAACGCCTTTGCCAATCAAATTTCGGATGGGTAAAATAGTTTTTGTCATTCATGATTTTGTTATACCATAAATGACGATTATAAATCAAATAAAAAAATGTTAAAAATAGGATGTGATGGCTAATCGGCAATAGTTGCACGGGATGCATGTTTCGAATAAGCTACTGAATATACAAGACATAATTGAAACATTACTCTTTGAGAGATAGCCAAAATCGCATTCGAGATTTTTTTTAACCTCGCTGGCGTAGAAATTTATCCGCCAGACCGTATAACAAAAATATTGATTGTGGGAAATTGAGTACGGTGCAACTCAAGAAGCAAAGCGGTCTGTAGAGTTTCGTGCAGGATTGACGAAGACTGAAATGTTAGTGAAAAACCTCACGCGAAAATCGGTGTTGATTTTTCAAGATTACACAAAACCAATCCAATATGCTGAATATTCCGGCGAATACACTATCGCTGTTGTTGTATTTGTTTAAGATATCCTGGGCTAATCACAATGTAAACGTTCGCAGAAATACTCAACCTGTGAAATAAATTGCATTCTTCTTTAGACACCAAGTGATCTTGCCTATTCCTATCTTTTTTCAAGCCTATTGACGATGGACACATCATGACGAGATGGAGTTGTAATAAAATCACTGTTAAAGTATGTTTGGCTGAAAATATATTTACCTCAATTTTTTTCAGGGTGGATAAACATTATAAGGCGAGAGAACACATGAAAAGCTATCGTAAAGAACTCTGGTTCGAGGTACCTTCAAGGCGGGGTTTTATCAATATTACCCATTCAGTGGAAGAATGTTTGCATGAAAGCGGTATTCAAGAGGGATTGATCCTCGTGAACGCCATGCATATTACCGCGAGTGTTTTTATCAATGATGATGAATCCGGACTGCATCATGATTACGAAGTTTGGCTGGAAAAAATAGCTCCCCATGCACCGGTTGAGCAGTATCGGCATAATGGATACGAGGATAATGCCGATGCCCATATGAAACGGCAAGTGATGGGAAGGGAAGTGGTGGTGGCCATAAGCAAAGGGCAATTGGACTTTGGCACCTGGGAACAGATCTTTTACGGTGAATTTGATGGTCGCCGGAAAAAACGGGTGCTGGTGAAAATTATTGGCGAGTAGGATAGCACCGATAATTGCCTATATGGTTTCAAACCGATTTTGATCCACATTTTTTGTGGAATGTTCCGGATCAAATATTTTGCCGTTCATGGCGATATACACACCAGGAGGCAAGGTTTGACAAGCCGTTACCGCACATCCGATATTGAACACCGCGTCACTGTCCCGGAATTGGGCAGGGTACATGGATCCTGTCATTACAATAACTTTTTCGGGGATATCTTGTAACATTTTTGCAGTGGCAATCATTGTATCTGTACCGTGGGTGATGAGGATTCTGGTACAGGTGGTGGATGCTACTTTTTCTCTGATCAATGCCCGATCGGTATCGGTAAACTCAAGGCTGTCTTTTTTGAGTATGGATTCAACTTTGTATTCAAGGGTTACATTTGCTCGTTCCAGTAGCCCACCGGCTTGGGGATCACCAACCTGATATGCTGATTTTTGATCAAAATAGATTTTATCAATTGTGCCACCTGTGGTGAAAATTTGTACCTTCATGCTATACCTACTCCATCCTATTTATTTTTTTGAACATCTTGAATCTAGCTCGTCGCTGGTTGGCATATGGACGACGAGATCACGCAGTGTGTAGGTTTGGCAGGAGAGTCTCCAACCCCCTTCAATCAAATCGTTACCAAGTCGCTTTATTTCCCGATTATTAGCAGGAGAGACTCCTTTTCTGCCATTGATAATTTTGACCCGGCAGCATCCACAGTTTGCGTGCCCACCACAGGTGGTATGGATTGGGGCATCGTTTATCAAAAAATTGTTTAACAGGCTGCGAGCTGGTTCGGCTTTGATGTGTAAATCGTGATTTTGCACTGTAATGGTGGGGCGTTTTGGCAGAGACATCACTTTTACCTTGGTGTCAAAAGAATATGGTGAGTGTTAAACAATGTATTTTTTCAACTATTGTTCTGTAACCGCAAGTTTGATTCCAAGAAGTGCAAAAGTCGTAGCAAAAAAACGTTGAAGCCAGAGTGTCAACTTTGAAGAATGAATAAAATAGGTTCGAACCGCGTTGGCAAAGAGACCGTAGAGGATAAAAACGATAAAAGTCATTACCATAAAGACCGAACTTAAGAGTACCATTTGTATAGTGGGGGAAATGGAATGGGTAGAGATAAAGAGCGGTAAAAAGGCAAAGAAGAAGAGAGAAAGCTTTGGGTTCAGGATATTTATAAGAATTCCTCTACCTATTATGGAGCCAAGTCCATTGTTTTGTCTAGACGAATCAAATTGTACAGCACCCGTATCTCGCCACATTGCCCATGCAAGATATAATAGATAGAGAGCACCAGCGTACTTTATTGTTTGGAAAATAAGACTGCTCATATGTAAAATCGCGGAGAGTCCTAGAATGGACGCAGTCAGGTGGGGAACAATACCAAGGGTACAACCCAGCGCTGCAGCAATACTTGCCCGCTTACCTGAAAAAAGACCGTTTGAAACCGTGTAAATTACCCCTGTTCCAGGAAGTAACACAACCACCAGCGATGTAATAAGAAACTCTGTCGTTATCATTGTACGGCAAACTATACCTGTATTAGAAGCTTAGTGCAAATTTTCTTAAGGGGTAAAAAAAAATTCGAGAGGTAAGGGTAGGGGAGATCTTGTAGCGGTAAAAATAAAAAATCGTTTGCAAAAGCAAAAAACGGGTTAACCCTTGATAAATTAACCCGTTGAATTTACTGGTCGGAACGAGAGGATTTGAACCTCCGACCACTTGTCCCCCAGACAAGTGCGCTACCAGACTGCGCCACGTTCCGAAACGTTGTTCTTCATACCACGGGTACCAGAACCTGTCAACGTTACTCACTAACCTCAGTTGCTCATTTGTATTTTTTTTTAAGAAGCTGCCCTAAGGCTAAGAGTTCTTTCTTAATCTCTTTCAAGTACTGCTTCTCACCTGCTGTCACTTCCGGTTGAACAACCTCTTTGCCGCCGGTCTGTAAAAACTTCTTGGCCCCTGAAATGGTATACTTCTGCTCATGGAGCAATGACTTTATAACAAGGATCGTTTCCACATCCTCACGTTTATAGAGCCGCTGATTTGAATGGGTCCGCTTGGGTCGAATTTCAGAAAATTCCGATTCCCAATATCTCAGAACATGGGGATCCACGCAGGCAAGTTTACTTACCTCACCGATTTTAAAATAGAGCTTGTCTGGAATCTCGGCTCTCATTCGGTGTGTGGTGCTCCTTGATTGTTATTCGTTCACCTGCTCACGCATTTTTTTGCTGGGACGAAAGCTTATCATTTGCCGCTGTTTAATGGTAATGGCCTCGCCGGTGCGGGGATTTCGTCCGCGACGTGGCTTTTTATCTCTTACACTAAAGGTGCCGAAATGGACGAATTTGATAGATTCGCCGTCCAGTAAACGTCCTCTCATGCGATCAAGAAAAGTGTCCACAAGCTTACAGCAGGCACTCTGGGAATATCCTAACTGGTTAGTAAGGGCTTCGGCAAGTTCTTTTCGGGTTAGATTTCTTTTATTCATTCTATATCAACCTTCTCGTAAACTTCCGTTAAAGGTGGAAGTGAGTGTTTTAATCAGTTTATCATGGGATTTGTTGACATGTTTCTCCGTTAGGGTTTTTGTTGGAGAACGATAGGTAACAGAGACTGCGATACTTTTCATCCCTTTTTCCATTTTTTTACCCTGAAAGATATCAAAAATTTCACATGATTCGATAAATTTCTCTTTGCTCTTCTTAATGGTTGTCAAAATCTCAGCTGCCTTGGTCTGCACCGGGACAAGAAGGGCAATATCTCGCTTTATTGCTGGGAATATTGGTAGAGAAACAAAGTTTTTAGGAACAGTCGGTAAAGAACAGAGAAGATCAAAATCAAGATCTATGGTGTATACATCCTGTTTAATACCAAATTCTTTGGCCACTGCAGAATTGAGTTTTGCTATTTGTCCAACCGCTCCCTGTGGAGAATCTACAATAAGGCATTGGCTTGGATCGTAGTAGTTTTCGACCTCATCTGCCACGGGAACCTTAAAGGAAACACTGCTCTTTTCCCCACAGCCATAAAGACGAAGCATTTCCAAAAGAAGCTCCGCATATCCTTTTACATCAAAGATATCAACTGGAGCGTCGTCAGTGTAGAGCGAGGAGGCCTCACCATTTCGTCTACCGCAAAGGACGCAACTCAGTCGGTCCTTCTCAATGGGTTGCTCATTGGGTCCTTGAGGAATAAAAATTTTGCCAACCTCAAAAAGCTTTACCGCAGATTTTTGAAAGTTGTTGTTTCGTTTGAGATTTTCCAAAAGCCCAGGGAGCAACATGCTACGCATGACAGATTGCTCTTCACTGAGGGGATTGAGCAACTGAACCTGATCTCGACGAGAATCATCCTCAGCAAGTTGCATCATATCAAGGTGCGTCTTGGCAACAAAGCTGTAATTAATAGCTTCGGTAAAGCCGGTATTGGCCAAAAGATCTGAAACTTTAGCTCTAATTTCCCTTTTTGGGTCCTTAACCGGGTGACTAAGATGTACTGTCGGGAGGGCGGTGGGAATATTGTTGTATCCTACCAACCGTGCAACTTCCTCTACCAAATCGGCCTCTCGTTCTATATCAACCCGAAAAGTCGGTGGATTTACCCAGATAGTATCGTCATCCTTTGGTTTGCAGCGAATGCCAATGGATTGCAAATGGCCTGCGATGGTGTCATAGTCAAGATCAATGCCTAATAAAGACGCTGTCCTTGAAATACGCAGCGTTTGGGAGTTGAGAGGCCGTAATCCTCCATAATAGTCGGCTCCTCCTTCGGCTGCCTCACCTCCTGCAAGTTCACAGAGAAGTTGCGTTGCGCGTTCTGCAACAATCAGGCATCCACCTGGATCAGCACCACGCTCAAAGCGATAGGAGCCTTCAGTGCTAAGATTAAGTTTGCGTGAGGTTTTGCGTACCGAAATGGGATTGAAACAAGCACTCTCAAGGAGAATATCGGTTGTTTCATCAGTTACTTCAGAGTTGAGTCCGCCCATTACCCCAGCCACCGCCACCGGTTTTTCAGCATCACAGATGAGCAGGGTGTTTTGATCAATGGCCCTTTTTTCACCATCAAGGGTGGTGATATGGGTTTCACTCTTTCTTGCCTGGCGAACAACAATCTGCTGGCCGGCTATTTTGGCAAAATCAAAGGCATGGAGCGGTTGCCCATATTCAAGCATTACAAAATTGGTGATATCAACCACATTGTTAATTGGCCGCAGGCCAACACTGAGCAGACGTTTGCGCAGCCACCAGGGAGATTGCTTTATGGTGACATTCTTAATGAGTCTTGCGCTGTACCTGGGGCAGAGTTCATAATTCTCAACATCCACTCGGAAATGGTTGGTGTTTTCCACAAGTTCTGCTGATTCAACAGGCCTTTGCAAGGGGGCTCGGGTGATCCCGGAGACTTCCCTTGCGATGCCAATAAGCGATGCACAGTCAGGCCGATTAGGGGTAAGATCCACTTCCACCACCAGATCATCCATTCCAAGGGCTTGCAAAAGAGGTTGACCATGGGCAACGGTTTCTTCCAGTTCCATAATTCCTGAGTGGGAGTCACTCAGGCCAAGCTCTCTTTCTGAGCAGAGCATACCAAATGATTTTATCCCGCGGACTTTGGAAGCTTTAATTTTCATGCCGTTCGGCATAATGGTTCCCACCGGGGCAAAAGCGGTGATAAGCCCCTCCCGCGCGTTTGGAGCACCGCAAACAACGCTTAATTGCTCCTTACCGGTATCCACCGTACATAACTGTAATTTGTCAGCGTCCGGGTGTGGCTCCGCTTTGACGATTTTTGCCGTGATGAGATTGGAAAGCGCTGGGAAAAGTGGCTCCACGCTGTCAACTTCAAGCCCAAGCATGGTCAGGTGGTCAGTGAGTTCTTGGGGAGATAATGCTTTGGTATCAACGTATTCCTGTAACCAGTCGATGCTAAACTTCATGATATTTCTCTGTCTCTATACACTGTTTTCCTATCCTTGTTGCTGTCCAGAAGAAATCGCCTGGGTGATTCAACCACTCTTTTTGCAGGGTAGTTACAGTGTAATTTTTAAATATATGGTTTATGTAGAACAATCAAAATTGGGAAAGAAAGCGAAGATCATTCTCATAGTAGAGGCGAATGTCGTCAATACCATATTTGAGCATGGCAATACGCTCAATTCCTAAACCGAAAGCAAAGCCGCTGTACACTTCAGGGTCATATCCAACCTGCTTAAAGACCTCTGGGTCAATCATTCCTGAGCCAAGAATTTCAAGCCATCCTGTGCGTTTGCACACTCTGCATCCCTTGCCGTTGCACATCACACAGGCAATATCAACTTCGGCACTGGGTTCAGTAAAAGGGAAAAAGCTTGGGCGAAAGCGCAATGGAAGATCCTTTTCAAATATCTTTTGGGTAAAAACAGTGAGTACACCTTTTAGATCGGCAAAGGAAACCTTTTTGTCCACCAAAAAACCCTCAACCTGATGGAACATGGGGGTATGGGTGATGTCTGAATCACAGCGATATACCTTTCCCGGTGCGATAACTCGCAATGGCGGCTGTTGACTCTCCATGATCCTTGCCTGCATGGGCGAGGTGTGGGTGCGTAACAGAATGGACTTGCTTACATAAAAGGTGTCATGCATATCCCTTGCTGGATGATGGGCTGGGATATTCAGTGCTTCGAAGTTGTAATGATCATGCTCAACATCCGGCCCTTCGGCAACGGAAAAACCGAGCGATTCAAAGATGGAACAGACCTCATTCATAATCTGAGTGACCGGATGCAACTTACCGGTTTCAGGTTTTCGCCCGGGAAGGGTGAGGTCTATTGCGGCGTTTTGATCAAGCCCAGCCGTGTTTGCCAGTAGCTCATTCTGTTTATCACTAAAGAGATTTTCAATTTCTTTTTTTGCAGAGTTGGCAAGTTGACCAAGACGGGGTTTGTCTTCTTTGGGGACCTTTGCAAGTCCTTTCATCAAAGAGGAAAAGCTTCCCTTGCGACCAAGGTATTTTATCCGGAATGCTTCAAGCTGCTCACCGCTGGAAATGGCAGACAGCTCTTCCTTGGCAAGGACCTGTTGCGTGTGTAGTTCCTGCTCCATGATAGTGTACTCGTAAAAAAACAATATGCCGGTTCCAAGTTGTGAAACCGGCATCAAAATAGACTGCTTGCAAGAGGTAGTTCAATAACAGCTACTATGCATTGGCCTCTTTAGCAAGATCAACCACCTGGGTAAAAGCGGGGGCATCAAGGATTGCCATATTTGCCAGAACCTTTCGGTCAAGGGCGATACCTGCTTTCTTTAAACCGCCCATCAACTGCGAATAGTTGATTCCGTTCATTTTTGCCCCTGCACTGATACGGGTAATCCAAAGGCTGCGGTAATCACGTTTTTTGTTGCGGCGATCACGGTATGCATACTGTAAAGCCTTATCTACTGCCTCCGTTGCGGTACGATATAAACGGGATTTCCCACCTCTGTATCCTTTGGCAAGTTTAAGGACTCTATTTCTTCTTCTACGGGCCTTAAAGCCCCTGGTAACGCGTGGCATTTTGCTGCTCCTTAGCTATATCCGGCATGTTCCGGGAAGTTTCTTTATAAAAAGTCTACAGATAGGGTAGAATCTTTTTGATTGTCGGTGCATTGGAAGGATCAACGATACCAGACTGACGCAGATTGCGCTTACGTTTGGTGGACTTCTTGGTCAAAATATGACTGGTGAAGGCCTTGGCGCGTTTGATCTTTCCTGATCCTGTTTTTTTGAAGCGCTTGGCAGCACCCCTTTTTGTCTTCATTTTTGGCATCGTGTACTCCTGATAAACAGCCTCGTATAATGTGATCATCTACTCGGCCATACGGATTTTGTTTTTATCTCTGTTGTTCTACTTCTATCATACGGCATACGTTGTGTGCGAGCTAAAGCTGAGTTGAGCAGCTTGCCTGCTCGTACGAAACTTATGCCCTGGCGGTATAAACGTAAACTTTATCAACTATTCACTTTTGGGACCAACAAACATGACCAGTTGTCGCCCCTCCATCTTTGGTGCCTGTAAAATCACAGCGTCGTCTTCCAGTGCATCCGCAATGTTTTGCATGGCCTCCATTCCCACTGTCTGGCAATAGACGATTTCACGTCCTCGAAAACGCATGGTCAGTTTGACCTTGTTTTTCTTGGCCAGGAACTTCTTCACATTTTTGATCTTAAAGTTGAGGTCATGCTCCTCTGTTTTGGGCCTAAATTTAATTTCTTTTGTTTCAACAACGGTTTGTTTCTTTTTTGCTTCCTGCTGCTTTTTTGCCTGTTCATAACGGAACTTGTCGTAATTCATTATCCGACAAACCGGTGGATTCGCATTCTCTGAAATTTCTACGAGATCAAGATCTTCTTCGTAGGCGCGTTCAAGGGCATCTTCAGCACTGAATATTCCCAACTGTTTTCCATCAGGCCCTATAAGGCGAACCTGAGCGTGACGTATATCCTCATTTGTTTTTGCTCTTACTTCTCGTTGAACAGGTGCCCTTTTTCCTCGACGTTTAATGTGACTTCCTCCAGTGTTAATAACGTTTTAAAGATTGCAGAGTGTGAAAGCTGGACAAACGGTTTTTGACACTGTAACCGCTCGTGGTTACATACCGCTTTACGCTTTTCTAAATACCTCTTCCCTCAAGACATTCTTCTGCAATCTTTGCCGCAAAATCATCAAGTTGCATATCCGCAATATTTTTTCCGTTACGCAGTCTCAGGGTGACAGATTTGTTTTCTTTCTCCTTGTCCCCGATAATCAGCATATACGGAATCTTCGCCATTTGCGCCTCTCTGATCTTATAGTTCAGTTTTTCGTTTCGCAAATCTTTTTCGACCCGAATCCCCGCTTTTCGAAGTTGTTTGTATACTTTTTCGCAATATTCGGACTGGTCATCCGTGATATTCATGATGCGCGCCTGGACCGGGGCAAACCAGAGTGGAAAAACGCCTGCATAATGTTCTATCAAAACACCTATAAAGCGCTCAAGGGAACCCATAAGGGCTCGATGAATCATAATAGGTTGATGATCACTATTATCCGTGCCGGTATATTTAACTTCAAATCGTTCAGGCAGGTTAAAATCAACCTGAATTGTTGAGCATTGCCAGGAACGGCCCAGCTGATCTTTTATTTTGATGTCAATTTTGGGTCCATAAAAGACGCCTTCGCCTGGATCAATCTGGTAGCCAAGCCCCTTTTTCTCCAATGCGAGTTTGAGGGCACTGGTTGACTGCTCCCAGTGTTCATCGCTTCCAACATATTTTTCGGGTCTGGTTGAGAGGTAGATATCGTAGCTATCAAAACCAAAGGTTTTTAAGATCTCAAGGTTGAGATCAAGAATATTAAAGATTTCGTCCTCTAACTGTTCCGGCATACAAAAGATATGCGCGTCATCCTGAGTGAAACCACGGACTCTCAGTAGCCCGTGCAGGGCGCCTGCCCGTTCGTAGCGATAGACGGTTCCCAGCTCACACCATCGAATGGGAAATTCGCGGTAGCTCCTTTTACGGCTGTTAAAAACACCAATATGGAAGGGGCAGTTCATGGGTTTGAGTTGATATGCTACCTCGTCAATGTCCATGGAAGAGTACATATTCTCTCCGTAGAAATCGAGGTGCCCCGAGGTCTTCCAGAGATCCTGGCGAGCTATATGCGGGGTATAAAGCAACTCATAGCCATTCGCATAATGGGCGTCTTTCCAGTAGTCCTCAATCAGTTTGCGAAGCAGAGCCCCTTTGGGTTGCCAGAGGATCAGTCCCGGGCCAATTTCGTCCTGGATGGTGAATAGCTCAAGTTCTTTGCCAAGTTTGCGATGATCTCTTTTTTTGGCTTCTTCCAAAGCGTTAAGGTGCTTTTTTAGCGCTTTTTTGTCAAAGAAAGCGGTACCGTATATGCGCTGCAGCATTTCCCGGTTCTCATCCCCTCTCCAGTATGCCCCCGCAACGCGTAAGAGCTTAAAGGCAACTATTCCAGAAGTGTTGGGAAGATGAGGGCCACGACAAAGATCGGTAAAATCTCCCTGCTGATACAAAGAAACCTTTTTCTCACCCAGATCTTTAATCAGTTCCACCTTGTATTTTTCACCTTCCGCTGCAAAACGCTCGATTGCCTCAGATGCCGTAACTTCTGTGCGAATAAAGGGCTGGGCAGAACGGATGATCTCAAGCATCTTTGCTTCGATCTCTTCAAAGTCGTCGGGGCTGAATGGCTGCTTGCGATCAAAGTCATAATAAAAACCGTCGTTGATGGCCGGCCCGATGGCCACTTTTACTTCATCACCATACAGTTGGCGCACCGCCTCAGCCATCACATGGGCTGTGGAATGACGTAGAATGGCAAGGCTCTCGTCGGAGCCAATTTGAATGGGCGTAAGGGTTGCGTCCCTATTCAACACCGCGCTCATGTCAAGAATTTCACCATCCTGATATACAGCTACAGTTTTCTTGCGCTGCTTATTGGACATCAGTTCAGAAATGGCTTCTTGAACACTGCAGCCCATTGGCATTTCTTTTTGTTCGCCGTCTTGTATGGTGATTGTAATATCGGTCATCAACTTTAATCTTTATATAAAAACAAGGGCTAAATACCGGCCACAAAAACGCAACCGATGCTAGCCCATTCATTCTGGTAGGCGCGGGCGGTTTCGAACCGCCGACTTCCACCATGTCAAGGTGACACTCTCCCGCTGAGTTACGCGCCTTTTTGGTCTTCCCGGCCAATTGATGGCAGAGGAGATAGCTCAAACAGCTTCAATTACCAATATCTGGCACTTCTGTCAAGGAAAAATACATGGAGAGAAATGGTCCCTGATACCGATTTTCACCGGGTTTCAGACCTGCTTTCTATGGCCTTGGCGAGGGTGTGTTTGTCGGCATATTTTATGTCCATTCCCATGGGAATACCGCAGGCGAGTCGTGTGATACGTACTGGCTTGTGCTGTAATCTATCCAGCAGGTAGCTTGTTGTCGCTTCACCAGGAACAGTGGAACTGGTGGCGAGAAAGACCTCTTTAATGGTCCCGCTGTCTATGCGAGCTTCCAGCTCTCTTATTTTGAGCTCAGCGGGGCCAATACCGTCCATTGGCGACAGGACGCCATGCAGAATATGGTAATGTCCGGTGTAGATTTCCGCTTTTTCAATGGCCAGTAGATCACCCGGTTGTTCCACCACACAAACAAGGCTTGGGTCCCGCTTTGGGTTGGCGCAAATTGCGCAGGGGTCACTTTCAGAGAAGGTAAAACAGCAGGAACAGAGCTGTATTGCGCCGTGCAATTCACTGAGCGCTGCAGCCAGCTCACGCGCCTCATTTGGAGACCGTCTGAGGATGGTAAGGGCCAGCCTTGAAGCCGTTTTTTGGCCAATGCCAGGAAGTTTACAAAGATCATGGATGAGACGATCCAAGGCTTGGGGGATAATTTGCCGGGACATTACAGGAACTTTTTTTCTTGTACAGATCAGGAGAATAGGTTGGAAACCCCGGGAATATTAAGGCCACCAGTGAGTTTTGCCATCTCTTCTTTGCCAAGTGCCTTTACCTTTCGTAAGGCGTCGTTTGTGGCAGCAACGATAAGATCTTGTAACATTGTCTTTTCATCAACAGAAATCATTTGTTCTTCAATTTGCACCGATAAAATTTCACTGCTGCCGTTGGCAGTGACCAAAACCATTCCTCCACCAGCGGTGCCAGTGGCGGTTTTCTTTTTTAATTCTTCTTGAATGGTGGCCATTTTTTGCTGCATCTGTTGTGCTTGTTGCATGATGGAGTTCATATCCATTGTCGTTACCCTGTATTTTTTTATCTTTAAATCAATGTTATCTGCTTCGTGGGCCAATTCGGATATCACCTATCTGGCCATTAAAAATTTCAGTTGCCATTTGTACCAATGGGTCATTGGCAAGTTTTTGTCGTTGTCGTTGTGGCGAGTCTAGCTCTTTTGCATCGGTTGTTTCAACCTTTTCAGGAGTTATAAAATTAAGAGTTAACTCTTTTTGGAAAAAGTCGAGGACAAACTCTGTTAATAATTTTACGTTTTCCTTTTGCCTCAGTACTGAACAGTTGGTGTGATCCGCATAGTGGAGTTGGAGTTGCCCATCCACTTCTCTTGCTCTATCAGCCCGTTGGAGATCCTGAGCCATCCAGATTTTTCTATCCCTTACATGTTTTATAAAGTCGGGCCAGTCTTTTCTGACGTCACGTTGGTGAGGGTGAGGGGTTGTCTGGGGCCGTTCTTCGGTGTTAAAATTATCTGTTTTTTTTTGTGGAATGTCTGGCTTTGTAATGTGCTGCCCTTGAGCTTGATCCTTTTGTGCTTTAGAGATTGTGGGTGTCGAATTGTTCTCTTTTGGCCTTTGCCCGGTGTCCAAAGAGGGTTGGGGAAGGGTGGCCTGTGTTGTGGCGGAACCTCCGTTACTTGCAAGAGTATTGTTTTTTTTTATTTCTTGAGGAGCTGGACCGTTTTCTAGCAGTGTATCAAGTTTGCCGAGTAATGTGGTGACCGGGACAACAGTATCGGCCTGGATGATTTTTAAAAATGTTGATTCAAGGGCTAGACGAGGTTGGCTTGCATAGCGCATCTCTTCAACACCGTTCATCAATAAAACAAGCTTCATATGCAGGGTGTTGTAACTGTAATTGGATGCGATTTTTTGATATAAAGTAAGCTCTTGCTTTGGAATATCAAGTAAGTCCAGACAGCCATCGATTCGACAAAGTATCAGGCTGCGTAAGGCGGTGAGTAGATCATTGGTAAAGCGCTTGAGATCGACACCAAAGTCGAAGGTTTGGTGGAGAGAGTGCAAGGCTTTCTGGGCATTCCCTTCCAGAAGTGCAGTGATAATTCCTTGTATGCTCTTACGGGAAACCAGCCCCAGTACTTCGATAACATCATCCACCGAGATCTTCTCTTCCCCAAAAGAAAAGACCTGATCAAGGAGACTGAGTCCATCACGAACCGATCCTTCCGATTCACGAACAATGAGTTCAAGGGCGGACGTATCAAGTTCAATATTTTCATCCTGACAGAGTTTGGTGAAATGGGCAGCCAGTTCATGTGCTGCAACGCGCTTTAATTCATAGCGTTGGCAACGGGAAAGGATGGTAATGGGGATCTTATGTAACTCCGTTGTGGCAAACATAAAATAGACATGGGCAGGCGGCTCTTCAAGGGTCTTTAACAGGGCGTTAAAGGCCTCAGAGGTCAGCATGTGTACTTCATCAATGATTATAATTTTATAACGTGCACTGGTTGGGAGAAACCGTATCTTTTCTTTGAGTTCACGAATTTCCTGGATACCCCGATTTGATGCACCATCGATTTCCATGAGATCAAGGGCGGCACCGCTTTTTATCTCGATACATGAGGGGCAATTGCAGCAGGGATTTCCGTCAACGAGGTGTTCACAGTTAATCGCCTTGGCCATAATCCGGGCAAGGGTCGTTTTACCAACACCACGAACACCGGAGAAGAGTATTGCGTGGGCAACACGTTTTCGAACCAGGCTATTGCGTAAGGTTTTAACAACGGGGGCCTGTCCTATCACCTGGGTGAAATCCTGAGGACGAGATTTTCTGGCAAGAACCAAATAGGACATAAAAAGGTCAATACTACGTGAGTAATGGAACTGAAGGCAAAAAGATTACTTCAAGGTGGCCTTCACTGGTGACATCCACACAACAAGCTCGGACAAATGGAGCCGAGTTGAAAAATGATAGCCGGGTAACCTGTAACACACCAGAGGGTTCATTACCGTTGCTCCCTTCCAGGCCTGGCGGGGTTCATGATCTCTGATTGTACAGAACCCGACTATCAAAGGCAAAATACACAACCCTCAAAAAAGCGTCAAGCATATTTCAGCAAGCAGAAGAGAGGGGGTATATCCGTTTGTATGATGACGTCTGTGGAGGTTTTAAGTACAAAGAAAGATGCTAACAATATTATATTATTGTTTATATTCTCTGGTTCTTGGCGGAGAGGGAGAGATTCGAACTCTCGGTACTTGCGTACACACGCTTTCCAGGCGTGCACCTTCAGCCACTCGGTCACCTCTCCAAATCAGAGCTGCTCCACAGCGATTGATGGCCTTTGTAAACTGAGTATAAAAAATTCGCAATCAAAAACTTCTATTTTGTTACTTTTCGCCTGTTTTTAAAAAATCCTTTGAGCAGTGCCGCGCATTCATCCGCTACTATTCCACTGGTAATTTTTATTTGGTGATTGAGGATGTTATCAGAGCCAATGGAGTAGCAAGAAACTGCAGCCCCCGTTTTAGGATCCGTTGCTCCAAAAACAAGACGTTCAATGCGCGCATGGATAATTGCCCCCATACACATGGTGCATGGTTCAAGGGTCACATAGATGGTGGTCCCTGGCAACCTGTAATTTTGGGTGTTTTTCCCTGCCATTCGTATTGCCATAATTTCTGCGTGCCAGGTTGGGTCGTTTGAGTGAATGGGGCTGTTTGCCCCCGAACCGAGAATGGTATCGCCGCGTACTATCAATGAGCCAACGGGTACTTCATCCATTGCGGCTGCTGTTTTGGCAAGTTCTATGGCCTGTAACATATACTTTTTATCAATTTCTTTCTGATCCATGGTTTGGGACAATATAAAAAGCAGAAGAGTAATAGAAATTATTTGCAATCAAATTTTAATTCACATATCCTTTGAAGAGTAGATTACAAATATGAAATTTGAATCCGGCAAGTCACCTGATATTGGTGATAGGCGATTCGTTTTCGTAAGTACCAGACAAAATATCTCCTCTATATATGTATACAATCTTAGCATATGCTCTTCCACTGGAAAGTCAGCAATTGTTGCAAAAGGCACTTTCGCAACAGGCAAGGGTTTTTCTTTGTGCAAGCAGCAAAGAGTTGTTTGCTGAACTAAAAGACAGTGAATATGACTTACTGTTTCTTTTTGTTGATGGCGCAAAAACGCAGTTGGAAGTTCTTGCGAGGGTATATCGATCCACGCCGAACACTCCAATTATTTTGATTAGCCGTGAAGAAGAAACGCAAACGGTGGTGACGGCCATTCGTAACGGTGCCTTTGATTATCTGGTCTATCCCGTTTCTGAGGCAAGGTTTGAACTGGCAAGTAGAAAGGCCTTTGAAGATAAGGCATTACGTAATGAAATAGCCTACTTGCGACATAAGCAGGATATTGTTTATCATTTCGATGATGTGATCGCCTACAGTCCTTCCATGGAACAGGTGTTAACGAGCCTTGAAAAATTTGCCAAAACCGATTCCACCATCCTCATAACCGGAGCCACCGGAACAGGAAAGAGTTTTCTTTCCGGGACGGTGCATTATAACAGCCCGCGAAAACAGAAGCCCTTTATAAAAATTAACTGTGCCAATATTCCAGAAGAGTTACTTGAGTCTGAATTGTTTGGGCATGAGAAGGGCGCCTTTACCGGGGCTTCCAAATTGAGGGTGGGGCGTTTTGAGCAGGCCAGTGGGGGAACGTTGTTTCTAGACGAAATTGGCGAAATATCCTTAGGGCTGCAGACGAAGCTTTTGCGGGTGCTTGAAGAGAAATCATTTGAAAGGGTCGGTGGCAATAAGACCATTTATGCTGATGTCCGGGTTATTGCGGCAACCAATAAGGATCTTACTGAACAGATCCGTAAAGGAAAGTTTCGAGAAGATCTCTTTTACCGCATAAACGTACTGCCCATTCGTTTGCCGCGTCTTGCCAAAAGGAGACAATGTATCCTGCCTTTGGCACAGAATTTTTTGATAAAGTATTCGAAATCATTGGGAAGCCCTGTTCGAGGATTTACCGACCAGGCCATAGAGCAGATACAGAGCTACGGTTGGCCGGGGAATATTCGACAGCTTGCCAATACCATTGAGCGTGCGGTGATATTAGAGGATGACGATCTTGTTGGTACTCACAATCTTTCCCTTCCAATGGAAAGAACAGGAACTGCTCATATAGCCAGGGACAAGGGAGCTGGTGGCTCCCTTGTTAAGCAGGAAAAGGAACTTATTTTTGAGGCCCTGGAGAGCTGTTTATGGGTTCAAAAGAATGCAGCGAAGAAACTAGGTATTAGCCCAAGAGCCCTAAACTACAAGATAAAGAAATTTAATATTACCCATCCAAACTGGCGGAAGCATTGTTGAGACACATTTACCTAAGCCCTTTAATAAATGGTCCAACAGCCCTAGCTCCTTCAGATTCGACCAATGTGATGGTGCGTGAACCAATAACCGCCATATCTGCCTTTCCCCTCAAGGCGTCAATATCGTCCTTACTCTGAATACCAAAACCAACAGCCAAGGGTAAATCGGTGGCATCTTTACAGCGGGTTAGGTACTCTGTAAATGTGGTATCAAACTCAGATTTTTTGCCTGTAACTCCACGTCTTGCAACACAATAGATAAATCCCCTGGCATGGGTTGCAAGTTCTTTCATCCGGGCATCTGTGGAAGTAGGGCTGTAGATCAGGATTGGAGCGATGGCGTATTGGTCTGCAAGTCTTAGAAACTCTTTTCCCATTTCTGGTGGTAAGTCGGGGATAATAAAACCTTTTATACCAATCTCAGCAGCATGTTTAAAAAATGCTTCTTCACCATATTTGAAAATGATGTTGTAATAGGTCATAAAAAGAAAGGGGATATTGTATGTTTCTATGACCTCTTTTGCAAAGGTAAAACAATCTTCAACGCTTGTGCCGGTGGCAAGGGAGTCTTGATTCGCCTTTAAGATAACGGGGCCATCGGCCATGGGCTCTGAAAAGGGGATTTGCATCTCAATACAATCGACGCCGTTGTCAACCATCTGTTTAATAACTTCTCGGTTTACTTCAAAGGAAGGGTATCCAAGAACAATATGGGTCATTAAAAGAATCTCTTTATGTTGGAGCGCACTCCGTAATTGCTGTTCCATGATGCTATCCTAAATGTTTTTTACTGTATTCTTTGCCACGATCAATGATAAATTTTTCCCAGGAAGGATCTGCAAATGCATGGGCAATGGTAAAGATGTCCTTATCGCCACGACCGGATTGGTTGATTATTATGGCATCTTCCGGGCTCAATGCACTTGCTTCTCTAAAGGCTCCAGCAAATGCGTGGGATGATTCAAGGGCGGGGATGATGCCCTCAAGACGCATGGTTAGATCAAGGGCGGCTATCACCTCATCATCGGTGGCTGATTCAAATCGTACACGCTTCTGTTCCCAATGGTCTGTGAGGATGGGAGAAACGCCCACATAATCAAGGCCTGCGGCAACGGAGTGGGTATGTTTCATTTGTCCATCATCATTTTGTAAAAACATGGTCTTATATCCTTGGGCAACGCCGGGGCTTGCGTCAGTACTTGAGAGCCTGATGGCATGCGCTCCACTGTCTGCACCATGACCACCTGCCTCTACGCCAACCAGTTCTACGTCTTCTTCTAAAAAGCGTTTGAAAATACCCATGGCATTGGAACCGCCGCCAACACAGGCAAAAACCTGTTTTGGCATCTTTCCATGGGCGGCAAGGATCTGATCTGCTGCTTCAATGCCAATGATGGATTGGAACCAGGCAACCATCTCTGGAAACGGAGCAGGACCACAGGCAGTGCCAAAAACATAATGGGTGTCATCCACATTGGTGACCCAGTCACGAAAGGCTTCATTGATAGCATCTTTAAGGGTTCTGGAGCCATCTTTCACCGGTACCACGGTGGCTCCCATTTTTTCCATCCAGAATACATTGGGGCGTTGCCGTAAAACATCTTCTTCACCCATATAAATGGTGCAAGAAAGGCCAAATTTGGCCGCCATTGTGGCGGTGGCCATACCGTGTTGGCCAGCCCCGGTTTCGGCGATAACCCGTTTTTTGCCCATGCGTTTTACGAGCAATCCCTGTCCCATTACGTTGTTTGCCTTGTGAGCACCCGTGTGGTTCAGATCTTCTCGTTTGATATAGAGTTGTGCCCCGCCAAAATGTTTGCTTAAATTTTCCGCATGCGTTAGTGGGGTGGGGCGACAGGAGTAGCTACGCATTAACTCAATGTATTCCTGCCAAAAATCTGGATCATTACGGCATTTAGAATATTCAGATTTAAGCTCTTCAAAAGTTTGATAGAGGACTTCTGGGATATACGCTCCACCCCAGTTGCCGAAAAAGCCATTTGCATCCATGTGTTATGCTCCAATAAAAAATAAAACTAAAAAATAAAATATCAGTTACCGATACAAGAGAACAGATGATTTTCAGGGATCGGTGAGTGACTTACGGGTAACTTACTCTTTGTATAAAAAGAGTGTCATAAAAAGAGTGTCACCGAGTCGTTTCCACAGGATTAATTTACTGTTCACCAGTGTTGGTAACAAAAACATCAGGGAGAGCACAATGAGTATGCAAAGCAGCGTTTCAGAACAACCTTCAATTCCATTGGAAAAGGTCTTTACATTCCCACAGGGGATCCCCGGATTTGAAGAATACACTACTTTTAAGATTTTTCACAAGGATGATGGCAAAGTTTCCGCATATTGGCTCGAATCCTGTGAAGATCCTGCCGTGACGTTTACCCTTGTTGATCCAACGGCCTATGATTTAAATTACGATATTTTCCTCGATGATAATGAAGTTGAAACCATTAAGGCCAGTGATCCCCTTGATATAGGTGTTTTTTTGATCCTGAAAAAAGATGAGGAACAGGATCAGCAAGCCAAATTAAGCGCAAATATTGGTGGACCACTGATCATTAATGTACAAAAACAACTGGGCCTACAAAAGGTGCTTAAACGTCACAAGAACATGACGGAGCATTAACCCGCATTTTTGACAATACCTGCCTGCATGCTGCTGCAAAATCTTCGGGGTAGTGCCCGTTAATATAACGCAGTTGTGCTTCGCTAAACGCTCCCGGTGATTCCGGGAGTCGTGGGAGAAAGGTGTAGAGCAGGTGCTGTTTGTGGGGATTTCGCTCGCTGATTCTCCTCGAGTATTCTATTGACGTCACCATCCTGGCGCCAAGACCTGCCAAGGCCTTTTGCGCAAGAAATATTCCCAAATCAAGGGAATCCCTTGCACAACTGTTGGCCTCTACAATATTTCCTATTACCGAACCTCTGTCATCATAAAGGGCTAGTAGTTGTAATTCCCATTGGGAGGTTTGGGCTTTGGGGACAAAGAGTAATGCATGCTTGTCTTCCCACAGAATCAGACTCGATTCTGCCGTCTCTTCCTTTCTCCCATCCATCCGGCTGTTATTTCTAATACACTTAATGTAATCAGTAAAAAAGTCGTTTCCTGTTTCTTTTTTATATTGCTGTATCACCTCTGCTACCATATCGCCACAACCAAAGGAGTCCAGATTTTCAGTACAGGCTGTGGTACCATCAGTGTATTGAGGTACTGTTTCGGGTAACATGGCATATTGCTGGTGTACCTGCTGGTGGGAGGCGTGCAGTCGATAGTTTGTGGGAGCAAAGTCAAAACCAAAGTTCCAGCCCCAAAGGGTGGAAGTAAATTCCGGTTTTACACCTTCATTAATGCGTTTTAAAATTGTAAGGCGGAGTTGCTCAAGTTCTTCACTGTTGAGTGAAACGTTTCTTTTTGCCCTTGGTATATCGCATAGTTCTGCAAGACGGGTAAAGCTACGTTGGTAATAGAGATGGCGCAGGCCAGCCATGTCATTGTTTGTTATAGCTTCGATGGAATAACGGATGGCGTTATCGGCCATATTGGCAGCATAATGACCATGGGCAATATAGGAGTTACGTCGTAAATATTCGTATACATGAGTATTTTCCTGTTCATATTCGCCTACTATTTCACTTGCGCCCTGGGCTCCAGGACGAAGGACCATGGCCCTTTGGTAGGCTGCAGGCAATGCTGGATTATTGGCGGTGGCTTCAAATAATGTAAAATCCTTGATAAGTGCCCGGACCTTGTTATTGGCATCCCGTGTATAGATGAGCCCCGTTGGTTTGCCTGTTTGATCCTTTTCAAAATCACATGAAAGTTCCGCAAGAGTAATGAGATCAGCTGGGTCGGTTGATGTTGTGGCAAGGGCCAGTAATAGCGGCGCTGGCAGTTTTGCAAAGAGCCTATCCGAAATGGCCTCTTCGGTAAGAAGCTGAGAAAAGGAGAGTTCTTCTTTTGCAGGAAGACCTATTTGCTCTTGGTTATGATATTTGGCTTCCGCCCATTCTTTATCTATGTATGTTGTTCCCCGAAAGGAAAATGGATTTGGAATTTCATATATCCAGTCTGCATTTTGGACTTCTATTTCACCTTCGGGGTAATTTCGACTATTGAGGTGGGGCTCCCCGGAGGTGAAATGGCCAAGGGGGTTGATTGCTGAATGGAGTCTGAAATTTTCGGTTTGATAGGTCGGCTTATGGATGCCAAACACAAACTTTCCATTGGGGCGGACGCAGGTACGTAATTTCATGTTTTCTTTTTATAAATAATCAAGGCTTGTTGATAGACGGATGATCTTGAAATTCCCAAGTCTTCGGCTATTGTTTTACTGACATCTTTGACTGACAGCTCGGTGTTGTTTTTATACCATACAAGAAGTTCTTCGACGTTTTCACCTTCAGCTTGTTTGCTTTCTCCGGGATAGACGATAAGAACAAATTCTCCCCGATTTTTGTTGGTACTTGCCAGCTTGAGAAGTTCACTGGTACGCCCATGCTGTAAATCTTCGTGTGTTTTGCTAAGCTCCCTTGCCCAAAATGTTTCCCGATCCCCCATAATGTTTAAAATATCTGTTAACAAGGGTTGAATACGCCTTGGTGACTCGTAGAAAATAATTGGATGGGGCTGCGCTTTTAATGAGGTAATAAGCGATTTGCGTTGCGATTTCTTTGCTGGTGCAAATCCTGCAAAGAAAAAAGAACTGTCGCTGCAGCCAGAGACGGAAAGGGCGGTTATCAGGGCAGATGGACCTGGAATTGGAACAACTGTAACTCCTGCGTCCCGGGCACGATTGACAAGAGTTGCTCCAGGGTCCGAAATGCCAGGGGTACCAGCATCGGAAACAAGGGCAATGGATTCGCCTGCCAAAAGTCTTGCCACCAATTGGATTGAACGCTCCTCTTCTTTTTCACGGTAATAACTAATAAGGGGAGTGTTTATGTTGTAGTAGCTTAACAGTTTACGGGTATGCCGGGTATCTTCAGCTGCAATAACCCCTACTTCTTTTAAAATTCGAAGGGCGCGGAGGGTGATATCCTCCAGATTGCCAATGGGGGTGGCAGTGATATAGAGGATACCCGGTGTCATATTGTTTCCCGATTACGTTTATTGAACGTTCTTTTTTCCCGGTAAAATGAAGTTTAAAAGAACGCCTAGAATTCCGGCAAGACCAATCCCCTTAACGGTAAAAGTACCTGCAGAAAAACTCATCCCACCAATGCCCATTACCAAAATCAGCGATACAATGGCGAGATTGCGCGGTTCAGTAAGGTCCTCATTGGCCTTCACCAATGTGTTCAGTCCAACAACGGTGATGGCGCCGAAAAGAAGCAGCATAATTCCGCCCATGACGGGGGAAGGGATAGTTTGCAGCAGGGCGCCTACCTTTCCAACAAAGGCCAAGATAATGGCTATGATGGAAGCCCAGGTCATTATTGCAGGATTGAATATTTTAGTAAGGGTCACGGCTCCCGTTACTTCGGAATAGGTCGTGTTTGGAGGCCCACCAAAGAGGGCGGCAAGACTAGTGGCAAGTCCATCACCCAACATCGTTCGGTGAATCCCTGGATTTTTGATATAATCCTTTCCGGTTACAGAGCCAATGGCCAGGATATCACCAAAGTGTTCAATGGCGGGGGCTATGGCAACGGGCACGATATAGATGATAGCTTCAACGTTCCACGCGGGATAAGTAAAAGAAGGCATTGCAAACCAGGGAGCATCTTTTACAGGGGATAAATCAACTAAACCAAAGGGAATTGATATCAGATATCCTGCAAGGATACCACACAAAATGGGGATGAGCTTGAGCACTCCTTTTCCTAAAAGAGAGGCGGCAAGGGTTACGGCCAGGGAAGTGATGGAGACAATAAGGGCCGTATTTCGTGGGACCAACTCTGCTGAGCCATCTCCGGTCATACCGGTGGCCATAAAAACGGCAACGGGTGCTAAAATGAGGCCGATGACCATAATTACCGGTCCAGTAACGATGGGAGGGAGAATTTTATGTAAGATACTGCTCCCCTGGATAGAAATAAGTATTGATAAAACGACGTAAAAGAAACCGGCAGCCATAAGTCCACACATGGTCCCGGCCACTCCCCAAGTTTGAACGCCGTAGATTATTGGGGCAATAAAGGCGAATGAGGAAGCAAGAAAAATGGGAACTTTTCCCTTAGTGATTATTTGAAAGAGAAGGGTACCTGCACCGGCGGTAAATAAAGCAACATTGGGATTTAAGCCTGTTAATAGCGGTACTAAAACCAGTGCACCAAGGGCCACAAAAAGCATCTGTGCCCCGAGGAGGATATCCTTGGCTTGTAAATTGTAATCGGTGTTGGGTTGAGGACTTTTCATAAACGGTTTCCTTTTTGTTACTTCATAGTAGATTTGGTATTTGGTTCCACCAGAATAAATAATAAATAGTGTGTAACAGTTTTATTTTGTACCAAATATCTTATCCCCAGCATCTCCTAGACCGGGAAGAATATAGCCATTTTCGTTTAAATGATCATCCAGGGCAGCAGTGAAAATATCCACATCGGGATGGGCTGCCTCAATCCTTTTAACACCTTCAGGAGCGGAAACAAGAAAAAGTCCTTTTATGGAAGGGCAGCCAGCCTCTTTGAGTAAGTTAATTGTTGCATTCAAGGTGCCACCGGTTGCAAGCATCGGGTCGAGGATAAGAGCGGTTCGTTTATCAATATTTTTGGCAAGCTTTACGTAGTATTGGACGGGTTCAAGGGTTTCTTCGTTGCGATAAAAGCCTACGATGGATTCTTTGGCTGAAGGAATCATATCAAGACAGCCATCCATCATACCAAGCCCGGCACGCAAAATAGGAACGAAGGTAATTTTTTTCCCCTTAATTGATTCTACGACCGTTTCTCCTGCCCAAGTCTTAATGGTCTGTTTTTCCGTCGGTAAATCTTTGGTCGCCTCGTAGGTCAGCAGCCTTGCAATTTCAGAAGCAAGGGCTCTGAAATCTTTGGTAGAAATATCTTTTTCTCGTAAGAGACCAACTTTATGGCGAATTAAAGGATGATCGACTACATGTAAAGTCATGGATTTATTCTCCTGAGTTTGGATCAGTTAGGGGTGTCTACAAATAATTTGATGATACATACAAAGAAACGTCTTGAAACTCAACTAAAGTTGCCAAAAGCGATAAAAAAGAAGGTTTTGGTAAAAGAATAAAAAAAAAGCTGAGCTTTTTGTTTCGAAAAATACTGAAAAAAAAGGCGGAGTCTGTTACCTTGTGACACCTGTAGTTGATGGTATGGGGTGGAAATGACAAAAAGTGAGTATATAAAACGGGTAGGACTGTGGAAAAAGAATCGTTTGTGTTGATCCGGAAAAAAATGAATAGAACGCAGAAACAACTGGCTGAGCTATTGGGAGTTTCTCTTAAAGCTATTCACAGTTATGAGCAGGGCTGGAGAAAAATCCCGCTCCATATTGAGCGACAGCTATGGTTTCTCATTTATCAAAAAAAGAGACAAGATGGTGTTAAACCGGAACCTTGCTGGGAGAGGAAAAAGTGTGAAATGAAGGAAGAATGCTCAGCCTATGAGTTCCAGTGTGGTGATAAGTGTTGGTTTGTTTGCGGAACAAAATGTGAGTGTACCCGTGATATAGATGTTCGTGAGAAAATGGACGTTTGTAGAAAATGCAACATACTTAAAACCCTCCTCAAGTAGCGCATCAGAAGTCAGAAACCAGAAGAGTTTCCTGCCAGCGGCAGAAGAGTAAACAAAAAAAAGCCCCAATCAGCAGTAAGATCTGATTGGGGCTTTTTAGTAAGAATTGGCGACGACCTACTCTCCCACATAGTTGCCCATGCAGTACCATCGGCGCTAAGGAGCTTAACTTCCGTGTTCGGAATGGGAACGGGTGGAGCCTCCTTGCTATTATCACCAATAAATCTCTATAAAAAAATCGATAATCGAATAGTAGAGTATTTCGTAGCTGTCTTAATCAAAAAATTGAATAAGCCGCACGGCTTATTAGTATCAGTTAGCTCCATGTGTTACCACACTTCCACACCTGACCTATCAACGTTGTAGTCTACAACGAGCCTTTAGGGGACTTATGTCCCGGGATATCTTATCTTGGAGTGGGCTTCCCGCTTAGATGCTTTCAGCGGTTATCCCTG
>JBNKKR010000032.1:0-44562 GCA_050291935.1 Desulfocapsaceae bacterium | reverse complement strand
AATTACCCTTAATGATGTTAAAAACCTCGATAGCGCACCTTTTGTCGAAGAGGGGCACGGGGACATACGCTGAAAATATATTTTGAAAATGAGGCAAAGCGACGTGAATACCTTGAAATGGAGATGCATGGATCAGGTGGTTCGGGTCCATGCGTCATCCGGAACCACCGGTAAGCCAACGGTGGTTGGCTATACCAAAAAAGATATTGAGACCTGGTCGGGACTGATGGCAAGGGCATTGACCCTGGCAGGGGCCACATCAAAAGATATGGTCCACAACGCCTATGGCTATGGTCTTTTTACTGGAGGCCTTGGTGCCCATTACGGTATTGAGCGTTTGGGGGCAACGGTTATTCCTGTCTCCGGTGGGAATACCAAAAGACAGATTACCATAATGCAGGATTTTAAATCGTCAGTATTACTTTCAACGCCATCTTACGCGCTCAACTTGGCTGAAACCATGGAAGCAAAAGGTGTTGATCCAAAAACGCTCTCGTTACGGGTGGGAGTGTTTGGGGCGGAACCCTGGAGTGAAAACATGCGGGAGGAAGTGGAACGCAAACTTGATCTCAAGGCGGTGGATATTTACGGTCTGTCTGAAGTGATGGGACCTGGGGTTTCCATGCAATGCGTTGAAGGCGGCAAAGGGATGCACATCTTTGAGGACCATTTTCTCCCTGAAATTATTGACCCTGATACCGGAGAAGTATTGCCTCCTGGTGAAAAAGGTGAACTTGTTTTTACAACGCTTACCAAAGAAGCCTTTCCAATTATCCGTTACCGGACAAAGGATATTTCACGGCTTATTTATGATACCTGCGTCTGTGGACGCACATTGGTTCGTATGGAGAAGGTCACGGGCCGGACCGACGATATGCTTATCATCCGTGGGGTCAACGTGTTCCCTTCCCAGGTGGAACATGTGCTTATGGGAATTGAAGGTGTTGAACCCCATTATCAGATCGTGGTAAACAGAGTTGGCAATATGGATACCATGGATGTGGAGGTTGAAGTCAGTGACAATATATTCTCCGATGAAATACGGGTCCTTGAAGCGTTGACCAATCGTATTCAGGCGGATATTAAGGATATGTTGGGGGTTACCTGTAAGGTGAAACTGGTGGAACCAAAGACCATCCAACGCAGTGAGGGCAAGGCGCAACGCGTTATTGATAATCGAAAATTATAAAAAACCTGGAGTTGTCACATGCGAGTAGAACAAATTGCGGTTTTTTTAGAGAATAAATCCGGACGATTGGCAGAGATTACTGCAACCCTGGCTACACAGGGGATCAATATACGTGCATTGTCTGTGGCGGATACTGCTGATTTTGGCATTTTACGTCTGATCGTCGATGATGTGGAAAAGGCCAAAAAGGCTTTAAAGGAGAGTGGTTTTACCGTTGGGGTTACCAATGTTATTGCTGTTGAGGTTGCCGACAAGACAGGTGGCTTGGCAGGAGTTTTGAAAACCATAGAAGGGGAAAAACTCAATGTTGAGTATATGTATGCCTTTGTGAACAAAAGCGGGGAGAATGCGGTATTGATTTTCCGTTTTGATGATATGGACAAGGCCATAGAATCGTTACAGCGTACGGGCTACACCATCTTAAGTGGTGAACAGATCTGTGCGTTATAAACAGTAGCTGTGATACGACTACGTTTTCTAATTATTTTGGGGAGAGGAGTATGAAAAAGTTTGCATTGAAGCTGCTTATGGCAGCAGTGGCAGTAAGTTTGTTGGTGGCTCCAGCGGTTGCGGATACCATTAAAGTGGGAGCAATTATCGCTGCAACTGGCCCGGCAGGGTTTTTGGGAAAACCTGAGGCAAATACCCTTGAAATGATGGTTGCAGAGATTAATGCTGCCGGAGGGGTTGCGGGCAATAAACTTGAACTTATTTTGAAAGATTCTGCAGGCAAAAAAGAAAACGCAGTTTCTTTTGCCAAGCAGCTTATTGAGGAAGAGAAAGTCTTTGCCATTGTTGGTCCCACACGTTCAGGCTCCACCATGGCCATCAAAAACCTGTGTGAACAGGCGAAAATGATTCTGATTTCCTGTGCTTCAACCAAAGCCATTGTTGATCCGGTTGCCAAATACGTGTTTAAAACCCCACAAAATGATTCACTGGCGGTGAAGAAAATCTATGAGACGATGAAAGCGCAGGGTATCAGTAAAATCGCTGTGGTTGTTGGTGGTACCGGTTTTGGTAAAATGGGTAAAAAGTTCTTAAATGAGCTGGCCCCTGAGTTTGGCATCGAAGTGCTTGCCAATGAAACCTATAGCCCCAAAGTTACAGACCTTTCTGCAGTTGTTGCAAAGCTAAAAGCCAATACGGATATTCAGGCCGTTGTCAACTGGTCCATCGTTCCAGCCCAAACAATCCTTGCTAAAAATATGCGTCAGGCTGGATGGGATGTGCCTCTTTTTCAAAGCCATGGTTTTGGAAATATTAACTACGTCAAAGCAGGTGGTACTTCCACTGAAGGCTTGATTTTCCCGGCTGGACGTCTCTTGGTTGCAGATGCTTTACCTGCTGACAATCCACAAAAAGAGGTATTGGTGTCCTACAAAAACGCCTATGAGGCAAAATTCAACGAGCCTGTTTCCACCTTTGGCGGTCATGCTTACGACTCTTTGTTACTGTTAACAAAAGCCATTGAAAAAGCAGGGGTTGCTGATAAAGAGAAGGTTCGTGACGCCCTTGAGACATTGACCGTTCCTGGAACAGGTGGTGTCTTTAAAATGACCCCTGAAGATCATAGTGGGCTTGATATTGACGCCTTTGTCATGATGGTTGTTAAAGACGGTGCTTTCGCGCCTTATTCCGCAAAGTAACACGTATTGCTGTACGTCCAATTTACAGAGGGGATGGTGTAACAACCATCCCCTTTGTTCGCATGCGCATCTATTACTGAACAAACAAACTGTGGACCTGTTTACCCAATATCTCTTTGCCGGCATCACCTATGGAATCATGTATGCCATTGTGGCCATAGGTTTTAATATTATTTACAATACCACCGGCATTATAAATTTTGCCCAGGGCGAATTTGTTATGCTGGGCGGGATGATATCCATTTCGCTTTTGCCGTTTATGCCGCTTTACGCGGCCATTGTCGTTGCGGTCCTTATTACCATGTTGGTGGGAGCGCTAATTGAGATGACTTTTATCCGTTGGCTTGAAAGTCCATCGGTCTTGCGGATGATTATTATCACCATTGGCCTTTCCATACTCATCCGGGAAGTGGCGTTACATATATGGGGCGAATCCATCCGGGCCTTACCCTATTTTTATGGGGATGCAATTAGCACCTTTAGCTTTGGTTCTGCCCATCTCTCTTACCAGGTACTATGGGTGATTGGTGTCTGTAGCTGTATCGTTTTGTTGTTGAGCCTCTTTTTTAAATATACTGCCATCGGCAGGGAAATGCGGGCCTGTTCCGCCAATAGGAAGGCTGCGATTCTTTGTGGTATTAATACCAGAAATATGGTGACATTTTCCTTTATGCTCAGTGCAGGCATTGGGGCCCTTGCCGGGTGTGTGATGTCTCCTATTACGTATACCCAATACGATTCCGGTACGGGGCTGGCCATTAAGGGCTTTACCGTGGCCATTCTCGGTGGTCTTGGAAATTCCATGGGGGCCGTGGCCGCTGGCCTGCTTCTTGGTATTATTGAGGCCTTTTCGGTGGCTGTTTTACCCCTTGTCTATCAAGATGTTATCTCCATCGCCATTTTGTTACTGATCCTTTTCTGGAGGCCTTATGGCTTGTTTAACTTTGGTGATGCTGCAAAACTGAAGGATTTCTGATGAAACGACAAAAATATATTTTTATCAGTGGTCTTATCTGTTTTGTGCTTATGGTGCATCTGTTAACATCTCTTACCGGTACAACCTACTACCTCACCCAGCTCACCATGTCAGCCTACTATGCCATGGTGGTTATTGGTTTAGCTGCCTTTATGGGGTATGCCGGACAGATTTCCATTGGCCATGCCGGATTTTTTGCCATTGGTGGCTACGTTTCCGCAGGTCTTACCACCCATAATCTGCTCGCCTATAAAGATTCTGCTTTTATCGCTCTGCTGGATTCGTTTCATCTTTTAGAAGCGGGGGAGAATCTCTATGGAGAACAACTGCTGACCGTAACCCCCTGGGCGGCATGTGTTTGCGGGGTTTTACTTGCCGTGTGCATCGCTTTATTGATTGGTGTTCCGGTACTTAAACTTAAAGGGCATTATCTGGCCATGGCAACCCTTGGCTTTGGAATTATTATTTTTCAGATCGTTGTTGCCAGTGAATATTTTGGCGAAGCGGATGGTTTATCCGGTGTGCCTCCCTTTGTGTTGTTTCCGGGGGTTAATGGCGTTGGGACCTTGACTTTGAGTGGCGATTTTGCAGGTAGAGTGCAAAACTATTATATCGCTTGGATTATGCTGGTGGTGGGCCTTTTGCTCTTATTAAATCTTATTGATTCACGGATTGGGCGGGGACTTCGGGCAATCCATGGCTCCGAAGAGGCTGCCCAGGCAATTGGCGTGCATACCAGTCGTTTGAAATTACAGATTTTTGTGATGAGTGCCGTGTATGCGTCCCTTGCGGGAGTGTTTTTGACCCACTATAACGGTTCCATCGGGCCATCGGAGGCATCTGTAATGAAATCTGTTCGTTATGTTGCGCTTGTTGCAGTTGGTGGTATGGCCAATATTCGCGGAACATTGATTATGGGAGTGCTCCTGACCTTTCTTTCCTTGCGTGGGGTCTTTGGATCCTATGATGATGCGGTTTTTGGTTCTATTTTGATCCTTGTTATGCTTTTCACCCCGGATGGGATCCTGAGTATAAATCTGCGAGGATTTATGCAGCGTCTAAAACCTGAAACAGAGAAGGGATAAGTTATCGATGCTGCAACTTGAATCTGTTCAAAAGCGCTTTGGAGGGCTTCTTGCGGTAAACGGGGTCAGTTTTAGTGTTAAAGCTGGTCAGATTAAGGCCGTTATTGGTCCCAATGGAGCCGGGAAAACGACCCTTTTTAACCTGATTGCCGGCAATCTAAAAGCCAGTTCCGGAAAGGTTATCTTTAAAGAAACTGAAATCCAAGGTTATAAACCGTACCAGATCGCCTCCCTTGGAATGTCGAGGACTTTTCAGAACATCAAATTATTTCATGGGATGACGGCCCTTGAGTCGGTGATGGTTGGGCGGCATGTGAGGAGTAAAGCCGGCTTTTTAGCTGGGCTCTGTCATTTCCCAGCCACGAATCGAGAGGAAAAGGCGATCCGGGAAAAGGCCATGGAATATCTGGAACTTTTAGGTATTGCGGAATTTGCCGACACCGAGGCCACAAGTCTTGCCTTTGGGCAACAACGTGCTGTTGAGTTTGCAAGGGCTCTGGCAACGGAGCCGCAACTGCTTCTCCTTGATGAACCGGCCGCAGGACTCAATATTTATGAAACGGCGGAAGTTGGTCGTCTTATTACAAAGATTAGAGATCTTGGCATAACGGTTTTACTGGTTGAACATGATATGTCCCTGGTGATGGATATATCCGATGAAATAGTTGTTCTCTCCTTTGGCGAAAAAATTGCCGAGGGGCTGCCCGCAGCCATTCAACAAAACCACGAAGTGGTCAAAATTTATCTGGGAGAGGATTGATTTATGCTTAAAATTCGCAATCTTGTTTCCGGATATGGAAAAATAAAAGTCTTAAAACACATCTCCATGCATGTTGATCCCGGTGAAATTGTAACCATTATTGGTGCCAACGGAGCAGGGAAGACCACACTCCTCTCAACCATTGCCGGCCTAATAAAAGGCACGTCTGGTGATGTTGTTTTTAAAGAAAATGATCTTGTAAAATGTAAACCAGCAGCTATCCCTGGACTTGGTTGTGTAATGGTACCCGAAGGACGCCAGGTATTTTCCACCATGAGTGTGGAAGAGAATCTGCTTCTTGGGGCACATCCCATTCAAAAGCGGGGAAAACAAGTGATTCAGGAGTTGCTCAATCACCAATATGAGCTGTTTCCCATCCTTCGCTCAAGAAAGGAACAACTTGCCGGAACCTTATCAGGAGGGGAGCAGCAAATGCTGGCCATGGGAAGGGCACTTATGTCCAAACCATCTCTTGTTATGATGGATGAGCCTTCCACTGGTCTTGCCCCTTTAATTGTAAAAGAAATTTTTCAGATTATTGTGCGTCTCAGGGATGAGGGAAATACGGTTTTACTTGTTGAGCAAAACGCAAAGGCGGCTCTGGGGATTGCAGATCGTGGTTATGTTCTAGAAACCGGGAAGATTATCGTGCAGGGACCTGCCGAAGATCTTTTGGAGAATCAGGACGTGCAACGGGCGTACCTTGGCCGTGAACAATAAGTCCTGTTTGCATACACACCATATATTAAGCTATTCTATCTATAACCTTTACTTCACTGGATAAACAATGTATTGGCAAGAAGATAAAGAATGTATGAAACGCGACGAACTGGAGCAGCTCCAGCTTGAGCGTCTCCAGTCAACGCTCTACCGAGTGGGTACCCATGTTCCCTTCTATCGACAAAAATTCAGTGAACTGAATATCGATTTTGAAGGCTTTGATTCTTTAGAAGATATCACAAAACTCCCGTTCACCACCAAACAGGATTTACGAGACAGCTATCCATATGGATTGTTCGCTGTACCTCTTCGGGAGGTTGTGCGTGTGCACTCCTCATCTGGGACCACCGGCCAGGCTACGGTCGTGGGCTATACGAAAAATGATATCAAAAATTGGTCAGATCTTGTGGCTCGAGTGCTTTGCGGGGCGGGACTCACTGCCGACGATGTCATTCAAATCGCCTTTGGCTATGGTCTTTTTACCGGTGGTTTTGGCTTGCATTATGGTGCGGAACGACTTGGGGCGTCTGTTATCCCTATTTCGGCGGGCAATACCAAACGACAGATCCAGATTATGCAGGATTTTAAGACAACTGCCCTTGTCTGCACGCCATCGTACGCCTTAAACATTGCCGATGTGCTCTTTGATATGGGAGTAAATCCAGCGGGGTTGTCACTAAAATTTGGGCTTTTTGGTGCAGAACCCTGGTCAGAGGCGATGCGACAGGAGATTAACGATAAGCTGGGTATCAGGGCAACGGATAATTACGGACTTTCAGAAGTTATGGGACCGGGAGTTGCCGGAGAGTGCGCTGAATGTAATGGATTACATATCAATGAGGATCATTTTCTGGTTGAAATACTCAATCCTGAAACCCTAGAACCTGTGGCAGAAGGTGAGGTTGGGGAGCTGGTTATCACAACGCTTACCAAAGAAGCATTCCCCATGATACGCTATCGTACACGTGATTTAACCCGGCTTTTACCGGGTGATTGCCCCTGTGGACGAAGCAGTAGGCGGATGCATCGTGTTCTGGGCCGAACGGATGATATGCTGATTATTAAAGGGGTAAATGTATTTCCCACCCAGATAGAATCTGTGCTCTTTAGTATCGACGGTACCCAACCCCATTATCGTATTGTCGTTGAGCGGGAAAATCATCAGGATAGAGCCACCGTGATGGTGGAGGTGCAGGAATCACTTTTTTCTGATCGGATGAGTGAACAACGTGCTCTTATTGAAAAAATCCAAAAACAGCTCAATTCGGAGTTGGGTATTGGTGTTGCCGTTAAGTTAGTTGAAGAAAAGACCCTTGAGCGATTTGAAGGAAAGGGACAGCGAGTAATTGATAAGCGGAAGTTATGAAACGAGCGGAAGAGAGAAGCCCTGAGAGCAAGCGCCCTGTTTCTCTGCAGTGGGATTTTCAGCCTGGTGCGGACGCGTCTTTGCTGATTCGGATGGGCGGAACCCACGTCCTTTGTGGGGTAACAGTGGAAGAGAAGGTGCCGCCTTTTCTAAAAGATACGGGAAAAGGGTGGATTACTGCCGAATATGGCATGCTTCCCTGTGCAACAAACTCCCGCTATAAGCGGGAAGCGGTGGGCGGCAGGTCTGGCAGAACGTATGAAATACAACGACTAATAGGACGAAGCCTGCGAATGATGGTTGATCTTGCAACCATTGGCGAGCGAACGTTTCGTGTTGATTGTGATGTGCTTAACGCCGATGGTGGAACGCGAACGGCTTCAATCACCGGGGCTGCACTTGCACTTCGTTTTGCCCTTGAAAAACTTGTATGGCAGGAAAAGCTGGCAAAACTTCCCACCGTTTTGCCCGTTGCTGCTATTTCTGTTGGTATTATTGATGGTGTTCCTTTTCTTGATCTTGATTATCGGGAAGATTCCAGGGCCGAAGTTGATGCAAATTTTGTGATGAGTGGCGATGGAAAGTGGGTTGAGATCCAATCCACGGCAGAAGGAGCACCGTTTAGCAGCAAAGAATTTCTTGCAATGATGACACTGGCAGAAAAGGGTATCGGAGAACTTTTTACCTTATGGGATAAGCTGCCTGTTCCTGCAATGGACAAAGTTGTGGAGTAATGAGTATGTATATTTGTGTTGATTTTGATGGGACAGTTGTTGATCATCGCTATCCGTATCTTGGGGATCCTGTTCCATTGGCCACCGACTGGTTGCATAGATGGGTGGAACTTGGTGCCAAGATTATTCTTTTTACCATGCGTAGTGATAATTCCGCCAAAAACTGCTATCTCCAGGACGCCGTTGACTATTTTGCCCAAAATGATATTCCACTGTATGGAATTAATCATAATCCTGACCAGGATTCCTGGACATCCAGTCCCAAACCATTTGCAAAACTTTATATTGATGATGCCTCTTTTGGATGTCCACTCATCCATCCGCCCACGTTTAACAAACCTTGTGTGGATTGGAAGATTGTGGGACCAGCCGTGGAAAAAATGCTTCTGCAAGGGTAACGGAGGAATAGGATGGCTGGGGTGACGGATCTTGGGTTTTTTATTTTGGCCGGCCTCCTGCTTAATATCACGCCTGGACCGGATGTGTTGTATATTACGGGGCGTAGTGCGGCGCAGGGAAAATGGGCAGGGATTGTCGCGGCCATCGGTATCAGTACGGGTTGTCTCGTTCATATAGTTGGTGCAACCCTTGGCGTTTCCGCCATCTTGCTTTCTTCGGCACTTCTTTTTACCTTGCTCAAATTTGTTGGTGCCGCATATCTTGTGTATTTGGGCTGTATTTCCATATTTTCGACCAAGGGAAAGAATAAAGACACAACCGAAAAAAAATCGATCGCTTTACGAGTCATTTTTAGGCAGGCAATCTTAATCAATGCGCTTAACCCAAAAGTTGCCCTTTTCTTCCTTGCTTTGCTTCCCCAATTTGTTTCTCCTTCGGCGGAACGTCCTGCTCTGGCGTTTCTCTTTTTAGGTCTGGTATTTGTCGCGAATGGCACGCTGGTCAATATTTTTTTTGCCCTCTTTACAGCATCTTTTGCCAAACGGGTGCAAGGTAAAGAATCCGCGCAGCGGTTTTTTCGTTTTCTCTCAGGAAGTCTTTTTCTTACCTTTGGTATTCGTTTGGCTTTCTTTTCCGAATAAAAAAAAGCCCTTCCAAACAACTTGGAAGGGCCGGGGAGGGAGAAAAAATGAGTATAATAAACGGCCCAGAGGCCGGTGGGGCTAGATTTTATGCTGGCAATGGGGCAACGACACCGCTTTTGGTCAATATGGCTCGTTGTAACTCAAAAATCTCAGCACTGAGTTGCTTGATACGTTTACCATCCGGCGAACTTTTCTTCTCAAGAAAAGACCGCGCTGCGCGTCTTGCTTGAATTTCTTTATACAGTACCTTCATTATTTTCCTCTATGCCATTTTTTATTGTTACCCGAGATAGAGCAATGGCCGTGCCAGGAAGAAAATTATAACTGTAATACGTTGAAAATAATGTATTTTTACTATTTTCTTTGCGCGCTTCAAGGAAGGTGTAGCGAAAATATCGGGTAGAAAGTATGCAAAATAATGGTGAGCTGGGTAAAAAGTAAACAGACATTTTGTCAAGCTCTGTTTGTGTTTCTTGGGAAAGAAATTTCTTTATTGACTCTTGCCCTGATATGTGTTGTGTAAAGCTGAGTTGAGCAGCTTGCCTGCTCGTACGAAACATGAACAGAAATTTTTTCTAAAGAAGATTTAGGAAATCCTCTTATACATACGCTATTTTGCAAATGACCCTCTTTTTTCAACAATGCTTTTTCTTCCAGTGGAAAGCAGTGAAGGCCCTATGCGCCTGGCTGCTGCTTACCTCTTTTTTTCTAATGTATTCTGAAAAAAACACCTGGGCAGCTCCCGTTGATCACCAAAGCTTTCAAGGCTTTTTAGAAAGTTTCTATCTTGAAGCCACGTCCCAGGGAATTAGTCGCACGACCTTTGAAAAGGCCATGGCTTCAGTCACTACTCCCGATCCAAAGGTTTTGCAAAAGGCTGCCTATCAAGCGGAATTTACAACAAAGATATGGGACTATCTTGATGCAAGAGTTACCCCTCTAGCCGTTTTAGACGGTCATATTATGGCAGAAGTTTACGAAAAAACCCTTAGCCAAATTGAACAACGTTTTGGAATACCATCATCTATCGTTTTGGCTATCTGGTCAATGGAAACTTCCTATGGGGTGGCATTGCAGCGTAGCTCACGTCTTCATTATGTGCCACGCGCGCTGGCCACCATTGCCTATGCGGATAAACGGCGGCAAAAATTTGGGAGATCCCAACTTCTGGCAACCCTGCAAATTGTCCAGGCGGGTGATGTGGAACTCGATCAGCTTTTGGGCTCATGGGCCGGAGCCATGGGGCATACCCAGTTTATCCCCACTAGTTTTCTTGCCTATGGTGTTGATTTTGATGGAGATGGACGAAGAGATATCTGGAACTCGGTTCCCGACGCGCTGGCAACGGCCGCAAACTTGCTTCATAAAAATAAATGGCGTACGGGAAAGCCGTGGGGATATGAAGTTGTGGTTCCAGGTAATCTTGTGAAACATACCGGAGAGACAAAGACCTTAGCCCAGTGGAAAAGTTTGGGCGTAGTTCGCCCGCGTGGTGGTGTTTTTGCGTTTCCGGAAGAGCGGGCAGAACTGAAAATGATTGGTGGGGAGCAGGGGCCGGGCTTTTTACTGTTGAAGAATTTTTTTGTTTTAAAAAGATACAATAATTCAGATTTTTATGCCCTGGCTGTGGGGCTTCTTGCCGATAAACTTGAGGGAAAGGTCGGTGTTGTCCAACCTTGGCCAAGACCAGCGGGTGCTCTTTCAGCCGATCAGAAGATTGTCCTCCAAAAAGAGTTACAGAAGCGAGGGTTGTATAAGGGCGCTATCGATGGTCGCATTGGTCCCAATACTAGAGAATCCATTGAACGCTTTCAGCAGCAACATGGGTTGAAGGTAAATGGTGAAGCTACCCGGGAGTTGTTGCAGACATTGCAAAAAAAATAGCGCTCTCTTAAATCCCAGGAAGGGCGTGAGTGTCAACCATTGATTCCAGATTTTGTGGAGTTGAATCAATGCATGCGAATAGATACTTTTCAAGCTCGGCACAGTTGGAAAAGTTTTCATCTATAAGACGAAACCGTTTGGGATCGTCATTGCCGTAGCGTTCTATAATGTATTCCTTTCTTGCTGCAAGGGAGACTATGCGGTCATGGCGCACTCGCTTGTCGGCGTAGTATACCAGTTCTTTGGCAAAAAAATCACAACGCTGGTACCTTTCCAGTGAAAAATCAAAAAGCCAAACGTGTTCCCGCACAATTTCACCCACTTCGGGAAAACCAAGTTTGTCGCAAAGATCACGTCCCTTTTTAGCATGATGACAGCCACGTGCGATACAGGGCGTTTTGGCAATATCGTGGAGGAGTGCGCCAGCAATAACAAGTTCTTCCGGTGGCAGTTGTGTGTTTGTTGTGTTCTGTAACGCAAGGAACATGCAATGGGCTACCCGGGCAACCATAAGTGAATGGGCCCGGATATTGGGGAGCATCGCCTCCTGTTCCATGATTTGCAGACACTGGCTTATGGATGGTATCTGCATCTTTTACTTGGCGCTTAATTCGTGAACATATTCAACGGCGGCCATGGCCTGTTCAGGCGGGGTAAACTGGTGGATGCCGTGTCCCAGGTTAAAGATGTGCCCATGACATTCTCTGGCGTCATCAATGATAGCTCCAATACGATTTTTGAGCTCGTCTTTGGGAAGCAGCAGGGCGAAAGGATCAAGGTTACCCTGTAAGGCAACGTTGCCCACTCTTTTTGCGGCATCACCAATTTTGATTCGCCAATCAAGCCCTAAAACATCCGCTCCGGAAGTTTCGGAGAGTTCCAGTAGAGTGGAACCATTATTGGCAAAGTAGATAAGTGGAATATCCGTTGTTTTACGTAATGCTGTTATAATTTGCTGTACATAGGGAAGAGCAAAAGTCTGAAAGTCACATGGGGCAAGCACGCCTGCCCAGGAGTCAAAGATCTGTAGTGCTTGCGCTCCTGCTTTGGCCTGGGCCTGCAAATAAACAATGGTGCAATCGGTAATCTTTTGCATCAGATTATGAAACAGATCGGGAGCCGTGTACATCATCTTTTTTGTTTCCCAAAAAACCTTGGACGATCCACCCTCAATAAGATAGGTGGCGTTGGTAAAAGGCGCCCCTGAAAAACCTATTAGCGGTACTTGCAGTTCTTTGCGTAAAAGCCGGATGGTTTCCATAACAAAGCCAAGCTGCTCGTCAGGGTCCGGGATGATCAGGTTGTCAAGTTCGGCCTGGTTTTTGATCGGGTTTGGGAAAACCGGGCCGCGTCCCTCATGGAATTCAAGGGTTGTGCCCATGGCTTCCAGCGGGATAAGGATATCTGAAAAAAGGATTGCCGCGTCAACACCTAGGATATCAACGGGTTGTAAGGTGACTTCCACGCAGAGCTCAGGGGTTTTGCAAAGTTCAAGGAACGTGACATTCCCTCTCACCTTTTGATACTCAGGAAGATACCTCCCGGCCTGACGCATGATCCAGATGGGGGTGTAATCAGTTTTTTCGCCACGGCATGCTCGTAGAAATGTATCATTCATATTTGGTGTTTCCTTTATGCGTTTGTTTGGTTACGCAGTTTTTTGGGGATATAGTTACAAAATGGTTCCTGGGCCAGGTAATCGCCGGTCATGGCATAGGCACGCGCTCGGCAGCCACCGCAAACGTTAACATATTCGCAGGAACCGCAGTTATCTTTATAGCCTTTGAAATCACGCATCTCCTTAAAGAGCGAGGAGTGTTCCCAGATAGTTTTAAAGGATTGCTCTTTAAGATTCCCTGCAGATTTTGGAAAATAGCTACAGGGTAATACATTGAGATCCACGTCAATGAGACAGATCAGTTGCCCGGCAAGGCATCCCTTGGAACCTCCCGTGGAGAACTTGAGATTTCTTCGTTTAAAAGTGGACTTTTCCGCTTTGGCGTTTTCCCGTACGATACGGTAATAATGCGGGGCGCAGGTCGGGCGAGTGAGCAGATCGTTGTCACTTTTTTCGATTTCATAGTGCCACTGCAAAATCTCATCATAGATATCAATGGGAATGAGCTCTTCCATAATATCTTCTCCGCGGCCGGTGGGTACGATCATAAACATATACCAGGCTGTGGCGCCAAGGCTTTTTACCAGTTTGTAGATTTCTGGAATTTCCTTTCTGTTGCGAATGGTGAAGGAAGAATTTACCAAAAATGGTATCTTATGCTTATTAAAAAGCGAAATGGCGTTCATGGTGCCTGCAAAAGCGCCCGGTTGATTCCTGAAATCATCATGGGTTTGGGCATTTGCACCATCAAGACTTAATGAGACCATTTTGATTTCGGCCTCTTTCATTTTATGGCAAATCTCTTCGGTTACCAATGTCCCGTTGGTGGCAATACACATACGCAAGCCTTTACTGCCACCATATTTGGCAATATCAAAAACATCTTCGCGCAGCAAGGGTTCTCCACCGGAGAGCACCAGCACGGGAGAGGCGTAAGAGGCGATATCGTCGATGATTCGTTTGGCTTCTGCAAAGGAAAAATCGGGGTGCTCATCGACTTCCAGTGTGGATGATGATCTACAATGCACACATCGTAAGTTGCAACGTCTGGTAATTTCCCAGGCAATCCATTTTGGTTCAAAATCCATCGTATTCTCCAGCCGTTTTTATCACTCAGGGAAAGTGAGCAATAAAAGAATCAGCACTCGTTATTGTAGGTGTACATAAGAGTTGAGCAGTAAGTCTTACTTAAAAACATATGTCCTGATGGCACAAAAAAGCCAGGAACAATGCGGGTCACTATATTGTTTTTTGGCCCAAGATGAAAGCCTAAAAAGAAGCATTATCACAACTTGACAAGAGAATTGGGGCTACTTATTGTTCGCACTGACTATAAATTTAAGAGCTTGAATGGTTAGGCTGCCTACAGCCGTGACATATGAAAGAGGAGAATGGGGTGAGCGAAAAGAAAAACGAAGAAGAAATCCTTGAGGATATTGCTTCCATTGGAGATGAACTTCCGGAAGTGGAAGAAGCGCAAGGCGATGTCGAGGAGCCGGTTCAGGAAGAAGCTGTTGAAGAAGAAGCGGAAGTTGTGGATGAATTGGCTGAAGCTAAAGAAGAGCTGGCCAAACAGAAAGATCAAGTTATGCGCATTGCCGCAGAGTTTGAGAATTATAAAAAACGAATGACCCGGGAAAAGGCAAATGCGTTGAAGTATGCAGGGGAACCGATTTTCCGTGAAGTACTCTCCACAGTTGACAACCTTGAGCGCGCTGTTGCCCAGGGGAGGACCGGAGAGGCGCAGCCTGAAGATGCATTGGAATCACTGCTTGAGGGCGTGGAATTAACCTTGAAGAGCCTTCTTACAAGCCTTGAAAAATTTGAGGTAACGCCCCTTGAGAGCATTGGCCAGCCCTTTGATCCGGTGAATCAGGAGGCCTTGACCATGGAGGCCAGTGAAACGGTACCCAAGGACCATGTAGTTAATGAATTTGAAAAGGGGTACCAATACAAAGATAGATTGTTACGTGCAGCGAAGGTAATTGTTTCCTCAGGTGCTTGACAATTGTTGGATAATGCGCACTGTAGCAAGTGTTATATACAAAAAACCAAAATTACATAAAACCATAACATTCAGGCTTTGTCTGGGTGCTTTGTATCACGATATAAGGAGAGATTAAAAATGGGAAAGATAATTGGAATTGATCTGGGAACCACCAACTCTTGTGTGGCGATCATGGAAGGTGGCGATCCCACCGTTATTGCGAATGCGGAAGGAAATCGCACTACTCCTTCGATCGTAGCATTTACAGACGGAGAAGAACGCCTGGTTGGGCAAGTGGCAAAACGTCAGGCGGTAACCAACCCTGAGCGAACGTTGTTTGCAATTAAACGTCTTATCGGGCGTAATTTCAGCGATCCAGAGGTACAAAAGTCCCTTGAGATCAGCCCTTTTAAGATAGTTGAAGGAAAAGGCGGCAGTGCAGCCATTGAAGTTGCGGGTACCACCTATACTCCTGCTGAGATTGCGGCAATGATCCTTGGCAAAATGAAGAAGACTGCTGAAGAGTACCTTGGCGAAGATGTGACCGAAGCTGTTGTCACGGTACCGGCCTACTTTAATGATTCGCAGCGTCAAGCGACTAAAGATGCCGGCAAGATTGCAGGGTTGAATGTACAGCGTATTATTAACGAGCCAACTGCAGCCTCCCTTGCCTATGGGCTTGACAAAAAGGGCGAGGAAAAGATTGCCGTATTTGATCTTGGTGGCGGTACATTTGATGTGTCTATCCTGGAGATCGGCGATGGCGTCTTTGAAGTAAAATCTACCAACGGTGATACATTCCTTGGTGGTGAAGATTTTGATATGCGCATCGTTAACTGGCTTGCTGATGAGTTCAATAGGGAGCAGGGTATTGATCTTAGAAATGATAAGATGGCACTGCAGCGCTTGAAGGAAGAGGGTGAGAAGGCAAAGATGGAGCTTTCCACCACCAGTGAGACCGAAATTAACCTGCCATTTATCACTGCTGATGCCTCCGGTCCTAAACATCTCAATGTGAAACTGAGCCGGTCAAAATTTGAGTCACTGGTTGATGATTTAGTTGACCGTACCGTTGGCCCTTGTAAGACAGCGCTGAAAGATGCCGGATTGTCCGCCTCTGAGATTGACGAGGTTATCTTGGTTGGTGGTATGAGCCGTATGCCTAAGGTGCAGCAGAAGGTAAAGGAAATTTTTGGCAAAGACCCCCATAAGGGAGTAAATCCTGATGAAGTTGTTGCCATTGGCGCGGCTATTCAGGGCGGTGTATTACAGGGTGATGTAAAAGATGTACTGCTCCTTGATGTAACGCCACTTTCTCTTGGTATTGAAACCCTTGGCGGAGTGACCACCAAGCTTATTGAGAAAAACACAACGGTTCCGACCAAAAAGAGCCAGATTTTCTCAACGGCTGCCGATAACCAGCCTGCGGTATCCATCCATGTTCTGCAAGGTGAGCGGGAAATGGCAGCTGACAATAAGACCATTGGTCGCTTTGAGCTGACCGATCTGCCACCGGCACCACGGGGAGTTCCGCAAATTGAGGTTTCTTTTGATCTTGATGCAAATGGAATTTTGAATGTTTCTGCAAAGGATATGGGAACCAATAAAGAACAATCCATTCGTATCACCGCTTCTTCAGGGCTTTCCGAGGAGGAGATCGAAAAAATGAAGCGGGATGCTGAAGAGCATGCGGAAGAAGATAAAAAACGCAAGGAACTGGTTGATGCCAGGAACAATGCAGACGGGTTGGTACACGCCACTGAGAAGTCAATGAAGGATCTTGGCGACAAGGTGGACGCGGAAACCAAATCCAATGTGGAAACAGAGATCGCAAATGTGAAAAAGGCCATCGAAGGGGATGACGCTGCTGCCATTAACGCGGCCATTGAGGAACTGACTAAGGTTTCCCATAAGCTGGCTGAGATGATGTATGCCAATGCTTCCCAGGAAGGTGCACCCGGTGATGGAGCCGGTGGTGCAGGAGCTGCCGGTTCAGAACAGCAGGATGATGATGTCGTTGATGCGGATTTTGAAGAGGTGAAGGACGACGATAAAAAGTAAGTTGCGATACCTTTAAGAGTAAAGGGGGATTCGATTATATTCGAATTCCCCTTTTTTTTCGTCTTATTCTGGAGTAGTCTCTTGCACCGATGAAAGATGATAATGTTGCATACCCTTTGCTTGCAACTCTTAGCTTCTGTCACCTGATCCAGATGGGATAGGAGCAGAACCGGGAACCAAACGAAAATACGAACAGTTATTGATATGAAAATATTATCAGGAATCCAGCCTTCAGGACAACTCCATATTGGGAATTATTTTGGGATGATGAAAACCATGATTTCCCGGATGGAGAGTTCTGATTTATACGTGTTTATTGTAGATCTCCACGCGCTAACCTCCGTGCATGATCGGGACAGACTGGCCACCGGCACCCTTGAAGCGGCGGCGGATTTTTTGGCCCTTGGTCTTGATCCGGAGAAATGTACCTTCTGGGCTCAGTCGGATGTTCCGGAGGTGTGTGAGTTGGCCTGGATTCTTTCCACATTAACTCCCATGGGGCTTATGGAAAGATGTCATTCCTATAAAGATAAGGTGGCCAAGGGAATCGATGCCAGCCATGGTCTCTTTTCTTATCCGGTGTTGATGGCTGCTGATATTCTTCTCTATCAAGCGGATCAGGTCCCCGTTGGTAAAGATCAGAAACAGCATCTTGAAGTGGCAAGGGATATTGCCCAGAAGTTTAATACCACTTTCGGCGAGACCTTTACCATTCCCGAGCCCGCCATAAATGAGCAAACCGCCATTGTTCCAGGACTCGATGGGCAGAAGATGTCAAAATCCTATGGAAATACCATCCCCATTTTTCTTGAAGGAAAAGCGTTGAAGAAAAAGGTAATGAGTATTGCCACTGATGCTACTCCAGTGGAAGATCCTAAAGATCCGGATAGTTGTAACCTCTATGCCATGCTTAAACTGTTCGCAAGCCCTGAGCGTTTGCAAAAGGTACGTGATTTGTATGTGAATGGCGGCGCGGCTTATGGATATATTAAACTGGAACTTCTGGAACTTATCTCTGAATATTATGCCGAGGCAAGGAAGAAAAAAGCGGAATTTCTGGCTGATCCCGGAACGTTACGCGATATTTTGCAAAAGGGTGCGGAAAAGGCACGTGAAAAGGCAAGTGTAACCCTTGATTTGGTAAGGGATAGGGTTGGCCTGAAATATTAGCCGGTACGGCTCAACCCATAATCGGTATTACGGGTTGAGCTGTTACGTTTTTTTACAGAAGAGTTGAAGAAAACTCCTGGAACACTGTTTCGATGGGGATGGCAAAACCGATACCTTCCGTGTTGCTTAGGATAAATGTGTTGATGCCATGTACATAGCCCTGTTCATCAATAAGTGGTCCGCCACTGTTTCCCGGGTTAATGGCGGCGTCAGTTTGCAGGAAGGTGTCGCCATCTCTGCTTCTGTAGGCTGAGAAAATTCCTGAGGTAACGGTTTGTCTCAGTCCCACCGGGGAGCCAATTGTATATACCTTGTCACCCTGTGCCAGTGGGCGATTACTTTTGTCCAATATTGCATGGGAGTCGGCATACAGAGAGAGTAGTGCAAGGTCGTAATTATCACTTACCATCAGATAGTTGGCATAGTGTTCATCCCCGTTTGCAAGGATAATCTTGATATCTGAGGCGTCTATTGGCTCCTCCAGCCGGGCAAGTTGTTCTTCAATCTTGGTAAGTTTTTGTTGCGCTTTAGCAAGCTCACCTTCTTTATGTTCGATGATCATTTCCAATTGACTCTTGGCCGGTCCGTCCGGGACTGAGCGCAATCTTTCCCTATATCCTTCAAGTTTCTCTTCCTCAAGATCAGTGAACCGTTTTGCCTTCTCGTATTGGACTCGGGCTTCTTCCACCTTCTTCGCGTTCATCTCAATGACATGGCGATTGGTGACGATCCACTCATCACGAATAAAAAATCCAGAACCTGATCCAAAAGGAGTTTCAATGGATACGGTTGCCCGTCCAGCGGCAGAAAGACTGTGTTCATGTTTTTTTGGGGAAGCTGCCACATGGGTTACCGGCTTTGTGCGCACAGGGGTCTTTTTTTCCCCGGAAGCAGGCGTGGTGATGGCTAGTTGCTCGGCTGAGGGTGTAGCGTTTTGTTCAGCCTTTTTGGGGGAACGGGTTGTGAAATAGTAGGTGGCTGAAACGGCTACGAGGATAAGGACCACCACAGTTGAGAGGGTAAGGCCTGAGCCGCCAGAACTCTTAGCCGCTATTTTTTCTTCCGCTGCTTTTTTCTTTCTCTCTTGTACAGCCCTATATCTGGCAAAGATTAACCCACAGGCTTCACATTCCATGGTTGAATTCTGGGTGTGTTTGCATTTTGGGCAACGCATAACAGTCTCCCGATGTTGTTGTCAGCAAGTTAGTGTCTGTCCATACATTTCTGGACAGACACAAATTAGATCGACTCCACTATCTGTAAGGTACTAAAAATCAATCAACTCCACATCAAATACCATGGTGGCATTTGGTGGGATGGGACCTCGGCCATTGGGACCATAGCCAAGGTTTGCAGGAATAATAAGTACTCGCTTTTCACCTTTTTTCATGGTGAGTAATGCCTCGTCCCAACCTTTAATCACACGCCCCTGTCCAACGGGAAAATCTATGGGGGTTCCCCGATCAACGGAAGAATCAAATTTGGTCCCATCAAGGAGTTTACCGGTGTAGTGTACCTTGACCATGTCTCCAACTTTTGGAGTCTCTCCAGCACCTTCCTCTTTAACCACATATTGTAAGCCGGATTCGGTGGTAATGGCATCTGGCCACTGACTTTTTATCTGTTTTACCACCGCCTCCATCGCAGCCAGTTCTTTTTCCCGCTGGCGTTCTTCCTGGCTGGCAAGCAGTGCGTCAAAGGCAGCCTGATCACTTTTAAACGCCTTTGCAGCTTCACCCACACGGATGATTTCAACTGTGGTGATGGTGTCGTTTTGCTCAATCGCGTTGACCACATCCTGACCTTCAACCACATGTCCCCAAACAGTATGTTTACCATCAAGATGAGGCGTTGGTACATGGGTAATGAAAAACTGGCTTCCGTTGGTATTTGGTCCCGCATTGGCCATGGAAAGAATACCTGCACTGTCATGCCGCAAGGATGGATCAATCTCATCGGGAAAGCTGTAACCTGGTCCTCCTGTTCCGGTACCCAGGGGACAACCGCCCTGAATCATAAAACCGGGTATTACCCGATGAAAGGTGAGACCGTCATAAAAACGAATGCCTTCTTTACCAGCACCTCCACCAAGTTGCTTGGTGCCTTCAGCAAGACCAACAAAGTTGGTAACGGTAAGGGGAGTTTTTTCATATTCAAGGACACACAGGATGTCGCCTTTGTTGGTGATAAATTTGGCGTACAGCCCATCTTCTAACTTTGTTTCTGCCATTACAGGATCTCCAAATGTATTCAAAAATAGTAAAGTTGTTACAAAGAACAGCGGTAGTATCTTATGCATGATTTGTCCTTCTGAAAAGGGATGAATGGGGAAAATTTAATTTTTCGAGGCGGCCGAATTTTTCAAAAAAAGGAAAAAAGCAGTATACCCTGACTATTACATAGCAAATATGAAGGCGTAACAAAAGAAAAATGGCAGATAAAAAAAAGAATATTCCGGTTTTCGTAAAGCTGTCCGGATAGTGGTTGACGCAGTACTGTTTTTTGAGTTTATTAGGCCTGTTTATGCATACTGTTTTTAAATCGACGGTTTGACTTCCTTTGCAGGAAGCATAGAACTATATTAGGGAACCCTATGAAAGCATTGATAGTCCTTGAAGATGGTACCACGTTTGAAGGGAGCTCGTTTACCGGCGGGGGGGAAGCGATAGGTGAAATCGTTTTTAACACCTCCATGTCCGGGTATCAGGAAATTCTTACCGATCCTTCCTATACGGGGCAGATCGTGACCATGACCTATCCCCTTATTGGCAATTACGGCGTAAACAGGGAAGACATGGAGTCTGCAGCGGTTCATCCGCGGGCTTTTTTGGTTAAAGAATACAATGGCTATCCTTCAAATTTCCGCTCCAGGCAGTCCCTTGCAGAATTTTTGCAAGAGTATAAGGTTTTGGGTGTGGAGGGCTTTGATACAAGGGCTCTTGTTCGACATATTCGAACAAAGGGAGCAATGAAAGGGGTTATTTCAACTTCTGATCTGGATCCCATCTCCCTGCAAAACAAGGCACAACAGTGGGCCGGTTTGGTGGGGCAGGATATGGTAAGCAGGGTGAGTTGCAAAGAACCCTACGGCTTTGCAGATAACCAAGTTGTTCCAGGTACCAATTTTAGCACCGCCAAGCAATGTGTTGCCGATCCTTTGAAGATTGTTGCCTTTGATTTTGGTATTAAATATAACCAGGTACGAATCTTTACGGAAAAAGGCTGCCAGGTACAGGTTGTTCCGGCAACCACTGACGCAAAGACCGTACTTGCCATGAATCCAGATGGTGTTTTCCTTTCAAATGGACCCGGTGATCCAGAAGGGGTGCCAGGTGTTGTGGAGACCGTCAAAGCCCTGCTTGGGAAAAAGCCCATGTTTGGTATTTGCCTTGGACATCAGATCATGGGGCTTGCCTATGGAGGGAAGACCTTTAAACTGAAGTTTGGTCACAGGGGTGGGAATCAGCCGGTGAAAGATTTAGTAACCGGAAAGGTGGAAATTACTGCCCAGAATCACGGTTTTTGTGTGGATATGGATTCCCTTGATCCTGGGAATGTGGAGCTCACCCATATTAACCTAAACGATAATTCTGTGGAAGGTATGCGTCATAAGATATATCCGGCATTTTCAGTCCAATACCATCCGGAACATGCACCGGGGCCCCATGATGCTGAGTATCTCTTTGATCGTTTTATTGAGATGATGAAAGGGGCTCGTTAAATAGGGGCTTAACGTCAAACTGGCCAAGATTAACATACTGAAAAAATATTCTTTTCTCCCATGCCAAAACGAACAGATATTAAAAAAATTCTTATTATCGGCTCAGGCCCCATCATTATTTCTCAGGCCTGTGAGTTTGATTATTCTGGCGCTCAGGCGGTAAAGGCCCTTAAAGAAGAGGGTTTTGAGGTTGTATTGATTAATTCCAATCCCGCAACCATTATGACCGATCCTGAACTTGCCGATCACACCTATATCGAGCCTATTACTCCTGAAATGGTGAGCAAGGTCATCGAAAAAGAACGTCCTGATGCGTTGTTGCCGACCCTTGGCGGGCAAACCGCACTCAATACCGCCATTAAGGTTGCCGAAACGGGAATCTTAGACAAGTACAATGTGGAGATGCTGGCAGCCAATATTGACGTGATCAGAAAGGCCGAAGGAAGAGAGGAGTTTAAGGCGGCCATGGAGGCCATTGGCTTAAATGTTCCCCAATCGGCCATTGTTCACACCTTGGAAGAAGCCATGCAAGCGGGTGAAAATATAGGATTTCCCATTATTGTTCGGCCAAGTTTCACCCTGGGAGGGACCGGTGGAGGGGTTGCCTATAATCGTAATGAGCTGGAAGAGCTCTCCTCTTCAGGGCTTGACCTTTCCATGACCACCGAAATAATGCTTGAGAGGAGTTTGCTTGGTTGGAAAGAGTATGAGCTGGAGCTTATGCGTGACTCTAAAGATAACGTGGTTGTTATCTGCTCCATTGAAAATATTGATGCCATGGGAGTGCATACCGGAGATTCAATAACCGTTGCTCCCATTCAGACCCTCACCGATAGCGAATATCAGCATATGCGCGATGCGGCAATTGCCATTATCCGTGAGATTGGTGTTGAAACCGGTGGCTCCAATGTGCAATTTGCCGTGAATCCGGTGGATGGGGAGCTGATGGTTATTGAAATGAATCCTCGTGTCTCCAGGAGTTCTGCCTTGGCGTCAAAGGCTACCGGTTTTCCCATTGCCAAAATTGCCGCGAAACTGGCCGTTGGTTTTACCTTGGATGAAATCAAAAATGACATCACCAAGGAGACCTATGCCTCTTTTGAGCCGACCATCGATTACTGCGTGGTGAAGATTCCCAGGTGGACCTTTGAAAAGTTCCCTGAAGCGGAAGATGAGCTTACCACTGCCATGAAATCTGTGGGTGAGACGATGGCCATCGGCCGTACCTTTAAAGAGGCCTTCCAAAAGGGGATGCGCTCACTTGAAACTGGCCGTTTTGGTTTTGGTGGTGACGGAAAAGAGTTGTGCCAAGATGTTGATCTCCATGACCTGGAAGCAAGGCTGAGAACGCCAAATTCAAAGCGGATCGGCTATTTATATGAAGCCTTGAAACGTGACATGTCCATCGAAGAACTCTTTGGATTGACCCAGATTGATCCCTGGTTCCTGTACAACTTTAAACAGATTGTAGAAAAAGAAAAGAGTATTGTTGCTGCAGGTTTTAAGGGTCTTGATAAAAAATTCCTGCGCAGTTGTAAGGAGTACGGCTTTTCCGACTATCAATTGGCCTATCTCACCGGCACTTCCATGAAGGATGTTCGTGATTTGCGCAAAAAATACGGTATGGAACCGGTGTATAAACTGGTGGATACCTGCGCCTCAGAGTTTGAATCTTATACTCCCTATTACTACTCCACCTATGAACAGGAGAATGAGGCGGCGCCCACTGCGAGGAAGAAAATTGTAATCCTTGGCGGTGGCCCAAACCGAATTGGCCAGGGTATTGAGTTCGATTATTGTTGTGTTCATGCCTCCTTTGCCCTTGCTGAAGTGGGTATTGAATCGATAATGGTTAACTCCAATCCGGAAACCGTTTCCACCGACTATGACACTTCTGATAAGCTTTATTTTGAGCCGTTGACCTTTGAAGACGTAATGGGGATCATCGATCTTGAAAAACCCGATGGTGTAATAGTTCAGTTTGGCGGGCAAACCCCCCTTAATTTGGCGGTTGCCCTTGAAGAATATGGCGTTCCCATTGTCGGTACCCCCCCCGATGCCATTGATAGGGCCGAAGATCGAAAACGTTTTCAGCAGTTCTTACAAAAATTAGGCCTTCGGCAGCCGGATAATGATACTGTTCATACCCTGGAAGAAGCCCTTTTGGTTGCGGGTAAAATTGGCTATCCAGTGGTTGTCCGTCCTTCCTATGTCCTTGGTGGACGCGATATGCGGATTGTCTATAATGATGATGAACTCAAAGAATTTATGTCAATTCCCGGTATTGCCGGGGCCGAACATCCGGTATTGCTTGATAAATTCTTAAAAGACGCCATTGAAGTGGACGTGGACGCCCTTTGTGACGGAGTCCATACGGTGATCGGTGGTATTATGCAACATATTGAAGAAGCTGGAATCCACTCCGGTGATTCGGCCTGTGTCCTGCCACCCCATACCTTATCTGAAACAATGATAGAGGAAATTAAACAAGCCAGTCGGGATATGGCCGAGGAACTTGGGGTGATTGGGTTGATGAACGTGCAGTATGCGGTGAAGGGTGAAGACCTGTATATTCTTGAAGTGAATCCGCGAGCATCCCGTACAGTTCCTTTTGTTTCAAAGGCAACCGGAGTACCCCTTGCCAAACTTGCAACCAAGATCATGATGGGTAAAACCCTTAAGGAATTGGGATTAACGCAGGAGATTGCCATCAAGCATTGGGCCGTCAAAGAGGCTGTTTTTCCGTTTGATCGTTTTGATAATGTGGATACCCTGCTTGGTCCGGAAATGAAGTCAACCGGTGAAGTAATGGGGATTGATGATAACCTTGGCCTGGCGCTTGCCAAGGGACAACTTGCTGCCGGTTCTTCATTGCCGACGGCGGGAACTGTCTTTATAAGTGTAAGAGACAGTGATAAGAAGGCGATGCTTGCTCCTGCAGAAAAATTAGTGGATATGGGTTTTTCCATAATTGCGACTGGCGGAACTGCCGATTATTTACAAAATAACAACATTGCATGCTCGCCAATAAATAAGATTTCTCAGGGCAGACCGCATATCCTTGATAAAATGCAGGACGACGCTGTATGCTGGGTGGTGAACACTTCAATGGGGCGGCGTACCACGGAAGATTCCTATACCATTCGTCGTGCGGCCCTTGAGTTACATATACCTTATACAACAACCGCCAGTGGTGCCGTTGCCATGGTGATGGCGATGGAGGCCATGCGCAGTGAAACAATTGATGTGGCGCCTGTACAATATTTTACAAGGGACGTCTGATCGACTACTAAAAATGAAGTTATCTTAACAATGGGTATATTTGGCTCTTTGTTGAATGCAAGCCTTGCTCAGGTTATTTGGGGACTATTTTTCTATAAAAAAAGCGGCTTTCCCCCTCGACATATCTGTTGAGTCTACTTAGTGTAGAACACTGACAAAGAAAGAAGGCTGAAGGTGTGTAAACATCTCTATACTATACGGAGTACTCTTTGAATACGATATACAAAAATATTACCATGTGGCTGGTGATTGGCTTGTCCATGATCCTGCTCTTCAATCTTTTTAATCAACCCCAGGGAAAGTCTAATTCCCTTACATATAGCCAGTTTGTGAGCGCTGTTGAAAGAAATACCATTACCGGCGTTGAGATATCCGGCGATATTGTCTCTGGTAAGATGCAGGACGGAACGGCTTTTCGCACCGTGTATCCCCTAAATGATGACGAGATGATAGCTATTCTTCGTCAGAACGGTGTCGATATTTCTGTAAAGGAGATGCAAAAAGATTCGCTGTTGATGTCCATTTTCGTTTCCTGGTTTCCCATGTTACTCCTTATCGGCGTATGGATCTTTTTTATGCGTCAGATGCAAATGGGCGGTGGAAAAGGTGGTGCCATGGGCTTTGGCAAGAATAAGGCCAAACTGATGGAGCAAGGAGATAATAAAAAGACCTTTGCAGACGTTGCAGGGATAGATGAGGCCAAAGAAGAACTTGAAGAGATAATTGATTTTCTAAAAGATCCTCACCGTTTTACCACCCTTGGCGGGCGTATCCCAAAAGGTGTTTTGCTTGCTGGTTCTCCTGGTACCGGAAAAACACTGCTTGCCAAGGCCATAGCTGGAGAAGCAGGGGTGCCTTTCTTTACCATTTCCGGATCTGATTTTGTGGAGATGTTTGTGGGGGTGGGTGCTTCACGGGTTCGTGATTTGTTTACTCAAGGAAAGAAAAATGCCCCTTGTATTATATTTATCGATGAGATTGATGCCGTGGGCCGTCATCGTGGCGCAGGCCTTGGAGGCGGACATGATGAACGCGAGCAGACCCTTAACCAGCTACTGGTTGAAATGGATGGATTTGAGGAAAACGAAGGGGTTATTATTGTTGCGGCCACCAACAGGCCAGACGTGCTTGATCCGGCACTGCTTCGTCCAGGGCGCTTTGACAGGCAGGTGATTGTTCCTGTTCCTGATGTGAAGGGACGTCAGAAAATACTTGAAATTTACGCGGATAAAACCAAGATGCGCGATGATGTTGATATGGAAATCGTCGCCCGTGGTACCCCTGGTTTTTCCGGTGCCGATCTTGAGAATTTGGTCAATGAAGCGGCCCTGATGGCTGCAAGACAGGGTGCCAAGAAGATCGATAAGGATATGATTGATAAGGCCAAAGATAAGATCATGATGGGTTCTGAGCGGCGGTCCATGATTATCACCGATAAGGAAAAAGAGGTTACGGCTTACCACGAGGCGGGACACGCGTTGATAGCAAGGATGCTTCCGGATACGGATCCCATCCATAAGGTTTCCATTATTCCCCGTGGGCGTGCGCTGGGGGTGACCATGCAACTGCCAACGGATGAGCGTTATACCCATTCCAGGAAATTTTTGGAGCATTCACTCTGTATCCTCTTTGGTGGTCGGGTTGCCGAGAAACTGATTTTTGATGAGATAACCACCGGTGCAGGAAATGATATAGAACGCGCATCTGATATGGCAAGAAAGATGGTGTGTGAATGGGGGATGAGCGAAGAACTTGGTCCCCTTACCTTTGGCAAGAAGGAAGAACAGATCTTTTTGGGAAGGGAAATTAGTCAACATCGTGATTTTAGTGAAGAAACTGCAAGAAGAATTGATGAGGAAGTGTATAAAATCATCATGCATGCAAACAGGCGGGTCACTGAAATGCTCAGTGAAAACCGTGACGTTTTAAAACGTGTTGCTGAAGAGTTGCTGGAAAAAGAGACCATCGTTCTTGATGATATTGAAGATATCCTTGATGAATTGCGTCCCGGTAAGTACGAGCGTACCGTAAAAGAAGAGGAAAAGGTAGTAAAACAAAAAGCTGCGAAGAAAGAGCCGGAAATACAAACAAACGAAGCTGCGGTGCAGGAGATAATTGAGGAGGAAGACTTTTTGGACGTGCCCGAAGAAACAGAAGACGGTTTTTCGGCAGGTCAAGAGAAAGAGTGACCATGAAATTGCCTAAAATAATGGGCATTTTAAACGTTACGCCCGATTCTTTTTCCGATGGCGGAAAATTTTGTTCAGAGGCTTCAGTCTGCATGCAGGCTGAAGCCTTTATTAATTCTGGGGCTGACAGTATCGATATTGGTGGAGAGTCCACCCGTCCCTTTGCGAAGCCGGTATCGCTTGGTGAAGAACTGCAACGCGTTATTCCAGCCATTAGCGCTATTCGGAAAAAATATTCCATACCCATATCAATAGATACGACCAAAGCTGAAGTTGCTGATCAGGCATTGGCCGCTGGTGCAGATAGTATTAACGATATTTCAGCTTGTAGAAAAGATCCAGAGATGCTTTCGGTACTGCAAAAGAGTGAAGCCCCTGTGATAATAATGCATATGCAGGGAACACCTGGGGATATGCAGGTAAAACCAACATATAAGGATGTTGTCGCAGAAATTATAGAATTTTTTAGAGAACGCTTAAGTTGGCTAACCCACAATGGTATAGCGATTGAACGGATTACCATTGATCCGGGTATTGGCTTTGGAAAGACACTGGAGCATAACCTTTTGATTCTACGCCATCTGGCCGAATTTAAAAAACTGGGTACGCCTCTCCTCCTTGGCCATTCACGAAAACGCTTTATTGAAGAGATTACAGGGCTTGAGGTGAGTGAGCGTGATCTGCCAACCGCGGTTACTTCAGCCCTTGCCTACCGTTCAGGGGTTGATATCCTACGAGTTCACGATGTTGCTTCCACACGCATTGGACTGCAGATGGCTGCGGCCATTGATGGTGCAAAGCGTATGTAAAGCTGAGTTCTATATGGCATTTATTTCAACTCTATTACGGCCATTATTCTTTGCCAGATAGAGTGCCTGATCACTCTTTTTGATTAAATCCTGTATGGATGTTTTTTCTTCGATTAGCTTAGCCCCGGAAAGCCCGATACTGATGGTGACAGATATTGTATGGTCTTGTTTGGTGATTTGTTCCTGCTCAATCCCTCTGCGCAGTCGTTGGGCAAGAACATGTGCTCCTTTTGGGCAAGTTTCGGGAAGGATAATCGCGTATTCTTCGCCACCGTATCTCGCGACTATGTCACAATTACGAACAAGGCGTAAAAGGGTTTTGCTAACGCTTCGTAAAACGGTATCGCCAAATGGGTGCCCATAGCGATCATTTACGTTTTTAAAAAGATCAATATCTATCAACAGGAGCGAAAGGGGTTGTTTATAACGTATTGATCGTTTTCGCTCAGCTTCAAGTAACTTGTGAAAATAGAGGTGATTGTATAAGCCGGTTAGACCATCTCTGGATGCAAGTTTTTGCAGGTTTTTATTGGCAGTCTGGAGTTCTCTTGCCAGTTGTTCAGAGTTTTCTTTTGCCTGTTTTAATTCCAGTACAATCTGCTCATAGGAGAGGTTCAATGCACTTAACTCTTGATTGGCTTCCTGAATAATGAGCGAAAACGGTTTGATTTCTCCAGGATCGATGGCAAATAATTCCAGTATTTCTTTGGAGCGTTCCCCCACCGTGTCTATGATTGTGGTGATTGTGTCAGGGGATAATTGCCACTCTTTTTCAAGCATAGAGCGGATCTCCATTGCTTTGCTATTGCTATGCAGCCCATGGTAAATTGCTGCAATTTTATCGGCAATTTCAAGAATTAAGGCAGACTTTTTAAACGCTTCACTTGCATCTTTGTGGGAGTGATGAAACCGAATTGGTTCAATAATCGATTTCGGGATGTTCCAGGACTCAAGAAGAAGTGCTCCTATTGTCGTGTGATCACAAGAAAATTGTTTTTTTTCAACGCTACAAAGGGAAGTGTTGTTTACCCGTTTGGTGTCGAGTACCGCGGTGTAGTCATCCGGGATAGAAAGAAACAGCACCAGTATCCCAATATCTTGCAAAAGTCCTGCAATAAATAAGTCATGATCCACATGACCCACTGCATCTGCGACCACATCCGCCGCAACAGCCGCTGTGACCGCTCTTCGCCAGAATAATTCGAGATTAAAACTCCCCTGTCTCTGTTCTTGAAATTCTTGAACAATAACAAATGAGAGGGCAATGTTTTTTAAGGCTTCAGTACCAATTAAGCCTGTGGCCTGGGCAAGGGAGGTGACAGGGTTGCTCAGTCCATACAGGGATGAATTGGCAATCTTTAACACACGTACTGTAAGGGATGGATCCGACTTTATTATTGCTGCTATATCCTGGAAAGAATTCTCCTCTTGCCTCACCGCCTGTAGAATTTTTAACGCAATGGCTGGCGGGGAGGGGAGCTGAACTTTTTCATCAAAAAAATCATTCACGGTTGTCATCTATTTGCTTTTGCTGTTTGGGTGTAAAATTGTAAAAACTGCCTCACCAAGTTCGTACATGGAATAAGGCTTCATAATAAACCCTTCTGCGCCAATAGCCAAGGTTGTTTCTACTTCCGCATTTTTTGAAAATCCGCTTACCAACAAGGCCTTTTGTTTCGGGTGGATAGCTAGAATTTGTTTGAATGTTTCTCGCCCGTTTATCCCCGGATCCATCAGCATATCGAGAATGAGAAGGTCAACATTATGGGATTGTAGGTAATTAAAAGCATCTTCACCGGATGCTTGACAGAGGGTAGTGTATCCAAATTTTTGTAAAATGGTGCTGGCAATGGCTCGTTGCTGCGGGTCGTCATCTATTATAAGGATTGTTTCGCCATTCCCTGCCAGTTCCTGAAGTGATGGAGTTATCCCTTCACTGGTCAGCTCGGCATCTGACTTTGGAAAGAAAAGGTTGAATTGTGTTCCCGCATTACTACTTTCCACTGCAACTCCGCCACCATGATCCTGCATGGTATTCCAAACAATGGAAAGGCCAAGTCCTGTGCCACTTTTTTTACCCATAACTTTTTTGGTGTAAAAAGGTTCAAAGATGTGGTCAAGATCTTCATCGGATATGCCGCTTCCCGTATCGATAACCTGTAAAATGACGTATTCTCCAGCCGAAATACCAAGTTGAAATGCCTGATTTGAATCGATATATTCAGATTTTGAAGAAACTGTGACAGAACCCTGCTGTTCAATTGCTTCTGAACCGTTTATCATCAGATTCATAATACATTTTATCACATGGACTGTTGAGCAGGTGATATGAGGAATATCATTTTCTGTATGTTTGTAGTAGTGAACGTGTGGATGATCAAGTTTAATTTGACTACATTCAGGCGAGCTAAAAAAGGAGCTGACCAGGTGATTGAGGTTGACTATTTCGCGTTTGGAGGTGACACCACGTGCCACGGTGAGTAGATCAGCAACCACAGCCGCGGCACGTTTTCCAGACTCTCGTATCTGCTCCAAAGGAGAACGCAACGGACTTGCTTTGTCAATCTGCAGAAGAAGAATTTCAGGATAGTTGACGACGGATGATAGAATATTGTTCAGATCATGGGCAACGCCACCGGCGAGCATGCCGATGGCTTCCATTTTTTGCGCCCTTAAGAGTTGTTGTTCCATGATTTGTTTTTCTTTTTCTGCCCGTTTTTCATGGGAACGATCGTCGTACATGGCTACAATTTCGCCAGTGGGCATCTTATATACCCTATTTTGCCGCCACCCCTTTCGTTTAGAATCTTCGTAGTACGATACGGGGTGAGAGAGCGGCTCTCCGGTTTGCCAAACTTTACGAAAAACATCAAGAAGCCCCATCTCCTCAAGCCCTGGAAATACTTCAGAAACTCTTTTACCAATAATGGTGTTACTCTTGATACCTTCTATCATTTCGCCGGTCCGGTTGAATTCAAGAAAGACGAAATCCTGACCCTGGTCAACTGTTTCATAAACGGCTATGGCGCTACTACTGTGATCAAAAATTTGCCGGAAAAAAGCTTCTCGTACTTCCAGGTCCTTTGTGCGTTGGACAACCATTTCTTCCAGAGTTGTCACAAGTTTGTGTAAACGATCCGCCATACCGTTGAATGTGGTGCCAAGCTGTGCAAGTTCGTCAGTCCCTGTTATTGCCACGCGGGCTTGTAGATTTCCCTTACTGTATTCCCCGGCGGCTTCGGTGAGGCCTAGTACCCGGTGGGTTACGCTTACATGCATAAGACGAGCAAGGGTGAAGATCGCCATAAAGGTTACGAGAACGGTTGAAAGAATGATTAGGCCGATTATTCTGTGGGTGAGTTGAATGTGCTCGGCTGCAAGGGATGCGTCTTCGCGGCTTTGTTGGACGAGTTTTGTAGATATTGGAGTTGCAACCTGTTGTTGTAAATAAAAATCCTGAATTTTTTCATTGAGGGCATCATCAACTCCCATTAATTCCATTGCAAGGACCACCAAATCGTCAAGTTGTCGGTTGAGGTTCTGTTTTTTCTCCTGGGAAAATGGACTATTTTGGCTGATGCTCTTTTGTAGTTCACCAAGGATGGTAATGCCTCTGTTCATAAAGAGTTTTTGTCTGGTGAGGAGATAATCTTTGTAGGATAATACCATACTGGAGTAGCGTACCTGAAGTTCTGGACAGGAAGAGAGTTCCTTGGCCACCCGCAATGCACTGCTGCGTAATCTGTCCTGAATTCCACTTTCCGGTCCACTTCTATTATTGAGCAGCTCCACAGCTTCTGCTGAGGTCTTGGCAAAGTGTTTTGCCGAAGCCAGATACAGATCGATATCAGATTGTTTTATTTGTTTATTGGAATTGTGATAGGTGGAACGAAAAAGGATATCTTTCAACTCGTTACTTAGTGCAATTACATGGGTTATTTCATTTATCGATGGTTGGGCGTAGCGTTCATGTGCTTTTTGCAGCCCCGATTGTTGGTGAAAAAGAAAAAAGGCATTGAGGAGCTGTCTTGCTTTTTGCTGTCCAAGATCCATTTGCAGAATAAGACGTTCTACCCGCATGTTTTGTTGAATGGTCTTTTCTGCTTTATGGATGTAGAGAAAACAGAGATAACTTGAGGCGCCGATAAAGAGAATAAAGAGGAACAATAAGCTGAAAATAAGGCGAAATTTTATGGTAAGACTAAAGGAATCCCAATATGCAAGGGGGCTTTTCATTGATTATTCTGTTCTTTAAAAATTCGTTGAAGCGGGACAATAGTTGTAAGGTGATCCAAGGTTAGTTGCAGTTCGTGTAGAGAAGTTTCTCATTTTTTGCAGGTGAATGCTAGGAAAATATGGGGCAAGTTCTATTTTTGTTGGGTGGAGTGAGAATAAATAAATTGACTAGAGGGAGTGTCTGCTGTTGTGGTGCGGTAAAAACTGTCGTACTATAGCCCCGCTATGAATATCCTTATTGTAAAAACAAGTGCCATTGGTGATGTTACCCATGCCATGCCGGCTGTGAACTGTTTGCGCAAACATTATCCTGGAGCACATATCAGTTGGCTTGTCGAGGAAGCGGCATCGGATCTGGTCCTTGGCCATAAGGCTGTTGATTGTGTGTTGATTGCCAGACGTAAGCAGTGGCAAAAAGCATTTAAGGCTGGGAAATGGCGCAGTACAATAGCTGAAATTATACAGTTTGTTAAGGAGTTGAGGAGCAGGCCTTACGATCTGGTGATCGATTTTCAAGGCCTATTGAAAAGTGGAATTTGGGTATTTCTTTCCAGGGGGAAACAGCGGGTTGGTTTTGGACCAGGAATGCAACACTCTGAAGGGAGCTATTTTTTTCTTAATAAAAGGGTCAAGGCAGTGGATATGGAAATTCATGCCCTTGAACGGCAACTGCTTCTTTTAAAGGCCATTGATATTCCTTGCCCTACGATCTGTTATGATTTTCCAATCACTACTAGCCAAAAACAACGAGTTGACACGCTCCTTGCTACAAATGGCTATCAAAAAACGAGACAGAAATTAGTAGCCATTAACCCGCAAACAAAGTGGGACAGCAAACTCTGGTATAACAATCGCTTTGCCCAGGTGGCCGATGGATTGGCTTCTGAGAATATCTTTCTTGTATTCACTGGTGCTCCGGATGATGTGGAAGTTATAGGCGAAATACAGCAAATGATGCAGAGCAATTCTTTGAATTGTGCTGGCAAAACAACCTTAAAGGAACTTGCTGCACTGTATAGCGTTGCTGATGTGGTTATTTCAACGGACACCGGGCCAATGCATATTGCAGCAGCCGTGGGCACTCCCCTTGTCGCCCTATTTGGGCCAACGGCGCCCTGGCGAACAGGTCCCTACGGTGAGAAACATCATGTATTACGGAGTAACGTATCCTGCAGCCCATGTTTTAAACGGCACTGTCCTCTGGACAACGAACCAAAAAAATGTATGAAACAGATCAGTGTTGAGGAGGTTGTTGACGCCACCATGGCTGCATTGCAGGGAAGGTGAGCATAGACACAAATTGTCAAAGGAGATTGGGAAGAGGTCCAAGAGGAGTCGGACCTCCCCCCAATCCAGGAGGATCTTATTGTTCCGTTGATACTATCATCTCTTGGTCACTGCTTTCACAGGGATGCTTCGCCCTGTAGAAATGGCAATCATCGCTGTAATGGAGTTCATCACAGTCAACACTGCAATCGCTATATGCAATACCATCTAAGGGGGAATAGTCTTCTTCTGTCTGGTTTGCGGCAAAAGCCGTGGGAACACACGCAAAGAAAAGAAGTAAGGAAAAAATAATTACACCGCACTGCCTGCTTGAGTTTCTCATTTTCATCTCCTCCAATTGAGTTGAATATTCCGACTTTCTCTGTACGCAACAGAAAATGCAATCGGTATGGTATATCGCCAGTGTCAAAATTATTTTCACCCGTTGTACTTTTTGTAGTACTACAATAAATGTGGTATAGGCGTCAAGTTTTTTTTCACCCGTTTATTGTTGGTTCCCTTTCGCATATTCCTTCTGGACCGACTTTATTTTTGCAAATCATGTGGTTTTATGGTAGGTCAAGACCGTGGCTGCCGGCGTTTGGTAGCTTGTTTTGCTATATACAGCTTTATCCCCAATTAACCTTATGAGGTACAAAATGAAATTGACAAAAAAATTGCTTTGTGTTGTCGCAAGTTTTGCGGCATTGGCTTTATCTTCTACGGCAAATGCTGATCAACTTGACAGCGTGATCAAAAAAGGCGTGTTAAACTGCGGTGTGGTGCTGGATTTCCCTCCCATGGGCTATTTTGATAAAGAAAATAAGGCTGCCGGTTTTGATGTTGATTACTGCATGGATCTTGCTGAGGCTTTGGGGGTGAAGGCCGAGATAATGAATCTTACCTGGGGTGATAGAATTCCGTCACTGGTATCTGGAAAAACCGATGTGGTAATTGGTTCCACTTCTGATACCCTTGAGCGGGCCAAATCTGTCGGTTTCTCCTATCCGTATTTTGTTTTTAAATTCCAGGTTATTTCGAAAAAGGGAAGTGGGATTGGGTCCTTTGATGATTTGAAAAATGTTAAAGTCGGTGCGGCCCTTGGTACCACATATGAAACCGAATATCTTGCTTATGCAGAGAAAAATGGCTGGGGAAAATCCAACTATACCTCATTTAAATCTGAAAATGATGCCTTTTTAGGACTCTATCAGGGAAAGGTGAATGCCATAATTTCAACCAATACCAATATTGCCACCAAACTGCAGACCAAAGAATTTAAGGATTTCGTGGCAGGCCCCTTTGTACCAAATTACGATGATGTGGTTGGTATAATAGTAAAAAGAGATGAAGTTGCCTGGTTAAATTATGTTAACCTTTTCCTTATCCATCAGATACGTGATGGGAAGATGAATGCCCGTTACCAAAAACATTTTGGTAGTGAGGTGCCAGCCAGTCTGATTCAGGCCTTACGAGACAATAAGTAGAGGCGCTTTAAAATACCATCTTTTGGGTGGGGCATCGTATTAAGATGTCCCCCCCAATGTCGTTTTGTACTAAGTTGTTGCTGCCAGGAAGAGTCCGTTGTTATGAATTATCAGTTTCACTGGAACATTGTCTACCAGAAAATGGACCAGTTACTACACGGAGCATTTGTCACCCTGCATGTTTCCGTGCTCTCCATGCTGATCGGTATCGTTATAGGTGTGTTGCTGGCACTTGCTAAGATATCCGGGTCAAAAAAATATTCGATCCCTGCATCCATTTGGGTTGAAATAGCAAGAAATACCCCCGCCTTATTTCAAATTTATATGGCCTATTTTGGTTTGGGTGCATTTGGTATTCACCTGTCTCCATATTTTGCAGTGCTCAGCGCCCTTGTTTTTGTCAATGCCGGTTATCTTACAGAAACCTTTCGGGGAGGGTTCCTTTCCATTCCAAAAACACAATATGTTGCCTCACGATCTCTTGGAATGACACGTTTTCAGGTGTATCGCTATATTATTTTGCCCCAGATGTTCAGGCGAATATATCATCCCATGACCAACCAGTTTGTCTGGTCAATCCTTATGAGTTCCCTTGGTATCCTGGTGGGAATGAATGAACTTTCCGGTGAGACCCAGCGCTTGCAATCACTTTCTTTTCGAACCCTTGAATTCTTTATGGTGGCGGCTGTTATGTATTTTGTGATTACCAAGTTTGTGTTGCTCAGTGCTTCAATGGTTGCTGGAAAACTCTTTAAAGGAGATATTTGATGGGAATCTCCTTTTTTACTCCTTTGTCGTGGAATGATTCAGGTTTTATTTTAACCGGTGTTCTTAATACGATCTATATTTCCCTGGTGGCCATTGGTGTTGGAACTCTTTTAGGACTTTTGGTGGGTTTTGTACGGGCTGAATCCAATAAGCTGGCCAATATGCTTTTTGGCGGGATACTGGATATTTTAAGGAGCGTGCCGCTCATTATTCAACTTATTCTTTTTTCAACATATATTGGAGCCATTGGGCATCCTTTAGGACCTTTTGTTGCCGGTTCAATCGTGCTTTCTTTGTACAGTATGGCCTTTATGAGCGAAGTCTTTCGCGGAGGCTTTGAAAGCGTTCCGGATTCCTTAACGGTTGCGGGAAGATCCCTTGGGATGAGTTATTGGCAGACGGTCTGGTATATCAGGCTTCCCATTGGTATGCGCGCGGTTTTCCCTTCGTGGCTGGGGGTGGCGCTTAGTGTGATTAAGGATTCGGCACTGGTTTCAGTAATAGGTTATATGGAACTGTTACGGACTTCGGAACAGCTTATTTCAAGAACCCAACAACCCCTTGAAATTTTAATCGGTGTTGGACTTTTTTATTTTTTAATCTCGTATCCACTTTCGTTGTATGGGAAATATGTTGAAAGGAAAATGGCATTATGATTGAGATAGAAGGAGTACATAAATCCTTTGGCGATTTGCAGGTCCTAAAAGGTGTTGATCTGGTGGTGGAAAAGGGCGAGGTAATCAGTGTTATTGGGGGAAGCGGTAGTGGAAAGTCAACCCTTCTCTATTGCATTAACGGTATTGAATCCATACAGCAGGGGACGATTAAAGTTGATGAAATAGATGTGCATGCGAGAAATACTAATAAAGATGCATTGAGACGACATCTTGGCATGGTTTTTCAACAGTTTAACTCCTTTCCCCATCTAACTGTTTTGGAAAATGCCATGCTGGCACCCCGAGTTGTGTTGAAAATGAGCAAAAAAGAGGCCATGGAAGTTGCCAAAACCGAGCTCAATCATGTTGGCCTTGGTGACAAGTTTGATGAATATCCCACCAGAATGTCTGGCGGACAACAGCAACGACTGGCCATTGCCAGGGCCCTTGCCATGAAACCTGACTATATGCTCCTTGACGAAGTAACTTCTGCCCTTGATCCGGAACTGGTGGGGGAGGTGCTTGATACACTCCGGATGCTCAGTGAGGATGGTATGACCATGATCTGTGTGACCCACGAGATTGCCTTTGCAAGGGAAGTATCGGATAAAGTAGCCTTTTTTCACCAGGGAGTTATCGAGGAACTGGGACCTCCGGAGATGGTTATTTCTAACCCGCAAAAGAAAACGACCCAGAAGTTTTTGAGTAAGGTCCTGCATTGACTGGAGTATCACGTATATGAAGGCAAGCCGGCAGGCCATTTTTTTTGGGCTTACTGCGGTGTTTTTCTGGTCAACGGTTGCCACAGCTTTTAAGCTGAGCCTGCAACTGCTTTCACCGGTTGAACTGGTTTTATATTCAAGTGTTGTCTCCACCCTGGTAATAGCCTTGATCCTTATTTTGCAAGGAAAGTTTTCTCTTGTATTGCATTGTTCTGCCAAAGAGTATTGGCTCTCTCTACTCCTTGGTTTTCTTAATCCCTTTCTTTACTACCTGATTCTCTTTAAGGCGTACGAATTGCTGCCTGCTCAGCAGGCGCAGCCCATAAACTATACCTGGGCAATCACCCTGTCTCTCTTTTCAGTACCGCTATTAAAACAAAAAGTATATCCACAGCAGTGGTTGGCCCTTTTGATCAGCTACTGCGGAGTGGTGATTATTTCTACGGAAGGAAAGCCCTTTTCCATGCATTTTACCAGTGGATTTGGAGTCGTTCTTGCGCTTGTTAGTACCATTGTCTGGGCCTTATATTGGATTTTGAATACCCGTGATACCCGTGAGCCGGTGGTCGGGCTTTTTCTCAATTTTTGTTGTGGCTCCTTTTTTATTCTATTGTATGTACTTGTCAGCCATACCTTGCGGCAACCTCCTTTAGCTGGGGTTGCAGGAGCTGCCTATGTGGGTGTCTTTGAGATGGGGCTATGCTTTGTGCTCTGGTTAAAAGCAATGAAGCTTACTGATAATACAGCAACTATTAGCAACCTTATTTATCTCTCTCCCTTCCTTTCTCTGTTTTTTATCCATTTTTTGCTAAAAGAACATATCTTACCTGCAACGATTGTGGGTTTGGGATGTATCGTTGGAGGGCTTCTTTGTCAGCGTTTACGGTAATAGGTCAAACGATATACATTTCAGGAAACTACTATGAGAAAACGTATTCGTATAGATATTGATTATCGCAAAGATTGCTGATGGGGATACAAAGACGTGCGGGCACGTCTTGAGAGTATGATCGCAGGAGAAGTCTTTACTTTTCTTTGCGTACCGAAAATGGCCAAAAAAAATGGAGGGGATTGTTCACCGTGATGGTGGTGAGATTGTCGATACGGATGTGAGGAATTACGGAATAGTCATCTCCATGCGTAAAAAAAGAGTGGGTTTTGAGTAAATAGTTTTATACCGTAAGAGCACTTTTTTTATGGGGAGCAATTCGCTCAATCATGACAAAACAGACCCCTTTTTTGTCACCATATACGCTTTTTTGCACCCCTGTTCAAGAAGGTTGTGTAGCTGTTGCAAAAAAACATATCGAACAACATTTCGAGTTGTAATGTTTTATTCATTACCGCCTTGCTAAATATCACATCATTGGACTGTGTTGGGGACCACATTTAAGCCTGTTTTGCCCGGGGTTTTAGCCAGACAATAAGCAGGGGAAGCAAGGTAAGGTTCGCAAGCAACGCTATTAACATGGCAAAACCGGTAAGCAAGCCAAAATAGATAGTGGGTACAAAGTTTGAGAGTGAGAGGATTGAAAACCCAAGGGTAATTGTCAGGGTGGTGTAATACATCGCCCGCCCGATGGTGGCATGACTGCGTCTGATGGCTCCCCAGTAGTCGCGGTCTTTATAAAATTCTATGCTGAAACGATCCACATAGTGAATGGTGTTATCCACCGCAATGCCAATGCTGATGGCTGCAATGGTGATTGTCATCATATCAAGGGGAATGGTGGCCAGTCCCATAAGCCCAAGCATCATTGCTGCTGCCAAAATATTGGGGATAATGGCCACAAATGCCATTTTAAGGTTACGAAAAAGAACGATAAACATGGCCATTATGGCCAGAAAGACTGCGCCAATGGTTAGAATTTGCGAGCGAAACAGGCTTTGCAGCATATTGTTGTAGAGCACCAGCATACCACTTAAATGGATTTGTTCGTCTTGCAGATGCATTTTGGAGGTAAGGGTCTGGCGGATTTCCTGGAGCAGGGCTTCACGTTTTAGTGAGGTGTCGGACTCAAAAACGCGGATGGAAAAACGAAGCTGATTACCATCTTCGGACATATAGGGAGTGAAAAGGGCGTCTTTTACCGCCATGGGTAATTTTTTGTAAAACACCGCCAAGGCAAAGTCGTCCAGAACCACCTCCTGATCCATCCCGCTGAGGATTTTCATGGCTGTGGCAATGGAGAGTACTTTTCCTGTCTGGGGAAGTGAGTCCAAATAGTCCTGGATGGCGAATACTTCTTTCATGGTATAGGTGTTAAACCAATAGCTGCTCCCGGTTATTCCCAGATCTTCCTGGTACCCCTCGTTCTGGCCAAAGTCATCGTCTAATAAATCGTCCTGTAAACCTGCTCCATCCTTATTAAAATCGTCGCTTAACAATTCATCTTGTGAAATTGTGTCATCTTGTCCAAAATCATCGTCCAGGAGTTCTTCTTGTACTCCTTTTTCGGCCGTTGGCAGGTCTTCTTTATTTGGCCCAAAAAAATCGGCAGGCGCATCAATAATGACATCAAGCGGGGTGGTGCCACCTAGCTCACGGTCAATTTGTTCCATCCCCCGATAGATTTCCGTTTTTTCTTTAAAGTAGTCGATAAAACGATTTTCAACACTGAGTTTGCTGATTCCCACCACACTGAGTAATGTAAAGAATCCTGAGAGAAAAAGAACGCTTACCCCTCTTTTTTGAATCACCCCAGCAAAAAAACCGGTGACTTTGTCAGTCCAGCTATTTTCGTTGGAAACCGCCCCCGGCTGAAGAAACATCAGCGTTGCTGGAAAGAGACTGAAAACGATAATAAAAGCAACCGAAATCCCGATGGACATCATCCAGCCAAAGTCAATAATGGGTCTGATCCCACTAAATAAAAGGGAGCCAAAGGCAACAATGGTGGTGGCAACGGTGTAAAAACAGGGAGAGAATTTACTGCGTAAGGTTTCCTGTACAAGCTCCTGTTGGTTCGAACCCGTCGACAGGGCCTGCAATTCCCGGTAACGCACAATAAGATGGATGGTGAGGGAAAGGGTAATGATAAGAAGCAGCGAGATAAAATTTGATGAAACCACGGTGACTGGCCAATCCACAAGTCCAAGAAAGCCAATGGTAATAATACCGGTGGCTACACAGGTGAGAATGGGCAGGATAACCCATCGAATCTTGCGAAAGGTAATCACCAGGATACATATCATAAAGGCGAGCACACCAAGGCCAAAAGTGGTCAAATCATGACTGATAAAGCCCATGGAATCTGAAGAGATCATTGGCACGCCACCAAGATACATGGTTGCACCACCTCGGTGCTTGTCCATGATTTCCCTTACCTTGGCAATGTCTTCTTTCTGCTGATCCTGCAACATGCTGGTGTGCATATCATATTGCTTGGTAACAAGACGAAGCTCATCTTGTTCCTGGGGAGTTAATGTTTCTTTTAACCGTTTGGCCCGAAGCTGGTCCCGTTTCTTTTGCATACTTCGTCCGGTTTCATCCTGGTGGAAAATAACCTGAAGGGCCGTGGTTTTGCCATCCGGACTGATGATCAAATTGCGATAGAGGGGGCTTGTTAACAGCTCTTTTTTTGCAAGTGCGCGATCTGTTGCGGGGCTTTCCAGGTTTGGTACTGTCGTTGCCAGATCAGCAAGGCCGACTGGAGGACTTTGTACCAGGGGGACGTCGAGGATCGTGGTGACGGATTGCACATCATCTATTGCGGCAAGTTCATCGCGTAAGATATGAAGATCGGCAAGTACCCCATCGCTAAACAGTGCTTCTTTGGGTGAATAGGTAACGACTAAAAAATCATCCGAACCGTAGCGTGCACGAATGGAGCGGTAGTATTGCAGCGCAGTATCGTTTTCAAGAATGAGCGCGTCAGCGGAAGCATCAAGCCTGAAGGATTTTGTATAGATACCAAAAAATGCCACTATTAAAAGGACAAAGAGCAAGGTTATCTTTGGATGTTTAAGTACGGCTTGATAGTATTTGCTGAGGAGATATGTAATCATTGGGATAGGGGGAGCTTGGCTGTGGTGGAGGATATTGTAGATTGTATGCCATGGGGCAAGTTGCTATGCACAGCCTGCTAAAATATCACAGATAGCACGGAAAACAAGTGTAAAACCACTGGAGGGCTTATGCTGATGCTAAGGGAGCAAAAAGGTGTCATTTATTTAATTGCTTCTTTTAAGAAAATATTTTACCCATTCTCTTCTTAGGATCTATTGTAGTACTACTGAACATATATTGCTATGGGTGAAAAAAGTCAGCTCGTCTTAAAGGAAGTGGAGCAGCAAATGGAAATATTGGTTTTGAATTCCGGTAGTTCTTCGTTGAAATTTCAGTTGTTTACCATGGACCCATTGTCTGTTTTGGCATCTGGAGTTGTTGAAGCAATTGGTGAGTCACAAGGCGTAATTGTAATCGACTATCTTGATCAGGCTGGTGTTCTTCGGCATGTGCAACAGAAACGAGAGGTTGAGACCCATAAAGATGCCATTGAGAAGATGATTTCCCTGTTTCGGGAATATGCAATTGTTGCTGATATAACGAAACTTTCGGGGGTGGGACATCGTGTGGTCCACGGTGGTGAGTCTTTCAAAAGGCCGGTTCTTATCACAGATACGGTACTTGCAGCCATACGAAACCTGTGCCCCCTGGCACCGTTACATAACCCTGCCAATATTACCGGGATTGAAGTTGTGGCTGAGAAGCTTCCAGGCGTGCCCCAGGTTGCTGTATTTGATACTGCCTTTCACCATTCCATTCCCGACTATGCCTACCTCTATGGTTTACCCTACAGTTTGTATGAAAAACAGCATGTCAGGCGTTATGGATTCCATGGTACTTCCCATGGCTATGTGTCCAAACAGGCCGCCCGCTATTTACAGACGCCCTATGAAACATTAAAAATTATTACCCTGCATCTTGGAAATGGCGCAAGCGCAGCCGCCATTGATTGCGGAAAATGTGTGGATACGTCCATGGGGCTCACCCCCCTCGAAGGGCTTGTTATGGGAACGCGCTGTGGTGATCTTGATCCGGCGATTCTCTTTTATCTTGCCCGGGAAACCGGAATGGATATGAACGGTCTTGATATGCTCCTTAATAAGGAGAGTGGACTGAAAGGGATTTGCGGAAATAATGATATGCGAAGTGTTGATGCCATGGCAGAGGCTGGTGATAGCAGGGCCTTATTAGCCCTGCAGATCTTTTGCTACCGGATAAAAAAGTATATTGGAGCCTATATCGCGGTCCTTGGCGGCATCGATTGTTTGGTATTTACCGGGGGGATAGGTGAAAATGCGGCTTCTGTTAGAAAACAATGCCTGGAAGGACTGCAAGGGCTTGGAATCGTACTTGATACAGAAAAAAATACTATGCGTAGCGCAACAGTTATGGAAATCCAGCAGGAGGGCACTCCCTGTACTGTCTTAGTTGTTCCAACAGATGAGGAATTGGAAATAGCCAATCAGACCTTAAAAGTAGTCAAATAATCGAAGCCTTCCATGGAGTAAAATATGCATAGCAACCTTAAAGAGCCTGCCACGGAACCGGCCATTCGGATGGTCATGTTACCCAAATATACAAATCCGGACGGAGATATCTTTGGTGGAGTTATGCTCTCCATGATTGATGAAGCGGCGGCGGTTGAGGCACAACGGCAGATGCCCCACCGCTATGTGACCGTTGCCATGGATTCCATTCATTTTCATAAACCGGTGGGAGTGGGTGATATTGTCAGTCTGTGGTGTAAGACAGAAAAAGTGGGAAAAAGCTCCCTTGTTATTCATATTGATGTATTGGCGATCCCCTGGCGCACAGAAAAAGAACATAAAGTGACAGAGGCCACGGTGACCATGGTGGCCATTGATGATAAGCGAAAGGCTATTCCCGTTTTCCCGCCAAAAGAGTTATGACCCTACTGGAAACGGAGGAATATTACTCTTTCCACGAACTCCCTTCCAGTTGTAAAAGAAATTTTTTGGCCTCAATTCCTTCACCAAAACCGGATAATTTCCCCGATTTAGCGATAACCCTGTGGCAGGGGACTATGATGGCGATTGGGTTGCATCTATTGGCACTTCCCACAGCCCGAGCCGCTTTTGCATTACCTACCTCATTTGCCTGTTGCTGGTAGCTTCTGGTTTCCCCGTAAGGGATGCTTAGGAGCGCATGCCAGCATTGCTTTTGAAAGGGTGTTCCTTTAAGTGCAAGGGGAAGATCAAAGGCTGTTCGTTTCCCTGAAAAATATTCAGTGAGTTGGCTGATACCATTTTTTATAATGTCGTTTTCTTTTCTGATTGTGGAGGGGAACTTGTTTTTTATTTGTTGCCATTTGTCCTGTGAAAAGGTGAGGGCCAGAAGTGAGTTTCCATTGGCTGCAATATGCAGGTTTCCAACCTTTGTTTTCATTGTTTGATAGCAAACAGTCATGGGCTTTACTTTAAGAGGGTGTTTATGGGTAGTTTTCCAGCTGCCAACACAGTGTTGGGCGATACTATCTATTTCGCTCAGACATTTGTTGTAATAACAAAAGGTGCTTTTTGCAAACAATGAAAGTGCACTTAAACGGTAGCTGTACTGTACACCTAAAAGCTGTCGTAGGAAGAATGAGGTGCTATTGCAACAGAAGCAACTGCTTCCTGATCATTGCAAATTTGGGAAAGGTGCGGATCGTTTGGAGCTTTTGCTAACAGTGCGACAAGGAGAAGGAATAGGGCTGGGAGTAAACCTATCAGGTATTTAGTTTCCATGATATAGCTCCGTATTTCTTTGAAGGTGCGTCACAAAAAAAGTCTGAGCAACGTATAATTCTAATAATATCCTGCTAACATTTTGTTGCAATAGGCCCGATGACTATTTACACATTGGTAAAATTACTTTATGTGATGTACAACTATGCTGTTTTAGAAGGAATGTGCTGAATTGTTCTTTTTAAACCATCCAATAGCGTTTTTGCAAAAAGTGTGTCGCTTTACCCTGTTCTTTTTCGATTGGAAGGTGGTATCATCTATTTGGAGGCAGAGGGCATGTTGTTGTTTAGTAAGGACTGTATATACAAGTTGTATTGGTAGTACGGTATTTCGTGTCATAAAAAGCTAACTAGTGTCTGTCCGCGAAGAGATAATTATATGAAATAAAATGTAAAATTCGCCTTTTTGGGTGGCTGTTTTTTCGAAAT
>JBNKKR010000031.1:0-50363 GCA_050291935.1 Desulfocapsaceae bacterium | reverse complement strand
ATTAGAAATGAGTAATTAACTGCTTGGAAAAAATCTTTTTGGCGAACGATTCGCCGTTTTCTTAAACTCTTATCTCCCCCCTTTTAGTATTTCAGTTCTACGATTATATTTCTATTAATCATTGTAAAAACGATTGATATTTGTTGCTATTTTTGAAGAACAGTGTAACACATCATTTATATGACTTATATCATAAGACATACAACAATAATATGAGGCTTTAAAATGATAGTTGCCATTGTAAATCAAAAAGGTGGTACTGGGAAAACTACTATTGCAGTAAACCTCGCTTTTGGGACGGCTAATGCAAACTTTTCAACCGCACTTGTTGACGCAGATGCACAAAAAACATGCCTTCATTTTTATGGGGGAAACAGTGTCAAAAATCTTTCGGTTTGGTCTGCAGGAGAGGATGTACGAGAAACTGTTCAAAAGTTGATCAAAGAAAATCGGTTTGTTTTTATTGATACAGCTCCACACGATAATGATTCCATGTATCTTGCAATGGTTACAGCAGATTTGATCATAATTCCTACCAGGCCAAGGCCTTTTGATCTACATTCATCTGAAAAAGTTGTTGAAACCCTGAGAGAAATAGAAAAAGATTTTGGTCATACACCCTGTTATTTTTTGCTAAATCAAGTGAAACATGGAACGATTCTTGGCAGAGAATCCCTAAGCTATATCAAGAAAAACTTTAAACTTCCTGTTCTCAAAACGCAAATCCATGATTATGAAGTTTATGGCCAGGCACCATTGTCCGGCAAGTCAGTTTTTCTTTATGCGCCAAGACATAAGGCGGCTTTGGAGCTAAAAAGACTGTTGGTAGAGATGAATACAATATATAAATCTCATAAATGATTTATGTCGTATAAATGCCATATAGTATTTATATTATTTGTATTGTATGTGTGGCAGTAATTGGAGTTGGAGGTAACGGTATGGGTATGCTTGATAGTGAAGTGATGAAACAAAAAAAGCAAACGAACAAGAGCAGTAAAGAGATACTGGCAGCAAGAGATAAGTCAATCGCTATGGAGGTAAAAAAGAGGGCTGGGCGACCTGCAAAATATCCAAGGGATAACAATACAAAACGGATGAATATATTTATACCAGGCTATGTTCACAAGAAACTACGACAGGCGAGTGTTGATGAAGATGCGTCTATGAATGAGATTATTATTGACGCACTATTGGATAGGTTTAAATAAGAATATCTGTAATAACTCCTACAAAATCATCTCTCTGTTTTCTACCTTGTAAAATGTAAGCTTAGCTTAAGGGAAGAATTTTTATAGATAATCAAAAATTCTTCTCCACCCCAGCGACCAACAATATCTGAGGAGCGAGAATGATGAATTAGAAGAGTTGCAAATTGTTGCAAGATTTTATCGCCAACTTGATGTCCGTGTTGATCATTAACAGATTTAAAAAAATCAATATCAATCATCACAAGGCCAAAAGATTGCCCAAAACGATGATACTGATCCATTACAATCTTTAATTCTTCATTGAGCTTAAGTCGGTTTCCCACTTGGGTAAGTGTATCTGTAACAGAACGTTTTGAAAGGGTAAGATAAAGATTATGGACCTGTTGGTATTGAATAATTTTATGTCTGATAGCATGAATGTAGGTAAAGAAAATTGGAATAATAGAGAAGGTAAAGATAAAAAATTCAAAGAGAGTTTGCAGCGTATTTTTTCGAAGCAGCGTGTCAACGTGGCTAATATCCATATCAGCAGAAGCAAAAAAAATTCACCCTCCCGGGCTACGTAAGGGGAGGAAAGCTGAACGGTACGTTCCCCAACGATAACTATAGATGGGGACATATATGGGAACGTTATCAGCAGAAGGTAAAGTAAAATGAGTATTTGGATTGTCAAAAGCCCTTTTTATAAGAATGGTTACGTCGGAATAGTTCTCATAGTAATGGATTTCTTGACCACTTGCTAATTCTTCATCGGTTGCGCTTGAACTACTAAGACGGTAAGTACTATTTTTATCCATAATTACCGTATAGAGAAATTTCATATCCAGTTTACGTGCCAGTGCTGAAAGCGCAATTATATTTTTTTGATCTTCACTGGCGTCAATGCTGGCGGCATCAAAACACCTATCATGGAAGTCATCGCTTAAGACATACGGGATGGCTGCCGCAGCAGCTAATAGTTGTTTGTCAATTTGCGAAATTAAACTGTTTTTTTGTTGGAAATAGCTGTACCAACAATATACTGCCAGAATAAAAAAGGTGAAGCACATGGCAAGGATCATTTTTGTAATTTCACGTTTCATCATTTGCATGCTACGCTCGCAAGAAAAAATAAATAGGTCATGTGTAGCGAGTGGCACACTTGTGCCAAATGTGTATTTCTCCACACGGGTTAAATGGCAGAGAATATCATTTTTGGTTTTTGTGCGACATAGTAAATGATAATTGGAATATAAAAAGGAAACTGACCATGCAATATTTTATGCCGACGAAGGTTATTACGGGTAAGGATTGTGTAAGAAATAATAAGGAATTGTTAAAAGAGCTGGGAAGTAAGGTCCTGTTGGTTACTGGAAAACGGGCAGCGGAAATTACCGGAGCAAAAAAAGATATGATGGATACTTTAGAAAGTGTTGGTGTTACGTGTATACTTTTTAATAAAATTGAAGCAAATCCATCAATAGCAACAGTTATGGAGGGTATGGAGTTAGCTAAGCAAGAAAAGGTGAGTTGCATAGTTGCCATTGGCGGAGGATCTGCCATGGATGCGGGGAAAGCTATTGCACTTTTGGCTCCAAATGATCTTGATCAGGAGACATTATTTGACGGTCCGTACCTAAATCCGTCTTTACCGGTGGTGGCTGTCCCAACAACACCAGGGACAGGAAGTGAAGTGACGCCGTATGCAATACTTACAGATGATACGGTGCAAAATAAACGCAATTTGAGTCATGAAACAAGTTTTCCAAAGATTGCATTTCTAGATGCAAAATATCTTGAAAAATTACCTAAGGAAGTTTTGTGCAATACGGTAGTGGACGCGCTTTCTCATGCTATTGAGGGCTATCTTTCAAAAAAGGCAACACCTATATCTAACGTGTTGGCGGCAGAAAGTATGAGAATTATCGGGTCAAATCTTACAGCGCTTAAATCAATACCTACACGGGAAATTCTAGAAGAATTACTCTATAGTTCGATGCTTGCTGGAATAGTAATTGCGCATACAGGCTCTACTGCGCTTCACGCCATGGGATACTCCCTAACGTATTTTAAATCCATTGATCACGGACGAGCGAATGGGTTATTAATGACGGAGTATCTACGTTTTGTAGGAACAGAACATGGTGAAAAGATTGATGGGGTTTTGTCTTATTTAGGTATTAAGGATCTTACCCATCTTCAAGAGTTGTTGGATTTGCTCCTTGTTCCTGGACCGGTGATTGCTGAAGAAGAGCTACGAAAATATGTGTCAATTGCAATTAAAACAAAAAATATTGCAAACACTTTAGTAATTCCTAATGAAGAGTCACTCTATACTATCTTTGATAAGAGTTTGAATAATGGGAAAAGAATAGAATAATCATTTTATTATCCAGCATGTATCGAAAAGAGTTGTCGGTGATTATTTGATGGATTTTCGGGCAATTCGTGAGCTGGTAGAAACGCATGCAGATATTTTTGACAAAGCGATTTTAATTGTTGACATTTTAGTTAAACTGATTTTATATGCAGGGTTCTGACGCCGGAGGGCGCATAGCTCAGTTGGTAGAGCCACCGGCTCATAACCGGTCGGTCGCAGGTTCAAATCCTGCTGCGCCCACCATTATTAGGAAGAATAAGCATCGATGAACAGGTTTCTTGAATAGAATAGAATATTTTCTCGAACACAAGAGACAGACAGTCTCACCATATATTCCTAGCTTTTGTGGAGCGGATCAGAAGATCCAGTTCAGGAAGCTGAAATCCAAAGGTACAACCCTAAAGGGCTGTACCTTTTTTTTATGTCTAATTTAGGTTGCTTAGTCCTTAATAGAATATTTTTTTGGAGAATATCTAGTAGTGCTCCAGATGATTTGATAGACGGTTCAATGATTGTAAGAAGCTTTTACTTGCTTATGTTACTTATTCACATTCCATATTTTGAGATGCGATGAAAGTTCTCGTAAGAGATATTCTTGAAAAACTTAATGCTATCGCACCGTTTTCTCTTGCAGAAAATTGGGATAACGTGGGCCTGTTGATTGGAGATCCAGCAAGAGAGGTAAAATCTCTTCTGCTAGGCCTGGATCCAACATTGTCATTGCTCAGTGAAGCACTGGAGACAGGGGCTGATACCATAGTGACACATCATCCTATAATTTTTCGTCCTCTGAACAATATCAATGTTACCTCACCTGAAGGTATTTTCATAGAACGGGCTCTTGCAAATAAGATTAATGTTATCGCTTGCCATACAAATTTGGACTTAGCAGAAAATGGGGTGAGTGATGTTCTTTGTCGAGGAATTGGCCTGGAAAAGGTGCGTCCTTTGCAAGTCAGTCAAATAGCACAACCTGAACGAACAGGTTTGGGGAGGATTGGATACTATTCCGTGCCGTTAGATTTTTCGGAATTTAAAAAGCGCCTGTTTCAAACTGTGGCAACTCAACATTTGCAGTTAGCTGGGATTTTACCCACGGAAATAAAATGTGTTGCGATTTGTGGTGGGAGCGGGTCAGAGTTGGCCGCTGAAGCCCATAGGCAAAAGGCTGATATTTATATTTCGTCAGAAATTAAGCATTCCACGGCGGTGTGGGCTAAAGATTCGGGATTTTGTGTTGTCGATGCTGGGCATTATGGAACAGAGAAACCGGTGATCCAATTTTTGGCACAAAAACTTAATAGAGCTATACAGGACAAGAGGTGGAGTGTAGTTGTAATTGAGTCAAAAACAGAAAAGATGCCGTTTGCTTATATTCAAAATAATAGTTAAAACAGTTTATTATATAGAGAGGGAGAAGAGCTTTGAATGAAGAAATAGTTGAACTTGCACTGTTACAACAGATTGATCATCAAATCGATGGTATTGATGCAGAAATTCTACAAGAACAGAATGGACTGGATGAGAGAAGTAATGATCTCTCTGAACGTGAGACGACCATAATGCACTTAAACGAAAAAATTGATTCGTTGGAGAAAGAGCGACGAACATTAGAAGTTGAGGTGGGCGATGAAATGGTTCATGTGAAAAATCGTCAGGCAAAGATGATGCAGGTTCAAACGGGAAGAGAGCAAACGGCTTTGTTAAAAGAGATTGAGGATGCCAAAAAAGGCGTTAAGGAGAAGGAAGAAAAAATTGTTTCAATCATGGAAGAAGTTGAACAACTGACAGCAGATATAGAGGAAAATAAAAATCTGTTTAGAGGTGAAACGGAGCTTTTTCATGAGGAAACCGAAAAGGTAAAAGATACTATCGAATCAATTAATAAACGGAGGAAGACCCAGGAGAATAAACGGGTTAAACAGGCTAAGAAGATAAAGCCACAAATGTTGCGAAAATATGACAAACTGCGAAAACATCGCAATGGATTGGGAGTGGTGAATGTCTTAGACGGGGTATGCCAGGGTTGTTTTATGGCTATTCCTCCTCAGCAGTATAATCTGTTACTTCGTGGTGATAAGCCCCTTGATTGTCCCACATGCCAAAGGATTATGTATCACCAGGTGGTTGAGGAAGAAGAGGCATAAAAGATATACTCTCTTTGGAGTGAATGCATGATCGCTCGGTTATGTAATGGCCGAGAGGAAAGTCCGAACTCCCCAGGGCAAGAATGGTTCGTAACGCGAACGCTGAGTGATCGGCGGAAAGTGCCACAGAAAAGATACCGCCAACCCGTGAGGATTGGTAAGGGTGAAATGGCGAGGTAAGAGCTCACCGCCTGAACAGGTGACTGTCAGGGCATGGTAAACCCCATTCGGAGCAAGACCAAATAGGAAGACGCTATACAGGCTGCCCGTCTGAAGTCTTCGGGTAGGTTGCAAGAGGTGACGGGTGACCGTTATCCCAGTGAAATGATCATGGCTCGTAAGAGTACAGAATTCGGCTTATATATTCACTCCATTTTCTTATCTTTAAAAAGTTCTCTTATTAATATTTATCCTAAAAAGGAAGTTAAGGTATTAGTGCACTCCATTCTCTTCGGTGTATGGCTTTGTAGTTAATTACGTAATTTTTAGAGAAAAGTAATGTCTGAATTTGCAGCCATAATACCCGCAGCAGGGAGTGGGACTCGTATGGGATTGGAAATCCCTAAGCAATTTTATTTGCTGGCAGGTGAACCTATTCTCATTCATACGGTACGAAAATTTGTCACCGTCACTTGCATTGAATTGGTAGTGGTTGTCGTTCCGGGTAGTTATATTACAAGCACCAAAGAACTTCTTGGCACATATGGGCTGCTTGATGAAAATGTGCTTGTGGTGGCAGGTGGCAAACGAAGACAAGATTCTGTTCAATGCGGTCTTAACTCCCTACCAAAAAATATTGATGTTGTCTTGGTGCATGATGGTGCAAGACCTTTTATAACGACAAAAATAATAGAAAGTTGTGCTCAAGCGGCGAGGAAGTCAGGGGCTGCGATTGCCGCAATTCCAGTTCCGGACACTTTAAAACGTTGCAATCGGGATAACGAGATTAGTGAAACTATTGATAGAACGGGAGTATGGCGCGCCCAAACACCACAAGCGGCAAAAGTATCTCTTTTGCAAGAGGCATATGGGCGTATTGGTGAGAATGAAGTGACCGATGAAGCATCCATACTTGAGATGACTGGAATACCAGTGCAAATAGTAGAAGGATCTGAAACAAATATTAAAATTACCCATCCAGATGATCTTTTTATTGCAGAAAAGATGATGCAGAAAGCAGAAGAAGTATCGGTACGAATTGGGCATGGGTATGATGCCCATCAATTTGCTGAACAACGTTCATTGATCCTTGGTGGTATTGATATCCCATACGCAAAAGGACTTGCTGGACATTCCGATGCAGATGTGTTAACCCACGCGCTTTGTGATGCGATTCTTGGTGCTTTGGGAGAAGGGGACCTGGGACTTCATTTTCCAGATAGTGACCAACACTATAAAAATATATATTCCATTACTCTTCTTGAGAAGGTGATGGAAAAAGTGGAAAATCGAAATTTAAAACTAATCAATGCAGATGTAACCGTTGTTTGTGAGAAACCAAAACTTGCACCATTTATTCAAGCGATTAAACAAAAACTCGCGTTGTCTTGTCGCGTGGCACCTGAACAGATAAACGTGAAAGCCACCACAACAGAAAAAATGGGTTTTACTGGGCGTATGGAAGGAATGAGCTGTCACGCAGTGGTTCTCTTAGGTTGTAACAATAGGTAATAGGTATGGGTAAATACAGTATTAATAGAGAGCGGTTGGCAGAAACCTTTACTGTTTTATGTGAAATTAGTAGCCCATCGCGGCAGGAGCAGCAAGTTGCAAATCATATTAAATCGATATGTAAAGAACTTGGCGCTGCCGAAGTGATTGAAGATGATTCGGCAAAAAAAACTGGTTCGAACTGTGGAAATGTGGTTGCGCGTTTTTCGGGAAACCCAAAAAAAGAAGCGCTCTTTTTTGCTTGCCATATGGACACGGTGGAACCGGGGATTGGGGTTCAGGTGTTAAGAAATGGGGATATTTTTTCTTCCTATAGTAATACGGTCCTTGGTGGGGATGATAAATCGGGTATTGCTGCGGCATTTGAATTGATTCAGGTTGTTAAGGAGTCGAAGATAGATCATGGTCCCATAGAGCTCCTTTTCACGACCTGTGAAGAGGTCGGACTGCTGGGTGCTAAAAATTTTGACCCATCTTTGTTGCAGGCAAAGTCAGGTTATGCACTTGATTCTTCGGGAATTAATAAAGTGGTTGTGGGGGCGCCTGCAGCGAATCGTTTGAATGTAAAAGTACACGGTATTGCGGCTCATGCTGGACTTAATCCAGAAAAAGGGGTTTCGGCATTTTGCTTGGCAGCACGTGCCATAGCAGAATTGCGGCTGGGGCGTTTGGATGAACAGTCCACTGCCAATTTTGGTCTTATCCAAGGTGGAGTGGCAACGAATATTGTCCCTGATTTGATAACCATTGAAGGTGAGGTTCGGTCGCACTCCCCGGTTAAGTTAGATAATTATACAAAAGAGATTGAGTCAACCTTTCGCAACGTGGTGAAGGGCTGGTCAGAGCAGGTAGGTGTTTTGAGACAGCCATCCGTTGAGATCAGCGTGGAGCAGGAATATCCATTAATGCGACTTGCTGATAACGATCCTGTGCTAAAGCGAGTGAAAAAAGCAGGGCAGAGTCTCAATAGATATTTGGAATTCAAAGTTGCAGGAGGTGGTTCAGACGCTAATATTTTTAACAGCTATGGACTTAAAACAGCAATAATTGCAACGGGGATGACCAATGTCCATACTGTTGATGAGTCGCTGGATTTAAATGATCTCTATAGCCTGACCGAATTGTTGCTTGCGATTGTGGAGTTATAAAAACTCAACCATCCCGGCTTCCCCCTGAATAATTTCTCCGATATCGCTGCAGGTGTAGGGATATTGCAGCTCCGCTATTGTATTTTGCAGCAATTCTATGCTCCTTTCAGGAGCAGCGATGAGAAGTCCTCCTGATGTTTGCGGGTCAACAAGGAGCATTTCAAGAGCATCGTTTTGCTCACCTGCATTAATAAGCCACTTGGAATAAAAATTACGGTTGGTGTATGCCCCTTCCGGGATAATTCCCATATTGATAAAATCCTCGCAACCAGCAATGGCAGGAAGCTTGTTTCTGTAGATTCTGGCACAGACCTTAGATGCGCTGGTCATTTCATGGAGATGACCTAAAAGACCAAAACCGGTAATATCGGTGCAAGCGTGGATAGGGTGTCCTGTAGCCCTTAACGTTGACATGGCCTTGGCCGGTAATCGGTTTAGGGTTGCCATGATTTGACTGATTTCATCTTCTGTTGTGCTACCGGCAAGCTCACCTTTGATGGCCGTTGAAAGAATTCCCGTCCCTAATGGTTTAGTAAGAAGCAGATGGTCTCCAATCTTAGCGCCACTGTTTAGTAGTACATGATCAGGATGGACAGTGCCGGTGACGGAAAGGCCATATTTAAGCTCATTGTCTTCCACCGAATGGCCACCGACAAGTAATGCTCCTGCTTCTTCAACTTTGGAAAGTCCTCCCCGGATTACCTCACGAAAAATATCCATATCCATTGAATCAACTGGGCAGGCAAGTATGTTCATGGCGAGAATCGGCTTTCCGCCCATGGCATAGACGTCACTCAGCGCATTAGCAGCGGTAATTTGACCGAACGAAAAAGGATCATCGACAATGGGAGTAAAAAAATCCAATGTCTGAATAAGGGCAGTCTCATCGTTAAGACGGTATACCCCGGCGTCGTCGGCAGTTTCCGCGCCAACAATAAGGCGGTCGTTTTTAGGCAGAGTGATCCCGCAAAGTATCTTGCCCAGGTCCCCCGGGCCAAGCTTTGCCGCTCAACCAGATGCTTTGACAGTGGATGTTAACTTTATCATTTCTTCGGTGGCTAGGGTTTGTAAAGGGCAACACAGCGTTGAGTATCTTGTCTTTCAAACAGAGACATGCCCTTGGATGCTAATTGTTTTCCAATGAAAAAAATAACAGAGGACGCTTTATTGTTGAATTTAAATGGAACATATTATATGTCTTCATCTAGCATATTTTGCGAAAAGGCACAAAGATATTTGTTTTCTTTGTGCCTTTCCCTTTTGTATAGGGTATGGGGTTGGATTGAAATGAAATTGTTGTGAGTAACCATTGGATGGTCCATTGTCTGTTTTTTGAGAAACGCCTTTTTGGGGGGCAGATATGTACCAGTTGCTTGAAGGAATATGTTGATGGATAACAGCAGTGCAGTCGCCGTTCGGAATGGAAAACCTAAAGATGAGTGTGGTGTTTGCGGTATTTTTGGCCATGAAGATGCGGCAAAGCTAGCCTATTTTGGGCTCTATGCCCTGCAACATAGGGGACAGGAAAGTGCTGGAATTGTAGCATCTGATGATGGAAAAGTAGCTATCCATAAGGCAATGGGGCTGGTTCCTGAAATTTTTTCTGAAGATATTCTGCAAGGCTTACCCGGCTCAATGGCCATGGGGCATGTTCGCTATTCTACCACTGGCTCTTCAAATGTTATTAACTCACAGCCCTTAATGGTCAATCATAGGGGAACTACTTTGGCCGTTGCCCATAACGGCAATCTTGTGAATTCTTTAGAACTGCGCCAGGATCTTGAGGGGAAAGGTTCAATCTTTCAGACAACCATGGATAGCGAAGTTGTACTGCATTTACTTGCCCGTACAACCCATTTGGGGATGGAACGTGCCCTCACCGAATCATTCTCCTGCCTCCGTGGTGCCTATTCTATTCTGCTTATGACCAGAGACACTCTGGTCGCCATCCGTGATCCCGGTGGTTTCCGCCCGTTATGTCTTGGAAAGTTTAGCAATGGAGGGTGGATTGTCGCCTCTGAAACCTGCGCACTCGATCTTGTGGAAGCGGAATATATTCGGGATATAGCGCCCGGTGAGGTTTTGATGATTAATAAGGAGGAGATGAAATCCCTCTTTCCCTGGCCCAAGCAGAAAACAAACTTTTGCATTTTTGAGCAGGTCTATTTTGCTCGTCCGGATTCTGAAATTTTCGGCAAAAATGTGTATGAGTCACGAAAACGAATGGGAGAGATCCTGGCTCGTGAATCTCAGGTGGAAGGGGATTTTGTGATGCCATTTCCTGATTCCGGAAATTATGCAGCCATTGGCTTTTCCAGGGAGTCGGGTATTCCCCTTGAGATGGGTATGATCCGCAATCATTATGTGGGAAGAACTTTTATTCAGCCCACTCAGTCCATGCGTGACTTTAATGTGAAGGTGAAACTCAATCCTGTGCGGGCGTTGTTGAAAGGAAAACGAGTTATTATAGTCGAAGACTCCATCATTCGCGGTACCACGGGTCGTAGTAGAGTAAAGGCTTTGCGTGAAGCCGGAGCCAAAGAAGTACATATGATGGTCAGTTGCCCGCCAACACGACATGCCTGCTACTATGGCATCGATTTTCCCTCTTCTGATCAACTCATTGCGGCTAAATATTCTGTTGAGGATACTGCCGCTTACCTGGGGCTTGATTCTTTACACTATCTGAGTGTGGATGGTTTGGTGGAAGCAACCGGGCTAAAAAAGGAAGATTTTTGTCTTGCCTGCTTCAATGGTGACTATCCCGTTGAGCCTGATCGGAATTTTAAGAAAAATGTCCTTGAAATTTAAGTAATAAACAGCTAGCAAGTAAAGGCGTAATGTACTTTTACCCTGTATTTATTCCCATTCATTAATATATCCGTAAGGGAGAAGACGAACGTGGCGAGGTCTGTAGTAATTGATGTATACGAGTGCAATGGATGCGGCTCTTGTGTTGAGATTTGTCCTGAGGTGTTTGCCATGGATGAGACAGGGGAAAAGGCAATGTTAGTGGATGCTGACGCGACTGTAACAGAAAAAGTAGAAGAAGCTGCAGCGTACTGTCCACAGAAGTGTATTGAAATAGGTTGAAGAAATAGTCAACTCTTAGAAAGAATGGAAAATTACGCCCTGACAAGATTGTTAGAAACTGGAATGAGCGACGATCCTCTGGATGAGATTCAGCATCTTCTTAAATTGCTGTCGCCTGCCCTGCCTAGAGAGCCTATTGTCGACTTGCATAATGAGTTGAAATTGATTTTCAACGGTGAACATCCACTGTATCAGCAATCAAATACCCACTATCACAACTTAGAACACACCTATGGGGTGGTTTTGGCAACGGTCAGGATATTTCATGGTTTACTGTGTGACGGATGGCCAGTTACAGATGAAACGCTGAGTAAGGCCTTATACAGCGCCTATTTTCATGACTGTGGATTGTTATTAAAGAAGACAGAAGAAGAGGAAAGTGGGGCAAGTTTTACCATTGGCCATGAAAAGCGGTCCATGTTTTTTATGGCAGACTATTTAAAAGAAAAAGGCTACCCTATTCCGTTTATTGCGGATTGCTCGGTGATTATTCAATCAACGAACTTGAGTATAAATCCTGATACCCTCTTTTTTTCAACGGCAGAGATGCAACTTGCCTCTTTTGCCGTGGGCTCAGCCGATATCATGGCGCAACTTGCTGACAGGTATTATATTGAGCGGCTACCCTTGCTTTTTCAAGAGTTTCTGGATGGTGGGGTGAATCACCATAAGTCCCTTTGGGAGCTAATGGAACAAACATCGGTATTTTACGAAAAGGTTGTTGTCGATCGTTTATCCCATGTCTTTGGTAACTTGGCAAAATATATGCGGATTCATTTTCGTGAGCGTTGGGGGATTGACAGGAATTTATATCTGGAAAGCATTAAGAAAAATGTAAAATATATCAACTATATTATTAACACTGAAAAGGTAGAAATAGCCTCTTTGCGAAACTATTTACGACGTGTTCCCACAAACTAGCGCTGTAGACTTTTTTTAATTTTTCCGCGGGTCTTTTCCTGTTTCAAACATTTCAAAAAGATCATAAAAGAGCCTGGCGACTGCACTGAAATGGGTGGCAGAACCCGATGCCGCATATGCCTTACTCAGTTCCATGGCCCGGGCGAAGCTTTCCTGTGCTTCTGAATCATTGGGCGTTTTTACGGCTTGTACCAATTTCTCGCCTATGGCGTCGACTTCTTTTTTAGACATTTTCCACCTCGCTAAGCATATTGTTTATTACTTCCAGTCCACCTTGCCAAAATTGGGGATCATCAAGGTCAATGGCGAAGGGACGCAGGAGTTCATAGGGGGACTGAGATCCACCTTCTTTGAGTAGATCCAAATATTTGGGAACAAACTTGCTACCTTCTTTAAGGTATAGGTTGTAGAGGGCTAAAACCAGTAGTTCCCCAAAGGCGTAAGAGTAGACATATCCTGGACTATGGAGAAAGTGCGGGATATAGGACCACCAGATTTTGTAATTGTCGGTTAATGTTACCGAATCGCCAAACATGGCCTTTTGACTGCGCATCCATAACTTAGAGAGCAAATCAGTTGAGACCTCTCCTTTGTCGCGACGACTGTTATGGATCATATCTTCAAAACGATTCATGGAAATTTGCCTGAAAACCGTGGCAAAGATGGATTCGAGTTTTTGGCAGATAAAGGCCCTTTTGGCATCCGGCTCATGTAACATTGCGAGCTGGTTGTGGAATATGAGAAGTTCGGCAAAGACAGAGGCAGTTTCCGCTAAGACAAGGGGCGTATCAGCGTTTAGATATCCTTTTTCTTTGGCAAGGTACTGATGGATACCATGACCCAGTTCATGGGCAACGGTGGACACGTCCCTGAGATTTCCTGTATAGTTGACGAGAATGAAGGGGTTCGCGTCGGGAACAGCAGGATGGGCAAAAGCTCCTCCCCGTTTTCCATCGAGTAGGGGCGCATGAATCCAGTTATGCTCAAAAAATAGATTGCCAATATCTGCCATTTCTGGTGAAAACTGAGTAAAGCCATCAAGGACGATTGTTTTACATTTTTCCCATGAAACCAGTTCCTGGGGGAGTGAAGGGAGCGGAGCATAACGATCATAATCGTATAATTCGTCAAGGCCAAGTATCTCTTTTTTGATAAGATAGTAGCGTTGGACGATATCGTAGCGGGCAGTACTACTGGTGATGAGTGTGTCAACGGTGCTATCTTCCAATTCATTGGAGAGGTTCCTTGAGCTCACCCATGATGGATAATGACGGAGTCTGTCATCAATCATCTTGCCAGCGAGGATCGTATTGAAAATGTGGCTGAGGATGTGGAGCCTTCGCTGCAGTCCTTCTGTGAGATCTGATGATGCTAAACACCTGATGTCACGATCCTGGCTGTATAAGGCGGAGAGAACTTCCTCCTCACCTCTTTTCTTCTCACCAAATTCAAGGTTTCCCATCACCTTTTCAAATAGAGTCAGCCACGCCTCTTTACCCACAGGGGCTATCTCAACCAGTAGGGATTCTCGTTCTTCTGAGAGCAGATGTTTTTGATATTTTCTAAGGGTTGTTAAGAAATGTTTATAGCTATCCGTTTCTTCAGTGGACAGGAGGTTATCGGCAACTTCTTTATCAAGTTGGGCCCATTCCAGATTAAAAAAGACAAGTTCTCGTTCCACAAGGCTTACATCCTCTTTGCATTTTTGCATAAAGGCACCGGCTGCGTCATTTTTTACCTGGGTGACAAAGTTGAGAAAGGCGAATGTCTCAATACGGCCAAGATTGACCTTAATACGTTCTATACGGCGGATGCACCTTGCAAAAACAGCAGGCTTAAGTGTGGTCATTTTTGTGTGGCAGAGTTCTTTGACCAGTGCTGCTTCTTGAATGCAGAGATCAAGGTCATCACTAAGAAGTTCATCCTCGGTTGAATCGTAGAGCGCATTAAGATTCCAAACCACATCCGTGGTTCCCAGCTCTTTGTTTAAAGATCTAGACATGGGGTATATACCTTGTGTATTGGTAGTGTTAAACGAATTGCATCGTTATAGCAGACCCGGAAGCGAATTTCAAAGTATCAGCTTAACGTTCCATAAATTCAACCACAGAGAAGGAAGAAAAAAGCCAGTCACCATCGCTTTTGTGGACTGTTATATCAAGTTCATAGGCATCGGTGAATCGCTGATTTTGTGTTTTGCCCTGTAGGGAAACGGTGGTGTTAATCGTTGCCGTGTCCTGTTGTTGAAAAGTTATATGGATATCATTAAAAGAAAATTGGGTGCCTGGGAGCATTTTCTTGAGGATGATAAGATGATTACTGAATTCTTCCCTGGAAAATGCTTGATCAACTCCAAAGGAATCCACTTTAACTTTACAGGGGACTATGCAGAGTTTTGCAGCCTTGTCTGCGCTGACAAGTTGGGGGATGGGGCCTTCCTTTTTGTCTGTTGAGCAGTACTGGGCAAGAAGTTGTAGGTTGTGTTTGATCTTTTTTTCATCATTTGGCATTAGATAAAAGATCAAGGCCGCGGTCACGAGAAGAGCGAGGGGGATTATTATTTTTTTATTCATGGAAAGACTCCTCCTACTATTCGGCTGCGTTTTACCTGACCAAACTTGTGTATGTTAATGGCTGTTCCCCGGTTGTCGCCAACGACGTAGACATGGTCAGGTTTAACGGTTCGTTCCTCCAGTTGCCATCCGCTATTGAAACTGACGTACGCTTCTAAAACCTGATGACCATTGCGATACAGCTTTCCATTGCGAAAAGCCACCGTATCACCCTGAAGGGCGACGATTCGTTTAAGAAGCATAACGTCTTTTCCAGCAAAACGGACTGTCACCACATCTCCTGGTTTTGGATCTGAGAAAAGATAACGTGGACGCAGGCAGAAGGCAAACGCACCATCATGATAGGTGGGCTCCATACTAGATCCCTGAATACGTAAAGGAATAAGAATAGAGCTGAAGCAGATCCAGCTTAGGCCACAGACCAGAAGTAAACGAAGAAAGAAACGGCGGCGCAGAGGAGGAAGAATAAACCTGGCTAAGGTGCTATAAACACGCATAACAGGCTCCTAGACCGGTATGCTATCCACGGCAGCTTTATTTAGCGTTTGGTGTGAAGAGAAAATTGCCGTTTTTATCTTTAAATGCTGCGATGGCTTTTTGCCCTTCGGGAGAAGTGATCCAGATCTCAAAGTTCATGGCCAGCCGATAGTCAATATCCTTATGCTTGGCAGGGTTTGTGATAAGTACCCCGTATTGATCGAAAAGTGCAGGATCGCCCTGCAAGACAATGTGAAGATCAAGCTTGTCTTTATCTTCCATGGTCAGCCAAGTGGTGCGGCGGGCAATGGTATAGGCCTGCTTCTCAGCGGCCAGACGAATGGAATTTTCCTCTCCCATCCCGGTGCTGAGGTACCATTTGTCCCCTCTGGACGGCATCTTTCCTGTGGAAGCCCAAAGAAGATTTTCTCGCATATTTGTTTCTGAATTGTCCGAACGGGAGGCAAAAAGGGAACTGCTTGACCGTATCTTTTGGAAGGCCTCCGTGGCTTTTTGGGTACCTGAAACTCCAGCGGGATCATTTTTTGGACCAAGGATCACAAACTGGTTATACATAACATCTTCACGATCAAGGAAGAATCCCTCTTCAACTAGTTGTTTTTCCACATCTTCTGCATGGACAAGGATGGCGTCCACCTTTCCCTCTTTACCAAGGTTAATGGCCTCAGCAATGGTGCCAATACTGCTCTTGACTTCAACGCCGCTTTTCGCGGTGAAAATCGGATAGAGGTAATCAAGTAAACCTGAGTGCTGGGTAGGGGAGGTTGACGCAACACGGATGGACTCGGCCGCCATAAGGGAATGGGTGCTAACAAGGCTTGCAAACATAAAAAGAATGGTCACTAAATTTCGCATGGTCATCTACTGTTTTGAAAGGTGAATACGGATATCCAAGGTTCTGGTAGTCTGGTGTGTATCCCGAAGTTTTAATGAATCAACAAAGCCCTCTATGGTACCCGCCAAGGCATTTTGCACAAACTCCTTCATCACCACCCGCTCACCGTTTATAAGAAGCGTGCTGCGGGTAAAGGATTTTGCACTGTCTTGTAAGAAACGCTTTTCGATAAAGGCGGCAATTTCTAACGCTTCATCAAGGCGAAAGATATAATCGCCGCTTACCTGCGCGTCGGTGGCGACAGCGATAACTCCATTGACCTGATCACGCAACAACTCGTTACTGTTGCGATGCACTTCAATTTTAGCCACTTGTCTTGCATGCTTAAAGCCTTCCCCAATAACAATATCCACGTGGGGGAAATGTCGGTGGGCCAGACTGGCAAGGGATTCACCCGAATTGTCACTCATCATCACCATCTGGTCAGGGGCAACTAAACATACAGTATCTGCGCCGGCCTGGCGATGGGTATGGGTATCGGTGCCGGGTGTATCAAATACAATTCCGGTTTCTTTGGTGGATTTGATAACCGCCACTGAGTAGCCGGACTTTTTTAAATGGGTGACCACCTGTGAGGCAAGTGTCGTTTTACCGCAATCGTGCCAACCTATAAATGTAACTATGGGTACCATACTTGATGATACTATAACGGAATTATTGACTAGTCAACTGGAATGGCAGGATAAAGGTATCCTGAAGGGATTGATAACGCAGAATGGTGACTTCTTTTTTCCGATCTGTAACCCGTGATCATGCTGTTTAAAGAAGTCGCAATGGCAAAAAGAAAGATATGCAAATGGGTAGGAGTATGGTCACCAGGAGGTTTGTCAGCAAAAGGTGGGCAATGACCTGTTTTACGTCGAAGCTGAACCGTATCCTTGTTGAACTGTACTTTCTTGTGGTATGCATATTTAGTCCATGTCAAATGTTACTATGACCTCGTTACCGTCTTCATCGATATACTTTTGTTCCAGTAAATCATGCTCATCCAGCTGTTTGATAAAATCATCTGTTGTTTGATACTCGGCGACCAGATCCGCTATGATTTTTATGTTTTTTTCGTTAATTTGTGATGTCTTAAATCCTGTAGTCTGGCTACTGTTATGAACAAGAGTTGCCTTAAGCTGTATCTGTTTGCCGGTGTCGGTACGTATTTGAATTTGATATTCGGTTGGAGTGAGTGGGGCGGTGGGTTTCTCAATGCCCAAACCATCTTTACTGATATCTTTAGTGTTTGCAGTAATGGATATGCCGTCATTGTTGGATACGACTGCACGACCGGAAATGGGGACCCGTACCTGTCTTCTTCTGTGTGCCATGGCTTGCTCTCTGTTTTTTGCCAATGGTTTGCCATTTACTAAACCGATTTGCACTCTATCTTATTGACTTTTGATCTTAATAGTACTCCTCTGCTAATCCTATATCTTTGTATACTGTCAATGCAAGTTTTCTTTGTTTATGAACAGCAATGCTTGGTGTCGTCTTGATTGTTTTTATGCCAAGGATGATTTTTTTCAGTAACTTCACAGGTGGAAAGGCTATTTTTTTATTAAACAAAAGGCTTTTATCTTTTGTCTAGTAAGACTCCTTTCCGTAGTCATTATTTCCTCCCTGAAGGGTGATAAGAGTTCCGTTTTTACCGTCTGAAGTGATGTCGAGGGATGCACCAATTGCTTTTGCACGGTACCGCATGATGTGTAAACCCAATCCTTTTCCTCTCTGTTTGTGGTCTATTCCCAGCCCGTTATCGCAAATGGTAACCACCAGTTTATTGTGTGGACGTTTGATGCTAATGTCTACTTGACTTGCTTGGCTGTGTTTTGCTGCATTGTACACTGCTTCCCTGATAATGTAGTAAATGTGAGAAAGTATACTACCATCAAGTGGTTCTGCATCTTTTGCAAAGTGAAGATTACAGGGGAAAGAATACAATTTTTCGATTTCGTTGCAGAGTTCTTCGGTGGCAGCTTCAAGCCCATGTTCAATAATATGTACAGGGTACAGGCCATGGGATAGACGGCGCGTTTTTTCAATGGCATCCTGGATCAGGTTGCGAATGATGGCTAGCTGCTCAGCATATTCCATATGATGGGCTGATAATTTTTTTTGGAGGACGGTGCTTAAGAGTTCAACACCACTTAAATGGGAACCGAGATCGTCGTGTAAGTCTCTGCCAATCCTGCTGCGTTCTTCCTCACCTATGGCAATCACTTGACGTTCAAGGCGGCTCATTTCAATTTCTGAGCAGGTTTTTTGTACATGAAGCCACAGACCTTCCATGAGCATGGTTATCTGGCGTAGGTCGGCAGTGTCGTATTTTCGGCTACTGTTGCAGACACCGGCAATCAGGACGACTGTGTCATGGTCGGTCACGGGGGCATCTACCCGGCACTGTACTTTTTCTTGATATGGATATTGGTCCCACCTCGCAAGATCTGCTGGAGAATTGCAAAATGTACCTTTTTTGTTCGCTATACAATTTGTTACAAGGCTTTCTTGGTCCAATGGCCAGGATCCATCTGTTGCTAGATTTGTTTGTCCAGTTTGTCGGTCAATTTGGGAACAGAGAGTGCAATGGCTTTCGGTATTATTAACAAGGGCTATGTAGCCTTGGTTACTGTCAGTAATTTGCACTATTCGATAAAGTACAAAGTCATACTTCTCTTTAATTGTGTGGCTCTGCATTTCTCCTAGCTGCAGCAAGGTGTCAAGGCGTAATTCATCTCGGCGCAGTAGGTGTTTTTGCTGAATGATATCTTCCACCATACTGTTTGCAAGTTTTGCTAAATCTTCAAACTCGGAAAAGGTTGAGTCTTTGTTACGCAATTTGAGTTGGGTATGGGCCGCTTTTCGAAAAAAATCAGTGAAAAGGTTGATGTCTTGGCTAATTTTTCTTGAATGAACATATGCAATTGTAAGGAGAAAGAGTACGGCAAGGGATAATAAGCTAAGAAACACAACACCATTTTGAATGAATGCCGTGCGATGCTTTTTGGTCGCATCTGCAATGGCCTCAGTCATTGCATCCATTGGAATATCAACCACAAGAATCCAGTTCCAGGCAGAATACGCCTTGCTCAAGCAGAGGTGTTGTTGATTTATAAGGTTACAGTTCTCTTTCGTTGAGTACAGGAAATATCCGCCACCTAGAGATTGGAGTCCATTTTGTAGCATCCTGATTCCGTACTGTTCTCCCTTGGCATTGGTCAAATCCTGTATTGATCTGCCAATCATGGCACTTTGCGGATGACTGAGTATGGTTCCATCAGCGGCAAGACAGAGCATATGCCCACCTTGGCCAAAATGTATGGCCCCAATGGTTTGGAGTGCTTCTTCCTGGAGTTTTAATTTAATAATCTCATTACTTGTGCCTGCACCAATGTACCAGTCAAATGGCTTGAAATATTTTATAAAAACCATTCCGGGGAAGTTTGCGTGTGAATCATCCTCCATATCTTGCACTCGATAGAGGCCCGCCCCCTTCTTGTTTGCGATTTGATAAAGTTCCTGGAATAGCGAGTTATATGCTTTTATTGGTGAAAGAAGTGGATTTTGTCCTTCCAGCAGAGGGTCGTCTGCAAAGAGATCTACAATATTGTCACCTATTCGGCCGGCAAAATAGTAGCCCTTCCCATTATTCCAGCGAATGGGGCGGAGAATTTCCACCACATCACTTTGCAGTTCATCCAGTGCTTTTTCCTTCCTGTGTACTTGATAAATGTGTGAAGCTATGGTGTATGCAGTTTGAACCTTTATGCGCAGGCTGTCTTCAACGCTTTGGATGGCAAGCAAACGATGCTGATCAATATATTTTAGGATATTCGCAAGTTCTTCTCCTGCCCGCTCTCTGTATAATTTTTCATAGTTATACCTGATGTCGTGGATGGTTTGTTGGTAGCTCTGGTACTGGTTAATTCCCCAGAAAAAGGCAATAAAGAGGGCCAAAGCCAAGAGAACCATAAGCGAGGCCCGGAAGGGTGCTGAGGCGAGTGATGGGCGTGTATTTGGCTCAGTTACCATTAGCACTGTTTTTTAATTTTGTAATTTTGGGATAAATCGTTGTGAGTTCCAAAATGTCCATGCCCTGAGAGTTATTTCTGTTAAAACCAAGATGTACTCCGCCAAGATCAATGCTCTTGGTCTTGTAGATAGTACTGATAAATGCTTCACGGGAGAGCTCACCTTCAATGGATGCGGCAATGGTAGCAAATAATCTGCCTGCAATATAACCTTCAAGACTGGTAAAACCGATTAGACTGTTTCGTTGGTATTTGGCCATGGCCGCTCGATACTGCTGAATAAGGGGTAAATTATTGTCCCAGGGGAAGGGGACCACCTGTGATACGATAACATCTTTTCCGTAAGGACCGAGGGATTCTTGCAGGCTTTGGGTCCCCACAAAAGAGATGTTGCAAAATGTCCGTTTACCCGGGTATTTTGCCTTGCTTAGTTTAATAAATTCGGCGCAGGCCCCATAGGTGCCCACCAGGATGACCGCTTCTGGTTTTTCTTTGCTTGTCAGGTAAATGGACTGTAAGGCTCCCATAACGGCGACGGTGTTTCTCTCATAGCTGCCAAGGGAAATGAGTTGCATGTCTCTTCTGGCAAGGGATCGTTTTACCCCCTCAAGGCCGGCAAAACCATAGCTGTCATTTTGATAGAAACAGGCAATTTTTTTCAGTTGTAAGGTGTCAACCAGATGGGAAGTCAGCGCTTCTACTTCTTGGTAATAACTTTTACGGATATTGATAACGTAAGGTTTTGCCTCAACCCGTAACAGTTCGGCCCCGGTGAGCGGGGCAAAGAGTGGGATCTTGTATTTTTTTATAAGGGGGAGTATTGCCTCCGAGGTTGGGGTGCCTACTTCGCCTATCAAGAGGAAAATCTGATCATCTTGGATGAGTTCAAGGGTGTTTTTGATTGCCCTGTCAGGTTCGTATCCGTCGTCCTTTGAACGTAACCGTAAAGTGCGGCCTTTGATGCCTCCATTGTCATTGGTTTCAGCAATGGCAGCCTGCAAACCTGCTCGCATGGAAAGGCCTAAGTTTTTTGCAGGGCCGCTCAGTGCACAGGATTGGCCAAGGAGCAAGGTCGTACTGCTGTTATTTTGTGAATGGGCCCAGGTGGTGGAAAGGAGGAAGAAAAGGGGGAGTAAAAATAAACAAAATGTATTTTTGTGTTTTTTGAAATTGCTGGTTATCATAGTCCTGATCATGATGGTTGATGTCTATCCTGTCCACTAACGTGTAGATGGTTTTTCCAATGTGCCCTACAGTCATCTTCTGCAGGTTACGCCATAAGAGCCTAAACGTGCAACTGAAAAACCCGTCGACCATTTACTGTAAAAAATTACCTGGTATTGGAATTTGAAAGAAATAGATCCCTCAGTAACCCTGGAACAAGACACAGTGGTTATCACCGCTTCAGGAAGAGAAGAACGAACAGAAATGGTGGCCATTGAAATGCCCTATAAGGTGGCCTTAAACGGAACAGATATTGGTGCTTCCATGGTACTTGCCACCGGTCTTGAAGAATTTGGGGCAGGTTTTCTTTTTGGGCAAGGCTATATTACAAAACCGGGCCAGGTGCGGGAGGTGCTGGTCTGCCCTGAAGGGCGGATTGAAGTCCATGCGGATGTGGAAGAGGGTAGTGAACCCAAAGAAGTTATTATTACCTCTGGTTGTGGGGGTACCGGAAAAATTTCAAGGGAGATGCTGGAAGGAGCCTTTGATCCTTTGCAGGAATGCACCATCAGACTTGATGAGGTAAACCAGTTTGTTCGGGAAATATTGGCCGCATCACCCCTTGGCCCGGCAACACACTGTATCCATGGTTGTGGGTTGTGGGCTTGCGGGAGATTGCAGGGGTTTTACGAAGATGTGGGACGCCATAATGCGGTGGATAAAATAATTGGTGCCATTTTGATGGGAAAAATACCAGCCAGTGGAGCTGTTTATACCACTGGACGTTTAACTTCGGATATGGTGTTAAAATGTGCTCGGATTGGTATCCCCATAGTGATGTCACGCACAGCGCCATCCTCATTGGGATTGGCCATTGCCAGACGTGCAGGAGTGACCCTGGTGGGATACGCGAGACACGGAAGGTTGAATGTCTTTAATGGTCCTGAACGTATTGTGCTTTCTTAATCCGAGAAATGTGAGATACAGCATCCTTTAGCGTGAAAGCATGGTGTTTTCCCTTGTAGGTTTGTTCTGATATGCGGCAGAAACAATGGAATGCTGTTCGGGATCTGTTTGTAAAAGGGATCTATGATCCCAGGATTAATCAGGGGATGTGGCTTAGTCTGGCCACGGTTCTACTGTACCTGCTCTTTGTGCTGTCTGCCAGTGAAGACTATGCTATCTATTCGATCCTCGTTATCCTCCCGGTACTAATTGCCAAAATTGATAAACCGGGCCCCAGGTTTTTTCTTCGTCTTGTCAAGGTTACGGCCCTTTTTTGGGGCGCCAGCAGCTTTGTTCTCTTTCTGCGTTTTATAGCTGTTCCACTACCTCTGATATTTTTTCCATTGATCTTTTTCCTTGCGATGTTTGCCGTCTACGGTGATGAAGCGGGGGCGGTGGGTACAGGGGCTATGTTCGTGGCAACCCTTTCCCTGACCTGGCCAGAAAGCTCTCCCTTTTGGGGGTTCTCGCTTTTTATTGCTTTTGGTACTTTGTGGTATGGGATTTGTGCCAGGCTTTGGACGCTGAAGTGGGGGCATAGGGTCCTGCGAGATACATTGGCAAGATTGTTTGCAGCCATTGCGCAGTACTATGGTCTTAAAACCTCCCTGTTGCTCACTGAAGAAGAGGGGGATGTTTTACAGAAGCTCTATTTGCAGCAAAAAGAAGTATATCTCCTTATCAACCAAAGTAAATCCTATCTCAACCGATTTGGTGAGGCGAGATATGATACTGAGCTGAGGAAACTGAAGCAAGACTACCTGTTTGGTGTGGATCTGATGGAGCTTCTACAGGCAAACCAGCATAAGGTTGATGATATTCGTAGGTTTATCAAACGCTCTCAGCTAGAACAGCGATTTACAGATATGTCCGATGCGGTGATTGCTTGTTTACAACGAAAATCTTTTGCAGTACGGATTAGAGGGGCAATACATTTCACCACAGATGAGCCAATAACCGCTTTTGAAGAGGCTCTTCTTATGGGTAAAGAGGCAAATTCACAATTTGTCCGTTCGCTGCTCTTGCATCTTCATGCCTTAAAACGTTTACTTAATACGCAACGACCTGCATTTGAACGGGAGTTGGAAGAGCCTCGTGCAGAACAGGGGCTCCTTGCAACCCTGCGGCCGCATAGTACCTTTCGTTCTCCACCTCTTCGTTATGCGCTGCGTCTGGCCTGTACCATGGTCTGTGGCCTGTTGGTGGCCGATTTTTTAGGCTTGCATAAAAATCATTGGATGTTACTTGCCATATTGCTTGTTATGCAGAGTGGTTATCTCCTTACCAAAACAATGATTTTTCAACGGGTATTGGGGACTTTGGCCGGTGTTTTGGTTGCACTTGCACTGTTTCAGCTTTCCATGAGTAGTAACACCCTGCTTTTTGTCTGTTTCTTTGTTGCCCTCTTTTCCTTTTGCATGCTTTTTTTTCATAGGGTCTTGGCCATAGGAGGAGTGACTACCCTTGTGGTGTTGAGTTATGAGCTGGCATTTGGTAGTGGACAAGAAGTTGTTTTTGTGCGCTTGGTGGATTCGCTGCTTGGCTGTGGGCTTGCTTTTGCTTCAAATATTATTCTCTGGCCCCAGTGGAATGGTGGGGGGATTAAACGATTGATCCAGGAAACCCTCTATGCGCAGGAAGATATTTTGGTCTTCTGTATTCGTTCTCTTGCTGATAAAACAATAAAATTTGAGCAATTAAGCCGTAGGCGACTACGTCTGTATACCGCACAGAATAATCTGTTGGCTAGCTACCAGCAGATGCTTAGAGAACCGCAGCATACAAGGGAATATGTGGATTCTCTGGACAGGGTACTTGCTCATTTCGTTGCTACTTCGGCACATATTAACGGACTGTTGCCTTTACTCCGGGAAATAGATCCCATGCCTGTCGATCTGGCAAAACATATGGAACTTGCAGTGGTGAGTATTTTTGGCCGCTGCGATGAAGAGGATATAAATGACGATTCGTTTGAGGCAGAAGTAGGCGCAATGTATCGTGAACTGGAAGAGCTAAAGAAAGGATGGCACGATCCACGCCATCTGGCGATTGTCCATTTGTTAGAATTAATCTTCGAACGACTGAATATGATTTTTGAGCAATTGGAATTTTGTGGCTCTAGAGAATAATATGTTGCTTTTTGGGTCCAACTCCTCTCTAAATAGCAAAAGAAACATATATATTGCTAGTATCTGCAAAAGAAACTAATATATTTCTTATAGCTAAACGACACTATAGAGGTTTTCCTGTGGAACCACTACTTAAACAGATAAAAAGACGGCGATTGAAGCTGGCATTGAAGCAACACGATATGATGTTGCGTATAGGTATGTCGCGTCAGCAGTATCAGCGTTTGGAGTCTAAGGGAAACCCCCGGTTGGATACGATTGAGCTGATTGCCAAGGGGCTAAAGAGTGAATTGCTCCTTATCCCCCACGAGAAGCTCAATGATGTATTGGCAGTGCTTCAAGAAGATTCCTCAGCATCGCAAAAGAAGCAAAAAGAAAATGAAGAAAAATCTCTATCCGACGACCCATGGCAGGGATTATTAGGGGATGATGGATGAGTAGCAATATAAATAATGAAGTTACTGTATTGCGGATTACACTTCATGATGAACTTGTCGGATACTTCGCAGGATTTCAGGCCACCCTTGACCGCCTCCGGTCGAGGAACAAGGACTATTCCGAAGACGAGATACTGCAGATAGTGGACAAGGCTGTTGAGGAAGTCCGCGGTGGCAAAAAAGCAGCCCATTCGACCGGACGAACAATTATTTTCACTAATGAAACGCCCGTTAGACTGGGAAGAAAAAACTACCAACACGCAAGAAGAGAAAGCCGTAGTGAAAAGAGTGATGGGCCTACCCCTTCAACAAAGACCAGGATGCAGTGAACCGAGGTGTCGAAAAAGACGCCCTAAAGCATACCAGTTGCTAACGAAACCAAGGCACGAAATGAAGGAGATAGCGCATCGGAGCAGATACGTTGCAATGGTCATAAACTAGCGCCATTCTGGTCCCCTATTTCCCTATTTCCCTCTTTAGTATTTTCGAACTTGCTGCCAGAGGGCTTGTTGTGAGAATCGTCTCCTAAATTGATTTTTAACAGGAGATGCGGTAGAAGAAAACATCCCCGTTACGATCGGGATTGGTTTTCATACCACGTAGTAAAGGGCAAGAACTCTTTGGGATGAACGTGTTATTACATCGAATAAACAAGATGGTACACCGATCTCAGTGACCGGTGAAGGGATAGAATGACGTCTCGGGTAATCATAGTTGATGATCATCCAATTTTCCGCATGGGTATGGCTGAGCTGCTGAGCCAGGAAGATGATTTTATTGTATGCGGTCTTGCTGAGGATATTGCCAGTGCCAGAACAGTAATCGCAAAGGAGGCCCCTGATCTGGCAATCATTGATATTACACTTGCCGGTGATAATGGGCTTGATCTTGTGAAGGAACTGTCTAGAGGAAGAAGCTCGCTTTACACACTTGTTCTTTCAATGCATGATGAGCAGGTTTGGGCAGAGCGAGCTATTCGTGCAGGTGCCAGGGGCTACATCATGAAAAAAGAGGCCAGTGAAAGCGTTATCCTGGCCCTTCGCAACATTCGAAACGGTAAAATCCATGTTAGCCATTCCATCATGGAACGTTTTCTCGATAGATTACAGATGCAAGCGGAAACACCAAGTGCTCCGACGGTTGACCTCTTAACCGACAGGGAACTTGAGGTGTTTCGGCTTATCGGCTCCGGTCTTTCCACAAGGGAAATAGCCGGGCGCATGAAACTTGGACTAAAAACCATTGGTACCTATCGTGACCGGGTGAAACAAAAACTTGGAATAAAAACGGCAGCCGAGCTAAGCCGCAGGGCTGTCCTTTGGACGGAAAAAGAATTTTCGATCCTTCCATAGCTGATGATGTAGGTTAATTACCTACAATCCCAGCAGCAAATCGTCTACAAAAGAAAAGGTGCTCTGCTGATTTTATTTACTGTCAAACTTTCCTATATTGCTAAGAATGACCATTGTCTGCTGGTCGTGTTTTTGTCCATGCGACCTCTTGGGGAAGGTGTTCTGTTTTTAAGTGCTTGAAATAATAGTTTTCGTTTTGCTGGCGGGATAGTCCTGCCAAATATGTGACAAGGGCGAATAGTCTATGGGTAAACTTTTTTCGACGTGTCAACTGGTTCAGGAAGGTACGAATGAGCCCGAGCTTGTACTTTCTGAGCTTAATCTCACCCCCGGAAAGGATTTGTCTGCCGATAGGGATCAAAACATACTTCTTACCGGCGGGTTTTCAACCATATCACCAGATATAGGGGGAGGACTGTCGCCAACCCTCTTTCTCAATTACGCACTGACTCAACAGTCCAAAGCGCAGCTTCTTGCCATTGCCAAAGCGGAGTTACACCGACAAAACAACGTGCAGTATCGCAGCTATACCATTGATGCGGATAATCGTCTCTGTGTCGTTGGCGATGACGCGCATGTAGTAAAGGCGTTTATCGATACCTATGGCGGTATCCTTGAAATCACACCACTTCTTGTAAAAGGATACGATTCTGAAATAGCGACGGTAAGTGAACTGCAGATTGAGTCGAGTGGTGAAAATTACCGGGTGAGCTATCGGATTCGTTCTGCCATCGATCTTGAAAAATGTTCTTACTGCGGAGAGTGCGGCAAACGATGTCCTGAAAACTGCATATATGAAAATCTCTTTATCGATTTTAACCGTTGTACATTCTGCAAAGTGTGCGAAACTGCCTGTTCCAAAGGAGCAGTCGATATTCATGGGGCGCTTTTAGAAGAAAGGGACTTTCCGGCGTTAATGGCGCTTGGAAATGTGAAAGTGGACGAAAGTGAATATGTCTATTTGGAAAAAGACCTGCCCGCCTATTTTGCTACCCTGTACCCGTGCCAGGTTGACGAAGTTATAACGCATAATAGTGCTATTTGTCAGTATAGTGGCAGGTTGGGTCGTGGCTGTGATCTATGTGTGTTAAGTTGTGTGCATGGTGCAGTTACAAAAGGACCTCGGGGAATTGCAGTTAACACGATGCTCTGTCGGGAATGTGGCACCTGTGTTTCTGTTTGTCCGACGGGTGCATTGCAAAATGAAAGGTTTAATGATCTGAATTTTTTCAAATTCTTTGGAGACGTCGATCTGCCTGGTGGCAGTACCGTGGTTTTGGGTGATGAAGAGGTGCTGCATCGTTTGTGGTGGACGCATCAGGATGAAAAATTTGACAAACTGTTTTTCCTGGAATGTAGCAATATCGGAAGTCTTTCTCTTTTTCACTTCCTCTACCTCTTTGCGCAAGGTGCAGGTCGAGTTGTAGTTTTGAAAAGGGAGAGTTTTGTGGTGGGTGAAATGGGCTTTTACAGACAGCTCAGTTTTGCAAATCAGATTATTAATTCACTCTATGATGTGAATGATGCAGTGTTCATTACATCGGTGGAAGAATTTTTTGGCGCTATTGAGGGAACACGTGGGAATGCTTTGTGTTCTGCCGTGTCCTTTTCAACATTCACCAACAGAAGAGAGGTTCTTGCGCAGGCCCTGTCAAATCTCGTCGCAACCGGCAATAAGGAGGTTATCTTTCAGCCTGAAGGGTATTTCCCTTTTGCAACCGTTACTTGTAATGAAGAGAAGTGTACACAGTGTATGGCTTGCCTGAATGACTGTAAGATAGGTGCGATGCTGGCGGATAGTTCCACCTTGCAGTTGAAAAATATCGGAGCCATGTGTGTTGGCTGTGGACTCTGTGTGAGTGTCTGTCCGGAAGATGCCCTTAGTATTTCTTCCAAGTGCACGTTAAATGAGTCGTTTTTCAGTGGTACATCACTGGCCCAGGCCGAACCTATGGCGTGCAGGAGATGCGGTAAAGTGTTTGGTACGAAAAAGAGTTTTGAGAGGGTTATGGCTATTTTGAAACAAAAAGAAGCTGTGGATACACATCACTTTGAGTATTGCGAGGACTGTCGCGTGAAAAATCTATTTGAGGCAGATAACGTATGAGCGAAATGAGTGATACAGCGTTGTTTCGGATTCGGCTCAGGTTTCTTGATCTCGTTAAGTCTTTTTTTGTGGAAGAACCGGATGCTGAAAAGATGAGTCGCTGGCGAGGTATGTTTTCAGCTCTCGCCCATGAAACGATTAACCCTCTTTTCGACAGTGGCGTCCGGGATATGGCGAGGTCTTTGGATGAGAAGAGTCTAAAAGAACTGCAGGATGAATATTACCGGCTTTTCACAGACCCGTTTGCAGGGGAGCAGATAGAGCATAATGCCTCCTATTATTTTGATGGTCGAAGCTACGCGCAGACGCTTGTGGAAATACGTGCCCTTATGCGGGAGGCGGATCTTGTGAAAATTGATTCTGTAACTGAGCCGGAAGATTCCCTGGGTGTGATGCTTGACACCTTTGCTTCGCTGATTGAAGAAGAGAATGTGGATAATTCCGGAAAGAGTAGAGAGCTTCAGACGAGATTGCTGGAAGAGTTTTTAATACCCTTCGTGGAGAAGTTTACTAAACAGCTTAAAGAGAACGAACATTGCGACTTTTATTATCTGTGCTGTAGGGTGTTGGGGGGGTATTTGGATCTGGAAAAGAGTTTAGTTCCTTAGGAATTCGTTTGATATCTGTGCTTATATCTTGTTGTAAACGCATTTCGTGGGGGTATTTATTTTGTCAAATGAGAGCACTTTTTATTTGGCGGGATTGGTTGTTTTTGTCTGATAAGGTTTAGGCAAAATTTGGTAAACGGATTTGGTTGAAGGGGAGTTAAGTGGCGTCGTGTGACAAAGGAGACGGCGTTTTGAGAATAACGTAAGAAGAAAGGAGGTTTTTCATGAAAAAGGAAGTAGGCGAGAGGCGCTCGTTTCTTAAACACATGCTTGCAACTACTGCAACTGTGGTTGGAACTGCTGCGATTGTAAAGCCCGTAAAGGCAAAGTCGGCTCGGGTAGCTACCCGTCCAGATGAAACGCTGTACCATGAAAGTGAGAGTTTTAAGAAATATTACGAAACGTTACGTAAGTAATTTCTTTTTTTGAAAGGAGAATAATAAATGGCACGAAGCAAAATAAAGACTCCCTCTGGGGCTGGTGTTTCTGCGGGGCGCAGGGTGACACTTAATCCTAAGGTCGCCAGGCGTTCGTTTCTTAAATTGTCTGCCGCAACTGCTGCACTGACGGGTGTGGCTATGACCACAAAAATGACTAAAAAGGCGAGTGCTGCAACGAGGAAAGAGCCTTATGTCGGATCAAAAACTGTGAGAACGATCTGTACCTATTGTTCTGTCGGTTGTGGGATTGAGGCAGAGGTGCAGAATGGAGTTTGGGTTCGTCAGGAAATTGCTGCTGATCATCCTGTGTCGCTGGGTTCCCATTGTTGCAAGGGTGCTGGAGCGATTGATATGGTTACCAGCGCGAAACGTCTTAAGAACCCCATGAAGAAAGTTAATGGCAAGTGGACCAATATCACATGGGATCAAGCGATTAATGAGATTGGCGATAAATTGCTATCGATCCGTGATAAAGATGGACCGGATGCCTTGCACTTTAATGGTAGTGCCAAAGTCTCCAATGAAATGGCTTACTTGCAGCGTAAGTTTGCTGCTTTCTGGGGCTCCAACAATGTTGATCATCAGGCCAGGATTTGCCATTCAACAACAGTTGCTGGTGTTGCAAACACCTGGGGATATGGGGCAATGACGAACAGCATGAACGATATGAGACACGCAAAGTGTCTTTTCTTTATCGGTTCAAATCCTCCTGAAGCTCATCCAGTTGCCATGCAGCATATCCTTCATGCGAAGGAAAAAAACAATGCACCGATAATAGTTGTTGATCCACGCAGATCGAAAATGGCGGCGAAAGGGACTGAGTACGTACGCATTCGTCCTGGTACAGACACGGCATTTATTCTGGGTCTTATCAATGTGATAATAGAGAATGGCTGGGAGGATAAAGAATTTATTCGAACTCGTGTTGCTGGTTATGAGGAAATGGTGCAGGCAGCCAAACCATACACACCTGAGGAAGTGGAAAAAATAACAGGTATCCCCTCTGAGCAGACTGTTCGTGTGGCCCGTACGATGGCTGAAAACAGACCTGCAAGTCTTACCTGGTGTATGGGGAGTACCCAACATTCCATAGGGAGTTCAAATACCCGTGTGTTCTGTATACTTCAACTGGTTCTTGGAAATATGGGTAAGTCCGGAGGTGGTACTAATATTTTCCGTGGCCATGATAATGTTCAGGGTGCAACGGATATGTGCGTTCTTTCCCATAGCTTGCCTGCCTATTATGGCCTTGCTGACGGTTCATGGAAGCATTGGTGCCGGGTATGGGATGTTGACTACGACTGGGTGGTCGGTAGATTCAAAGACAAAAAATGGATGAATAAGCCCGGTTTTACGTTGGCCCGCTGGTATGAAGGTGTTCTTCAGGAAGAGAAATGTTATCAGGATTCCCCTATTAAGGCGTTGATCCAATGGGGCTGTGGTTCAAACAACAATTCTCAGTATAATCGTGTTGTGAAAGCATACAACATGCTTGATTTGCTGGTTGTAATCGATCCTTTTCCCACCATGATTTCCGCAACTTGCGATACAGACAATATCTATCTGCTGCCTAGTTCCAGCCAGTATGAAACTTCCGGGAGTATTACATCAAGTTCCCGGCAAATCCAGTGGCGTGATAAGGTCGTTGACCCTGTTCATAACAGTCGAGATGATTATCAGATCATGGAGATGCTGGTGAAAAAGCTCGGCTTTGAAAAAGAATTTTACAAAAATGTTAAGCAATCTCCGGAGGATATAACGCTTGAGCTCGGTGGCGGTTCCTTGACCATAGGCTACAATGGGCAAACTCCAGAACGGATAAAGAAGCATATGCAGAATTGGCATACCTTTGACATAGATGATCTTCAGGCAAAGGGAGGGCCATGTGACGGAGAATATTATGGTATGCCATGGCCATGCTGGACAACAGAGCATCCAGGGACACCAATCCTTTACGATGTCTCTAAATCCGTTGCCAAAGGTGGTTTACCGTTTAGGAATCGTTTTGGCCTGGAAAAAACATATGATGTCAGTGGCCGAACAGAGAATCAATTAGCCGCGGACGGGGTGTATACTCCAGGTAGCGAAGTTAAGGGAGGGTACCCGGAATTCAAGGATATTGTTCCTGGAACAAATTGGAAAACAGACCTGTCTCAAAAGACGCTCAAGGTTGCAATTGCTCGAGGTATGGCCCCTTTTGGCAATGCCCGGGCACGTTGTATTGTCTGGAACTTTCCAGATCAAATACCTGTTCATCGTGAGCCTCTGCATTCACCGCGTCCTGACCTGCTACAAAAATACAGGACCTATGACGACAAGAAAGATCATTACCGCGTTGACACCAGGTTTATAAGCGAGCAAAAGGCTGAACTGGTGAAAGAGTTTCCCTACGTCCTCACTACGGGTCGTATGGTAGAACATATGGGTGCCGGTGCGGAGACCCGTTCGAATCAGTATCTTGCTGAATTGCAACCGGAGATGTACGTGGAGATTAACCCCCGCCTTGGAAATAATATCGGGGTTCGGGATGGAGAGATGGTCTGGATCGAGTCTCCAGAGGGAAGCCGGATTAAGGTCAAAACCTTCTTTACCGAAAGGGTAGATGAAAAGACCCTGTTTCTTCCCTATCATTTTGCAGGGGTCCTTCTAGGTGAATCGCTTGCCGAAAAATATCCAGAAGGAACAACTCCATATGCCTTGGGAGAACCTGCGAATGTAGTTACTAATTACGGATACGACATTGTTACTCAGATGCAATCCACCAAAGATGGGCTATGCAAAGTAACCAAGGCCTGATGAGGAGGGTATAAAATGGCAAGAATGAAATTTTTATGCGATGTTGAGCGCTGCATCGATTGTGGAGGCTGTGTTGTCGCCTGTAAAGAGGGCAACCATGTCCCTGTTGGCGTTAACCGTCGTCGCGTGATCACACTGGATCAAGGGAAACCTGGTGAAAAATCAATATCGGTATCCTGTATGCATTGTGCTGATGCGCCATGCATTGCGGTCTGTCCTGTGGATGCAATTTATCAAAGAGAGGACGGTATTGTTCTCGTGAACAAGAAAACCTGTATCGGTTGTGGGTACTGTTTTATGGCCTGTCCATTCGGGGCTCCGCAGTTTCCGAAAGGGAATGTCTTTGGTGCGCGTGGTGCAATGGATAAATGTACCTTCTGTGCAGGAGGACCTGAGGAAGACTTCAGCGATGAGGAAAAGCATCTGTATGGCCAGAACCGTATTGCAGAAGGCAAGGTCCCGCTCTGTGCGGGGATGTGTTCCACAAAGGCGCTGCTGGCAGGTGATGCCGACGTTGTGGCAGATGTTTACCGTGAGCGTGTCTTTCAACGTGGTTCAGGTGTAAATGCCTGGGGCTGGAGCAAGGCGTATAAAGATTAAGCATTAATTTTTCCACCACAGGAGTGGTTGCGTAAGTGGTGACCACTCCTGATACGGGGGCGCATTATGCATAAATCGGTTTATTCTATTTTCCTGCTCACGGTATTTGTTGTGCTGGGGATAGTTACGGTAGCGTCCGGCCAGGAAATCCTGAGTCTTGAAGGGTCTTCAGTGGGGGCGTTGGCTGACTATTATCACAATCTGATTGGCTTTATAACAGGTAACTGGCAGGAAAATGGTCAGCTATTTACCCTTTTACAAGGGGAGTGGTTCTGGAAAATCTTTTTAGGTATCGTGATAGTTATACCTGCAGTGTTTTTCTTTCACTATATGATCATTGGGGCACAACACTTTGATCATGACGGACCACAAATTTATTTTTTTTCACTTTTTAACAGAATCGTCCACTTCGTTGCAGCAATCAGTTTTAGTGTACTGGTGATAACAGGGTTGATGGTCATTTTCGGCGCCTATCTTGGCGGTGGTGGTCTTATCCGGGCGGCTCGGTACACGCATCTTGCATCCGCGATGGTTTTTGCACTCCCGTGTGTATTGATGTTTATCATGTGGTTGAGAGAGATGTTGCCGCAGTTACATGATATCCGTTGGATGTTTATTCTCGGCGGCTATTTAAGCAAGGAAAAAAAGCCGGTGCCGGCTTCGAAATTTAATGCTGGTCAGAAGATGTATTTCTGGTTTGCGACTTTTGGCGGTGCTGTTATGACCTATACAGGTTATGTTATCTGGGGGATGGGAGCACCTGTTGAAACAGTGAGATTATATGCGATTATTCACAATATCTTAGGCATGGGAATTGTCGCTTTTTACCTGACCCATGTGTACATGTCTGTCTTTGCGATTGCGGGTTCATTGGAATCAATGAAAACGGGATACAAACCAAAGCATGAAGTGGATATCCTTCATAGCTGTTACAACTACAAAGAAGCGGGCAATATTGTTGAAACTTGAAAAGTGAGTATTGTTGCGTTCATTGAAGGGTATCTTGAAAAAATAGATATTTGGTTCGAGCTCAAGGAGCGTAGAAAATAAAAAGCGCAGCATATTAGACATATGTGAGCGCTTTTATTTTCGTAGCGACGAAGAAATCGGGCCAAATAGCCATTTTTCAAGGTGGCCTTGAGGGAAACAACAAAGGCTCCGCCCTTACCGGGTGGGGGCTTTGTTATAATAGCGCTTGTTATTGTTACGCTCTTTTCCCGCCAAGAAAATATCTGCTGCCTGTGGAATCGTATTTTCTGTTTACCATAAAGTTATTTTCATATATAGCTTGAATATAATGCAAATATCTACAGAGCTCGTTGTAAAAAAACACTTTGCAAAAGGCTCAACATATAAATAACCGGTGAACTATGTCCTCGATTGTATCCTTTGTTGGTTGGCATGATAGCAGTAGGATGACGTTGGTTGGTCAAGTTGTAACAGAGCTTAAAGAACTTGGCTACAGGGTTGGAGTAATAAAATCGTTGAGCGACCCTGGAATATCTTTTGATGCACCTGGTACAGATATCTTCGAACATAAGGTTACCGAGGCCGATTCTGTTATGCTGGTGGCTCTGAGTCAGCTTGTTTTGCAACAAGATAGTGGAGCTGAACTCTCTTTGCAAACCCTCGCATATCGTTATTTCCCGGATGTTGATATCGTGGTTGTCGAAGGCTTTGCAAAAGCGAAGAACATTCCTAAAATCGAGGTGATTGCCGGCAATGACCAAAATCTGCGTGAAGGAGGGAATGGTGTTGTTGCCGTTGCTACGAACGTAGAGGGTGTTGCAGGGGACTATGTCTTTCGTCTGGATGAGGCTGCTGAGATTGCACTGTTTATAGAAAAGAGGTTTTTGCACAGGGATAATGAGGAGATAATGTCCCTTTTGGTAAACGGTAATCGAATTTCAATAAAAAAATATATACAGGAAGCCTTGGCGGGAACAGTGGTTGGATTTGTAAAAACGCTGAAATTAAATGAAGATATTGAGGAAATTGAGCTACGGTTTCGGTTGAAGAAAGGAGACTGATGCGTTTGTTGGACTCGAAAATATTTAGAAATGATAGGGAAAAGTCTTCAAAAATGGCCTGTTTTATGCCTTAGAGGCCCAATTTTTGAAACTGATTACCTTTTTGTGGATATCAAAACCGATATAGTGCATACTTTTCATTAGAGACCTCCTTGTGGCTCATGATTCTGTTCGGCTTTATGCTGTTACGGCAGCTCCTAAGCTATATTCTATCACAGGAGGTCTCTTTTTTCTTTAACTGCGATTACTTATGCATTCAAACAGATTTATTTTACAGCCTTTTCGCCTCCGGAGAGCTTATTAGAAAATTGAAAATTTCTGAGATCAAAAATTATAAAGGTAAACGAATAACAAAGGTTGTTCCTATCCCCATCTTGCTTTCAAAATTCATAGTTCCCCCATGTTTTTTGACAAAGATACTATAGGCAACGGACAAGCCTTGGCCTGCACCTTTTCCCACGTCTTTAGTTGTGAAAAAAGGTTCAAATATTCTATCTTTAACCGAATCAGGAATTCCTCCACCCGTATCATCAATACGGATTTCTACAAATTCTCCGTCCTGTCTTGTTGATATGATGATTTCCCCTTTCGCTTTCTTTTTCTCTTTTAAAACCTCGCCAATAGCATGGGCGGAGTTGACAATCATGTTTAAAAGTGCCTGATTCACTTCACTCTGGAAACAGGGGACCAGCGGTAAGTCTGAGTCGAATTGCAGCTTCATATTTGCTACCGATACCCACTCGTTTCTTGCGACTATGGTCGTATTTTCAATGGCCTTATTCAGATCCGCAGGGGATTTTTCTTTTTCTCCAGGAAGAGAAAAATTTTTCATGGCGGAAACAATCTTCGTCACTCGCACGACTCCTTCATTTGTCTCCTCCAAAGCACTCGGGATTTGCTCTAGCAGAAAATCAAGATCATAATCTGCTATACGCTGCAGCGTTTGAGCGACTGATTCTGGGATGACATTCTTTTCTTGAGCAACATTGATCAACTCTTCATAGACTTCGATTGCTTCCAGAATTTCTCTAAAGGAATCATAGACAAAATTTGTGTTGTCACCGATAAACTGCAGAGGCGTGTTTATTTCGTGGGCGATTCCTGCTGCCAATTGACCAACCGCCTCCAACTTTTGTGCTTGGAGAAGCTGTCTTTCTGCAACATCCCGTTCTTCTTCTGTTTTCTGCCGTTCAGCAATTTCATTTTTAAGTTGCGCATTGGACCTGGCAAGATGGGAGGTTCGTTCAGCTACCCGTGCTTCTAATTCTGAAGTAGCTTGCTGTAGGTGTATTCGCATATTATTTATTGTCATTACTACATGTTCCAGCTCGTCTGGTTGATTATTTGTGGATTGCTTGCGGTCTAATTTTAAGGGGATATCCAGGTGCTTGGTGTTGAGCTTCTGTAAATATGCGGTAATCTGCTGCAGGTTTCGCATTATGACCTGGCGAAAAATGATAAGGACGCAAAAGGCCCATATGAACGTTTTGACGCCCTGGGTTGCAAGTGATGTGGTCAAGTAAAAGTGGACATTTTCTAAAGCGACTTTTTGTAAAGTCAATTTTTTCTCAAATTCCAGTGGGGTCAAATATCCCAGATATGAATGACGTCTTTGACTATTGTAAAACTGTTTTGAGCAACACAAGAAACTTGTTGGCAGCATCACATTTAATACTATTTTTTAGCCACCTGTTGATGTCAGGTTATACTTGCTTATTTTCCTCTGCAGTGTTCTACGCGCTTAACATGGTTTGAGCAGGAGTGGCGGTGGAATTTGCCCAACTCACCTCAAAACCAACAATCAGCGCTGAAGATATTCTTGTTGTTTCGTGATGGTTAGTGAATCTTCAAGAGAATAGGGTGGGCAAGCGACTATTACCCATGGATCTGGTTAATCATTCTAAGATCAGATCCACAGGGGTTTTGAAAAGCGCGAAGGCCGAACGTGGGAAGGGCCGCAAAGAGATGATCGAAAATATCTGCTTGGATTGCTTCGTAATTTGCCCAGATTTGATCTTTGCTGAATACATATATTTCAAGGGGAAGTCCTGTTTCTGTGGGGGCAAGTTGTCGTACCAGAAAGGTCATATTGGAATGGATCATGGGGTTTTGTCGTAAATACTCTTGTACATACGCCCTGAAGATTCCGATGTTGGTTTGTTTGCGTCCGTTTATGACGGAACTGGTATCTATTTCATGCCGCTGGTTATAGGCCTCAACTTCCTTTTGCTTAGGCAATAAATAGAGCTGGAGTAGTCTGATTTTGCTCAACTCTTCCAATTCTTTTTCGTCCACAAAGTGGATGGAAGAGACGTCAATATGGATGGCACGTTTTATCCGTCTTCCCCCCGACTCACTCATTCCTCGCCAATTTTTAAAGGAGTTTGAAATCAGGGCATAGGTGGGGATGGAAGTTACTGTCTTGTCCCAGTTTTGCACCAGGACACAGTGGATGCTGATATCAATTACGTCACCATCGGCTCCATATTTATCCATCTGTATCCAGTCGCCGATGCGGACCATATCTGTTGCAGCAAGTTGAATGGTAGCCACAAAACCAAGGAGACTGTCTTTAAATACCAGAAGGATAACTGCGGTGAGACCGCCGAGCAAGCTAAGAAGGCCCCATGGCGAGCGGCCGGTAAAGATCGCGATGATAAAAATTGTACAGAAGATATAGGTAATAATACGGCCAGCATCGGTATAGCCTCTGATGGTGGCGCTTCGTTTTTTGGCTATCTTTGTATAAATATCATTAATGGAACTCAGAAGAGCACTAATGGAGAGGGTGGTAACGATGACAACACCGGCCAGCAATACCCGCTCAAGGAAGTGGGAAATGGTAGAATCACCTTTGAGGAGAATATCCTGGCAGATATGAATAACGAGTAAAGGGGCAAACCAGCTGATTTTATGGAAAAATTTATGGTCAATAAGTGGATCGTCCCAATGGAGTCTATTTTTATGGATGATGTTGATAATAACTGGAAGAAACGTGCGCCGGATGATCCAGCTGCTGCATATTGCTAATAGCAAAATGGCAAAGATCAGGATGCTTGACGCACTGATATGAGCTGCATTGCTATGGAGCCCAAGTTCCATTAACCATTTTGAGAGGGTGTCGTAACTCACTGTTTCTCCTGCTTGATTACTTGATAGTCGCAAGCTGATAAATCACATTGTAGCCAGTTTTTTTGTAGGGTAGAGTTTCGTTTGAGTATGTACTTACATGCTTCTGCTGCCTGAATGGCAGATACAAGGGCCACAGTCATTGGCAGTACATCAGGAGAGGCTCCACCGTTTGTATTTGTGTAGAGGGTATTAATTAACGGTGACGTTGATTGGTCCACGCCAACCTGTCCATACCATTGTTGTACAGCACCGTGAATAAGCGGGACAGCCTGTTGACGACAGAGTTCTGCAAGTTTACATCTTGCAGCCCCTGAATCCAGACCATCGATCACCAGATCAACATGTTGAATATGTGTTTTTGAAAAGGTTCGTACGTTAAATTGAACAGTGGCCTCGGGATCGATTTTTAAAAGTTCACGGGCAAGGACTGCAGCCTTTTTTTGCCCCAGTGTCTCTTTGGTACAAAAAATCTGACGGTTTAGATTGGAGCTAGTAAAACTATCAGGGTCAACAAGAGTGAGGGTTCGAATACCAAGACGAAGAAGCAGCTCCGCAGTCCTCCCGCCAAGCCCGCCGCAGCCGATCACCGCAACGCGGGCCTTGTGCAGTTTTTGCTGCTCATCAAGACTAAGGCCATTACGGCGATAGCGATCAGCCTCCACCGATGACCGGGAAGATTGCATAGATATCACCTTCCTGAAGTGTGTCCTCAAACTTGCAGTGGCAGGAGTTTAAAAGCAATACCCCCACCTCTTCTCGGTCAATATTCAGCGAATCCACCACTTGCCCTGCCGTTGTTCCTTCAGGAAGCTCTTTGTCTTCTTTGATAAAACGTCCTTCACGAAAGAAGGCAAAGAGCTTGACAGTAACTTGCAAGATTAGAAGTTCCAGAACGTGTCGATCTCTTCGCCGGTGAAATCCCATACGGCATTGTGAGGTGCCACGGGCTCATTCTCAAAGAATTCCGGCAAACGATCATCAAGATTGGTAAAGCCCGCTGCCATATTAAAAGCGTGCTCGGTTTTGAGGATATTCATTCCGAGGTTGGTAACATCGGAAGCGCCCAAGGAGATACCAAAACGGGCATTAATCATATCGATCAAGGCTGGTAAGCAGGTTTCATCATCAAGGGCTGCAAAGGCAATAAAAAGGCACATCCCGGTGGAATCGATGGCAGCGGTGGCGATTTGCAGGTTTCGTGAAAGCTCAACCTGGCCTTCCTTGGTGTGAGGATCGGCACTACCGCCAACGCCCAGGATTTCTGTTGCTATGGTGTAACCCATGGTGTGGTCAGCGCCTTGGGTGGAAGTGGCATAGGTCATGCCAATACCCTTGATGGCACGTGGATCATAGGCTGGTAAGGCCTGATTTTTAACCACTGGCACTCGGGTAACGCCATAGGTCCGTCCCACATTTCCAGCACCATTGCCAATGATGCGACCAAGGGGAGTTCCCTGTTCTATTTCTTCTCGCATGATGCGGATCATTTCATCGGCATCGCCAAATCTCAGCACCCCACCTTCCATGGCTACTCCAAAGGCAACGGCGGTTTCGATGGTGTCAATGCCGATATCGTCGAGGATATGGTCCATCTCTGCAATTTTGTCCAGATCATCCACAGTACAATCGGCACCTAAGGCCCAGATGGATTCATACTCAAAACCGGATGTTTTATGGTTGCCGTCCTTGTCATTATAGATTTGAGAGCACTGAATAACACAACCTTTATGGCAGCCATGCTTTGGCTTGCCGTTTCGTTCAACGATGAGATCATGCATGGTTTCACCAGAAATCTGCTCGTGTCCCTCAAACTGCCCTTTACTGAAATTCCTGGTGGGCAAGCCTCCAGCTTCGTTGATGATATTGACCAGTACGTTGGTGCCATAGGTGCCAAGGGCCTGGCTGACGGGGTGATTAACCAGCGCCTTGGTGAAAGCCTTATTGGCGGCTTTAAAAGCTTCAAGATCTGCAATATCCACTTTGCCGTCTTTGGCATCAAGGGTGATAAATTTTACCCTTTTGGAACCCATAACCGCCCCTAAGCCACCACGGCCACAGGAACGAAATTTTGAATCCGGATCCTTAACGGAGATGTTGGCGGCAGCCATTCGCATCTCACCACACTGGCCTATACTGATCAGGCCCACAGGATTTTCGCTCCTTTCTGCCACTGCCTCAGCAACCGCAAAGTTGCCTTTACCGATAAGCGATTCCTCTTTTTCAATACTCACTCCTTCAGGACTTATATGGAGGGAATACCAGCTATCGTCTCTTGGTTGACCTTCGATGATCAGTGCCTTGCAACCCATCTTCGCAAGGGCTTGAGCGGCGGTGCCGCCGGCATTGGCTTCTTTTATGGTTCCGGTAAGTGGGCTTTTAGCACCACAGGAAATACGTCCGGAGTTGGCGGCAGCCGTTCCGGAGAGTAGGCCGGGTGCAATGACCAACTTATTGCGAGGTCCCAATGGTTCGCAGGTAGGTTTAACTTCGGCAGCGACGATGGTGGAAGTGAGGCCTCGCCCTCCCAGTCCTGCCCAATCCTCCGGGACATCTTCGATGGAAGTGGAAAGCTCTGTCATATTTACGCGAAAAATTTTGTCAGCCATGGAATGTCTCCTTACAAAAGAGTTATCGGGAATGTGCGGTACAATGTTCCAGTATAGCGATTCTTGAGGTCAAAATTCAAGAGTAAATTGTGAGCGATTCTTATTTCTTTCTCTGTTCGCAAGTGCCGCACCATCAGGGTATACATTTTATTGCTCGTACATAATCTTGCCGGAATCACGCAGGTTGTATCCACCAAGGTTGTTTACCAAGGTTTTAAATTCTTCACTTTTTCGTATTACATTTAATAGCTGTTGCACTTTTTGCTCGTTAATAAAGTGGAGAGGAATAATAAGATCATAGCGTTCCTCGGCAATGGGGATAAAGTCCAGATCAAGAGCATTGGCGGCAGCCAATATCCCCATACCACAGTCAACACTTCCAGAAGCAATGGCGGCAGCCACACTCATATGGGTGTATTCCTCATGTTCGTATCCGTTGATACTGTTTGCAGGGATATTCAGATCGTTCAGACTTTTATCGGTGAGTAGTCTGGTTCCTGCACCATTTTGGCGATTAATAAAGCTGATGGCACCGTTAGAGTTGGCGAGATCCGTAAAACCCTTGATATGTAAAGGGTTTCCTTCGGCAACAATGAGGCCTTGCTGTCTATAGCAGAGGTTTATTAACTGTAAGGGGATCTCAGCTAAAAAGCGTTTTATAAATGAGATGTTGTATTCACCGGTCTGTTCATCCAATAGATGGCTGCCGGCAAAATGGGCCTCACCACGGCGAATGGCCATGATGCCCCCCATGGAACCAACATGGGCGGAAGAGAGACGTATACAATCCTGCCCTTTATGGAGGAGGTTGGTAAGGATATCGATAATATTGTCATGGCTGCCAATACCCACAAGGGTTGATTGGACGTCGTGGAGCGGGCGTAAGAGTTCTATATCGACTTCTTCTCCCGCCCCCACCCCTTCAGAACCAGCAGGAAGCGTGAGAAGACCATCGGCACGGACCAGCGACATTACAGCTCCTGCTCCCTTACCAGCAGGGGTGGCCATAAGCTCATTTCCAACCTGGCCAAGGGTAACCCGCACAAATTCATCGACCCCCATGGCAGAATGCATGGGACGAGACATTTTTGCGGTGGTCCACTGGGCCGGAGGTTGTTGGATGCCCAAGAAATTGTATATCATTTCTTGAAGAAAAAGGCGCATGGTGAGGATGGCCGAAACCGGATATCCAGGAAGGCCAATTACGGAAGTATCGTTAACGATGGCCAAAATTACCGGTTTCCCAGGTTTGATGGCCACTCCATGGACAATTACTTCTCCAAGTTCTGCGAGTACCGTTGAAGTATAATCTCTGGTTCCCGCAGAAGCACCGGCGTTTATAATAACAATGTCGTTACAGTTGCTTGCCTCCTGTATGGCCTTGCTGAGTTGCTCTTTGTCATCAGAGACAGGAACACCACCGGTGGCAGACGCACCCCATTCATTGAGGTAGCCTGCAAGAATTGTAGAGTTAAATTCTATAATCTGTCCAGGTTCTGGTCTGTTTCCCGGCTGGATAAGTTCTGATCCGGTGGGAATCACCTGGATAACAGGAGCTTGTTTTACTTTTATTTTGGTAATGCCCGTTGCCAGCATGGCCCCCTGATCAATGGGGCGTACCCGATGTCCCTGGGGGAGAATAAGCTCGGTGGTGACAATGTCTTCACCAATTGTGCGAACATGTTGCCAAGGGGTGGCTGGATGCATAAGGAGCACCTCGTCTTCAGCCACGTACTGTACATCTTCGATCATCACCACCGCATCAAATCCTTCCGGAAGGTTGTTGCCGGTATTTACCGGATGAAATTGTTCTTTTGTAAGACGAATGGGTGCAGCCTCGCTTGCGGAGGCAAGATCTGCAAAATGGACAGCGATTCCATCCATGGCAGCGGCATTATAGATGGGCGATGAGTGTGCTGCAAAGACAGGAGCACTTGTGAGTTGTCCCAATGCCTTTGTTACTTCAACTTCAATTTCCTGAGCGCTGTTGTGGAAATGTATGTTCTCAAGAGCCCGTTGCCACTTTTGCTTGGCTTCCGGGAAGGGCATGTTTTTTACGTATATGTCTCTCATTGTGCAAATCTACGGGAAAGGGTTGTTGTTAAATGCTTATTGTAAAAGATGCACATCCACAATGGTGTTTGCAGAAATGCCTTGCTCTTCTTCATTAATCAGAAAATAACCGTCCGCTCTTGCCAGGGTGGAGATGGAACCGGATTTTCCAAGTACGGGACTTGCCATTATTCTCCCGTCATTAGCCTGGCTTAGTTGGACACGGACAAGATCCAGCCGTCCTGCAGCCGAGTTGAGATTTCTATCCACATACGCTGCCAGGGTAGGTGTATCTTTTGCTGCAATTGGCGGAAGTCCGGATAGGGCACGTATGGCAGTGCTTACAAAAAATTCAAAGCAGACCATAGCTGAGACCGGGTGTCCAGGTAGTCCAAAAATCACTGTGTTGTCGCATAGACCAATGATAACAGGTTTTCCGGGCTTTAACGTGACTCCATGGACAAGAATACCTGGGGAACCGAGCTTTTCGATAACCCGCTCACCAAGATCACGCATTCCCACAGAACTGCCTCCTGAAAAAAGGACAACATCGTTTTCTATGGTGGCCTGTTTGACTGTTGTCAAAAAAAGCTCTTCAGTGTCAGCCACAATACCGTAATCGCGGACCTCGCATCCCAGACGGGAGCAGAGTGCAGAAAGGGTGGGCCCATTAATATCACGTATTTTCCCAGGAGCTGGAACTGTTGTCCAATGGACAATTTCATCACCGGTTGAAAGAATCCCTACCTTAGGTCTTGCATACACATCAACGGAAGTGATGCCCAGTCCAGCAAGTAAACCAATATCTTGTGGACGCAGCTGATGCCCCTTGGGAAGTGCTGGGCTATCCTTTGCAATATCTTCCCCTTTGTTGATTAGATTGCTCCCGACACCCACACTTTTGACAACTTCAAGCATTTTTTCATCAACTGGAACGGTATGCTCAAACATCACCACAGCGTCAGCTCCCTGAGGGAGTAAACCACCGGTGGCGATACGAAAACATTTGCCTTTGCCCACCGCACCTTTTGGTTCCTGGCCCATGGCAACTTCTCCATCAATCTCCAGATAACAGGGCATGGAACTACTGGCACCAAAGGTGTCGGCAGCTCGTACCGCAAAACCATCCATGGTGGATCTTGGGTGAGCCGGTAAATCCTCAGGGGAAAGGACGTCATGGGCAAGGACCCGGTTAAGACTCTCTGAAAGGGAACAGTTAATAGATTTTTGGGGAATGGTATCCAGTGCCGTAAGGAGAATGGAATTTGCCTCGTTTACCGGCGTGAGCCCGCTACGACCGAGCATATCTTTAATGGCTTTAGTTGTCATCGGGTCCTTGTATGGTAAGTTTGATCCTTTTATGCTTAGTAAGAAGCTGTTTAAAACCGGCCATATCCATAGGGGTATTATCTACCATAATCTGCTTAATAGATGCGGTAAGAGGGGGACGCAAATCAAGAAGTTTTTGCAAGGGATCTCCTGCAATCAGGCACGGCTGCGAAAGTAAGCCTACCCCTCGTTCTCTGGCAATAGCGTTAAAAAGCTTGAGTTGAACAGTGATAGACTCCTGGTCACTTTGTTTGGATGTTGTGGTCTGTTGAGAGGTACGAAGGGGCGCATGGACACTGTTTTTCCTAAAGATTGCACCCGCAAGCCCCGGCATGGCGGCAGAGATTGCGACCACCGTATTTTCCATCACAAGTTTGTGGGTGAAATCGTCCACTGGAAGGCCATTGACAAAGATGGTTTCAACCCGGTTTTCTATATATTCTCTTGAAAAACCTGGTAGGGATTGTAGAAACTTACCGATACCAATTCCCCTTGGGGCAGATAGAAAAATACCGGACTGGAGAATGCTTGTGAATCCCTTGCTTGTAACGTCAAGTGCTAGAGCGACCGAAGGAATGGACTCTTGCTTACATTTGCTGCACATGGGAGTCATATTTGGCAAAATAAATTTCGGTAAGGGTTAAAAAGGCGGTAACAATCAGAGGCCCATATATAATGCCCAAGACTCCATAGACACTTAATCCGCCAAGTATTGCTAAGAAAACAAGTAAGGTGTGCATCTGTACCTCATCTCCCACCATTTTGGGTTTGATGACATATTCCATGGAGAAAGAGAGGGCCAGGTAAAAGATAAAAAGGAAGATTCCGGCAGTGATGCGGTCACTAAAAAGGAGAATGGCAGCGGCAGGGATCATCACCAGTCCAATTCCAAATATTGGCAGAAAGGCAAGAATCGCCATAATGCCACCCCAGAGAATGGGGGAGTTAAGTCCCAAAATGGCAAAGATTGCTCCGCCCAAAATCCCCTGGATCAGACCACAGATTCCGTTTCCTTTGAGAATGGCATTGGATATCTCATTGAATTTTTCAAGGAGAAGGCGGTCTTCATCATCTGGCAGTGGGGAGACCGCCACCACAAAATCAATCAGTTTGTCCTGGTCGATAAGCAGAAAGAAGATGGTCAGGATCATCATAAAAAAGAGAAAAAGAAACTGCAGGATATTGGCAGCCCAGGAACTTGCCTGATTGTAGAAAAAAAGCCCAGCCATTTTAGCAAGATAGGAAAATACTGCTGTTATTTGAGCCGGTTTGAATTCAAAGCCAAATCCTTTGAGATACTCCTGAAGATGGGCAACGGTGGGACTGTCCTGGATAAAGATTTGGAACTTTAGACCCACTTGCGTGTTTCTTCCCCAATGATAAAGTCCCAGAGCCTCATTGGAAAGTGCGCCCACAAAGAAGAGCAACGGGATAAAGACAATAAGAATAATGATAAGGCAGGTGAGACTTGAGGCCAGTTTTTCAGGCATCTTTGCACTGAGAACCCTGTATAAAGGTCTGAAAAGATTGGTTAATAAAAATGAAAGAACCAGTATGGACCAAAAAGGCCAAAGGATATGTCCCAGAAAAATAATGGAGATGAGAAAGATAAGGAGGAAGTACCATATTCGCATTGAATGTGGTTTGTTCTCTCTGTTTGTAACGGTTAGTTTCTCACTGCCCATCAAATTGTTCCAAGAAGCGTGGTCATCTGCTTAGTAGCAGGTAACTGTTGCAATTTTCGCGGATTTGAGTAATTTTGTGTGGTTTGCAATTACCCCCAAAAGAACCAATGTACCTACTATATAATGGACGGCTGCCAAGCGAAAGTAAAATTAATTATCAGCCGTAAAAGAGGCATGTTATGTGGAAAGAGTTAGATATATCTGTTTGTAAATGCGACCTGTCCGAGAAAAAAGAAAAACCGGACCAAAATAATCTGGGATTTGGGAACTATTTTACTGACCATATGTTTTTGATGAAGTGGGATAGGGAAAATGGATGGCACGATGCCGAAATTGGTCCATATAAAAATTTCAGCATGGATCCGGCAGCCATGGTGTTCCATTATGGCCAGGCCATATTTGAAGGGTTAAAGGCCTATAAAGGGAAAGAAAAACAGATTTTTATGTTTCGTCCCGAAGATAATTTTGAAAGAATGAACGTCTCCGCCCTTCGCATGTGTATGCCTCGTATCCCTGTGAAAGAGGTGTTGAAGGCGGTAAAAGCACTGGTCTATCTTGATCGGGACTGGATTCCTGAAAGCCCTGGGGCAACCCTCTATGTGCGTCCAACCATGGTTGCTGTGGAACCGGCCCTTGGTGTGCGCCCAGCAAGTCAATATTACTTCTTTATGATCATGTCGCCAGTGGGTGCATATTATCCTGAAGGTTTTAATCCAACCAAAATATGGGTTACTGATAAATATGTTCGAGCGGTGAAAGGTGGTGTGGGAACTGCTAAAGCTGCTGGAAATTATGCAGCATCAATTATGGCAGGGGAGGAGGCAAGTAAGGCGGGCTATACGCAAGTGTTGTGGCTTGATGCCTGTGAGCGAAAGTATATCGAAGAGGTCGGTACTTCCAATATCTTTGTTAAAATTGGTGATGAACTGATCACGCCACCTCTCAATGGTTCCATCCTCGCAGGTATTACCCGTGACTCGGTCCTGCAGCTTGCAAAAAGTTGGGGCGTAGCTGTGGTCGAACGGATGATCTCAATCGATGAAGTACTGGAAGCAAACGATAACGGTACGTTGCAGGAAGTTTTCGGTACCGGTACAGCAGCCGTAATCTCCCCGGTGGGCGAGCTTTGTTATCAGGATAAAAAATACACTGTGGCAGATGGGAAGGCGGGTGAACTCTCCAAGCGCCTCTTTAATGAGCTACAGGCGATCCAATTTGGAAAGCAGGAAGACCCCTTCAAGTGGACCGTTCGTGTCGGCTGATATTTAAGTAAAAACTCACATAGAATCAAAATGTTGGGGTGAATATTTTTTTTTTGATATTCGCCCCTTGATTTTCAAAAAACCAATCCTATAGTTTTGCGCAGTTTTGATAAGAGCAATGATCAATGGTATGTGGTCAATTGCAACCTTTGGTTAGGAAGGCCTCCTGACCTTTGTAATCATTTTTTACTATTAATTATCTTTTACAGGAGACAAGCAAAATGAAAGTTCGTCCATTAAATGACCGCCTTCTGGTTAAACGATTGGCAGAAGAAGAGAAAACCGCAGGTGGAATCATCATTCCAGACAGCGCCAAGGAAAAGCCAGCAGAGGGTGAAGTTATTGCAACTGGACCAGGAAAAGTTGCCGATAACGGTGAGCGTGTTGCCATGGAAGTGAAAGAGGGAGACCGAGTGCTCTTCTCTAAATATGGTGGAACAGATGTGAAAATCGATGGTGAGGATTTCCTTATCATGCGTGAAGATGACATTCTTGGAATTGTAGAATAATTTCGTCTTTCCAATACATTTTATATATATAAGGAGATTTAAACAATGGCTGGAAAAGATCTTAAATATGGTGTGAAAGCACGTGAGTCCATACTCAAAGGTGTAAACACCCTTGCAGATGCAGTGAAAGTGACCCTCGGTCCCAAAGGCCGTAACGTCCTGATCGAGAAATCCTTTGGCGCGCCAACCATCACCAAAGATGGTGTTTCCGTTGCTAAAGAGGTTGAGTTGAAAGATAAGTTTGAGAATATGGGCGCACAGATGGTTCGTGAGGTTGCTTCAAAGACCTCCGATGTGGCTGGTGATGGTACCACCACTGCCACCGTTCTTGCCCAGGCTATCTACCGTGAAGGCGCAAAACTTGTTGCTGCTGGTGGAAACCCAATGGAGATCAAGCGTGGCATTGATAAATCCGTTGAGGCGGTCGTTGGCGAGCTTGGAAATATCGCAAAACCTACCAAAGAGCAGTCTGAGATTGCCCAGGTCGGTACCATTTCAGCAAACTCCGATTCAACCATCGGTACCATCATCGCTGAGGCAATGGATAAGGTAGGGAAAGAGGGTGTAATCACCGTTGAAGAGGCAAAATCAATGGATACCACCCTTGATGTTGTGGAAGGTATGCAGTTTGATCGCGGCTATCTTTCTCCATACTTTGTTACCGATGCGGATCGTATGGAAGTAAATATGGAAGATCCTTATTTTCTCCTTGTTGAGAAAAAAGTGTCCAACATGAAAGACCTCCTGCCAGTGCTTGAGTCCGTTGCTAAAATGGGTAAACCACTTTTTATTATCGCTGAAGATGTGGATGGTGAAGCGCTTGCCACCCTCGTTGTTAATAAACTTCGTGGAACCCTCAATATCGCAGCAGTTAAAGCGCCTGGTTTTGGTGATCGCAGAAAAGCAATGCTTGAGGATATTGCCATCCTTACCGGTGGACAGGTTATCACCGAAGATCTTGGTATCAAGCTTGAGAACGTTACTATCAATGATCTTGGTACTGCCAAGCGTGTTGTCTGTGATAAAGATAATACAACCATTATCGATGGCGCTGGAGATACCGCGAAACTTGAAGCCCGCGTGAAGTCCATCCGTAACCAGATTGAAGATTCTTCTTCCGACTATGATCGTGAGAAACTGCAGGAGCGTCTTGCCAAACTTATTGGCGGTGTTGCAGTGATCAATGTTGGCGCTGCCACCGAGATCGAGATGAAAGAGAAGAAAGCCCGCGTTGAGGACGCACTGAACTCTACCCGCGCTGCTGTTGAAGAAGGTGTTGTTCCTGGTGGTGGTGTTGCGTATATTCGTTGCCTTGCAACCCTTGAAGCTCTTGAGCTGACCGGTGAGCAAGAGCTGGGACGTAAAATCCTGCTTCGCGCCCTGGAAGAGCCCGTTCGTCAGATTGCTGCCAACGCCGGTTGCGAAGGTTCTGTGATTGTAGAGCACGTCAAAGGTCTTGAAGGTGCAAACGGTTTCAACGCCGGAACCGAGCAGTATGAAGACTTAATCGTTGCCGGTGTTATTGATCCTGCCAAAGTAACCCGTACCGCACTGCAGAACGCAGCTTCTGTTTCCGGTATGCTTCTTACCACCGAATGCATGATCGCCGATTCACCTGATGAGGGTGGAGACGGAATGCCAGGTGGAATGCCAGGAGGTGGAATGGGTGGCATGGGCGGAATGGGTGGCATGGGCGGAATGATGTAATTTCTCCTTCATCCAGTCTACCAACGACACATCTCACCGGTAAAGAATCATCCCCGGTGAGGAAAAGATAAAAAAGCGGGCCTGCTTTGCCGGGTCCGCTTTTTTTTGTTCTGGCAAAAGAGGAAAATCATTGACAGTACACACCGAATAAGGTATTTAACTTCCTTTTTATACATGGCGATGTAGCTCAGATGGTTAGAGCATACGGCTCATATCCGTAGTGTCCGGGGTTCAATTCCCTGCATCGCCACCAGAAGCGATCAATAACCCGTTGATATTATTAAGTTAATATTGACGGGTTATTTTCGTTTATAGCTCTTTTTTCACTGGTGGTACATTTGGTGTACATAAAGGAGCTATAAAAATGCGATTTCCTTCCTACTTGATCCGTAACCGGTTCGGTATCTTCTACTTTCGAGTTGTATTTCCTGCTGAGGTCTGTGCTATACTGAACCGCAAAGAAACTCGTAAATCTTTGAAGACTTATGATCGTAAGATTGCCTTGAGCATGTCTTTAGAGTTTCAGAAGATCAATTGCGAAATATTTAAAAAAATCAGACTTACGAAGATGAATTGGATTGAGGCCAAGAAACTGTTTGACGATGTTGCTGAGAAGTTGTTCGAGAAGTACGTCAAGAGAGTTGAGGAAGTAGGCTTTGATTTTGAAGACCCGGATGCATTGATAAAGGTGATGCCAGAAGCACGCTTATTTTTGTCTCCTACGAACGCTAACGGTGAATGGGATAGTTGGTGTGCAGACACTCAAGAACTCATTACCAGCGCCGATTTTGAAGCTAATTTGTAAGCGGTAATTAAACCCCACTCTCCAGATCAATAAGCACAATATCCTTTGCCGAAAGTCTAGTGGGGAGGAGTTG
>JBNKKR010000030.1:0-51546 GCA_050291935.1 Desulfocapsaceae bacterium | reverse complement strand
GAGCATTCCCTGAACGAGGGACATCTCATGCATATCACACCTCTTTTACAGGAATTTGGTATCCAAGTTCGCGTAAACGTTCCACCACTTTTTCGCTTAACACCGGTACCTGTGCAGCTACCACATCTGACATGGCAAGACCCGTATCAACACTTTGGGGGATTACGCAGAAAAACTCCACAATTTCCGGGACAACACCACGAAATTTACAAATATCCAGCATTTCCAGGATTCCCAACTGGTGGGGTGACATGCGGGTTTGTATGGCATCGTTTTTGGAGTCTTCTTTAGAAAAAGAAAACAGTTTTCCCGGTTTTTCGTTCTCTAAATTTACCACATCCACCACAATTATCGGATCATGCTCTTCCAGAAAGGGGGCCATATAAATACCAGCGGTGCCACCGTCCATCAGGGTTATGGTATCCGGAAACGCATATGTATCTTCCAAGTGATTGATAACGTGAACGCCAAAACTTTCATCGGAAAGTAACAGGTTGCCTATCCCCAATATTCCAGCTTTTTTTGCGGGTTCTTGAATGCTTTTCATTAGCATATCCTTGGTAAAGGTTCACCGTGCAAGGGGCTGAGTATTCTTGAGCCACCAATTGGGGTACGCAGGATCACTTGCCCCGCTTCTTTTGCGTAGAGTTTCCCTATTATTGCCGCTTCCTGCCCCACTTCTGTTGCCTGCATTAACGTAAGGGCCAGTTGCGCGTATTTGGGATCTATCACCAACAGCAACTTCCCTTCGTTTGCCAGATAAAGTGGGTCAAGCCCCATAATTTCACAAGCTGCCCGTACCTCTGGATGCAAGGGAATTTTTTGTTCTTCTATCTCAACTGTTAATTTACTGATCTCTGCAATTTCATTAAGCGAGGTGGCAACACCACCCCTTGTTGGATCACGCAAAGTGTGCAGACTTTCTGGTGGGAGTTTATCAAGAAGAAGGGCTACAAGTTTATGAAGTGCTGCTGAATCACTTGATAAATTCCCTTCAAGGGAGATTCCAGCCTGACGGGTCATAATGGTAATACCATGATCCCCCATGGAACCGGAAAGGAGCAGTAGATCTCCGTCCTTTGCCACGGTTGGAGAAATGGATACAGTATCTGCCACAAAACCAATCCCGGAAGTGTTGATAAAAATCTTATCACATTTTCCTTTGGGAACTACTTTTGTATCACCTGTGACCACCGGAACATTTGCTTCTTTACAGCATTGTGCAATGGAAGCTATGATTTTTTCAAGATCAGTGAGAGCAAAACCTTCTTCCAGGATTAAACCAAGGCTAAGACAAAGCGGCTTTGCCCCCCGCATGGCAAGGTCATTTATGGTGCCATGTACTGCCAACGTGCCGATATTCCCTCCTGGGAAAAAGATGGGATCAACCACATAACTATCTGTACTAAATGCAAGTTTTCCGTTTTGGTTTACTAGTACGGCACTATCCTCAAGCGAATTAAGAATAGGATTATCCAGATACTTTAAAAAGAGATCAGAAATAAGTTCCTGACTGGCTATACCTCCACTACCGTGATTGAGCAGTACACATGAGTCTTGTTTCATTGTTCACCATATTTGTAATAGGCGGAGCAGGTTCCTTCACTGGATACCATACATGGCCCAATTGGGGCTGTAGGGGTGCAACGTTTGCCATATAAGGGGCAAGATGGGGGTAACTCTTTTCCTTTTAAAATCTCACCACAGAGGCATCCTTTTGGCTCTTGAGTCGGTTTGCATGTTACAGCAAGTCGTTTAGTAGCATCAAATTGGGCATATGTATCGCGTATGGCAAGTCCACTTTTAGGGAGTAGTCCAAGTCCTCGCCATTCCATATCGGTGGGTTTAAAAATTGCATTAACCATTGCTAATGCGCGTTTATTCCCCTCCCAACTCACTGCCCTGGTGTAAGCATTTTCAACCTTTGCTTCTCCTTTGGCTATTTGTTTAGCCAGCATTATAAGTGCTTGTAATATATCAGATACCTCAAAACCACCTACCACACAGGCAAGCTTATAGTTGTCCACCAGGGGGTGGTAAGCATTAGCACCGATAATGGTGCTTACATGTCCAGGACAAAGCAGGGCATCCACCTGTAACTCGGGATCATCAAGTAAGGCCATAAGGGGAGGAGGCATCACTTTTTGGGTTGAAAAAACAACAAAGTTATCAACTTGTTGTTTGCTTGCTGCCAGGATGGTGGCGGCAATTCCGGGGGTGGTTGTTTCAAATCCAACCCCTAAAAAGATAACAAGATCGTTTGGATATTTGCGGGCAAGATCAAGACTATCCATGGCTGAGTAGACGATATTTACCTTTGCTCCCTTAGAAGAGGCATGGGCAAGGGAGAGGTTGTTACTACCCGGTACACGAAACAGATCACCAAAAAGGGCGATGCGAGTGTTATCTCTGCTTGCCAGATCAAGGATTGCATCGATATGGGATGCTGAAGTAACACAGACGGGACAACCGGGTCCTGATACCAGCTTCAACCCCTCAGGCAGTAAGCTTCTCATGCCGCTACGAAAAATGGACATGGTGTGGGTACCACAGACTTCCATCACGGTAAACGGTTTGGTGAGCGCTTTGTGCAGCTCTTTAAACAGAGGTTCGGTGAGCTGCAGGTCCCTGAATTCGTCTAGATATTTCATATCGTAATCGTATGTCTACATCAACTGTTTGCTACACTATCGGTTTTTTCCACCATCTCACGCATAAGGCGAATATTGGTTTCGGCCTCCAACGGATCAAGGGTGTGAATGGCAAAACCCGCATGGATAATGAGATAATCACCCACCTCTGGCCACCTGTCAACGATATCCAAACGGGTGGTTTTACGAATGCCGTCCATATCAACGACTGCTACTTGATCCTGTAAAAAATCGTCGGGATCACCTTGTATTTCAAGGATCTTCATTGGTACTGCCAGACACATGGCTAAGACCTCCTATAACTGCCTGTCCAAGGGCTATCCCGCCGTCATTAACCGGGATCTGTTCCCCAGTGTAAACCTTATATCCCGCCTGGGTAAAGAGGATAAACAACCCATTTTGTAAAAGTGTATTTTGCATGCAGCCTCCAGAGAGCACCACCGTTTGTAGTCCTGTTCTATGGGCTAGTCTGCTTATGAGTTCATAGAAACCCGTAATCAGCCACAGATGAAAATCAAGGGCTATCTGTGCCCTTTCAGCACCATGCTGAAGCAGGGTAACGATATGTGTAACTATCTTATCAGACTGCAAAACAAGACGCCCCTCGCTCTTTTGTATCTCTGGTTGGATAGAAAAGCTTGCCAACTGTTCAGATAAGCTGAGCGTTTTCAACGCTTCTTTGGCTTCTGTTTCCAGTTCCATGGCTGCCTGTCCTTCATAATCCATTTGTAGATTAATGCCAAGAAGAGCCGCCACCCCATCAAAAAGGCGGCCACAACTGGTACTAATTGGACAGTTAATATTCCGTTGTATCATTTGCCACACGGTGTTTATGGTGGTTGGCTCGATTCCGGGCATGTTCACCGTGTCCGGGGGTATATTGGCAAGGTGGCAAAGGGAGAGAGCCATACGCCATGGGGTAGTTGCTGCTGCATCCCCTCCGGGTAACACCATGGGTGCAAGTGAAGCTAATCGACTATATTGGCACAAGTCAGCTTCTAAAATTTCTCCACCCCAAAGGGTGTTATCGTCTCCTAAACCGCTTCCATCAAGGATAAGGGCTAGCACTTTTTCTTCTATTTGGTGTTCCACCAAAACGGCCGCTGCATGGGCGTGGTGATGTTGTACCCTGTAGAGGGGAAGGCCACTTTTTGCTGCATATTGACTGCTTAAGTAGTCCGGGTGCAGATCACAGACGGCAATTTGGGGGTCAACTTGTAAAAGAGTTGCAAAGTGTGCAATGCTTTCTTTATAAAAATCAAATGATTCCAGATTAAACAGATCTCCAATGTGCTGGCTGAGAAAGGCTTCTCTCCCCCTGGTCAGGCAAAATGTCGATTTAAGGTGTGCTCCGTAGGCAAGGGTCGGTGGCAGCAGCTTGGGAAGTGGGGTAGCTGAAGGGATATATCCCCTTGAGCGGCGCAATACTTGTATTCCCCGAGTAGTGTTTCTGACCACCGAATCATCAACCCTGGTAACAATCTCTCGGTTATGTAATAAAAAGGTATCAGCAATGCTTTGGAGGCCCTTATGTGCCGCATCATTTGCGGTAAATATCGGTGCCCCACTTCTGTTGCCACTGGTCATTACCAGGGTTTGGGGACAGCCGTCTTCTTCAAAAAGAAGGTAATGCAGCGGGGTATAGGGTAACATGACTCCAATTTCAGCAATATTGGGGCTTATTGACGGGGCAAGTCTTGTGTTTGCTATCGGGAGCAAAACGATGGGGTGAACACTTCCTAGTAAGAGTTGTTTATCACCCTTTGCTATTGAACAGAAACTACGAACTTCCTGCAGTGTTGCTGACATTACCGCCAGGGGCTTATAGTTGCGTCCCTTTCGCTCTCGTAAACGTTGCACCGCATGTTCCGAGTAACCATCCACCACCAGGTGGAACCCACCAAGCCCGCGCATTGCTACAATTTTACCCTGCTTTAAATCCTGAGCCACCGACTGGAGGATATTTTTTACCTTCAGTGGATTCCCTTGATTATCGTGGTAAGAAAGTGTGGGACCACATTTTTCACATGCGTTGGGTTGTGCGTGAAAGCGTCTGTTTGCCGGGTCTTCATACTCTTGTTTACAATCGCTGCAGAGTGGAAAGCATTTCATTGACGTTCCGGGTCTATCGTAAGGAATTGTCGAAACAATGGAATACCTTGGGCCACAGTTGGTGCAGTTGGTGAAGGGGTAGTGGAATCGTCTGTTCTTAGGATCGACAATGTCTGCCAGACAGTCCTTACAGGTGGCAATATCTGCTGGAATTATTGCCCTACTTTTCCTGCTGGCGATGCTTTTTTCGATACGAAAGGTGGAAAAGCCCTGCAGGGGAGTATACACCTTTGGGATGATTGAATTGATACGGGCAAGGGGAGGAGGATTATGTTCAAGTGTTTCGAGGAATCTCTTTACCGCTTCGATACCACCTTCAATGGTGATCACCACCCCCTGGTCTGAATTAAAAATAGATCCAGTGAGGCTGTGTTTTTGCGCCAATCGATAAATAAAGGGGCGAAAACCAACACCCTGGACGGTACCCAGAACTGTAATTTCCACCCCTTGGGGAACAACAACATCAGTCATACGTTCAGTGTTTAAATTTCATCCCGTTTATCATGGAGGAAACTAACCCCTCGGGTGATTTCATTTCATTCCAAACCACTATGTACACATGAACAAATGCAAACAAGAAGAAATACCACATCAACAGGTGGTGGATAAAACGAGCCTGCTGTTGGCTACCAAAAATCGCATTGCCCATCCCCTGCCAAGTGGCGCATTCAGGATAGAGGATGTAGAATCCTGAAATAAGCTGGAAAACAGCAACAACTATCGTCAGGATATAGGTCATACCGGCAATCACATTATGCCCGGAACGATCGTCATGCTCATCACTAATGTAGGTGTAGTACGCAAATGTGGTGACAATGCTTTTAAAGTTCCTGGGGGTGATGGGGAGAAAATCCCAGATTCGCTCCTGTTTGTTGCCAAAGAAAAAGAGGAATATTCGCACCGCTATGGCAGCAGCAAAGAGGTATCCGGCCAAAAAATGAAAGTAACGCATGGTGGCCATTGGAAACGAAACACTTCCCTCAAGGGTTGTATTTGTCCATGGGGAGTTAATATAGAACCCCGTAGTCGCAAGCGCTATGATAGAAAGCACCAGCGACCAGTGGTATAAGCGGAGCAATATGCCCCATACCTTTGTTTTTTCGTAGTTCATAACAATCCCTCTCGTCGTTAGAGTGCTTTGACCTTGCTAATTTCCTGTCCGTTCTGATTGACCGTATGTACCGCACACGCAATACAGGGGTCAAAAGAGTGGACTGTTCGCAAGAGTTCCAGGGGTTGTTCGGCATCGGCCACTGGGTTACCCACAAGGGAAGCCTCATAGGGGCCAGGGGCACCATCACTATCCCGTGGACCGGCATTCCAGGTGGAAGGCACAACACATTGGTAGTTTTTGATTTTTCCGTCTTGAATCACTATCCAGTGGGAAAGCACCCCACGTGGAGCCTCGTGGATACCAAAACCTGTCTGCTCGCCTTGTGGGAATACCGGTTTATTGAAGATTTCAAGATCACCTTTGCCAATATTATCCACCAGAAGTTCCCAATGTTTAATGGCCAGATCACCAAGCATTGAGGCCCGAACTGCCCTAGCCACATGTCGACCAAGGGTTGAGTGAAGTACTTCCGGACCAACTGTAACACCGGCAACACTTGAAACAAGTGACAATGCACCGTTAACGTTATCAACGATCGCTTTATTGCCCTGAGCGTATCCGATAAGCATCTGGGCCAAGGGGCCAACCTGCATGGGTTTACCCTGAAAGCGTGGGGCTTTGATCCAGGAGTATTTTCCATCATCCTGAAAGTCGGTGTATTTAGGAACAGTTTCCTCTTTGTAAGGATGCTTCGCCCAATCACCGTCATACCAGGCATGACTGATATTTTCGGCCACGTTATCACGGAAGTATGCATCGTTATAGGAGGTGAAAGGCTTAACACTACTTAAATCGCCACCCATAATTGTTCCACCAGGCAGGTCAAACTCGGTGGAGCCGGTATTGAGTACCATATCAGGTACGGCAAGATAGTTGGTAACACCAGCTCCATAGGGAAGCCAATCTTTATACAGTGCACCAACGGCAACCACATCTGGCAAATATACCTGCTGAATAAAGCCACGAACCTCTTCAATGAGCTGCTTCATCCAGTATAAACGTTCCATATTAAGAGCCGAATCACTATCTGGATTTACCGCGGTGGTAACGCCACCAACGGAAAGGTTCTGGATATGTGGGTTTTTACCGGAAATAATACCGAGGGCCTGGGTGGCTTTTCTCTGATAATCAAGGGACTCCAGGTAATGAGAAGCAGCCATCAGGTTGGCTTCTGGTGGCAGTTTCATGGCTGGATGTCCCCAATAGCCGTTGGCAAAGGGACCCAGCTGACCGGAATCGACAAGGGCTTTGAGCTTTCCTTTAACTGCAGCAAAACGTTTAGCGCTGTTTCCCGGCCAATCGGATAAAGAGCTGGCAAGGGCTGCAGTTTTTTGTGGATCAGCCGACAAAGCAGAAACCACATCCACCCAGTCCAGGGCAGAGAGTACATAAAAGTGCACAATATGATCCTGTAAGGCGTGAATCGCCATTACGATATTTCGAATATATTGGGCATTAATGGGGATTTCCATCTTGAGTGCGTTTTCTACAGCTCGTACTGAGGCCAGGGCGTGGACGGTTGTACAAACACCGCAAATCCGCTGGGTAAAGAGCCAGGCGTCCCGAGGGTCCCGACCTTGCAGAATGGTTTCAATTCCACGAAACATCTGTCCAGATGACCACGATTTGGTCACCTGTCCATTATCCACTTCTGCATCAATTCTAAGGTGCCCCTCAATTCTGGTGATGGGGTCAATTGTTATTCGCTGGGCCATGAGAATTCTCCTTATTGTCCTTTCTTAATTGCTGATTTACCAATACCTACTGCTGCATGAATGGCAGCGCCAGCCGCCGCAACACCAAGTATTTTCTTGCCGGCACTGTCAGCGTCGGTGACAATTCCGGTTCCAGGAATGGAGACCTGGGAAAGTCTCTCGTAGAAAGGTGTCATGGTGTCCCAGAAATTTGGTTCAGTACAACCGATACAACCGTGCCCCACAGAAACGGGCCATACATCCACATCGTTAAATCGTGCTGCCGGGCAGTTGGAGAAGGTCTCTGGCCCTTTGCAGCCAACCTTGTAGAGGCAGTAGCCATTTTTGTGACCGGCGTCGCCAAACTCTTCGGCAAAGCGGCCCTCATCAAAGTGTGCACGTCGTTCACAATGGTCATGGATTCTGCGACCATAGGCAAAAAGAGGCCGTCCTAGTTTGTCTGTGGCCGGTAGGCGTTTAAAGGTGAGAAAATGGAGGACGGTTCCTAAAAAGGTGATTGGATTTGGTGGGCAGCCCGGAAGGTTGAGGACCGGAACGCTGGAGACGATATCCTGCACTCCTTTTGCCCCCGTTGGGTTCGGGTGCGCTGCCTGTACCCCACCAAAAGAAGCACAGGTGCCAAGGGCAATGATTGCCGCTGCTTGGGGTCCCACGTCTTTGAGGATATCAAGGGCTGTTCGGCCTGCAATTTTGCAATAGTTGCCGTTATCAGCGGTGGGGATCGCTCCTTCAACCACCAGAACAAATTTTCCCTTGTTTTTGGCTACAGAATCATGGAGACTGGTTTCAGCCTGGTGCCCTGAGGGAACCATTACCGTCTCATGGTAATCAAGGGAAATGATATCAAGGATCAAACGTCCCACATCAGGATGTGAACCTCGAAGAAGTGTTTCCGTGCAGCCGGTACACTCCTGAAAATGGAGCCAGATGACAGTTGGCCGTTGGGCCGATTCTGCCGCTTCAATCAGCTTGGGAACCATGGCCTCGGATAGACCAAGTGCGGTCGCAGCAAGGGTACAGCTTTTTAAAAAGCTTCGCCTGCTGAGTCCCGAACTGAACGATACATTCGCTGCCTTATCTTTCATTTTCTTCTCTCCTCTAACGTTTCCCCAAATGTTCGCAAGCGGAAAAATACAAATACCGCAGCAGTACAGGCTCAAAAATGGGGCTATATTGGGCCTGTGTAACGAAAAGATACATCCTAGACCTATAAAACAAAGAATACAGTCTTCACCTGAAGAAAGTCAAAAGGAAACGAACCGTGTGATCTCAATAGTTTTGGATGATTGTATCAATTATGCTTATGTTAGAATTGTAGAAAATTCTACATGTTACATGGTGGTTGTTTTTTGGGGTGAAAAAGTCGCTGCCGGATGGCTATTTTTTAAGACCAAAGACCCCAGATGATTTTTGTGAAAACGCTGGTTTGTAGCCTTTTCTTCGGCGACTTTTTCCTTTGGATTTTTCGTTATGGGCGGGTCTTGGAAATGTTTGGGGAGGAGGAGATGAGAGGGAAATGGTAGCATGTTTTCCTGTGATACTTTCCACGTAGAGCTCACAAAACTGTGCGCAGGATTTGTAATAGGATTTTTTGCGTATCCACTTAGGCCAGGAGTTGTTTTCTTGATAGTGGAGAAATTGTGGCAGGTTGGAAAGAAGAATTACCATTTCCTGACGGATGGAGCGTCTAAGATTTAACTGCTGCCCCAATTGTTGGTCTATTTCGCCACGCAGCAGTTTTGAGAATCTAAAAGCGGCTGCCCCTTTTAGTCTCTGATTACATAGATCAAATCTGGAATTTGCCCATGGTACAAGGATAAGTGCCAGCAAAAAACTGTTGGAAAAACCTTTTTTTTGTGAAGTCTTCGCAAACAGTGTGACTCGGTCTATTGTTTTAGCAATACTAAGGAGCTGTTCCCTGTAGGTTGCTTCTTCCGGTCGTTCTTTTTTGCTCAAGGCTTGTTGGTAGAGCGCAAAAAGGGAGAAGAAAAGCTCTGAATCCAATGCCAGTCTGAGCCACTTTGTTAACGAGCCAGAGTGTAGATCTTTGAAGAATTCGTCGCGAAGCCTTGAGGGAGGGCAAAGGTTCAACGTGGCATGATGCTCGCAAATTTTGTCCCAGCTTGGTTGTGCTATTGAAAAACCCATTCTAGCAGCATGACGGATTGCCCGTAACATTCGTACTGGATCACGTTTGATGCGTCGTTCCGGTTCACCAATAAACTGAATAATGGACTTATCCAGATCACTAATCCCTCCCACGTAATCGATAATGCTATTGTTTTCGATTTCGTAAAAGAGGCCGTTTACGGTAAGGTCCCGACGTTGGGCATCGTCACTTAGACTCCCGTAGGTATTGTTGGGAGCCAATACCTGCTCAGGACCATCCAGATCAAACTCGCTAAGAGAGCGTAGGGTGGAAACTTCAAGCTCTTTTCCGTGAAAAAAAACCTGAACCAGACGAAAACGACGTCCGATGGTACGGCTGTTACGAAAGAGTTTTCTGATCTGTCCAGGCCTTGCGTCCGTTGAGATATCAAAATCCTTTGGAGTTCTCCCTAGATAGAGGTCACGCACCCCACCCCCGACCAGGTAGCCTGCATAGCCATTGTCTCGTAAAACCCGCAACACCTTCATGGCATCGGGATCTATCATACGGTGTCGAATGGGATGATCCTGGGGCGTGATGATCCTGGGGAGTGGGGAGTCCGTCATGGAGTTGGGTTTTGAAAAAATCCTCTTTTTTCTTTGTAGACCGATTCTGCCTGACTGATAAATTGTTTGAAAATTTCTGCAACGGGAAGGATGTCGTTCATCTTATAGGTATTCATACCGGAGAAAAAGAGACCCTCATCAATCTTTCCATCTCGGGCCTTCAGGAGCCGTTCACTGATACAGTAGTGATGGTCACATTTTTTGAGACATTTATAGAGACATTTTTTCACTTTGGTGTTCATCCCTTCGGCCATGGAGCGAACAAAATTTGTATTAATCGCCCTTCCAGGCATGCCCACCGGCGAGGATGTAAGAACGATATCTTCCTTCTTGGCATTTAAAAAGGCCTGTTTGAAGTTATCGTCCACATCACACTCTTCGCTGAGTACGAAACGCGAGGCAATCTGTACGCCATCTGCACCATACTTATCCATCATTTCAGCCATTTCAAAGCCATTTGTGATTCCACCTGCTGCAATAAGGGGGACTTTTTTGATAACTTTTCTAATGGCTGGAAAAATATCACGCAGGGTCTTATCTGTACCAAGATGTCCACCGGCCTCGCAGGATTCGACTATCACGGCTGAGGCACCGAGACGTTCTGCCAGTTTTGCAATACCTGGTGAGGAGACGATCATCACGATGGGAACGTTATGTTCGCGTCCGATCTTAAAGATATCACGTGAAAATCCGGCTCCGGTGATAATCATATCTATGCCGGCATCGATGGAGGTCATTACCAGATTATAAAAATCTTTCATGGCATACATGATGTTTACTGCAACCACCCCATCGGTATTTTCTTTGGCCTTTAAAATATCTGCACGCAAGTCTTCTGTTGGCAGGGCTGATCCACCAATCACGCCAATACCGCCACAGTTGGCAACGGGTGCTGCCAGGGCCGCCGTGGATACACGAATGGACATCCCACCCTGAATAAGGGGAATGGGTGCTGTAAAACCTGCTATCTTTAATTGGGGTAATTTCATCTGTTCGTCGGCTCCTGTGGCAAATAATCTATCAACTGGGTCTCGATAATGCCTTGCTTGCATGTTTTTGTCAAGCTTGTAGCCTGGTAAATCGCGCGATATGCTTGTGAATATCGGCCCTCATATGACAATAATCACAGGAAATGAAACAGGATAGGTTGTGCAATTAATTTGGGTTGAAATATCGATTTTTGTCACTTCCCCCCGCCATTGCTTGACATTTTCCACTAATTGCGTTTAGCTTCATTGTTTTTTGCCGACAATATACAACAGCATACCTGCAAGGAGAAATTTTGTGAAGATATCGGCCCTAAACGGCTTTAAGGACATTTTACCCGGTGAAGTGGAACTTTGGCAAGATGTGGAGAAACTTGCCCGTGATATTTTTGCCCGCTTTCACTTTTCAGAAATACGAATGCCAATTTTGGAGCATACCGATCTGTTTGCAAGGTCCATAGGTGAATCCACTGATATCGTAGAAAAAGAGATGTACACCTTTGTGGATAAACAGATTACCATGCGTCCCGAAGCCACTGCCTCTTTATTACGGGCCTATATCCAACACGGTTTGCATGTCAAAAAACCGGTCCAACGTCTTTTTACCATGGGGCCCATGTTTCGCCATGAGCGGCCGCAAAAAGGTCGTTTGCGGCAGTTTCACCAAATTGATGTGGAGGTACTTGGTGCAGCAAGTCCACGTATTGATGCGGAGCTTATGGGGCTTGCCAATATGCTGCTCACCGAGCTTGGTGTGCGTGTGAGTCTTGAAATAAATTCTTTGGGGTGCCCCGTTTGCAGGCCGGCATACCGCAAAACCTTGCTCCACTTTATTGAAGAAAAAAAAGACGCACTTTGTGAGGACTGCACGCGACGGAGTGTTACCAACCCACTGCGGGTACTTGATTGTAAAAATCCTAAGTGCCGGGAAGTGGTTGATGATGCCCCTTCCATCCTGCAACATCTCTGTACAGAATGCAGTGAGCATTTTACTCAGGTGCAAAACGGTTTGGAGCAACTTGATGTTTCATATAGCTTGAATAAGTTTATGGTCCGTGGCCTTGACTATTATTGTCGCACAACCTTTGAATTTATTAGCAAAGATTTAGGCTCCCAGTCCGCTGTTTGTGCCGGAGGACGCTACGATGGGCTAATTGAGCAATTGGGTGGTCCAAAAGGGGTTGCGGGAATTGGTTTTGCCATGGGGGTTGAGCGTCTTGTGCTGCTCCTGCAACAACAGAAGCAGGAACAAGTGCTTGGACGCGGAGTTGATATTTTTATTGCCGGCTTAGGCGAAAAAGCTTCTGAGTATGCTTTTCCCCTTGTCCATGCTCTGCGCAAAAAGAAGATCGCTGCAGCCATGGATCATGAAGGACGTAGTCTAAAAAGCCAGATGAAGCAGGCCAATAAGGCCGGAGCACAGTGGACCCTGATTATTGGCGAAAATGAATTGGAGCAGGGAATTGCAATATTGCGTAATATGGAGAGTCAGGAACAACAGGAGTTGCGTCTTGACTTGCTGGAACAAGAATTAGCTCGGAAAATACTCCCCCTCAATCAACAGTAAATATTATAATTAATACCTAACTATTAAATTATGGAATCGATGGGCAAGCTGTGCAGGACACATTCCTGTAATGATCTAACAAGTGCTGATATTGGAAAAGAAGTGGTCCTTATGGGATGGGTGTTGCGCCGCCGTGATCACGGTGGAGTAATATTTATCGATTTGCGTGATCGAAACGGGCTCACCCAGATTGTCTTTAACCCGGAAGTAAATCCAGAGGTGCACGGTAAGGCGCATCAACTTCGTTCAGAGTGGGTACTTGCCGTTCGGGGAAAAGTGGAGGCGCGTCTTGAGGGAATGGCAAACAGCAAACTGGATACCGGCGAAATTGAAGTACTTGTCGATGAGTTACGTATTTTAAATACCTCTGAAACACCACCCTTTCCACTGGATGAAGAGTCTGAGGTTTCTGACAATATACGTCTGCAGTACCGGTATATGGATCTTCGCAGACCTGAAATGGCAGCCAATTTGATTCAGCGTCACAGAGCTGTCCAATCCATTAGAACTTATCTCAATGACAACGACTTTTTGGAAGTGGAAACCCCCATGCTTACCCGTTCAACCCCGGAAGGTGCGCGGGATTATCTGGTTCCAAGCCGGGTGAATGCAGGAAAATTCTACGCCCTTCCCCAATCTCCGCAACTCTTTAAACAGTTGCTGATGGTGGCTGGGATGGATAGGTATTACCAGATTGTAAAGTGTTTTCGTGATGAAGATTTGCGTGCGGATCGCCAACCTGAATTTACCCAGATAGATATGGAACTCTCCTTTATGAACGAGGAGCAGATCATTCAAATTACTGAAGGTATGATTGCTAAGCTCTTTAAAGATACCTTGGGACTTGATGTGGCTCCCCCATTTGATCGTATGGTTTATGATGAGGCCATGGATCGTTTTGGCACCGATAGGCCTGATACCCGATTTGGTTTCGAGTTAGTGGATTTATCTGCAATAGCAAAGAGTTGCTCTTTTAAAGTGTTTCGATCCGTTGCCGATGGTGATGGAACGGTACGTGGTATTAATGCCAAAGGGTGCGCCTCTTTTTCCAGAAAAGATCTAGATGTACTCACCGATTATGTGGCCCAGTTTGGAGCAAAGGGCCTTGCCTGGGTGAAGATGAAGGCGGATGGTGAATGGCAGTCTCCCATTGCAAAATTTTTCAGCGATGAAGAGCGGGCAGCCATGACCAAAGCCCTTGATGCAGAAGAAGGTGATCTTCTGTTCTTTGGTGCTGATAAAAAGAGTATTGTCCTCACGGTGCTGGGTGAGTTGCGACTAGAGGTTGCCCGTCGCCTTGATCTATTGGATAAGAAAACATTTAATTTTGTCTGGGTCACCGATTTTCCATTGATGGAGTTTGATGAAAATAAAAAGCGTTTTCAGGCACTGCATCACCCCTTTACTGCTCCTAAAGATGAGGATCTTGATAAGCTGGAATCTGATCCGGCATCGGTGTATAGCCAGGCCTATGACCTTGTGTTAAACGGAACGGAAATTGGTGGCGGATCCATTCGTATCCATCGGCGTGATATTCAAGCAAAGGTACTTAAAGCCCTTGATATCAGTGATGAGGAGGCAAATGATAAGTTTGGCTTTCTCCTAAGGGCCCTGGAACTTGGGGCACCACCACATGGAGGACTTGCCTTTGGTCTTGATCGACTGTTAATGATTATTACCGGGAGCGATTCCATCCGTGATGTTATTGCCTTTCCGAAGACCCAGCGTGCCACTTGCCCACTTACAGAGGCACCGGCAAGCGTTGCCAGAAAACAGCTTACAGAGTTGTATTTACGTCCGGATTGGAAAGAGAATGCAAAGGCGTAATACATGGGTTGCCGGATAAAAAGCAAATTTGTTTCACTCAAAACAGACTAAAGGAAAAAATGTACAAGAAAATAAAAGATCTTGTGTTCTTTGGAATGGTCATGGCGGTGTGTTATCCTCTCACATGCAACGCACGCCCGGATTCCTCGGTCAAATTTGCCACCATTAGGGAGGAAAATCCTAAGCAGACCCAAAATTCTCTGGTCGTCCCCTATGTTTTCTCAGCGGACTCTCTTGGTTTGACCTTGGGGGTCGGCGGTATGAGGAAGGGGTATGTGCAGGATCAGATGCTGCTTGGAGGGACTGCACTGGCAAGTGTTGACAAGGCCGCAGTGGCCATTGTTGGTCTATGGGACTACCAACTCCCTGTTGTGGAGCGCTTCTTTTTTTCCTTTATCGGCTCTGTCGGCCATTATCCCAAACAGCGTGCCTATGTGAGTGCCCCTCGGCTGGACGGCGTTCCTCTTGCGGGTAGCAATGATTCCGATAAAGATGATTATTTCGAGGATAGCGGTACCGATAACTGGGGCCGATTTAAACTTGAGTATGTCCTGCCCATGGGAGATGGGGTGAACAGCCCACTGAAGACCTATAAGCTGCAAGGCGGTATGCTCCAATCAAGCAGTGCGACAAGAGAAGGATGGAATCCACTGCAACACGGCACCACCATAGTTTTGTTTGAGCAGCTCAATCGCTACCAGAGTTTTGATTTACCTGAGCCACTTGGAAAACAGCGTTATTCAACCCATCCCCTAAAACTGGGGCTTTTCCACAGTAATGTGGATTTTCCCACTAACCCCTCTGAGGGAAGTTGCCAATATCTTGCCTATACCAAGGATTTTTCATGGGGCGAGTATGCCGAGGAATGGGATTTTATTGAGCTGGAGACGAGCAAATATTTTGATCTTGGGGCTGGTGGTGCCACGAAACAGCAGGTCCTTGCCCTCAATTTATGGACTGGCTACTCGCCAAGCTACAACTACGCAGAAAACGAAGCAGGCCAAGTGATCAGGTCGGATAATCCACCCTTTACCAACGGTGCTGTTTTGGGTGGAATGTACAGAATGCGCGCCTATCCTTCCAATCGTTTTAACGATCGGGCGGTTCTCTATGCCTCGGCAGAGTACCGCTGGACTCCAGTGTGGAATCCCATCGGGAATATTTCCTGGTTGCGCTTTCTCAAAATGGATTGGATGCAGTTCGTTCCCTTTGTCGAGGTCGGCCGGGTAGCCGATGAATATGACGTGGGCGAGTTGGTTTCTGACATGAAGATAGATGCAGGTTTGGGTTTACGGGTGATGCTTTCCGGTGTTGTAACCCGCTTCGATATGACTTTTTCCGAGGAAGGTGGTGGTGCCTGGGTGATGTTTGGACATCCTTTCTAAGAGAAAGGCTTTTTTGCACAACCGGGGAAGGGTGTTTGTTATGAGATAAAAAACTCTTAGGAAGCTTGATAGATTGAAAACTGTTAATCTTGCCAGTGACAAGACCTCATCCAGTCTGAACCATGCATATGCACAAATTCTTCCCCTCTTTTCCGCACAATATCAGGCGTCGACTGCTGCGTGATATTATTGCTGTCATCCTCTTCACCTCTTTGCTGATCATTGGATTTAGCAGCTATTTGGCAGTGAATTTGCGGAGCGATATTTCCTCTGCGCTTATCTCTGAAACAACCACTGTGGTCAAAAAGCGTTTTCAGCTCTTTATTGAGCCCATTATTGCCACCCTACAGATTGGGCATGGATGGGGAGAGGAGCGTCTGCTTGCTGATTTGAGTGGTGATGAACTTGCCCGACTTTTTATTCCGGTGCTCAAGACTTATGCTCAAATTTCTGGGGTGGTGTTGGCGACTGAGACGGGCCGTGAACATTTTCTGCAGCGCCGCCAGGAAGGTTGGCAGCTACGCCATCTTAATAACGCAAAAGAGGATCAGGCTGACTACTGTCTATGGCCAGCAAATGGTGGTGACCCGCAGAAGTGGAAGGATAAGCTGCACTACGATTCACGCCAGCGTCCTTGGTTTACCAAAGCTATGGCATCGCCGGGTCAGTTGATCTGGACTGAGCCCTACCGGTTTCAAAGCTCAAAAAAAATAGGGGTGACTGCCGCTATTGCCTGGCAGAGTGAGAAGAATGGTCAGCAGGTTCTGGCCCTTGATCTACTCCTTGATGATCTGTTGGCTTTTCTCGATAGTCTGGATATTGGGCGTAACAGTCATATTGCATTGCTGGAAAATGATGGCTCTGTCATCCTCCACAACGACCGACATGGTGATAAGGGAGCTGCGGCGCTGGGCAGAGCAGTGGAGCAATGGCGGGGCGTGGGGCAGGCCTTGAACTTTTCCCTTGATCAGGGAGCATGGTGGGCTGGGTTCTCGCCTTTGGGGGGCAAGACAGCCTCTGCCTGGATAGCGGTCATGGTTCCTGAAGAGGAGGTGGCCCATGGCGTGGGGCAGCGTTGGCGACAGTGGGCTATGGTGGCGTTGTTAGTACTAGCTACCGGTATTCTCCTCGCCTATCGGTTGGTGGTGCGCTATAGCTACCAGTTGCGTGATCTTCCCCGGCAAAATATCAGCACAGACAACGCCGATGATGATCTGTATCGCCTCATTTCCGCTGGTGAGTCCGCAACCCTGGAATTTAAGTCCACCATGCGGACTAATCTGAAAACAGGCAAGACTGGCAAGGAAATTGAGCTAGCTTGGATTAAAGCAGTGGTCGCTTTTATGAATTCGGATGGCGGCATTCTGCTTATTGGCGTCAACGACGAGGGCAACATTATCGGTGTGAGAGCTGACAACTTCGAGAATGAGGATCGGCTGCGACTCCATTTTAAGAGCTTGATCAGTCATCATATTGGTCCGGAATTTGCCCGTTTTGTCCACCTGAAAATCCGTCGTTTAGATGGGGAGATGGTACTCATCGTTGAGTGTGAGCGGGTACGTAAGCCTGTCTTTCTCAAGGTGGGAAAAAATGAGGAGTTTGTCGTACGCTCCGGTCCCTCCAGTTTGAAGATGACCATGAGCCAGATGGTACACTACCTTGAGGATCGCATTTGATTGGTGGCCCAACAGAAGTGGTTCCCTGCTCAATCGTTCAGGTGGTTATATTTTTGATCTTGCTGTTATTATAAGAGTATTTTATGCTAGTTACGGGAGTAGAGCGTCTTTCTCTTTGAGACTTCCCAATGGAAAGTGAATTTGTATCACTTTTTCCACCAAGAAAATAGTAGTTCGTTACCAAGATGTTGTACAAATCATTTTAGCAATAGGCATCCTGAATAGCCTATATTTTTGTTTCCTGTGGAAGGCGTTTCCGATAAAAGAACCGAGGCATTATGGCGCCATTTCGAATATACAGTTACTTAAAGGTCAGGTAGTTGATTTGACATAATTAAAAAAGAATTAAACGTTTTGATTGGACAGTGTTTGAAGCGAGGTCCCAGTAATGATACTATCTACATTGAGGTGGTGGCATGGGAATCAGCTAAACACAAAGTAAAAACCAGGCGTAACCGGCAATTCGCCCATACTTTGATAACACTGAAACGTCTGTATTCAACAATAGAAGCTGATAAGGCACTTACTAGCAATAGCAAAAGAGGGTTTATATGAAGAAACGGACACACATGATGATACTCTGCTTAACATGCCTCTTGTTTGCAGTTGCGGGATGTAAGGAGGAAAAGAAAGTAACTGAAACAATTCGCTCGATAAAGACACTCACCGTAAGTGAAAAACCAACCGTTCAAGTTCTTAATTTTTCCGGTCTTGTTAAAGCGGCAGACTCCTCGGTGCTAAGCTTCGAAGTCAGTGGGCAGGTGTCGGTTGTGCTGGTAAATATAGGTGATCGTGTCAAAAAAGGTCAGATGCTTGCCGAACTTGACCCGGAACTTTATCAATTATCAGTTGATGAGGCACAGGCCTCACTTAAAAAAGCTAAAGATAATGTAACCAGGACCAAAGCGCAGTTTGAGCGTCAGAAGCGAATCTTTGAACAAGGAGCGGGTGCCAAAAGCAACCTTGAAGTTGCTGAATATGAATATAAATCAGCGCTAAGCGCCGTCAACTATCAACAGGCTAAACTGGAATCAGCCCAACACAACCTGAGGAAAACCAGACTGTTTGCACCATATGAAGGGACAATTGCTTCCAGCCCAGTGGAACCACACGAAAAAGTACAAGCCGGAACCAAAATATTTGATATTAACGCATCGGGAGAACTGGAAGTTCAGCTGGATGTGTCTGAAACCGATATTGACAGGTTGGTTATTGGTGGTGAAGCAAAAGTCAGTTTTCCCACTTTACCCGGAGAAACAATTCAAGGACTTATTTCGGAGGTCGGTACAGCAGCATTAGAGGCCAATGCTTTCCCGGTGAGAGTCGCACTTATCAATCCAGATAAGGCTATAAAACCTGGGATGACGGCCAAAACGCAATTGATATTGAATAACGACTCGGAAGCAAATCGCTATTTGATTCCCTTTCAGGCAATTTTGCCCGCCGATGGCCAAAACCAGGGCTATGTGTTTATTTTTGACAACCAAACATCAAAAGTCAGAAAAAGTCTGGTACACATGTATAAAGTGGTTGAAAATCAGGCTCTTATTGATGAAGGACTCAGCTCTGGTGATGTTATTGCCATTGCCGGGGTAAGTTTTTTGGCGGATGGGATGCAAGTAAAATTGATGGGCAAATAAAACGACCAAGAGAGTAAGGGACAGGTTATGACTGGAATCACCGGGTTTGCAATGAATAATTCACGGACTGTTGTAATGGTCGTGATTGTATTGATTGTCGGCGGATTTTTCGCCTTTTTGAAACTTCCCAAATTAGAAGACCCTTATATCACGATTCGTGAAGCAGTAGTTTATGCGAAGAATCCTGGCATGCCGGTGGAACAAGTTGAACGACTATTGACTCGACCCATTGAAGAACAATTGAGAAGTATGGGAGAAGTCAAAGACATTAAAGACTCGACTTCCAAATATGGGGAATGCGTTATTCACGTTAGTATAAGAGATGAAATACCTGCAGAACAGCTTCCAGCCACATGGAAGTTGCTTCGAAATCGCATGGCCGACATCATGGGCACCTTACCCGAAGGAACAATGGGACCGATGGTGAATGACAGTTTCGGGGATACAACAGTTGCCACCATTGCCATGTGGAGTGATGGCTTTTCCATGACCGAAATGCACGAAACTGCCCGTAAAATCAGGGAAGATCTCAATATGCTGGAAGGGGTTAAAAAAGTTGATCTTTTCGGTGTTCAGGATGAACGGATTTATATAGAAGTGTCAAATTCCAAAATTGCAGAATTGGGAATTGATTATGCCGTTATTGGAAAAACGTTGCGGGAGCAGAATATCCTCTTGCCGGGCGGCCGGATCAACATAAATGGTGTTGAAATCATTGTCGAGACCCAGGGGCGGTTTGTGTCCCTGGAAGATATCGGTAACGTCCTTATACCGATATCCGGCAGTCAGACGACGATTCCACTGCGTGATATTGCTACAATCAGAAAAGGTTATGTGGAACCAATCAGCACCCCAGCGTATTACAACGGCCATCAGGCAATAGTGCTCGGTGTCTTTCTACAAAATGGGGTGGATTCCGTTGCCTTTGGTGAACAATTGACAAAACGGGTGCAGGAGATAGAGCAAGCGCTGCCATGGGGATATAAACTAGACTTTGCAACGTACCAGCCTGATTTAATAAATAAATCTGTCAGTGGGATGGTACTCAATGTGATCGAAAGCATCGTCATTGTTCTGGTCGTGGTTATGCTGTTACTTGGCTTTCGGACAGGTATGATTGTAGGCTCCTTTATCCCTTTAGTAATGCTGTTTGGTATTTTGATGATGTATATGGTTGGCATTGATATGGAGCGAATGTCCCTGGCAACAATGATTATTGCTCTTGGTATGTTTGTGGATAATGCCATAGTGGTGTCGGACGAGATCAAAGTTAATCTCGAATCGGGTATGTCGCGTAAAGACGCTGTGTTGAAAACAGGCAGCACGTTAACTGTGCCGCTGCTTACCAGTACGTTGACGACGGTATTTGCCTTCGGACCGATACTTCTTCAGATTGGTTCGGCTGGTGACTATACCTCGTCGCTTGGCTCGACGATGATTATTCTCCTTATGGGGTCATGGTTTCTTTCCATGTTCTATTCGACAAGTATGTGCTACTGGTTTTTAACGTCGAAACCGGAAACGGATCAGAACAATGATCCCTATCAGGGGAAGTTCTATCGACTCTATCGCACTGTTCTTGAATTTTCCTTACGTAACCGAACGATTGTACTTGTTGTTACAGCTGGCATCTTTATCGTTTCAATTTATGGTTTCAGTACGATTCCCCGGGAATTTTTTCCAAATGGCGATCGTAACCAGTATCTGGTGTATCTCGACTTGCCTGCAGGTACCCAAATTGAGGAAACTGACAAAACGGTAAAAGAGCTTACAACGTGGCTGCAGGACAAAAAGGAAAATCCTGAAATTGCCGGGACGATAGCGTATGTGGCAAACGGCGGTCCACGTTTCTTTCTCTCGCTGGCACCAGTCGATTCAGATCCTTTTGTTGGTTTTATTATTGTTAATACCCATTCTCATGAGGATGTACCCGAATTGGTGCAACGGACCCGACAGCACATTCTTAATCATTTGCCAAATGTTCGCGGCAGGGTCAAATCAATGTGGCTGGGTGGCAGTGAAACAGGCCTTTTAAAAATCAAGTTCAGTGGTCCAGATGTCGATGTTCTACTAGCGCAAGCTGAAGAGCTGATGGCAGCACTGCGAAACGTACCAGGTACTATTGGCATTAAACAGGATTGGAACAACCGTGTATTTACAGTAAAAGCAAATGTCGATCAGGATCGCGCCCGCCGAACCGGTGTAACATCTGAAAATGTAGCCAATACCATGGAGTTCTTTATCGATGGGATGACCCTTACCAGCTATTACCAGGGTAATGTCGATATTCCCATCGTTGGACGAGGCATTGAAGCGGAACGGCAGTCACCTGGTGATCTTCGAAGTTTGAGTATTCGTACAGAATCAGGTGGGGTCGTATCACTTAATCAAGTTGCGAATGTGTATGCTGAGGGGGAATTGAACCGGATTGTACGCAACAATCAGCAGCGTACCGTAACTGTCAGCGCGAAAAATCAGGTATTGAAAGCTTCTGAAATGTTTGTTGCTATTCAGCCAACCCTTGAAAAAATGAACTTTCCTCCCAACCACTTCTGGGGACCGGGTGGTGAGCTTGAGGACTCTGCCCGTGCTATGGGTAATCTGTCAAAATGGCTGCTTCCCTGTTTTGGAGGAATAATTGCCTTGCTGGTCTGGCAGTTTAATTCCTTTCGTCGTGCCGGAATCATTATTATGACAATGCCACTTGTTCTTATTGGTGCAGTGGTTGGGTTATTAGTCATGAATGCTGATTTTGGGTTTATGGTTATACTTGGTCTGCTGGCTTTAGCCGGTTCCATCGTCAACAACGGTATTGTGATGATTGATAAGATAGAGGAAAATATCCGTGAGGGGCAGCTGGCCTACGATGCTGTTGTTAACTCGGCCGTTAGTCGGTTTAGACCCATTTTGTTGTCGGTCTCTACAACTATGCTGGGTTTTCTGCCGTTGATCATAAATCATGATCCACTCTTTTACGGAATGGCCTCAGTAATGTTTTGTGGCTTAGGTATTGGCAGCATGTTTACACTGAACTACGTTCCGGTGTTATATACCCTCTTTTTTCGGGTGAAGTGTCCGGCCTGATTGGAACACATTTTCTTAAACATCATACATATGGGATGATACGGGAGAGCATAATTTGGATACTAACAGAATGATTGGAGTCATATTGCAGTCGCGCATACGACAGTATACTACTCAATTTCAGTGGAAATTACTTTCCTTGGTGGTAGTTGCATTATTCGCCCTGCTAATGGGAGGATGCTCTGCAGTAGGTCCTGATTATGTGAAACCGGAAGCACCCGTACTGGAGTCATGGAATGAAACGCCAATGCAGGCCTTGGAACAGGAGGGTGGAGAAGATACTTACAACACATGGTGGGAAGTATTTAGTGATCCAGTGCTTCAGAACTTGATAGAAAAGGCCTGTAGTCAAAATCTGACCCTCCAGATTGCGGCCATTCGAATTTATGAAGCACGTGCCCAACTGGGTATATTGGTCGGTAATCTTTATCCGCAGCAACAGCTTGGGTCAGGTAGCCTGACGACCAACAAATCGACGAAGACTTCCGAAGACTCTCCCATTGACAATACATTTGATGCGTTGAACCTTGGCTTTGATGCAACCTGGGAAGTAGATATTTGGGGAAAATATCGTCGTTCAGTGCAATCTGGTGTTGCAAATTTGGAGGCGACTGTCGCCAGTTATAACAATGTACTGGTTTCACTCACTGCCGAAGTTGCACGCACCTATATCCTGTTGAGAACATTGGAACGGAGGCTCTTGATCGCCAATAAGAATACGGAGTTGCAGCGGGATTCGCTGCATGTCGCCGAAGTAATGTTTACCAATGGTGCTGTCTCAGAGTTGGATGTCAGTCAAGCCAAGTCACTTCTTTATGATACCCAGGCATCCATTCCCAGGTTGGAATCCAGCCTATGGCAGGCACGGAATGCAATGGCCATCCTGATGGGTGTATTACCTGGCACTCTCACCAAATTTCTCGAAGGCCCCCCCGTAATTCCTTCCGCTACTGAGTCTGTTTTTATCGATATCCCTAAGAATCTTCTTCGACGACGGCCAGATATTCGGTTATCAGAGCTTCAAATTGCAGCCCAAAGTCCGCAGATAGGTGTTGCCAAAGCCGATCTTTACCCTCATTTTTTTCTTTTTGGGTCCATTGGCTGGACCGCATCAAACGCTCATACAGCCTCTGGTGATAACTCTTTGGGTGACATTTTTAGTGATAAGAGCTTGTATTGGAGTGCAGGGCCTGGATTTAGCTGGGATATTTTCAATTATGGACGAATCAAAAATCGCATCCGCGTGGAAGATGCTCGTTTGCAGCAACTTGTTGTTGAATATAAAGAAACGGTGCTTAATGCCCAGTGTGAAGTTGAGGATGCAATGGTTGCTTATCTGCGAGCCCGGGAAGAGGAAGGCTTTCTCAAAGAGAGTGTCGAAGAGGCTCGTCGATCGGTTGATCTTTCCCTTATACAATATAAAGAAGGGCTGGTTGATTACCAGCGGGTCTTGGATAGTCAGCGATTCTTAGCTGGCCAATTCGACAAGTTGACCGAAGTGAGTGGTGATGTTGCCACCAATTTGGTGACAATTTATAAAGCCCTTGGTGGAGGTTGGCAGGTAAGACAGGAAGAAGATATACTTTCTGCAGAAAATAGGGAGCAGATGACGAATCGAACAAGCTGGGGCGGACTTTTACGTACCGAAAATTAACATAGCCCAGTTCTAATAAGATAGTGGGATGCAGAAGCCTAAGACCAAAAACCGGCCAGGATGTCTGTCCCCATACACCTCGATAAACGAAATTCAGAGAAGATCTTAAATTCTGGGTTGAAGCAGATCGAAAAACCGCACTTCGTATTCTCAGGTATTACTTTGCCAAGAGCTGGGCTTTAGACTTGTCTCTCGGGCAAAGAAATTTGGGGAGTCCCGTGGGTGGAGCCGTCTTGAGGTAACAACACCACCGTTACCGCAATTTGATCGAACGTTGGCTTTCTATGAGCGTGAAGGTTTTTCCATTGCGGGTGGTCGAAAACTTAAAGTTGTTTTGTGGATAGCAACCCTACCTATTATTTTAGTAATTCTTAATTGTTTGAATTTGCCTGGAAAGGCTACGTGGCATTAATGTGTTATCGGTAGCAGTTGAATCTCTGTAATTTCGCATTTCGAACCTATGCGGATCGGTGGCCCCCATGTAGCGGTTCCCGCTGAAACGTAAATACTCTGGTTTCCTTGTTGATAGAGCCCCTGAATGTGCTTGTATACTAATCGGACAAACCAGTTAAAAGGCCATATTTGACCGGCGTGCGTATGGCCTGCCAGTTCCAGATCGACAGGGAAAGGTTCCAAAACTGAAAAATCCAAAGGGATGTGAGAGAGTAGAAGGTGGAAGGCTGACGGGTTCCATTTCTGTGCTCTCAAGGCACGTTTAGCAAGCTCTCCAGGCTGTCGTTCCATATAATCCAGCCCCGTAATTTGCAGCCAGGGTTGCAATTGATGGGTATCGTTTACCAAAAGGTGGAACGACGTGTTACCTAACATGGATTCTGCTTGTTCTCTTCCAAAATATGTGTCGTGATTTCCCCAGACAAAATAGATCGGAATCTCAAGATGGTTGAAAGGTGTAATCTGTTCCATTTGCGTACCATTATCGAATAGGTCCCCTGTTATTACCAGGATATCTGGTTTTATGGATTTGACTTTTGCTACCAAGCGTTCAATGTAGGTGGTTTGATAGGTGGTCCCTATATGAAGATCTGATAATTGTACCACTTTCAATGGTTTTTCTATTTTAGGATTTCTGATTTTCACTGTTTTCACCCGGGGCTTTTGGGCCCAGAAAAATCCCCACATAAGCATTGCCCCAAGAATGACAAGTAGTCCTCCTAAATGGAATGTATTTGGTATAACTCTCAATGGTGGAAGCATGCTGAAAAGGAGTAGGTCGATAAGACAAATCCAAAAGCTAAAGAAAATAATGCCGTAATACGTGAAGTTACTGATTAACCAAAATTTTACTGTTGTATTCCATACACCTAAATGGATAAACCAGAACGTAAAAGGAAGGTTGAGACAGAGTAACCCAACGATGATCCAGGTATACCTTCCCACCGTAATGGAAAGCAGAGTGCTGAACCGGTAGACGAGTAATGCGTGAAAGCCAAAGAATAGTGAAAATGGAATGAGTAAAATGGCAAATCGCATGGTTCCCTAACCGGTAGTACTATTTATTTTTCCTGGGACTAGAGAAGCTTTATTAAAGACTGATAATCCGTTTTACCTGTCCCCAACACCGGGATCTCATCCACCTGGATAACCCTTCGAATATTATGTAGTGGTGAGAGACCACCTGCACGGATGGCCTGGTTTGCCTCACCACGGTCCGTTTTGCTAACAGAGAAGAGTACAAGCTCTGGCGTTTCATTGTCTGTACCTGCTTCTACTGCCAGAGGAATGCCGTCTCCTTCCGGGTAAGTCATATGGGCGAGGAGAACCGCTTCAATGGCAGGAAGAGAAATCATCTCACCGCCTAGTTTGATAAAGCGTTTAAGACGTCCCGCAAAAAAGAGTATCCCCCGTTCGTCTTCTTTGACCAAATCCCCTGTTTCATACCACTGTTTGTTTTGAAATGGTACAAAAGGCTGCTTTCCTTGATGGTGGAGATAGCCGCTAAAAACGTTTTTCCCTCGAACCAAAAGCATCCCCTTTTCCCCTTTTTTAACAGCCTTGTCCTTGTTGTCAGGATCAACCAGTACATATTCCATTGAGTCGATAACTTTTCCTATGGAACCGGCCACTGGATTGTCTGGATGGTTGACACTGATGAGTGGTGCACATTCTGTAACTCCGTATCCTTCACAAAGAATGGTTTTAGGATACTGTTTTTCCATATTTGCGTAGAGTTGTTCTGGACATTTTTCGGCCCCGGTGAATGCGAGGCGCAGGGAGGTGAGCTGATCTTTTTTGGCGCCATGCAAAATACCGTTTAAAAATGTTGGCGTCCCAAGAAGAACTGTTACTTCATATTTTTCAATTAATTCTGCCAGGATTGCGGTTTCGGTGGGATTGGCATGATAGACAACCTGCAAACCAATGCTCATTGGCAGAATAACTGTTCCAGTAAGCCCAAGAGAATGAAAGGGAGGCAGCATTCCCACAAGGGTATCATCATTTCGTAGCTGCAATATTGTGTTCACATCACCCACATTGGCAATAAAGTTTTCATGGCTTAACGGAACGGCCTTGGGGCGTGCTTCAGATCCTGAGGTGAATAATATGGCTGCTGTTTCGGGTACTTTCTGCCGGGAAAGACTTTGTGTTGCTGTGTAACTTTTGATTTTGGCGATGATTTTTGCAGGTAGGGACAAAGAAGCGCCAATATCTTCCAGGCAGTGCCAGGTGAAAGGGGCGTTCTCCATATGCTGTCCCTGTCCTGCAAGTTTTGTTAAGAGTGCCCTTGCAGTGATAATTTCGCTTACCCCAACCTTTTGTAAGCAGTAGTTTAGATTGGATTCTCCCATGGTCCAATTGACCATAACCGGTGTTTTTCCTGCAAAAAGCAGACTGTAATAGGCTATGGTACAAGTGACTCCGGCCGGTAGCATAAGGCCGATATTGTCTCCCTTCATCCGTTTCCATATTGGATATAAGGCCATAATGCCGGTTAGCATATCCCGGTACGTTTTTACTCCTCCAATTAAATCTGCCATTATGGGAAATGAGGGATTTTTCCTTGCTTGGTGTAAAAACATATCGGTGATGCGATTGTTGTCTGCGCAAAAGAGCAGTTCGTTGTTTCTGTCTTGTCGCCAGTTTTTGGGTGTTGTCAAATCGAGATCATTTTTTGTGCTCACTAGTCTGCCGGTGGCAGCAAGAAGAACGTCTTTTACTGTTATTAGAGCCTCGATATCTTCCACCGGATGGCCAAATTCCTGTTCCAGCCATACTCCTAAATCCGCTATCACTAAAGAATCCATACCCACGTCGGAGCTTAAGGTGGCATCTTCTCTTAAAGTTTGATTTCCTGAAAGCTCTGTAATTTTTGCTTCCACCTGCGCTCTTATTTCTTTGCTGATTGTTGAGGTGTCACCATTCTGCGCCAGCGGAGTGGGTTCTGGTCTTTGTTCGAGTTGGCTCCCCTGCCACCAGAAATATGGAAGGTATGCGTTGGCTGGTGCCTTCTGGTTATAATAGTTTTCAAGAAAGCTATTGAGCAGAAGGCGATCATTGTTGTCTGGCAATGTAGTTGCTTCCTGCAGTTCAAGCGTTACCTGCCGTTTGGGCATAAAGAAGATGCCGGCAGTCAATATGGCCAGCACCTTTTTTAAAAGGTCTTTCGCCATTGATGGCTTATTTCCACTTGCCCTGGAAAAGCTTGATCCCCATAGGCCGGTTGTGCGCACCAAGATTACCCGGACATCGGGTACCTCTTTTAGAATTTGGGCAACACCACTATTGCCACGCAGTGATTCATATCGTTCCCGGTAAATTCTTCCAGATGGATAGAGGAGAAAACTGTCCCCTTTTTTCAGTCCTGCTATCACCTCTTCCATGGCCTGGACAACGCCATCTCGCCCTTCCCTTCCTTTGGTCATATCCGGAATGGTAACGCAACCAATTTTCTGCATAATTGTTCTAAGAACTGCCTTATCCACCTGGGATTCATCGGCAAGGGGACGTGGCTTAAAGCGTTTGAACAGGGAGGTGAAGACGATGGGCGGATCAATAAGGGCTGGATGGTTTGGTAAAATCAGAGTCCCACGTGAATCCTCTTGGGGGATGCTTTCCAGGCCTTTTACAGTAATGCGATAACGCAGTCCCAGGATAAATCGTACGAGTGTAATTAAAAAGTTTATCATTTCCTATACCTCTTCAAGGGTTGTTGTCTGCTTGGAATTGGGTTTTGGGGCATACTTTGCAAAAAGAATGAAAAAGAGTATGGCAAAAAGAACACCCACGCACCCCACCAGCAATAAAGCGGTTGCCGGTGCACAACGATTGGAGAGCCCACTAAAAATCAGCCCTGATAAAAAAATTCCTGAAAAACCCGTAAAATTTGCAATACCTATAACTTTTCCCTTCTCTTTGTTGTCTGGTCGTACCTGGATAAAACTTGTGAGGGGAATAAGAAAGAGTCCTCCACCAAGTCCAGCGATTGCAAGGCTTATAAAAATAAGTGTTAGCGTAAAATGGCCTTCGATCAATGAGATTCCATAGGTAAGGAGAAGACCAAGAGACATAATAGCTGCTGCCGGTCCCATGACCTTTGGCCATCTCTTGGGTCCTGCTATTTTTGCAGCCAAAAATGAGCCGCAACAGACTCCGATCATAAGTGATACAGCCAAAAGTGAGGTGAGGGTTTTAGACAGCTCCAGTTGTACCACGCCAAAAACGTTTAGAATGAGTACCACCAACGACGAAATAAAGTAAAAGAATGCGTCTCCTGCAATGGCTGTTAGGAGGAGTGGGTCTTTACGTAGACCGTAGAGGCCGGTTATGGAACGGATTGGGCCAAGCCATGGAAAGGGTTCTTGGTTTCCAGATGGTTTTCGCTTAACCACTCCAAAACTTGAAAGAAGACCAATCAGGGATACACTTACCACCACAACGGCGACCAGAACCCTGCCAAAAGGGATTTTGGTGTCGAACCATGTTTGATCCAGGGCAATACCGGATGTGGCAATACCAGCTAAAATTGCCAGGGTGGTAACAAGCTTAAGGATGGCATTGGCAGTGGTTACATATTCTTTTGGATAGAGTTCCGGGATGGAGCCGTTGATGGCCGGTCCAAACAGGGTCGATTGGGTGGACATAATAAAAACCATGGTCAGGACGCAGTTCCAGTTAAGACTTACGATTCCATAAGCTCCTATGAGCATGGCCACAAGCTCCAGTGCTTTTGCACCAATGACCACCTGTCCCTTAGAAAAGCGATCGGCCATCCAACCGGCATAGGCCGAAAAAAGGATAAATGGTATGGAAAAGAGCATGGTTGCCGTGGATTGGAGCTGACTCAGTCCACCTGCCACCGCAAGAAGGAGAGCCGCCTGTTTAAAAAAATTGTCGTTAAATGCACCCAGGAAATAGGTGATGGCCATAGCGATAAAGTTGGCTCTACCGCTTCTGATTTGTTGTTGTATCTCTTTTGAATACATTGGCGTCCTTTTGGGGATGGGAAGGATTTTTATAGTATAAACCTATGTTCGTACCTATTACATGTTTTGTGCCATTTTGTCCGTTTTGTTTGTAGTGCTTTGTATTTATAGTATAAAAATAGTAAGTGGACCACTCGAATATACAAGAAAGCGAGAGTCGCTTGACAAAAATGCACACGCGATATACAAAAAATGCATATGAAAACTTTGAGCACTCAGGATCGCACTTTTTTTAGTTTGGTGCAACATGCCATATTTACCAATCCGTTTAGTAAGGATTGGTTACAGGCCACAGCGGCGCTTAGCCCTTCCCTCTCAACCATTACAGATACAAGACAACGTCTGCAAATTTTAGAAACTGTTGTCGCTGAGCGTATCCAGGACTTAGAAATGAAGGGGATACGCAGTTGCAAATCTCTTTTTGGAGAAGAGCGGATCCTCTATGTGCACGGCGTGCAGTTTCTGCTCTTTCATCGTTTTACCCCCTATCTTGATCATCATATTCAGCAGCAGCTCAAAAATGGTGTAGAACCTGTTGTTTTTGAGAATGCTCGGGAAATACTTCAAGCGCTAGTGCAGTTTGGATTGACGGAGGATGAGGCAAGTCATTCGTTGGCTTTATTTTTTCAGATGCGACGAGCCTTCTACTTTATTACACAAATTGTTGGTTCTTGCAAATCAATGCAGACGATGCATCGAGATTTATGGCGACTAATCTTTACCGATGATATTGCTTTGTACGAACGTCGTCTATGGAATCGGATGGAGGATTTTTCAACACTCCTTCTTGGAGAAACGGGAACGGGAAAAGGTGTTGCGGCGAAAGCCATTGGATGTTCAGGATTTATCCCCTATGAGCGCAGCAAAAGTAAATTTCGTATCAGCTTTGGTGATGGATTTATTCCATACAATCTCAGTCAGATTTCTCCGCAACTGTTGGAGAGTGAATTGTTTGGCCATCAAAAAGGGGCATTTACCGGAGCCATTGCAAAACATATTGGAGTGTTTGGCAGGTGTTCTCCCCATGGTGCAATTTTTCTTGATGAAATTGGTGAGATATCGCCTCAGATTCAGATTAAGCTTTTGCAAATTCTCCAGGAACGCACATTTACCCCTGTGGGCAGCCAACGTGCCCAGCGTTTTTCAGGACGTGTTATCGCCGCTACCAATCAGGATATTGGTATATTGCGAAAGAAAGAGCTCTTTCGTGATGATTTTTATTATCGTCTTTGTACCGAAACCATACGGATTCCATCTCTTAAAAAACGTATAGCAGAAGATGAAGCGGAACTGGGACTGTTGGTGGATATTGTGCTCACCAGGATTCTTGGTCGATCCGATGCTTCTTTGGCAAGTAAAATAACTTATATAATCCAAGAGTTGAGTCCTCCTTCGTACCATTGGCCCGGGAATGTGCGTGAGCTTGAACAGTGTGTACGCCGGGTGTTGCTCAAAGGCAGTTGCGATTTTGAAGTTGTAAAAGATGCTGATTTTCTTTTTGATATGCATATTCCCGCAGCAGACCTGTTACAACGCTACTGCAGCTCACTGTATGCTACCTACAATACCTATGAGGCTGTGGCCCGAATCACCCATTTGGATCGAAGGACGGTTAAACGGTATATTGAATCGGCCGATAGATCATCTTCTTAGGAGGTGAACTGTTTTTAGTACACCGTAATCATCTCTGCAAGTTGGACCAAAAACATCCATATTCCCATGAGTAACATGAGGCCAATTGCTGTTCCAGCAAGGGCGCTGCGAACTGTTTGCACTAAACGTTTGTAGGCTCGTTTTCCCCAAGATGCTCTTTTTTTGAGGATGGGACTTAAGTAATTTACTGGAAAAACGGGATAAGAATAGTGATTCCCACCATTTTGGATAAAGCTTGGTTGAGTAGCTTGCCCACTTAAGCGAAATTTGTTCTCTGGTGGTATAATAAACAATTTTTCTTTCATGACTTCTCTCCTTTATTGATTTTAGGGTGAGTTTACCAGAGGGGGGTGCTCACAGAGTGAGCACCCTGAAAAAAAAGTGTATTTTTGAAATATTTTTGAAGGGTCATGGGAAAGGCTGGGGACTATTTCCATTTTGCACAATGGGAAATAGTTTGCTAAGCTCAGCACGATAACAAGGCAGTCTGTTTTGCCCACTTGGGTAGATGTTGTTCCATAATGAGGGAGCGTTTGATGACAAGAATAGTATTGTTCGTTTGTTTGCTGTGTTCGCTGGTAGGCAGTGCTGCTGCCATTGAAATAGAAAATGTGCAGATCCCTGAAACCTTGGAAAACGGGCTGCGTCTTAATGGGGCAGGTATTCGGTCAAAATTTTTTTTCAAGATTTATATTGCGGAACTCTATCTTGAACATCCTGAGCATTTGGCACACAAGGTGCTTGAAAGCACCCAAAAAAAGCGAATGATTATGCATTTTCTCTATAAGGAAGTGAGTAAGGAGAAGCTTATCGATGCTTGGAACGAAGGATTTGCTGCAAATCTCAGTGACGATGTGTTACGCCGGCTTACTCCCCAAATTACACACTTTAACTCGCTGTTTGTAACGGTGCGTGAAGGGGATGAAATTGTTTTGGATTTTGTGTCCGAAGCAGGAACAACGGTAACAATTGCAGGGGTACAAAAGGGAGTAATTAAGGGAGCAGAGTTTAACCGGGCACTTCTTTCGATCTGGCTGGGAGAAGAACCTGTTACTGAGGAGCTTCGGGCTGCATTGTTGGGCAGTGGAGAGTCTTGATTCAGCTTACCGCGTACCTTATACCGCCAGGGCACTCTTTTCAGTACCACCTTGAGTGGTGTAAGTTTCGTTTGAGCAGGCAAGCTGCTAAACTCAGCTTTAGTGTACCTCTTCTACCCTTTCCATGGCCAGTAAGGTCATATCGTCATCCGCTGGTGCTTGTTTACCAAATTGCTTAACAGTGCCGATGATGTCTTGCACTGTGGCTTGCAATGAAAGTTCTGTGGTCATGCGCATTGATTGGAGAAGTCTTTCCTGGGTGTAATAATTGCCATCCTGATCACTGTATTCAGTGAGTCCGTCGGTGTAAAAGAAAATTCTGTCACCGCTTTTTAAAACCCCTTCCCCTTCTTCCCATTTCCCACCCATTCCTGCGGGGGGTCCACCAACATCCAAAAGTGTAAGACTGTTATCGGCCTGCATATGTATCGCTGCCGGATGTCCAGCACAGCAATAACGGAAGTGATTCGTCTTGGTGTTAATTAGAAGATAAAAAAGAGTCATATAGAGATTAAAACGTTCCAAAGGAAATTCCTTATCCAATTCATTGACCACATCGACGGGAGAGGTGGCGTTTCGTGTACTATTGTGCAAGGATGTAATAATGGTCCCAGAAGTGCTGAGCGCCTGGCTGGCAAGGGCGGTCATCATGGCTGCTGGAAATCCGTGACCGGAGACATCGATTAGGTGGATGGCGATATGATTCTTGTCAACACGCTGAATATTATAGATATCACCACCAATCTCTTCACATGGCTTGAAGTAAGAGCTAAAGCGTAAACTTTTACAGTTGGGAATTCGTTTGGGAAGGAGGTTTTTTTGGAGATTGGCAGCAGCATGTAATCCTTCCAGCAGTTGTTTTTGGTGGGCCAGGAGCTTATCATTCGCCTGTTGCAGAGAAGCCGTCAGTCTGCTTATGGTAAGGTGGGTTTCTATTCTTGCCAGTAACTCTCCCTTTGTTACTGGTTTGGTAATGTAATCCACAGCACCCAGTTCAAAGGAACGTATTTTAGATTCGGTATCGTTTAGTGCCGATAACATAAGGATGGGAATGGCACTGGTTTTTTCATTTTGCTGCAGGCGGGCACAAACGGAATATCCGTCTATGATGGGCATGGTAATGTCAAGAAGGATAAGGTCTGGAGTTTTTTCTTTTACAACTTCTAAGCCCACCAGGCCATTGCCCGCCTCCAAAACATTATACCCACCTTTTACAAGATAGGTATTGATCAGTCGTCGCACCGCTTCACTGTCGTCAACGATAAGGATAGTGGCCTTTGGGGTTTTTGCTTGTGTATCCATTCGGCTATTCGAATGTGTTCTTGACTTAGGGTGGTAACGGTGTTGTTTCTCATCAGTCTCGTATAGATAGCGTATCAGATTATTTTCTCAAACAAAACAAGAAAAATAAATTGATATGTCAACTGCTTTCAGGTGGGTCCGGTGTAAGACTTGCCGTTGTTTCTTCTATCATATCTTTAAAAGTCTTAATTTCTTGTTCAAGTAGCGCAAATTTTGTTTCGATCCCTGTTATATCGTTTGTTTGGGCAAATTGTTCAATTGATTTGGCAAACTCGCAGGTAGAGAGGGCACCGACATTGGCAGCAGCCCCCTTTATCGAATGGGCATAATGTTGAATAAGCCCGTAACGTTGTTCATTGATACTCTGTTCAAGTTTTTGTTCCACTGAATCAATATTATTATAAAATGTGAGTAGGATGGTATGCATCATTTTCTCATTATTCATTATCCGTTTTAGCAGTCCCTGGCGGTCAAAAAGTGTGTTGTTTGTAGTGCTTCCCATCGCTATCTCACCATTGGTCTTATAATTGTGCATCCATTTATGTATTTTTTCGGTCAGTTCTTGTGGCGATAGGGGCTTGCTCAGGTAGTCATCCATACCAACCGCTAAGCATTTTTCGCGATCACCTGCGATCGCATTGGCAGTCATAGCAATAATGGGAAGTTTAAAATGTTCGTCGTTCCGGGCTAGTTCCCGTATTATTTTGGTGGCTTCAAACCCGTCCATTACCGGCATTTGACAATCCATGAGTATAAGAGTGTAATTTTTTTCTTTCAGTTTTTGCAGGGCAAGTTCTCCATTATTAGCAGTATCTGTCCCAAGACCATTTTTTTGCAAGATTCCTTTTGCCACCATTTGATTGATTTCATTATCATCCACTACTAAAACAAGCCCGTCTTTTATTCGCGCTTTGGCGGTTGGGCCGTTGTTTGACGGTCCAATTTTTATGCCTTGCAAGCAATTATATAATCGCTGTCTTGTGAGCGGCTTTTGTAAAATTGCCGAAAATTCCATTGTTTTAAGATATTGTTTACTGTTCTTGTCTGCAAAGGGAGACATGAGGATTACGGAAGTCTTTTTGAGAAGAGGGTCCTGTTTAATTTGGGTCCCAAGTAGTGTTCCGCTAAGACTTCCCAGTTGAATATCTATCAGGGCAGCATGGAATGGCTGGTTGTTTTGATCAGCCGTGTGAAGCATATCAAGGGCTTCTTGGGTGCTATTGGCCACGGAATAATCGCATTGTATACCGTTTAACAATGAACAGAGGAGTTGCTGATTCCCCGTATTGCTATCCACAAGCAGAATTTTTAGCCCTGGAAAAAGGAAAGCGTCCTGTTGGGTAATAATCTCGTTATTTTTCTGTTTATAGAGCCAGACGGTGAACCAGAACATGGATCCCTTGCCTGCACTACTTTGTAACCCAATCTTTCCTCCCATAAGTTCGACAAGTCGTTTTGAGATGGAGAGCCCAAGTCCTGTTCCTCCAAATTTACGGGTTGTTACGCTGTCGGCCTGGGTAAATGAAGAAAAAATTTTCTGTTGTGTATCTTTGTTAATGCCGATGCCGCTATCGTGGACCTCAAATTGGACAAGCGCACCATCCAGATTTTCCTTTTTCAGATGCGCCTGAATGGAAACTTCACCAATTTCCGTGAATTTAAAGGCATTACCCACAAGATTAAGCAGAATTTGTCGCAGGCGGGTTGGGTCACCGATAAGCATTCTAGGGATTACGGGATCAATTGATATTGTAAATGAGAGATTTTTTTCCCTGGCTTTAAAGGTCATGAGTTCATTGACTTCACCAAGCAGGGTGTGAATATCCACACTGGTCTCTTCAAGTTCCAGTTTTCCAGCTTCAATTTTTGAAAAATCAAGGATATCATTGATAATCTTAAGGAGTAAATTTGCGCTGGTGGAAACAACTTTGGCCAGTTTTTGTTGTTCACTATTAAGATTTGAATCAAGGAGCAGGCTGTTCATGCCGATGATTCCATTCATTGGTGTTCTGAGTTCATGGCTCATTATTGCTAAGAATTCAGACTTGGCCTTGTTGGCACTTTCCGCTTTTTCGGCCATTAAATACGATTTTTGAGTCTGTTTTTCTAAACTTTTATTGACCGTTTCCAGCTCTGTAAGGGTGTCTTCCAGCTCTTGCTTAGCCTTTCGCTCAATATGATTTTTATGGATAATGGTGTAGAGCATCCATAGGAGAAGGCCGGAACCAATCATGATCAGTAGTGTGAAACTGATTACTGCCCACCAGTTGATAATAACCGGGTAGAGGGTAAGTAAACGTACTCCCGGTAGTAATGTGTCGATGGAAAAGGTATTAAAGCGCTTACCATCAATTACGATTTCTTTTTTTGAAAGATCAAGGGGGAGTTGCCCCAGTTTTTCATTGGAAAATTGCCTCGATTTTTGGATGCGTTGGCGCACTGTTTCATTCATTGGAAAGGCCGCTTTAAACTGCCATTCCAGCTGGTTGGTCGCAAAAATTATATCATCGGTATTGAGAAGTGATGATGGATAAGGTTCCTCGGCAAGCAGGTTATCCAGTCCTTTGAGATTAATTTTTACTACCCCTACCCCTAAGATTTTTCCATCTTCCAAGATGGGAACAGCATGATAAATACCGAGTTCTCCAGTGGTAACCCCTTTTGCAATGTAGGTTGTTGCCGTAGCCGTTGCCAAGGTGTTGCTGAAATAGGGGCGGAAGGAATAGTTTTGTCCAGTGAGGTTTTTATTTGCTCCGTAAGGGGTGGAGGCCAAAACGGTGCCGTTAAGATCCATTATGTAGAGAAGCGATACTCCAGTGATTTTTTTATCAAAATTTAGTTCTGTAAGAATTTCCCTGTTGTCGGGTTGTGTTTCACCCTTAAGAAGGGCTCGAATTTCAGGATGGAATCGTAGTCGCGTTCCAGGCTTTTGTACGGTGGCAAGGAGTTCCGTATTAATTATATTTACAAGATTGAGTGCCCTTTTTTCGGCGCTGTTCAACGAGTCGGAGTAATAATGTGTTGTGGTTTTTTGCCAAACCAACAGGCCGGTGGCCAGCATAAAGAGAAATATATACACTGTGAAATATTTATTTCTTTTCATAGACTCTTTAGTGGACCAGAAATCTCCTTTATTTTTCTAACACCGATAAAAAATGGTATGCAGTGTATTGGAATCTAGCTCTTTGTCATGTGATAATCTTACCCATATAGCATCATTTTGTGTTGCAATACAAGTACTCCTATTTGATTCATTTTGTGAGAATGGGGAATATGATGGTCTGTTTTTATAGTATAAGTAGTTTTATAAGAGGAGCGAGAGGCTATGTTCAAGGTCCTCCATAAGGTCCTGAGGATCTTCCAAACCAATATTGAGGCGGATGATATCTTTTCCTTCATAGCGAGAATGAGTAGTGCGAAATTGTTTTCCGATGGTGAGAAGACTCTTATAGCCTCCCCAACTGTATCCAAGGCCAAAGAGCTGTAACGCATCTACGAATGTGCCAAGTTTTTCTGGGGAGGAGTCTTTTTTCAGGGTAAAGGCAAAGAGTCCCGAAGAACCCTTGAAATCCCTGAGAAAGAGTGAATGTTGGGGATGATGGGGAAGGGCCGGATGGATAACAGTTTCAATTTTAGGATGATCATTTAGGTAGTTAGCGATGCTAAGTGCAGACTGTTCGTGTTGTCGCAGTCTGGTGGGCAAGGTATTGATTCCACGTAAGGCAAGGTAACATTCACTGTCTGGAACGTACATCTCCATGGTGCGGTAATAGCGTTCCAGGGTTTCTGCCTGTTTTTCACAAGCGGTAACGCTTCCAAGTAATAGATCAGAATAGCCGGCAATATATTTTGAAACCGATTGAATGGAAAGATCAACACCAAGGCTAAAGGGGTTGAGATAAAGGGGTGTTGCCCAGGTGTTATCCAGTGCCGTTATAATCTGTTTTTCCCTTGCTATGCTCGTGATTGCCGGAATGTCCTGGATTTCAAATGTGTTTGATCCCGGGGATTCCAGAAGGATCAGGCTGGTGTTTGGGCTGATATACTCTTCAATATTGCTCCCCACATCCGGGGGAATATGTGTCGTTGAAATAGCAAATTTGTGCAAAATTGCATGGCAAAATGCAACTCCGGGATGATAGGCATTATCCACCACCAGAACATTATCACCGCTCTTGCAGAAGGCTAAGAAGGTATTTTGGATGGCTGCAAGGCCAGATGGAAAAACTCGGCACAGAGCGCCATTTTCAAGCTCCTGTATTGCTTCTTCCAGGGAGCGTTGAACGGGAAAGCGGTCTGTACCGTAAACCGGACTTGCAAGCTCCCCCCTCCCCGCCTTTTGTAGTTCTGCGTAATTGCGAAAGAGAACGGTGGAGCCTCTGTAGACAGGAGGATTGACAGTCACCGGCTGATGAGCCGAATGACTGTCGTTGTTCCAGTGTCGCTTAATGCTTTGCGTCGTCTTTTTCAAATGTATAGTGCCAGGGTACGAGCAGGCAAGCTGCTCAACTTAAGGCTTTAGCTGCGAATCATATCAGCGATTTGAAAGGCAACCTCAAGGCTTTGCTCGGCGTTAAGACGAGGGTCACAGGTGGTAAGATAGTTGTTGGCAAGTTCCGCATCAACGATATTTCTTGCACCACCGGTACATTCCGTTACGTTTTCACCGGTCATCTCCAGATGGATACCGCCAGGAACAGTACCTTCCGCCCAGTGGGTTTCAAAAAAACAGGTGATTTCAGCAAGGATATCATTGAAGTTACGTGTTTTATGCCCACTTTCAGCTGTATAGGTATTGGCGTGCATGGGGTCGCAGCTCCAGACGATATTGTAGCCCTCCTTCTTGGATTCACGCAGCAGAGGAGGAAGAACTTTTTCAATATTTTTTAAACCCAAACGGGTGATAAGAGTAAGTCTGCCCGCCTCGTTTTCAGGATTGAGGGTTTCAATTAATTTTTTTACGTTATCAAGATCGTAATCAGGGCCTATTTTTACCCCAATGGGATTATTGACCCCACGTAAAAATTCCACATGGGCACCATCAACTTGACGGGTACGCTCACCAATCCAGAGCATATGTGCAGAGCAGTCATACCATCCGCCTTTTACCGAATCCTCACGGGTAAGAGCCATTTCATAGCCTAAAAGCAGGGCTTCGTGGGAGGTGAAAAACTGGGCCTGTTTCATCTGAGGAGATTCAGGATCAATACCGATGGTTTCCATAAACTGCAGTGCTCGGGTAATTTGCCTGCCGAGTCGTTCATAGTTTCTGCCCATGGGAGATTGCTTGACAAATTCCTGGTTCCACGCGGAAACACGGTTAAGGGCTGCAAAGCCGCCTCGGGTAAAGGCACGAAGAAGGTTTAAGGTGGATGCGGCCATATTGTAGCCTTTCATCATACGACTGGGATCCGGAACGCGAGCTGCTTCATCTGGTGTTGCACTGTTCACCATATCACCACGATATGACATCAATTCCTGCCCATTCACCATCTCAGTATCGGAAGATCTTGGTTTGGCAAACTGACCAGCGATACGACCAAGCTTGACCACGGGTTTACCACCAGCATAGGTAAGAACAACAGCCATCTGCAGCAGAACCTTTAATGTTTCCCTGATCTTGGGGGCGGTAACTTGTGAAAAGTCTTCAGAACAGTCACCACCTTGTACAAGAAAGGCATCGCCGGTAACCGCTTTGGCAAGTAAAGCTTTTAGATCACGAATTTCACCTGCAAAAACCAATGGGGGAAGTTTGGAGAGTTCATCTACCACCGCATCGTGCGCTGCCATATCGGGCCAACTGGGTTGTTGTAATGCGGTGAAATCCTGCCAGCTGGTTTTTGACCAATTTGTTGTTGTCATGCTATTCTCTCTACTATTTCTGGTAACACATACGTGATGTTTATATTGTAATGGTTATTAGGGATCAAATACGATCTTGCCTATCCTTTTACCCTATCTGCAACAGATCTGCACATCAAAAGCATTTAAAATACGCAGTTCACCCTCTCTTTTTTTTCCTTCCGGTGGGGGGTGGAACGTGAGTGTGTCAATCATTTTAAGAATTTCATCTTTTGTGGGAATTGCCTCCATACCAGTTGCAAGCACTTTCCCGGTCTTTGTGTCAAGTAGCTCTGCGTCCTGGCCATTGGTCACCACCGCAAGTGGGATTTGATACTCCTTTTCAAGGACCCTGGCTGCTGCTATGGCTGCCCGTTCACGGCTGACCAGTGACCCTGGGCCGTAGCGGATAATCATGATATATTTTTCAGCCAATCTGATAGTGAGCTCAATGTTTGAACGGACAAATTGAGAACTGAAAAGGGTTTCAATATAGCGGCGGGGCTCAAGTTCCTCTTTATTGAACCCACGTTCTACAACCATCATTTTTGAGAGCTCTTGTCTGAAACGCTCATCATCTGTGTCCGGGAGTTCTTCACCAGTGATAAAATCCTTTACTGTTCCGTAGATCACGTGGTGTGTGGGAACATTTTTCATCATTTTGTATAACTCCAAAAAAAATGCCCCTCCAACGATTGGAAGGGCATTTAAACAGTATGACTCGCTTTCCCCTCTGATAAGGGTGCAAAATTGCGTGCCGGTTTATCACTTATTATCTGTTACAGCCCATTACAATTCAAGCCACGATTCGGAAAAGAGGGTTTGCCCTGAGAGACATTTGTAGGTCTTGTAATGTTCAAGGGCCACGCCGCTCAACCCGTCAGGTCCTGGATCGTTACCATCCATCATGGCATGGATCATATCCACATGTTCCTGACGCTCACCTCTGCAGATTGCCATTAACTCCGCATCGTAGGAATTGACGATGGCGGTACTTATACCATATTTCATTAACATAATCAAATAAGTACGATCGAGATGTTTACGGAGGTGCTCCGCAACCCCATTGGAGACATTGGAGAGACCCACCGTTGAACCTGAACCGGGGGCAATATCAGGAAGCATTTCCATAAATTCAAGACCTGCGGTTATTTGGTCGGTACCAAGGGTGATTGGCGTACCGATGGGATCAAAAAGGATTTTCTCGTTTGGAATACCAGCTTCGTTTAAGGCCATCATCAAATCCACGGACATGGCAGCACGCTCTGCTGAATCTCTGGGCATGCCATCTGCTCCCCAAAGAAGGGCAATAACATCGCATTTCATTTCAGCAGCAACTGGAATCATTTTCTCCATCCGTTCGGGCTGGGCGGAGATAGAGTTCATAATTGCCTGCTCTTTATTTTTTACCACCTTAAATCCGGCAGCCATTGCTTCCATGTTGGTTGTATCAAGACACAGGGGAACATCGGTTACCGCTTCAACAGTCTCAACCACAAATGGAAGCAGCTCCGTGCCATCTTTGCGTGCTGGTCCGATATTAAGATCTAAATATGATGCCCCGGCTTCACTCTCTTCTTTTGCCATATCCTGAATGGGACCTGCCACACGATCTTTCATGGCGCCACCGCTACGGTTGCCCATGATGTTGATGCTTTCTGCTATTGCTTTAACGGTTTGGGACATACTGTTCTCCTTAGCTGTCTAATTTTTATTTTGTATTGTAAATAATGACGTGAGTCTAATCTGTTACACTGTTTATGTCAATTTGGTGAACCAATATTGGTCATTTCTTCGCCTTTGCCGAGGGAAAGAGACTAAGGTCGGTGTGCGGAAGAAAAAGCGCTGCCATGTAATGATTCATAAAATCCGGATTTTCAGAAAGCTCCATATTGGTCATCAATGTTCTTACGGTGACACGTTCACGGAATCGTTTGTGATTGCTCAGACTGATCTGACAACCAAGCATGGAGGCATTTCCCAGATAATAAAATCTATCACGGTCAATATCTGGTAGAAGGCCTATGGAGATGGCCCTTTCAAGGTCAATGTAGGCCCCGAAATTTCCGGCAAGAATTACCCTGTCAAGATCGTTAAATGTCAAACCAACCGATTCAAGCAGTGTTTGATATCCAGCATACATAGCCCCCTTTGCCCGAATAAGATTATCAAGATCAACTTCGGTAATGACAATATCCTCGCCGATCATGGAATCCCGATCCCAGGCTAAAACATATTCCCAGCGGTTTTCACCCTCCCGAATTCGCGGGTGATTTAGGTTTTGTTTAAATTTCCCCTGAGGGTCGATAATACCTGCTTCCAGCAATTCGGAGACGATGGAGATAAGACCCGAACCACATATTCCACGAGGTTTGCTGTTCCCAATGGTGACAACCATGGGGGCAAAGGTTTCCGGGTGAATCTGGAAATTTTCGATGGCACCTTGACTTGCACGCATGCCAAATTTAATTCCTCCCCCTTCAAAGGCAGGACCCGCTGAACATGCCGCACACACCAGCCAATCCTGATTGCCGATAACTATTTCACCGTTGGTGCCAATGTCAATAAAGAGGGAAATTTCTTCGCTTTTATGCATCTGGCACGCATGGACACCCGCAACAATGTCACCGCCCACGTAGGATGAGATACATGGGTACAAAAACATACGTACCGAAGGATGGGCCATAATACCAAGGCCTGCCGCTTTGGTCAGTGGAAACTGGCTTACACTGGGTACATATGGTGCTTCACGCAGGTATTTAGGGGTAATAGCCAGCATCAGGTGGGCCATTACTGTATTGCCGGCCGTCATGATATAGCTGATATCACTTGGACTGATAATCACCTTTTTACACACTTCATCGATGATGTTGTTGATGGTGTGTACCACTTTTTCCTGTAGTGCTTTTAAGCCGCCCGGTCTTTGGGAATAGATCATCCTTGAAATTACATCTTCCCCATAACCAATCTGAGAATTATATCCTGAACCGTCGGCAATAATTTCTCCGGAGTTAAGATCAATAAGGACGCCACTGCAGGTTGTAGTGCCAATATCAACGGCCAGTCCATACAGTTTATCTGTGGTATTTCCTGCTTCAACAGCAATGATTCGGTCCGGTTCGTCTTCCCTCTTGCCATGCAGTAAAATCACAGTAACTTCCCAGTTTGCTTCACGAAGCGCTAAAGAAAGTTCGTGGATTAATTCCGGATGGTCATAGGTGGGTTCATGTTCATCGGGTCTGCTATTTTTGATGGCACGCATCAGGCGCTGCATGTCAGAAATATTATCTTCCAGGGTTGGCGGGGGAATTTGTAAATAGAGTTTGCCAACGGGTGGATCAACTTCCCAGGTGCCCACCAGAGAGTCAAGGGATTTTGCTGAAATGGAACGGGTGGTCTTGGGTGTTCTTTTTAAGGCCTTGCCATCTGATTTTACCATATCCGGAACACGGACGGTGATGTCAGAATGAACCGTTGACTTACAGGCGAGGCGTATTCCTTTTTCAATCTCACTTGCTTTAAGGCTGGCGGCCGCTTCTGTTTGTACATCCCCCTTTTCCATTTGAACTTTACATTTTCCACAGACTCCATCACCACCGCAAAATGCATGTACGTAGACACCGGCATTGGCAGCAGCGGTGAGCAGATTTTCTCCGTCCTCAACAGTTACATGGACGTTGTCCGGCAAAAAATGTATAGTGTGTTCCATGGAGTTGTATCCTGTAAGCAAGCGATAAGGGTTCTAAGCCAATGTAAAGATAACAGGATCGCCTCCCTTGTCAACAATTACTTATGATATACATAAACAAAATTGATAGCGAACATTGGTATGGAAAAAAAGAAAGAAGCGCCCTGTTGGCTTACTGCTCAAATATGTCTTGATCCCGTAATGGCAGATGCTGCGGTGGATTTTTTAACCGGTGTGCTGGCAGGAGCAGTGGAGCAAAGTGTGACAGAAGAGGACGATCGTTCCGTTTTAACGGTGTATTTTCACGAGAAGGATCAGGAAGGGCAAGGACGCTCCACCTTAAAGAAACTTGTTGCCAGCCAGTTTCAGGAGTTAGCTGCAATTTTTCAAGTGGAGAATCCGTTAATAACGTGGCAGCATATTGAAGATCAGGATTGGTCCACTAATTGGAAAAAACATTTTACCCCCTTTCCCATTACCAAAGGACTCGTTGTTGTTCCTACCTGGGAATCGTATACACCTGCAAAGGATGAACGGGTTATTGTTATGGATCCTGGGATGGCCTTTGGGACCGGGCATCATGCGACCACCAGCATGTCACTTGATCTTGTACGGAAAGTAGTGCAACGATCCACTGGCCAGGTTTCTCTGCTTGATGTTGGTTGTGGTACGGGAATACTTGGAATGGGAGCGGCACTTTTCGGGGCTACACAAGTACTTGGGATCGACAACGATCCTGAGGCGGTACGGGTTGCCCGAGAAAATATTGCTTTAAATCAAGATGTTTGTTCTATGCAAATATCGCAAATAGATTTACATGAGTTGCAGGGGCCATTTGATTGCATCGTTGCCAATATCATCCATGATGTTCTGCTTTCCATGAAAAATGATTTTCAGCGGTTACTGGTCAAGAATGGGGCACTGATTGTTTCTGGGATACTCCATGGGAAACAGGAACAAAATATCCTTCAATGTTTTGCAGAAAGTGGATTTTTTGTGTGTGAGAGAGAGCAAAAGGAAGAATGGGCGGCCCTTTATTTACAGAGAAAATAGGTGCGAAACCGGTATTAGCCTTTCCTGCTGTTGTTCTCTACGGTTTCCATGGGGCTAATCTGGTAGTTTTCGTCGAACATAATACCCATTCCAGTATCTTCGTGTCTGACGACAATTCCAGAGGCACAAATCCATACCCGCTTTCCCTTCCAGTTTTTTAAGGTCTCCATGGAGAGTATAAATTTAAGTGTCTGCAATTCTTGCAGGGAAAGCAGGAATTCAAGGCTCACCTTGCTAGCCAGAGGAAGAGGGGTCTCTGTTTCGATAAAGGCACCACCTGCACTGATATTGGCCGTTAAGTACTCCATTAATGGAGTCTTTCCGGATAAGGTTTGAGCGGTCATCTTCACCTGTATTCGCAGAGAATAACGCTCGTGCATTCTGCGTTCATTGGCTTGCATTACCTTTCTCTCCCCGTTGAATATTTGTACAATGCTTTGTCCAATATTCATTCTCCTAGCTCTAGATCCATGTTATCGTTTCCTGAAATAGAAGGCAAACTTTTCATCGTAAAAATCCCCTTTTCCTTTGCGATTGTCAATTAATTATGTGAAAATAGTCAAAATTACTAGAGGAACCTATCTTTTAAAAGAGTTATGCGTCGTTTTTTTCTTGATCCGGAAGCAGAAGTAGGTGAGTTTTTGTCCCTTTCCAAGAGACAGTCCCATCACCTACAGCGTGTGTTACGTTTACCGCCAGGTACAGCTTTACAGCTACTGGATGGTAAGGGTTCTATTTATGATGGCGAAATTGCAGCTTTAGGAAAACAGGTTGAGGTATATATTTATGGTCATCACTTTGTGCCTCAGGATGCAGTTAGCTTACAGGTTTGTCAAAGCCTGTTAAAAGGTCAGAAAATGGAGTTATTGATTCAAAAATGTACAGAGCTTGGGGTAACAGAATTTACTCCCTTTCACAGTGAGCGCAGTCAAATAAAAAAAAAGGAGCTTGTAAAAATCCGTGCAAAGTATGACCGTTGGCAAAGGATTATTGAAGAAGCTTGTAAGCAGTGTGGGACTCCCTGGGCCATGAAACTTAACCCCTTGCTTTTTTATGAAGAAATAGTAAGAATGCAAGAAGATACCACGCAGAAAATTCTTTTTTGGGAAGAGGAAGCAACCGAAAACTCTTTACACAGTAGTCCTGTTGATCATGCAAAAACAGGCGTTCAGATGGTGTTTGGCCCGGAGGGAGGCTTTCCAAAAGAAGAGGTTGATTTGGCAAGAGGGAGAGGGTTTCGTGTACTTTCCCTAGGGAAGCGCATCCTTAAGGCAGAGACTGCAAATATTGCTGCAGTGGCAATTGTGCAGCATATGCTTGGTAATATGTAGTTCCCGTGGTAGCTGGCTTATTATTTCAGGAAGGCGTGTGAACAGATCAAACTCTTTGAAAGCCATTAAAGAAATCCTCTTTCTTAGTGGTCTCTTTTTTTTCAATTTTATCGCAAGGATTATCTTTGCGCCGTTGTTGCCGGTTATTGAACAGGAAATGGGGCTTGATCATACCCGTTCCGGTTCGCTGTTTCTCTTTTTGTCCATTGGCTACTTTCTCTCAATCTTGTTTTCAGGTTTTGTTTCAAGCAAAATAAACCACAAGCGTTCTATTGCATTTTCTGCAATTTTATTGGGACTGGTGCTTTTAGGATTGGGACAATGCAGCACTTTGCTTAGTTTACAGCTCTGTCTCTTTGGTGTTGGTGTGGCGGCGGGGATTTACTTTCCATCGGCCCTTGCTACTATAACGGCACTGGTTCCAGCGGCTTATTTAGCAAGAGGTATTTCCATGCACGAGCTGGCTCCAAATGCGGCTTTTGTGTGTGCTCCGCTGTTGAGTGATTTTTTCCTTTCTTCTTTTTCCTGGCGAAGTGGTATGGGCTGTTTGGGTGTGATTTTGCTTTTCGGTGGCGCCTATTATGCATTTAGTTCGCAGGGAATACAAGATAAAGGGAGAGCACCGGATTTTCAGGCCCTACGCTGTTTTTCCACCATGCCTGCTTTTTGGGGATTATGCCTTCTTTTTGCATTAGCCATAGGTGCTACCCATGGTGTCTATTCCATGGCTCCTCTCTTTTTAATCCACGACCATGGAATGACACAAGTCGCTGCCAATCGACTGCTGGCAATCTCCAGGGTGAGTGCTGTTTTTATCCCTATTTTTGGGGGATGGGTGGCCGATAGATTTGGTTCACAACTCACCATGGGGCTTGTATTGCTCTTTGCAGGTATTTGCACATTTTGTATGGGAGTGGTGGAAAGTAAAGTGTTTCTGATAACTTTGGTGGTTGCACAACCACTTTTTGCGGTCTGTTTTTTTTCGGCAGGATTTGCTGTGCTTTCAAATCTCAAGGCAGAGCGTTTTGGAAATCTTGCGGTAACATTCTGCTTGCCATTGGCATTTCTTCTGGGTGCCGGTGTTGTACCAATACTTATCGGTTGGATCGGTGATATTGCAACCATCAGTGTGGGATTTGTTGCAATGGGTGCTGTTATGGCATGTGCTGGGGCTGTCTTTTCCCTGCTATCTCGTCGAAAAGGATAATTCTGCCCTGTGGATATTTATGCCCCGTGAGTGTACCCACTATCAACGATAAGATCAGTTCCTCTGGCGCTCTGTACAGCAAGTTCATCACAACGTTCGTTTAAGGGATGGCCGGCATGTCCCTTTACCCAGTGAAAAGATACTGACAGTTTCTCTGTTAACTTAAGGAGTTCTTTCCAGAGATCAGGATTGATAACCGGCATACCGCTCGATTTTTTCCAGTCCCTTTTTCGCCAAGCTTTGGCCCAGCCTTTATTTATGCCGTTGACCACGTAACTTGAATCAGAAAAGAGCGCAATTGGCTGGTGAGAATCTTTGAGTTCTGAAAGGCCTTTGATACAGGCCATTAGCTCCATGCGGTTGTTGGTAGTATGCTTGTAGCCTGCATGGAGCTCTTTTACGTTACCATCTTTTATGATGACGACCCCATAGCCCCCAGGTCCAGGATTACCGATTGCCCCGCCATCGGTATACAGTTCAATGTAGTGAGCAGCAAGTTTGGGCGCTACGTTTGTATCAGCCCTGCTTTTCCCTCGTTGCTTGCTTTGTTTGGGTTTAAAAATGGGATTTTTGAGCCACTCTTCGGCCTGTTGGCGGCTGGAAAAACCTTTGAATTTTGCCCCTTGAAACCCTTTTACCTGGGCCTCTGCTGTGGGCCAATCATTGTAAATACCAGGTTTTCTGCCCTTACTGATCGCGTAATATTTTTTCTTTGCCATTGATCAGAACTGTTTGCCATTTGCGATCAACGCAAAGCTTGCATCGGACGCAACAATCCGGCAGACCTTACCTTAAAAAAAATAGATCTTTCAGTACTATTACAAGTAAGAATATAGTGCGCTACTATCAGATTGTACTAATGATAAAAAGGGCGATAATTACCGCAGCGAAAAAGAGGCCAACCTTTGTATATACGCTCTGATCTTCTTCCGGTGCTTTATGTGCGTGCTCACTCATTTGATTCTCCCACAGGAAATGAAATTAAGTCATTACTTGTATATGAACAATTTTCTCACGATTTGTCGATCTCTTTTTTATTTTTGCAACCATGTGGTGTAAAATTCAATGCTTATATACTATCTTTTTTAACTCGTTTTTCCCATAAAGGACATGCCTTGCGAATACATTCCTTATTTTTAACATATTGATTACATTCCAGGATATCATTTGCCGGCAGGTGTAAGCCAAATATTTCAGTGGAGAGTTTTGCGGTTTTAGTAAGGGCCAACCAGGTTTCACGCTGGCAGCAACGTCCTCCTTTGTAGGTTGCAATTTTTGCAAGGATTTTGGAAGTGAAAGATTGCGCCTGTTGCCTTGCAGCCGGTGTAAGTGGAGTTGCTTCAAAAAGAGTTGAAACAGCGATTCCCGCACCTACTGCAGCTCCACAGGCTCCCCAAAACCCACAGGAGCCACCAGGTAGCTTAGCTCCCCTTTCAATACCTGTGTCAATATGCTTTTCTGAAATATCGCCTCCCCCGTTCCGGTAAGCTGCAAGAATAATACCTGGCATCATGGCATGATGCTCTGGTCCATGCATGGGGATGGCAGGATGGCTACGGATAAGTTTCAATAATGCTATAAGATCAGTTTCTTTTGTCCCCTTACAGATCGTTTTCGTGATTTCAAGGCCAGCTTCCTGATGGCAACTATCACAGACAAAGTGATTTGCTGTGCAGGAAGCGTTTGCTTCGACTTCACGTCCGCAATAGCTGCAGGAAAGTGTACGTGTTTCATTGAAATAGTGTAATTCTTCGCCACATACCATGCAGCCAGCACTCTTTTTCTCACTCACTTCACAACATAATTGTGGTTGTTTATCGTTGCTTGGTTTTGTGCTTTCAACCTCTTGTGGAAGGCTACAGCAGGAGTTCTCGGCCTTAATATTCGTTACATTGCCCCGCCTGTCGAGTAAAAAGAATGAATCGTCCAGCAGTGCTGCTTCCCTGCTTGGTATGGTGGCTAGTTTACCTTTGAAAAAGAGGTTTCCGGTTTCTGTATACACTGCGCCATGGGGACCTCGGTAGATAACCTGGACTTGTTCCTCGTCTATTTGTTCGGATTTAATCGCTTGGTAGGTTAACGAGTAAAAATCCATTCCCTCCACTTCCCGATAGGGAAAACGCTTTATAAATTGAATGGAGACAAAACCTGCTGCCCGCATCATGGCAACCAATTCTTCCTGTTGCATCGCGCCTCCAAGGCATTCTCCACGGTAGCGGACGTTATTCCTGATTGACGTGGGAATTGGTCTATCAGTTACAATATCGGAAACGATTAGCCTTCCACCCGGTTTTAATATCCTGTAAATTTCCTGGTAGGTCATTCGTTTATCAGGACTAAGGTTGATAACACAGTTGGAAATTACCACGTCGGCTTCGTTGTCCCGGAGTGGAATGGATTCCAAAAATCCCTTTTTAAATTCAACATTTTGATAACCAAGGCGATGAGCAACCTCCGTTTTAGCAGAATTTGCCAGTTGCAGCATTTCATCGGTCATATCAATACCGAAAACTTTCCCCTCTTTGCCCACTGCCTCAGAAGCCATAAAACATTCCACACCGCCCCCTGACCCAAGATCGACCAACACCTCACCCTTCTGTGGCGCGCCATCGGTAACAGGGCTTCCACAACCATACGAATGCTGTTTTGTTAACTCAGGTATAAATTCGGCTTGCTGTTGCGCAGGGGCAAGGGGGTTAATGATATCTTTATTGGTCTGTAGTGCTGCAGAAGCATAAAACTCTCGAACTGAACCATGTCCACTACTAGAAGCCAGTGAAATAAGACAGTTACAGTGGGTCAATGAAACAGCGCTTGCTTCTTTGTCTTCTTCGGGGCAATCATAGCGCACATCACCCATCCGCAATATAATCAATTGCTCACGCGAAGCGTATTTGGCTGCTTGATCAGAGATAAGATCCAGCCCAATGTTGTTATAAAGTTCAACGTAAGGGTCATGGCCGACCCATTTACCACTATGCATAAAACTGTGATCAATATCACCACCACCGACCAAAAATTTTAGCGGGTTAGTGCGATATTGCTCTGCATCTAAGAGGGTGCTTTTGCGGATCTGCTCCAGGACAGGACTATTATAAAAGAGAGCACTTAGCCCTTTAGTGAGGCTGCCACAGTTACATTGCTCCATTCCTACGAGCGCAGGAGATGGATATACCATACCATCTGGACCTACCGCCAACGATTCCCAGGCTGTATTTGAAAGATCATAACGTGTACCCGGGGTCCCAAAAATTTGACTGCGGATTGACTCAACATTATCTATCTTCAAGCCAAGGGAATCCGCAAGAATCCAGGCCTTACGTAATATTGGATAGATAACCGAAGGCTCAACATATTGCTGCTTACTCCCTTTTCCGCGAACGAAATGGAAGAGCAGATGGATACTTGCTGCACCTAAGGTTGATGCCAGTTTTACCAGATCCGCTAAGTCATGAATATTTTCCCTGCTAATGGCAACGGAGAGGGTAAAGGCAATTGTCTTTTTCTGTAAAACTTCCAGGATGCTAAGGAGTTTCCGGTAGCTGCCTTTGCCTCGCAATGCGTCGTGGCTTTGCTCAAGTCCATCGAGACTGATCTGAAGGTGCAGCCTGTCCATTTGCTGCAAACTTTCCATATGCTTTGAGAGAAGCATTCCATTTGTTAACACAGCAACGTGACAGTTACTCTCCTTTTGCAAAAGAGATTGTAAAAAAGGGATAAAATTGGGGTAAAGAAATGGTTCACCACCGGTAAAGGAAAAGAGTCTGCAACCAAGATCAAGAGCTTCCTGCACTGTTTTTTGCAGCAGTGCTGAGTCTATGCTGCGCTTTTTTGCAGGGGACGCCGAAAAAAGACAATGACGACAACTGAGATTGCAATTATCGGTAAGGTGAAACCAACATTCTTTTAGCGTTGGCTTATTGAGATGGGAATATCGTCCGCTGTAAGGTGTGGCACTCTCTTTGGCCATTGCATGCTGAAGGAGTCTAAAGCTAAAATCTTCCTTATTTGATCGTTTTGCCAAGGAGAAAAGTGCTGCTGTTTTATTGGAAACAACTATCCAATCCGGAATATCGGGTTGTAGCAGAAGAGTCGAGTTTTCAAGGCAAATAGTTTGCCATTCATGGTCTTCAAAAGGGGTATTTTTTGTCATTTAATTTTTGTGGATCTAATGTTAACTGAAGTTTCCTAGAAATTATTGAGCTGGAATTGAACCTCCGCAAAATAAGCATTTACTTGTCAGGATTGCGCCAATTTCTATGCCGTTTTTGAGGTGTGATATAAAAAAATATTACGGTATATCAGTAAGATAAGTAGTGAAAAACAAGCGGCGCCGTGGTATATTTCTGTTGCCTAAATAACCGAAATTATACCAGAAGGAGCCACTTGTCATGTTCATCTTACGCGATTTACTCATTCCCCTGCAAGCTCAATTTTCAGATACAAAGCAGGGACAAAAAAGAAAAGTGTGGTTTGTATACACATTGCTCGCGGTAGTTGTGCCATTTACATCATCTATCACTTCCAATCTACTGCGAACTTTAGAGACCTTGTTTGAACTGGAAATCAAGCAACAACGGTTTTATGCATTTATGGCAAGTACGACACTACCTTGGAATGCGTTGTGGCGAACCATGTGGAGAATGATTGATTCTCCAAGTACAGAAGAAAGGATTCTCGTTGCTCTGGATGATTCGATAAATCCAAAGAGCGGGAGAAATATATTTGGTTGTGGACACTTTCATGATCATGCGGCAAAAGGGAACCAGACATCTTATCCCTGGTCACAATGTATCCTGGCCATTGG
>JBNKKR010000029.1:0-52125 GCA_050291935.1 Desulfocapsaceae bacterium | reverse complement strand
GGCACTGGTGGATGCTATTGGCCATGGAGCAGGGCTTGCCCAAGGTATAGATGATGGAGATGGCTGGGATATAGCAGGAAACAGTATTGATCTGTTGCTTGATATCGATGGATATCTGGATCAAAATGGTGGTGGCTTTATTGAGAATGAAGGGAAGGGGAGCGGAGGCGCTGCCTTGCGTACTGTTTCATCTGGTTTGTCCTTGGCAGAATCCATCGATGATGGTGATGGTTGGGGAATAGCGCAATCTTCCACTCAATTGTTGGAGTCAATTTATGCCTACTCTGTGCAGCCTGATATTCCCGTACAGGGTGCAGCAGACACGTCAATAGATTTAACAGGTACAACCACTGGGAAAATAATTCAGGGAGTAGGCTCCGCCATAGGCTTAGCCGCCAATATTGCCTCATTTGATGATGTATTGGAGTCAGGTGATGGTTTGCAAATTGCTTACCAGACTATTAGTACCGTCAATAATGCTATAAATACCTACAATGCAGTTGCGGGCATGGTAGGCGGCATTGAGGCTCTTCAGGGGCTTGGTAGTGTAGGTAGCTTGATGGGAAGTGCCAGTGGCAGCATTGCCAGTAGTATCCCTGTGATGTCGGTTCTTGCCATAGGCGCCCAATTGGCCATGGGTGATGTAAAGGGTGCTGCTATTACTGCCGCAACAACCGTTTTAATGACTTGCGGTCCTTGGGGATGGGCTGCGGCTGCTGTGTTGCAGATTGCGAATATGGCTTTTGGAGAAGATCCTCCCTCAGCCACAGCCGATTTCGCCCTTGATGAAAATGGCAACGTGGTCATGGATGTGCATGGCGATTCTGAGATGAAAGGTGGCGTTGAGGCCGCTGGTTCTTCCATTATTGCTATAATCCAGGATTATAAAGATATGGGCGGAAGGGTTAGCATTGACGGGAGTATGCCCTCTTTGAAGGTAGAGGCGGGGGAAGATCTTACGATTTCATATGTGTCAGAATATGGCGGTATTGTAAATATCCCCATAACAGAAGGGGTGAATCTTGGCCAAGAGATGCGGGCTGCCCTTTACGCCAGGGATCGTGGGGACAGGGTTGATGATGCTGTAAAATTGGCAACAGATAGTAGTGGTACCATTGATTTCGCTCAAGTGGATGCAACGCTTGCGGCAATGGGTTTTGTTAAAAAAGGAATGTCATATACCTATGGTGAATCTTTTGCTCCACGAATAGGAACAAGCTATGGAAATGGAGTATATGCAGGAGGAGGCAATGCAAATGGACCAGAGGGAGAACATTTTGTAGCAAAAGATTCAGATATTATATCTTTACCAATACCATCAGATCAACTCCCCTCCCAAAGTGTTGGTAAACTCTTGGGGAGTATAAGTCTAAAACATAATTTTGCCGGAGCTTCCGGTTTATTGCTAGCCATGGGTCTTGGGTTAGACGCGGACCAGGCCTGTGCTTCGGCCTTCTATGGTGAGGTGGAAAGTCAGGAAAGTAATACAGATTACGTTAAACCACTGGATGCTATAACGAGATATACCTATCTCCAGGGGGGCTTGGACCTGCAAAAACAGGGCGAGGAATGGACTATAGAGAGTAGCTCCACCACGACTACAGCTGAAATAACAAACCTTTCAGCGCTCTTTTCTTCGCAGATATCGGGATCTGGGCTTGCCGGTAGTTTTGATCTTTTTGCTGGGAATAGTGGGTTTTCTCTCTATTCGTTTCAAAGCTTTTCTGACTTTTATTCCACAACCGGTACTGAGGTGCCGGAATGGTACAAGGCTTTATCGGCTGGAGAGTCTTACGTGTTTAGTGAACAGTATCTCCCCAAGGGTATTGAATTTGCAGCTTCAGCCTTAGCTTCTACCTCGACTTCCACCTCAATTTCATCGACCTTCCCGATTAGCAATATGCAGATAAGTGAAGCAGAGCTGCCCCCTGATGTGGAGATACCACCCCTTCCCCAGGGAACTGTGCAAGGGCTCTATTTCACCATGATGCAGGATTCAAGTCTTCGTTTTATCTCTTCAATGCTTACTCAGCAAAACTCTGCGTCGTACTCCTTATCTACGGACGCGTACACCCTTCTCTCCTATGATAACGCGCAACATGGTACGATATTAGTTGATGCCAATGGTGATATTCGTTTTGTGGCGGATCCCGGTTTTGTGGGAACTGCATCCTTTGAGTACACTTTGCTTGGGAGCAATGGTGAGACGGTTACGAGCCGTGCATTAATTGTTGTCGAAGATCAAAATGAGCTTCCGGAGCTTAATGCAGATCAATTTATGATTAACCAGGGAGAGGGGTTTTATCTGGATCAGCTGCTTAACAACGATTCCGACGCAGATGGTGATACTATTACCCTAGATCACGTTCGTGGTCTTGAACATGGCACAATCAGTGAAGTGGGAGGCCGTCTTCTTTTTACTCCGGAAGAAGGATTTACCGGCACCTTGAATTTTAGCTATATGGCCCATGACGGCAATTATCCGCAAAGGGGAATAGCCTCTCTTACCGTCCTTGATCAGAATCAGGGGCCAGTAGCCACTGATGATAGATTTATTATCCTCGAAGATTATTCTTTAGTAACCACAGTGGATAAGCTTCTGGCCAACGACCATGAATATGATGGGGAAGTAATCCAGCTCACCGACGTCCATGGTGCGACCCATGGGCAGGTAAGTATGGATGTAAACGGAGATATCACCTTTATTCCCGATGCCGATTATGCAGGGACTGAGGCGGGATTTTCCTATACGGTGATTGATCAATCGGGAAATTCAACAACTGCTTATGCTTCCATTGAAGTTCTTGACTTGCGGGAGCCGCCAGAGGTGAGTAGTACCACCTATCCTGCAATCAACGAAGATCAAAGCATCACGTTTAGTCCAGAGGAAATAGCAAAATTTGTCAGTGATGCCGATGGCGATCAGTTGCATCTTGATTCGATCACCAATATTCAGCATGGCAGTGTGATTGTTGAAAATGGCTTTTTTACCTTTGTCCCTGAAGAGGGGTATTCCGGTACTGCTTCTTTTGATTATCAGGCCAATGATAACCATCGAGGGACGGTACAAGGACACTTGGAGTTTGATATCCTGCCGGTAAATGATCCGGTTGTTATTGGTGCAGAGAGCCTGCAAACGACGGAGGAGACACCAATCTCTGTGGCTGTTAGTGATCTGCTTGCAAACGATGTGGATCCTGAAGGGGGTGCTGTTCATTTTGTTTCTGTGAATGATGCCCAACACGGAACAGTTTTGGTTGATGCCGGGGATAATATTATCTTTAGTCCAAGCAGTGATTATTTCGGTAGTGAAGCGGGATTTAGCTATACCGTGAGCGATGCAGAAGGTGTGGAATCTACTGCGTTTGTCGCAGTGGAAGTTCTAAATACTAATGATGCACCGGAAAGTATAGCAGACACCATTTCCATAAATGAAGACCAATCCATTACTTTTAATTCCACGACCATTGCACGTTTTTTACAAGATGCGGATGGAGATGCTATTAGTCTTAGTTCTGTAACCGATGTCAGTGGCGGAAAGATCACTGAAAACAATGGGGAGTATCTATTTACCCCTGATGCTAATTTTTATGGTGCAGCAACGCTAAAGTATAGCGCCATTGATGGCAATGGTGGAGAAGTTAGTGGAAGCCTGCAAATAGACATTCTATCCGTTGATGATCCAACGGTATTTGGGGCGGATATCCTGACAACGGATGAAGAATGTTCTGTGACCACAACCGTTGCCGATCTTGTATCCAATGATTCAGATGTGGAGGGTCCCTTACTCTTCGCTTCTTTGGGCGCAGCACAGCATGGAACAGTTGTCAAGGATGCAAGTGGTTCCATTACCTTTACTCCTGAAGCCGATTACTTTGGAAATGATGCGGGATTTGAATATGTAGTCGAGGATGCTGAAGGAAATCAGCAAAGTAGTATGGTTTCGGTGCATGTAAGTAATGTGAATGATGCTCCTGAAAGTTTCAGCTCAACAATGGATATAACTGAGGATCAGCCCATCGTGTTTGATGCGGCAACCGTTGGACAGTTTCTGCAAGATAAAGATGGAGAGAGCCCGACGATCACTTCCATTGATCATGTTACCGGTGGTGTGGTCAGTGAACAGAATGGAGTTTACACCTTTAACCCAACAAGTGATTACCATGGCGCAGCATATCTTGAATATGAGGCAGAGGACGCTTCTGGGGAAAGTGTTTCAGGTCATTTGGATATTTCGGTCCTTTCCGTCAATGATGCCACGGACTTTGGCAACGATACCCTGCTAACAGATGAAGAGGTGGAAGTGAGTTCCACCGTATCGGCTTTGATGGCAAACGATCAGGACAACGACGGTCCGTTGACATTTGTAAGCTTTGGGGAAGCTGTTCATGGAAGCCTAACTTATAATGAATTTGGTGAGTTTAGCTTTGCTCCCGATCTCAATTATTCAGGAAATGAAGCGGGTTTTACGTATACGGTGGAGGATGCCGAGGGAAATAGGGAAACGACCATGGTGCCTGTACATGTTGCGGCTATCAATGATGTCCCAGTCGCACTCTACGATCAGCGCTATATTAACGAAGATCAAAAGCTGGTTTTTGACCAGGATGAATTGGCTTCCTTTATTGATGATCCGGATGGCGATAGTTTACACTTTACCTCTGTTGCAGCAGTGAGTGGAGGAAGTTTTTCCCAGGAAAATGGCTTGTACACTTTTACCCCCGATGCCGATTTTTACGGTGTTGGCCAGTTTAGCTATATTGTACATGATGGGAATGGAGGGGAAGTTTCAGGAGATATGACCCTCTACATAGCACCGGTTAACGATATGCCGGTGGTTGCCGACACAACGGCTGTAATGCTTGAAGACGGGGAAATGACCTTTGATCCCGATCTTCTTATGGCAGGTGCCACTGATGTGGAAGATGGCAATGATCTGCAGTTTGTGGGAATCTCTGCTTCTGCCAATGGCGATGGCTGGATGGCCGAAGATGGTTTGCTCCACTTTTTACCCGATGATGATTTTTTTGGTGCAGCCACCCTTAGTTATGCAGTGGCGGATACCGAAGCCGGCATTGGAACAGGGACAATTAACGTAATTGTCCTTGGGGAAAACGATGAACCTTTGGCCAGGGATGATGATCATATCCTCGCCTGGTCAAATCACAGTTATGACAATATTTATAGTTCATCTGTGCTTCTGGCAAATGATATTGATGTTGATGGTGACAGCATTCAGATCAGTGCTTTGGGGAACGCTGAATATGGTACGGTAAGTCAGGATGCCAACGGCAATATTCATTATCAGGCCCATAACGACGATTGGGTTGGAGTGGACGCGTTTACCTACACCATTACGGACGGAAATGGTGGAGAGAGTCTGGCAACTGCAACTGTTGACGTGAAACTGAATACCTCGCCGGACGCCTATTCCGAAATCCTCTTTAGTCAAGAAGATATAATCAATATAATCGATCAGGAAACATTACTTGCCAATGATTCCGATGTGGATGGGGACACCCTTTTTATTAGTGCCGTTGGCAATGCCACCCACGGGACGGTGAGCCTTCGAAGTGACGGGAAGGTGGTGTTTACTCCTGAGCTTAACTTTAATGACCGATATCCCGGACAGGCAAGTTTTGAGTACACGGTGAGCGATGGTATCAGTGATCCTGTTACTGCCCTTGCCTTTGTTCAGTTGGAGCCAGTAAATGATGCACCTATCCTGGTACCGGAAAGGATCGGAGGAGCCATTGAGGATAACTCCTTTGAGTTTACTGCATCTCAATTGATGGCCAATGATTATGACGTTGAAATGGAATCTGCATACGAAACGGATTCCATAAGTTTTGCCGGTGTTGTGGGGGCGGCGCACGGTAGCCTGTCCTATGATTCGGGGTCGGGTAGAATCTATTATAATCCAGAGGAAAATTTTTGTGGATATGAAACCTTTCAGTATCGGGTGGTGGATTCATTTGGTGCGGTGAGTACGGGGACATCAGAAATTTATGTGGAACCGGTGAATGATAATCCTGTGGCCCAGCAGGATATCGCATCTCCAGCAGAAACCCTTATCTGGAATAAGTACAGTATTTCCGGTCTGGTGGCCAATGACTACGATGTGGATGGTGACCAGCTTACTGCAATTAATCCCCACGTTACATCAGGTTCTGCAAGTGTCAAAATCGAAGGAGGGTATCTTTGCGTAAAACCGTCTACAGGGGCCAGCCATGTTGAAGTGAGTTACACGGTTTCCGACGGCAATGGAGGGACGGCGCCAAGTCGCTTGATAATGAATGAAATTGTTGAGCACAATTTTGCGCCTGAACTTTCGGCTAGCCTGGGTTGGTATGTATCGGAAGGGGATTACCACGTTAATTTTCATATTGGTATAAGTGATAGGAATCCTGATGATGTTGTTACGGTATCAGCAGCCCAGGTAAGTGGTGGTATTGTGACTAAGCACTCTAATACCTCGTTTGAATTCTTGACTGCGTTTACCTGGGGGGATGCCTCAATTACTTTTACAGGTGTTGATCAAGGTGGGGCTACAGCTACCATATATGTTCATATGTGGGGTGGAAGAGAGCCAGGAGCTGGATTTTATAATTACACCTTTGGTTACGAATTTAGTCCTGTAATCCTTGACCTTGATGGAGACGGGGTGGAGTTACTTGGCATAGAGGAGGGCGTAGCATTTGACTGGAACCGTGATTTGCTAGCCGAATCCAGTGGATGGGTGGCGGCGGACGACGGTTTTCTGGTCTACGATCATAACCATGATGCAATGGTTACCGGGGCAGATGAACTGGTATTAAAAGAATACTTGCCAGGGGCCACCACGGACCTTGAAGGTTTACGCGCATTTGACAGTAATGATGACGGAATCTTTAGTCAAGAAGACGAAGCCTGGGGTGATTTTGGTATATGGCAGGATAAAAATTCCGATGGGGTCAGTGATGAGGGAGAGTTTCAGACCCTTACCGAGGCTGGAATACGAGATATTGAACTTGAAAGCGATGGAGTGCAAGAGGAGCTCGCTGGAAATGTTGTTTATGGCACAACAGAATATCATAGGGAGGATGGGAGTAGTGGAGAAGCGGGTGATGTGGGCCTGCGTGGTGAAACAATAGAGCTTCAGGAGGTGGAATCCTCTCAATTGGAGTCAGAAGTGGAGGAATCTGAAAGCCCAGTTGCAACAGATGAAATAGTTGCAGAGGATGAGGCGGCGTCTTCTCAAGTTATTGAAGAGGCGCAGGAGGAAGAAAGTGAGGAAGATACAACGCTGGATGATGCTGAGATAAACAGAATCTCCCAACAGTTACAATCGGATGCGGCTGCAAGTGTGGCAGATGATGGTATTGATATGGATTCTGGAGTTGATGAGTATGGAGACTTGGCAGTGGACAGTGATGATAGTGCTGAACAAGATGATGATATTGATGAGCTGCTGCCAATGGCTGCCTGATAGACGAAGATGAGACAGAATAGGATAAAGAAAAACGTTGACAGTGCACTTTTTTGTGCGGCTGTTATGGCAAAACTTAATGCTAATCCCATTAGCATTGAACAGATAAAACACCATTTTGGCCACAATGATGGAGCGTTACAGCTTATTGAGTTGGCAAGGCTCTTTCAGAATCTCGGTTTTAAGGCCAAACCGCTTCGCAAGGAATTGGAAAAAATCAACGGTGGGCTTTTTCCACTAATCGGGCAATTGCAAGATGGGGATTTTGTATTGCTTGGTGGAAAAAATGAGAAGGACGGAAAAATACTTGTTCAGCGAGCGGGTGAAGCCAGAGGTAAGTGGGTTGCTATAAGGGAGTTAGGTCCTGAGCTAACGGGAGAGTTTTTACTGTTACGCAAGCAGCAGTCCAAGCAGGGAGAGGTGAGGGAACTGGGCCTGGGCTGGTTTATTCAGGCTGCTCGAAAATATTGGTCCGTCCTGCGTGATTGTCTTCTTGCCTCTTTCTTTGTCCAGATATTTGGTCTGCTTTCACCGCTTATTTTTATGATTGTTATTGATAAGGTGTTGAGCAATAACAGTCTTTCAACCCTTGATGTCCTCGTGTTCGCCCTGGTGGTGGTCTCTTTGTTTGAGATTGCGCTCAATGGGCTTCGCACCTACCTTATGTCCCATACCGCTAATCGTATTGATCTGATGCTTGGGGTGCAACTCTTTAAACATCTAATGAGTTTACCCCTAAGTTATTTTGAGTCGCGGCAGGTTGGGGATACCATAGCCCGGATGAAGGAGCTTGAGAACGTTCGCAGTTTTATCACCGGAACTGGCCTGATGCTCTTTCTTGATCTCTTTTTTCTGGTGGTTTTTCTCTTTGTGATGCTTTTGTTTAGTCCTTTTTTAACACTACTCGTTGTTTGTGCCCTTCCTTTGTTGTTCGGGGCATCATTTATTCTTACCCCACTTTTGCGCAATAAACTTGAAGACCGCTATGCTGCGGGGTCAGGGAAACAGGCATTTTTAGTGGAAACCTTAGCTGGGATGGAAACTATTAAGGCAAATGCTGCCGAGCCGAGAGTGCAGGAAGAGTGGGAAAAACGTTTGAGCAATCATGTCAAGATCGGCTTTTCGGGGGGGCATCTATCGAACTTGATTAGTCAGACAACCGGGATCCTAAGTAAAGTATTGTCGGTATTGCTGCTCTGGTTTGGAGCAAAAGAGGTGCTTCACGGGAATTTGACCGTTGGTCAGTTTATCGCGTTTAATATGTTATCTTCCAGGGTTATTGCGCCAATTTTACGTCTTTCCCGTCTCTGGAAAGAGTTTCAGCAGGTGAATGTGTCGGTGGCCAGGATAGGTGATATTTTTAATTGCGCCTCTGAACCTGGGTTTGATCCGCAAAAAGTGAGCCTGCCGCCCATCCGAGGAGATGTTCGTTTTGAAAATGTGTCGTTTAGATATACCCCTGAGGGAAAAGAAGTCCTGCAGGACGTCTCTTTTTCCATAAAAGCCGGTGAAGTGGTCGGTGTTGTTGGAAGTACCGGATCTGGAAAGACCACCATGGCGAAACTGTTACAACGCTTATACGTTCCGGAAAAAGGGCGTATATTTATCGATGGTGTCGATCTATCCATGGTCGATAGTTCCTGGCTGCGCAGACAGATTGGAGTTGTGATTCAGGATGGTGTTTTGTTCAATATTTCCATCCGCGATAATATCACATTGAATGCGCCCAACTTGGAGATGGATGAAGTTATTGCTGCTGCGAAACTGGCTGGTGTTCATGAGTTGGTCATGGAGATGCCGGAAGGCTATGATACGTTGGTTGGTGAACGGGGCGGAAAATTATCCACCGGTCAGCGACAGCGGTTGGCCATTGCAAGGGCCCTTGCCACAAATCCTGCAATGCTTGTGATGGATGAGGCTACCAGTGGTTTGGATTATGAGTCGGAACGACAGGTGCAAGAGAATATGAAACAGATTTGTAAGGGGCGTACAGTGTTTATTATCGCCCATCGACTTTCAACAATTCGGCATGCAGATCGTATAATAACCCTCGAAAATGGTTGTGTTGTGGAAAATGATTCACCGAAGGTATTGCTTGCAAGCAATGGAAGATTTGCTGCTCTTACTGCCATCCATAGAGGTAATTATGCCTGATATTTTACAACGATACAAAGAACAGAACGCCATTCGTCGTGAGTTTGAATTTATGCCTGCAACCGTTGAAGTCTTGGAAAGGCCCCCCGCCCCTTTTTCCCGGGTTGTGGTGTTGCTTCTTGTTTGCCTGGCAACCATTGCCATCCTTTGGGCAGTGATTGCAAGAATTGATATTGTGGCTTCTGGTACCGGAGTTGTGATTCCCAAGGGAAAGGTGAAAGTTGTCCAACCACTTGAGTCGGGGATTGTAAAAGCAATTGCTGTTCAGGACGGACAGCTGGTGAAACGTGGAGAACTGTTGGTGCAAATGGATTCAACAGAATCCAGTGCGGATGTAAAGAACCTGCAAAGAGAACTCACCGTAACCAGATTGACAATATCCCGTCTATCGGCGCAACTGGCAGAAGACGCGTTACTTTTCGAGCCCCCAGAGGATGCTGATGATAATGAAATACGTCTGCATCGTCAGCTCCTTACGCAATCGATTCTAGCGCAGGAAGAAAAGGTTACTGCCATGGATCATGCCATAAAAAAAGCGGAGTCTGAGCTGCTTTCTGCCCAAAATAGGATTAAATGGCTACAGGAATCGCTGCCCCTTGCGGAACGGCTTTACGCCAAGAAGAAAAGTATGGCTGAAAAAGAGATGCTGGCCAGTGGAAGGTATTTGCAGGCGCAGATGGAGATCAATGAGGTGCGAAAAGAGTTGGCCATTGAAAAAGATCGTGCAGATGAACTCAAACTCAGCCTTTCCTTAAAAAAAGATGAAAAGCTCATGCAAGGGAGCGAATATCGTCGTGAGCTGTTAAAAGAGCTTACTGAAGCTGGAAAAAAACAAGAGGAACTTGTTCAGCATCTGGCGAAGGCGAAGAGCAGGTTTGTCAATCGGGAGCTCCGTTCTCCGGCCGATGGCATTGTGCAGCAGCTATCAATTAGTACAATTGGTGGAGTGGTGACGCCAGCACAGCCCTTGATGACCATTGTTCCAGTGGATGCCGGTCTTGAAGTGGAAGCCAAAATTCTCAATAAAGATATCGGTTTTGTGACAAAGGGGATGGAAACATCTGTAAAAGTTGCGGCGTATCCTTTCACTCGCCATGGAGATTTGAAGGGACGTATTGAATGGGTTGGCGGTGACGCGGTGATGGACGAACAGTTGGGCCCTGTTTATCCAGTTCGTATTTCCGTTGATAGTTATCAGTTGCCAAACAGTATTAATGGAAAACATGGAGAAATTTTACCAGGGATGACGGTGACCACCGATATTAAGGTTGGAAGCAGAAGGGTTATCCATTATTTTTTAGAGCCCATATTACGCTATAAAGATCAAAGTTTGCGGGAGTTATAAGAGTAATGAGCGAGAAAAACAAATCTACCACAAAGTCGTTCGATCCAGCTGAAAATGAGGCGTTTAAGGAAGAAATCCACAGGCAGTCACAAAAGATATTAAAAAAACTGCCAGCCCTTGGACCAGTACTGCTGCTCTATATGCAGTCAAGCCATAGACGTTATCAGTTTATCGGGGATCTTGAGTGGTTACTTATGCCTCCCCTTGTTGCCGGGCAGTGTAAGCTCTTTATGAAAGAAAAATATCCAACCTCTTTTATAAGTTGGGCGTTTTTGAATAAGGAAGCGGAAAAGAGATTATTTCAGAATGGTGGCAAACTGCGGCCGGAGGATTGGAATTGCGGAGATCGTCTGTGGGTTATTGATATTGTCGCCCCTTTTGGTGGAGTGGAAAATGTGTTGCATGACCTGCAAGTAAATGAGTTTCCGGGAAGAGTGATCCATCTTGCGGTCCCGGATCCCAAAACAGGTGGAATAACTGCCAGAAAATTACCACCATTAAAAAAAACGAATGTAAAAAATGAACAACAAGAAGAGAACTCCGGCGGATCGATTCACTAAGTTGTATTTGACCATCCTGTTTTGTTTTTGCTTCTATCTGTTTTTCCCTATTTCATATGCTGCAAGTCTTGATTTAGCAGGTGCGATATCTCTGGCACAGAAAAATGACGCGGAGTATAAGGCAAAAGTCCTTGAGTCATTAGCCAAAAATGCTGACGGTTGGGCTATGATTTCGGCAATGGGTCCTCAAGTCCTTGCATCTGCTAAAATGATGCGGAGCAGGATTGTGTATAGTCCTGAAGAAACGGCAGAGGTCGATGGACAGCGACTGCGGTTTGGCAATGACTCCAGAAGTGTGATTTTAAATCAGCCGCTGTTTCATTCGGAAAAGATATTTCAAGCCAAACGCGGAATTTGTGAAATTGATATTGCAGAAAAAGAACAGCGAAAGGCCAGAGAAGAACTGACTGTTCATGTGGTGGATCAGTATTTTGCGGTACTTGCCGCTCAAAATGAGTTGAGTCTTGCCCGGGCGAAGTTGGAAATTCTTGAGAGTCAGCAAAAACAGGCGTTGGCAAGCCATGATCTGGGCCTTGAGGAACAGGCCGATTTGTTTGACGTTCAAGCACGGTATGCCTCCACTGAAGCGCTTCTTGCAGTGCAGGAGGCAAAGGTTGTCGAAGCAAGAGAAGGTTTGGCGGAACTGCTTGGAGAAGCTATTCCTGGTGAGTTGACTGATTTTGTCGCTGAGTCTTCTTTTTCGCTTCCTCAAAATGATGGGGAGTATTGGGTACAGCAGGCCAAGAAGCAGAATGTTGATGCGCAACTGAGCAGACTGCAGATGAAGGCGGCAAGGATTGATGAGCAAGTAGAGGCAGGCCGATTTCTTCCAAACCTCAGTTTTTTTGTGGAGTATGAACGGACAATACCGGAGGATGATTTAGGCGGTTATGGTTATGATAAAGAGCGGACGGATTATGGTATAAAACTTGAGATGGAACTGCTCAGTGGTGGACGTGATCTTGCGGAGATGAAAGCCCATGAACATCGTTATCAAGCTTCCAGACAACGCCTTTTGGCCGTTGAACGCCGTGTAGCCAGTCAAATCACCTCCACCTGGAATGGACTGCAAAGAAATCTGGAAACAATAGAGGCGTATGAAAAGGCCGTTGTGGCCAATAAAAAATCACTGGCTGTTAAAGAAGCCAACTATAAAGAAGGCTTACAGCCAATGTTGGATTTGCTGAATGTACAACGTGATTTCTTTATTGTTAGCAATAGGTATCAGAATGCAAAATATGATTATGTTACCGCCCTTGTCCATTTTAAACAGCTAGTAGGGGAGCTGGACGGTTTTGAGAATTTATTGAAACTGGAATGAAGCCTTGAATGATTCGGTTGAATGCGACATTAATCACATCAAGGTGGACATAATTGTTATGGTTGGAAAGGGTGGATCTCAAGATCTCGTAATGCTCTATAATGTTTGAGGTTTCCAGTGAGCACGGCAATTGCTGTGATATTGCAGTTGAAGCAATTAAAGCATCGGCCAGTTGCATTGAGTGACTTAAAAAGTAATGCTCGACATAGAACATTGCCTTCATAGAAATAGTGTCATCAATTTGCACTATCTTTGTTTTCCATAATGTTAACGCCATTTTTAGTGCCTTTAGCTCTTATTGCGCCCTTGCCGTATCATGTCAATATAGCCATATACATTTTCGGTTTCTTTATTGTTTTTCCATATTCCACGTAAAGGGTTTTTGGATAAGCGAGCTGAATCGCTGCCTTGAAAAGGGGTTAATTTGGCGTGTGGTTTCCCCCTATAGGTAATAACAACCTCTTCCCCTCTTGAAATCCTTTCCAGGATTTCTTTTGTATGAAACCGTAAATCTTTCGCTGTTGCTCGCATAACTAATACCCACCTTAAATTGTTTCAAATTTACACAGATAAGTTTGAGCTTTCCAGCCGGCAAGATCAAGACAAAACAGTATCGCAGAAGGGGGGCTACCCCATTTCAAAACCACTACGCAGCATTCTTTTAGCGGAATTTTTGTTATAGCTCAATCTCCACAAGGTTTCCCTGGGCTAGTTCAAACGAGTCTACTATGGTAATAGTGGAAGCACCATGTTCCCTTTGCCGGTAGTTGATTTTATATTTCCCGGGTACAAGTGCTATGGGGCCAAAAGTATCGCCAAAATATCCTCCGTGCATTTCTACCTTTTCCCCTTCTACTCCGTCTTTATCAAGGCGTATAAATTCGACGAGATATGGTAGTTCTGTATTGGCCGGGAGTATAAAGGAGACACCGGTATTGATGGGGAATTCATTGAGCTGGCCACTGGTAATTGTTACGTCACCTAAGTAGGAATCGCTGGTGCCATGTTCTGAGAGTCGATAGAAGAGCTGGTAGTTCCCGGCAGGAACCAGCTGCGGTGCAAATGTGTCGCCAAAGTGGGCCACGGTCTCTGGTTTGCCATCGGCTCCACTTGTTCGTAACTGCCAATATCTGATTTCGTCCTGTACCCAGTCCGCTGTAACCGGGTTAAACGCAGTGCTTAGCTCAATCTGATTTACTTTATCTGGCTCGATAACCACTGTGCCTACCATGGTATCAAGGGAAGCGTGCTCACTTTGGCGCCAGACGAGTTGATATTCTCCTGCAGGAACAAGACATGGTTCCAACAAATCGCTTTGAAAGACACTTTCCCCCGTTTCCGGATCCACAAGTTTCCAGTATCTGGGCCTGGTAACCCATGATGGAAGGTTAAGTTGGATGGAGGTTAAGAGGGGAACAATACTTTCTGAACCGTTTTCTACGGTAACCACTTCGGCCAGGACCACCGTTGAGCTTCCGTGTTCACTTTGCCGCCATGCAAGTTGATATTCGCCTGCTGGTACCATTGTCGTTTCCAAAGAATTAAATCTTCCTTTACTTTCTCCTGTTTCGGGATCAAGGAGTTCCCAGTAATAGGGGGGCTTCAGCCATTGAGGAGTGGTAAAGGAGATACGTCCTGGTTTTTGAATTTTAATCCGTAACGATTTTGAAGAGCTACTTACCTGTTGCTCAATTTTTTTTGGCTCGGGAGGAGGTTCCGGAAGGGGTACCGGACTACTGTTGACAACACTTTCTTGCACTTTGGAAAGTGTTTGCAGCAGCTGGTCCGCAGTGGCGGCAGAGAAGTAGTTTCCTCCTCCTTCCATGGCCATGCATGCCAGTTGGTCAGATGCCTTTTTATTTACATCAAAACCTACGGTGTGGAGGACAAAACGGATCCCAAGTTCTTTAAGCTCTCTGGTGACAAGACAGGGATCACCGCCGCATGTTTCGATGCCATCACTGACAAGGACAATGGTTGTCTCTTCCTCTTTCTCTTTTAACTGGGTTGCAACCCGTTTGAGGGTCGCGGCAATGGGAGTTTTTCCTTTGGGTTTAAGGGAATTAACCGCCTGGTTAGCAGCAGCTTTGTTCAATGGGCCAAGGGAAATTATTTCTGTGATATCAGTGCAATCGCCCTTTCTCTTATGGCCATATACGGTGAGGCCTGCGTCGATACCCGGTGGCATGTCAGCGATGAGCTGGTGCATCACCTTTTTGGCCGCAACTATCTTCATTTCCCCGTTAACCCGTCCCCACATGGAACCTGAGCCGTCAAGGATATAGTACAGGGTTGTTGCCTGGCATTGGAGATGGGATAAACAGAAAAACAGGACCACTAACAGGAAAGAAAATTTTTTGCGAGTATGCATCGGTTCCACTCCTAGAGGTGTTTATGGGATTCTTCTGAAATTACCCGGGTCCGAAGGAAAATTGTGATTCTTGGATATGACCCTTAAAAAAGTGTACGTGACAATCAATCCTTATGTCAAATAAAAGTAGCAAAAAAAAGTGCTGGTAATGGAGCCTGGGTGACTATTATTCCTGTCTACACAGTTTGTTGAGGGTAGAAATTACAGAATGTAATGCTGTAAAGATTGATTGTTTCCGGTCTGGTATTGGAACGATAAGTCGTCCATCTGGAGTAAGTTTTTGGGGCGTTATCTTTTGTTTTTTATTTGCTGCATTTTGTAAAAATTGCAAAAGACGTTCGGGAACAAGGGGGGTGTGTTCGGCAAAGGAAAATACAAAGCTATCCTTTCCTTTTTCAAGTTTGGTGATTGCCAGTTCAGCAAGTTCTTTTTTACAGGCGACTATTTTAAAGAGGTTGTGGGTTTCTTCAGGTGGTGTTCCGTAGCGATCGGTCAACTCGTCAAGTAAATTGTCATAGACTTCATCGGCTGATTTTGCAAGGGAGGCGATGCGACGGTAGGCAATGTAGCGCTGGGACACATCGGTGATATATGATTCCGGGATATAGGCGGAAAGCTGCAGGTTTACTTCGGGATCCACCTGTTCAATGCTTGCGGCTTTCCTGCCATCTGTGGTGGCAGCCTGTGCTTTGAGATCAGCAATGGTGCTTTGGAGGAGGTCAAGGTATAAGTCGTAACCGATGGCAGCGATCTGGCCAGATTGGGATATTCCTAATAAATTACCACCACCACGAATCTGTAGATCACTCATGGCCAGCTTAAAGCCTCCGCCAAGTTCATGGCAGTCCATAAGGGCGCGGAGGCGATCCTTGGAGTCATTGCTTAAGTTGTCAAGGGATGGAACCAAGAGATATGCAAAGGATTGGGTGGAAGAGCGGCCGACTCGTCCACGGAGTTGATATATCTCGGCTAGCCCTAACATGTCTGCCCGGTTAATAACTATGGTATTGGCCGTTGGTATATCAAGTCCCGACTCAATGATGGTTGTGGCCATCAATACATCAATCTCCCGGTTCACAAATCTCACCATGATTTCTTCAAGTTCTTTGCCGCTCATCTGTCCGTGGGCCACAGCAATGCGGGCTTCAGGGACCAGTTTTTGGACTGAAGAAGCCATGCGGTAGATGGATTTTACCCGGTTGTGGACAAAAAAGACTTGCCCTTTTCTGCGCATCTCCTTACTCACAGCCTCTTTGATCACCAGATCATCATATTTGGCAACAAAGGTTTTCACCGGTCTTCGGTGCTCAGGAGCACTGGAAATAACAGAAAGATCCCGAATTGCGAGCAGAGACATCTGTAAGGTTCTTGGAATAGGGGTTGCGGTTAGGGTGAGAATATCCACTTCCGCTTTAATGGATTTAATCTTCTCTTTATGGGCCACACCAAATCGATGTTCTTCATCTATTATCAATAATCCCAGATCATGATAGCTGATATCTTTGGAAAGGAGTCTGTGGGTACCGATTATGATATCGATTTTCCCGGCAGCTAAATCGCAAACGATCTGTTTTTGCTGAGCAGGTGTTCGAAAACGGTTAATGCAATTAATATTTACCCCAAAACCCTGCATCCTCTCGGTGAAGGTCTGCAAATGCTGTTCGGCAAGGACTGTGGTGGGGACCAAAATCGCCACTTGCGCACCATCTTCCACAACTTTAAAGGCTGCGCGTACCGCAACTTCTGTTTTGCCATAGCCAACATCACCACAAACAAGCCGGTCCATGGGCTTGTCCGAGGTAAGATCGCTGATCACTGCGGTGATGGATTTTTCCTGCCCTTCGGTTTCGTCATAGGGAAAGGATTCTTCGAGTTCATGATAGAGTTCACCCGGTGGCTGAAAACGGCGTCCTGCACGCATTTCTCGTTTAGCGTAAATGGCGAGTAACTCCTCTGCCACTTTCCATACTTCCTCCTTCACCTTTGACTTGATTGTTCGCCAGGACTGACTTCCCAGCTTATCCATGCGCGGTTCTCTATCTGTTAATCCCTCATAGCGGCTTATCAGATTTAATCTGTCCACCGGAAGATAGAGTTTATCGCCCCCTTTATATTCAATAAGCATAAAATCGTTGGTGATACCCTGGAGCTCAAGGGTGGAAATCCCCAGGTATCGACCAAGACCGTGATCTCGGTGGACAACAATATCACCGTCACTCAGTTCAGTAAAACGGATGGTCGGTTCTGTTGTTTTGGGAGTTTGGCGTCGTTTACCAAGGCGCATTTCACCAAAGAGCTCTGCTTCTGAGAGGATATGAAGACCTTTATGGCTTAAGGAAAATCCTTCACTTATGGGTTGGTCGCAGAGATAGAGAATGTTTTTGTTTTGCGCATGACTGAGTGTGGAAAGGCGAATGGGTGCGGCTACAAATTCAATCTGGTGGTGATGCTTTTCAAGTAATGCTGCTATGGTCTTGGTTTGGCGTTGGGAACGGCAGCAGAGAAAAACGTGGTCTCCCTGTTCCTGCCAAAGGTCAATCTGTCTTGAAAGTGGAGGAATAAGACCTTGTTCCCTTCTCTTAAGACTGATGTCTTGTTTTAATATCTGGTGGTTGGTGGAGCTAAGCGGGTGGGTGCTGCCTTTTTCCGTGGTACTATCGTGCTGGACTTGGGCAAAACGCTGCATTGTCCTGTTTGTTTCTTTCGGAGAGAGAAAGAGTCGCTCAGGTGCCAGGGCGGGAGCACTTTGTTGTGTAATTTCCTGATAGTTATTTTCGATTCGCTCATGGACCATTTCCCTTGCCTGCTGCTCAAGTGGTTCATCATAGTGAATAAGGCAGCAGTTTTTGGGGAGAAAGTCAAAAAGGGTGGTTGTTTGCTGGTCTGGGTAGAACAGGGGGAGAAAAAATTCCATTCCAGGAAAACGCAAATCCGCTTCAACCTTCTCGTGGATAGGGAAAAATGCGTCTTTATCCCAATGAAGCGTTTTAGCTGTTTCACTAAAGTGGGTGGCAATGGTTTGCACAGATGCCGAAGGGCAGATATCACTTGCCGGTAGTATGGTGGCTTCTGCCAGTTCTGCTGTTGAGCGCTGGTTTGCGGGAGTAAAACTTCGCAATGATTCAATGGTGTCGCCAAAAAAATCAAGACGAAGGGGCGTTGTATGGAGCTTGTCGTCGGCGAAAAAGGAAGGAGGAAAAATATCAAAGATACCACCACGGATAGAATATTCGCCAACATTTTGGACAAGACTTGTATGCTCATAACCCAGTTTATTGAGTTTTTTTACAAGTTCATCGCGATCAATTTCCTCACCAGCCAAAAGAAGTTCCGCATTATCTGCCAAAATAGTTCGAGGCAGGGTGCGGCGCATTAAGGCTTCTGTTGAAACCACCAGAATAAATGGATCTGCAACCGTGTGGTCCTGCAGCCGGTAGAGGCATGAAAGGCGAGCCGCAGTGGTTAATGGATCAGGAGAAAGCGGGGTATATGGCGGGATCTCGTAACCGGGATAGCTATATACTGGAGCTGTGGTGAAAAGCTTTAGATCTTCTTCGACCATTGCTACCATATCTTCATCGGGGACGATGCAGCAGCAGGGTTGTACACGGGCTTGTTGGGCGGCAAAAAGTGACTTTGCACTGCCACGAAGACCGGAAACGGTAAGGATTGTTTGAGGGGCAACAGCGGCGTTGTTTATTGAAGATGATGACATGGCAAAAAAACAAGCCGGTTACATGGAGTATAACCATGCAACCGGCGATTATAGAGCTATAGAAGGAGTCTAAAAGTTAAAAAACGTAAAAATAATAGACTTAAACGTTAGTTATCCGTGTTTAGTAATTAGAATGTTCCACCCATGGAGAAGTCCCATACGGTTGTATCTTCATCATCCTCTGGGTCGAGGTTGTAGCCCCATACCAATCTGAGTGGTCCAAGAGGTGATAACCAACGAAGCTCAAGGCCGGTTGATTTGTCGTACTCTTCTATAGCCCAATCCTCATCGTTGTCAAATGCCCTTCCAATATCAAAGAAGATGGCACCTCGGATACCCGCATCGGGAAGGAGTGGGAAAACGTATTCAATGTTGGAATACCACATCTTATCACCGCCGATTCGATCTCCGGAATCAGGATCGATGGGTGAGGCTTTTCCGTAGTCAAATCCACGAATGGTTGTCATACCACCAAGGAAAAAACGCTCGTAGACAGGAAGTTTATCCGTTTCGTTTTCCCAGACTTGCCCGGCTGCAAGTTTAAAGTGAAAAACGGTGCTCCAGGGAAGTGGAAAAAACCAGCTGGTATAGCCTTCAAGTTTTGTGAATTCTGCATCACCACCAAAAGGTCCACCTGCGTACTTCACGCTGACGGAATGTTTTGAACCTCTGCTGGCACCCACGATACGATCACGAGTGTCGCGGACCAGACTGAATTTAACCGCACTGCTAATTTTGATATCCATGGAATCCAGGATAATCTGGGATGCGGTATCTGAGACATCAGAGAGTTCGGTGTCTGTATAAGAATAGCTGCCGTATCCGCGAACTTTTTCAAAGAGTGGATAGCCAAAACGCAGGGCACCACCCTTTGATTTTTTATCATACTCATCATACTCGCGGAACCAGTTAAAGAGATCTATTCCCCAAGAGAGCTCAGAATCACGGAAATGAGGGTTGGTGTAGCCAAGGTTGAACCTGGTGGAACTTCCACTGAGATTGGCAGCGAGAGAAACAGTATCACCGGTTCCCAGGAAGTTATTTTCAGAAATTTCACCCATTAACATAAAGGAGTCAACAGAGCTGTATCCGGCACCAACACTGAATTGACCGGTACTTTTTTCTTTCACATTTACCGTTATGTTCATCTGTGAAGGATCAAGGGCAGGCTCAGGGATAATGTTTACCTCTTCAAAAAACTCAAGACGTTGCAGTCGCTGGGTGCTGGTGCGCAGCGCCTTGGAATCGAAAACACCACCTTCTGCAATCTTTAACTCACGTCGAATAACGTTATCACGGGTCCTGCTGTTTCCTTTTATTGCAATACGCTGAATATATACCAGATCACCCTGTTGAATATTGACGTCAATATCCACCCGGGCGCCGGTCTTGGACCTGTTCATATGGGGGCGAATATCTGCAAAAGCATATCCCTTTTCGGAGTAAAAGTCAGTGATACGAAGGACATCCTCACGAAGTGCCTGACGATTAATAAAATCTTCATTCTGTACGGTGAGCAGGCTTCGGAGTTGTTGTTTGTCAACGATAAGATCACCAGAGAAGGTAACGGTACCGACCCGGTAGCGTGGGCCTTCATCAATGGTGAAGGTGATGGTGAGGCCATCCCCCTCCTGTACCACATCAGGCTCTGCAATCTTGACCTCAAGAAAACCTTTGTTGTTATAAAAAGATCCAATTCTGGCCACGTCCTGGGAAAGCATTTGCTGCTTCATCAATCCACTTTCGGTGAGCCAGGTAAGCCAGTTCTTTTCGTTTGACTCAATAACATCTTCCAGTTCATTACTGTCAAAGCTCTTGTTGCCGATAAACTTGATCTGTTCAATATAGATCTTATCTCCTTCAACAATCACATAACGCAGTTCGGCACTTCCTTCTGCGGGATAGCTGATCTGCGGTGTAATTGTAGTATTATAGTATCCTTTGGATCTATACAGCTCTTTAATACCTGTTGCCCCATTATTAACCTTGGTGTTGTTCAAGATAGTATTGGCACTGATTCCAGATGCCTCGGCAACTTCCTCTTCTGTAAAGGCATCAAGGCCGGAATAGGTGAGACTTGTAATGAGCGGTTTTTCGGTGACGTTAAAAGTGACAACCTTTCCTGCCTCGCTCTCCTCTACTTCAATACTCACATTTTCAAAGTAACCCATTTTAAAGATTGCCTTAAGATCCTGGCGCAGGGCAGTAGGGTCATAAAAATCACCCGGTTTTGTTTTTAGTTTGCGCGAAATTGCACCGGAATCAATACGTTTATTGCCGGCAGGAGCGATGGTGGCGATAATGAAATTACGCTCAGTGTAGGCGATTACATCTTTTACAACTTCTGTAAGGCTGGCGCTCAGCTTATCCATGGATTTGCCATGGAGGTAATAATATTTGGGGTTTGCCGGGGCGAGGACATCAAATACCTTATAATCAATACTGATTTCTTCACCGATCACGGTTAAGGTACCAATGGCCACATAGTCAAGCCCTGTGCTGCTGGTGATCTTTTCTAACGCTTCCTGGGTGGGTGGCCAGCTTCCTTGATAAACCACCAGTTTTTCGGCCTCAGCCCTGCTCATCATGGAAAATGAAACTGGGGCAAGGACATTTGCCAGCTCTTTGTCTGCCTGCTCAGCCAACTCTTTTTGGCCTTTTAGACTATTAATCTTCAGAGGAAGGTACGTTGTGTTCTGATCCACAGCTGCAGCAAGTTGCGGAAAAAGCATGCTGAGTGCAATAATAATAGCCAGAACAAGAGAGGGTGCTTTTTGAGAATGGTCCATGTGCTGTCCTATTGTTGTACTAGTTTGTGCCTGTCCATAAATGGCCCTTTCGGAGTCTCGTAGGCTCGCTTACCTGCCCGATTTCTGCGTCACTACGAAAAACAAAAATGCTCACATATGCTTAATATGCTGCGCTTTTTATTTTTCTAGGCTCCTTGAACTCGAACAAAATGACCTATTTTTAGACAAGCACTCGTTTAATTTTCTATCAAGCGAATCTATTTTTTGGTGCACATAAGAGAACCCAGCCGTAGAAACCGTCACCAGTCAGAAATGACCAACGAACTGGGAAAACCAAAAATAGATGCCACACTATGCCATGTTTACCATATTTTGCAAAGGGAACAAATTGTTTATTTTTTGCGTAAGAGCTCTATAACATATCCTTAAAAGGAGAAACGGAATCGTGGTGTATCGATTCCAGAAGTTCCTTTGGTGCTTCTTTAAATTCATTGGCCATGGCGTTTGGATGGAGAACTTTGTCACTGAACGTAGTGATAAGGTTTTCGTGGGTCCAGCGGTTGAGATAATAGACAACCAGCTCAGGGAGTTTAGAATAAATGTTCTCATCCGGCATGGGATCTTTGAAACTTGATTTCTGTAACTTTTGTGAGGAAAGTGTCTGGGTCTTGTAAAAACTCTCCAAAAACATGAGCTCCGGTGGCAAGTTTCCTTTAATACCTATGCGGGTAAGACCCTTGAGCAGTATCTCAAGTGCTTTTTTACCAAATTTTGCAACGGAATAGGGTACATATATTTCGCGGGGTGTACTAAGCTCAAGGTAAGAACGGATGGTGAGAATAAGATCTGCCAGTTCCACCGGATTTTTGTCGACAAAATGATAGGTCTGGCCGCTGAATTCCTCCCGGTTTAAAAGGACATGATGAACAAAGTAAGGAAATTTATTGGCATTGGAGTAAGAGTGCACAACTCCCTTTTTGGTGAAGAGTACAGGCATGGATTCATCGGCTATGGAGAAGAACAGCCTATGGAATCCTTGGATTTTATGGTCATGCTCTCCATAAACGATGGCGAGCCGGATGCAGGTGTAGTCAAGACCAATATTCTCCTGCATATGGCGTAATGTGTTTTCCGCCATCAGCTTGGATTTCGCGTAGTTGTTTAGTTTTGCTGTTATGGATAGGGTGTCGTCTTCTTGTAGATTCTCACCCGTTGGCAGGGTGGCGGCTGAGCTGATATGGATATACGGAATATTTAAGGCTGCAGCAGCGCGTGCCATGTTGAGGGTGCCGATATAATTGACTTCAAGGGAAAGCTGTGCATCGGAACCGATATTGGCAATGGCGGTGTTAATCACAAAATCCGGTTTTAGACGTTTGAGATAGTCTTTGATATCTTCAGCGTTGCGGATGGAGAGTTTTTTCGAGCTTGGTGCGCGCAAGTCCACGTTGGCATCAGTATTTGTCTTAAAATAGTGGGCCAATGTTCCTCCGATAAGGCCGGAACCACCAATAAGAACGCCAAGCAGTTTTTTGGAAGTGGAGCGCTGTTGTATCACTGTGTGAATTGTCTTGTAAAAGGATGCAAGCAAGCTAGTTTTCGAAAAATATCGGATCTACTCTAGCATGTATTATTGAAAAAAAAACTATTTTTGCATCCGTTGCAGACAAAAAAGTGGCATCTAACAATGAGAAATAATCCCATATTTATGAATATGTCACACTGTTTGTTTTATACTGTCAGACAAACTGTTTTGTCTGCTATTATTTTGGAGGACCAGTGAGACAACTGATTGCTGCCGGTTTAGATTTGCTTTTCCCACCCTCCTGCCCAAGCTGCAAACAAGTGATGGAGCGTTCACCACAACAATTGTGCGCAACGTGTTATGCGAAATTGCAGCGTATCAAAAATCCCTATTGTTCCCGTTGCGGGAAGCGTTTGCAGGGGGGTGAAGAAAATCATCTTTGTGGAGATTGTTTGCAGTCTCACTGGCTTTTTGAAAAGGCACGTTCATTTTTTTTGTACGAGAAAACCATTGCCCACCTGATCCATGATTTGAAATATTCTGGTGATTTGTCAGTTCTTTCGGCCTTGTCCTGGCTAAGCTTGCAAAGTGAGCTTCTTTATGATTTGGACGAAGCGGATTATATCCTGCCCGTTCCCCTGCATACAAGTCGTTTGCGAAAACGCGGCTTTAATCAGTCACTCCTCCTGGCAAAGGGAATTTTTGCCAAAAAAAAAGAGAGAATCAAATTTGATCTTCTCAGTCGCATTGTGGATACAATTCCTCAGACCGGACTCACTGGTAAACAACGGAGGAAAAATTTAAAAAATGCATTTATGGTGACCAAACCAGATAAAATAGCAGGGAAAAACATTCTACTTGTTGATGATGTATTCACCACCGGGTCCACAGTACAGGAATGCACAAAGGCGCTGAAACAAGCTGGATGTAACAGGGTTGAAGTTGTGACACTCTGTCGCACAGACCAAGGGCAATAGTCACCGGCAATTCTACCGCTCCAGGTGTGCTGCTCTGTAACGTGTTGATAAAACAGTATCTGTTTTGTCTGTGGATTTGGCTTCGCAAATGGATTATATTAACTGCGCTTTTGTGTGTTTGAGTACTTGCAATGGAGGAGTGCAGCGAGCACCGGGCAATATTATTGTATAATAGGTGTGAGCAAATATTTGTAATTCCATTGAAGGAGTGTTCTATGAGTTGTCAGGAAATAATCTATACAAAAGTTGATGAAGCGCCAGCCTTAGCTTCTTATTCATTGTTGCCTATTTTACAGGCATTTACCAAAGATGCAGGTTTTGCAATAGTAGAAAAGGATATCTCCCTTGCTGGGAGAATTATTGCTAATTTCCCCGATACCCTTAGTAGTGAGCAACAAATTCCAGACGATTTAGCGGAATTAGGAAAAATGGTTCAGGAACCCGCGACAAATATCGTCAAGCTTCCTAATATCAGTGCCTCCATTCCACAGTTGATTGCTGCTATCAAGGAGTTGCAGGAAAAGGGCTATGGGATTCCCGATTATCCGGCAGAGCCAGGCAATGCACAAGAGCGGGAGTTACATGCACGGTTTGCAAAAGTCCTTGGTAGCGCTGTTAATCCGGTACTGCGAGAGGGAAACGCCGATCGAAGGGCTGCAGATTCTGTAAAACGTTATGGCCAGAAGAAGCCCCATCGGATGATGAAACCATGGCCGGATGTTTCCAAGTGTCGAATAAGCCATATGGATGATGGTGATTTTTATGGAAGCGAAAAATCCACGACCCTTGCTGATGGTGCCGATGTACGTATCGAGTGTGTGGCAAATGATGGGGAGATTACTGTTTTAAATGATCATATAGCGTTGTTGCCCGGTGAAGTGATTGATGCTGCTGTTATGAGTGTGCAGAAGCTACGTTCGTTTTATGCAGAGCAGATCAAGCTGGCAAAAGAAGATGATGTATTGCTCTCTTTGCATTTAAAGGCCACCATGATGAAGGTGTCTGATCCTATTATGTTTGGCCATTGTGTCTCCGTCTTTTATGAAGATGTACTGCAAAAGCACGAAACGCTCTTTAAGGAGCTTGGGGTGAACGTTAATAACGGTTTGGCTGATGTGTATGGGCGTATCGAAGGTCTGGACGAAGAGGTTAAAGAAGAAATAAAAGCTGACATTATTGCCTGTTATGAAACTAAATGTAAGCTTGCCATGGTGGATTCCAGTAAAGGTATCACCAATTTACATGTACCAAATAATATTATTGTTGATGCCTCCGTACCGGTTGTTATTCGTGATGGTGGGAAGATGTGGGGCGCGGATGACGCACTCCATGATACCAATGCCATGGTGCCTGATCGTTGTTATGCAACCATTTATCAGGAAGTCGTTGCAGATTGTCAAAAGAATGGAAGTTTTGATCCTGCCACCATGGGCACTGTTTCCAATGTGGGGCTGATGGCGCAAAAAGCGGAAGAGTATGGATCCCATGATAAAACATTTGAAGCACCAGCCGATGGTGTGGTGCGAGTGGTAGACAGTGCCGGTACTGTTCTTCTTGAGCAGAAAGTTGCCAAAAACGATATTTTTAGAATGTGTCAGGCAAAAGACGGTGCCATTAAAGACTGGGTGAAACTTGCTGTAAACCGGGCCCGTTCTGCAGGTGCGCCAGCACTTTTTTGGCTTGATCCTGAGCGTGGACACGACTCTCAGCTCATTAAAAAAGTAGAGTACTATCTCACCAAACATAATCTGGACGGCCTTGATGTTCGGGTGGTGTCACCCATTGAAGGAATGCGCGAATCCCTGAAGCGTATTCGTGGGGGAAAAAATAGTATCGCTGTGACCGGAAATGTCCTTCGTGACTACTTAACGGATCTCTTTCCCATTTTGGAACTTGGCACAAGTGCGAAAATGCTCTCCATAGTCCCTCTGATGAATGGTGGTGGGCTCTTTGAAACAGGGGCAGGTGGGTCTGCTCCAAAGCATGTACAGCAATTTGTTCAGGAAGGGCATCTTCGTTGGGATTCTTTGGGTGAGTTCTGCGCCATGGTCCCATCGTTTGAACACCTGGCGGCCACCCATAACAACGAAAAAGCTGCTCTTTTTGCAAAAACCCTCGATCAGGCAATCGGTGATTTTTTAGAACTTGAAAAATCACCGTCGCGAAAAGGAGGAGAGCTGGATACCCGTGGAAGTCATTTTTATCTTGGCCTGTGTTGGGCAAAGGCCCTGGCTGGGCAAGAGGAGGACGCTGCGTTGCAAGCAAAATTTTCACGAATTGCAGCAAAGCTTACTGAAAACGAAGCGAAGATTGTCGAAGAGATGATAGGCTGCCAGGGAGAGAAAGTGGATCTTGGTGGTTATTATTTGCCGGACCTTGCAAAGGTTACCGCTGCCATGCGTCCCAGTGCAACGTTTAATGCGATTATTGACCAACTATAGAGAGAAATTCATTTTCGTTTCAGTTAACGAAGGCTTGGTGGAAGTGATATCAGGCCTTTCGTGTTTTTTGAGAAGCCCTGATATAATAGTTGCGTGGAACTACTTTTTCGTTTTGACCAAAAAAAGACGAATAAAGTAAAAAAAAGTAATTTTTCAAAATTAACGCTACCCCTAGATATCATAGCATTCTTCATCTATTGTTGTAGTTTTTTGAAGATAATTTGCGTAATATTTGCAAATATAGAGATAATTGCAATTAAAGTTAAAATGGAAATTGTTGATAACTTCTTCATAAGTTTCCTAAACTGTGAGACTCACGATAAATCGAAGTGATTTGTCGGACGCCCCCGACCAGTAAGGGGATAAGAAGCCCATTGTTTGGTATCTCTTGTTATTCGGGGGGAAGAGAGGCCTTGGCTAATCTGTGGTACTTTAAGAAAAATTTGCTCTAATCGTCTTTGACCAAAAATTAAAAATACGCTTTATTCCCGCGCATGAGTTGGGGAATGAAAGTACACTTTTTTATATGAAAAAGGGTTGTGCTTATCATCTTTTTTTATGGAAGCCTCTTTCGGTAGGCTTTTGACAGTCAATTTATTTTTTATATCATAGCGCACTATTTTCGGCGAATTTGCTTAAATATCGTCGTCTGGATTGTTGCGTCGAGGAAACGAGATGGTGTGGGAGAAAGCAAAAGCCAGCTTGAAAGAGAATCTTAGCGAGTCGGTCTATTCTCTTTGGGTTGAACCCCTTGAGTGTGTGAAAAACGATGAAACGGTTATGCAGTTAGCTTGTCCTGATCGATTTTTTAAAGCACATCTTGAACGTAATCATTTGCGGTTTATTCAGGAAACAGTGAATGGATTGAGTAGTGCTCCTTGTCCCATTCGCTTGATAGATAAAAGTGCAGAAGCTTTACCTGCAGTGGCTCCCCAAGGCCAACTGCGTTTACCCACCATGGAGCGTAGACGTTCGATCGTACGCGCGTTGCATCCACGATATACCTTTGATGCTTTTATGGTGGGGGAATCTAACTTTTTGGCACAGTCGGCCTGTAAGTCCCTTGCCAAAGGGGATGATTCAGTTGGCTCCTGTGTGTATATCAACAGTTCCACCGGACTTGGGAAAAGCCACCTTACCCATGCGGTGGCCCATAGTCTGCTAGCGGAATCTCCGTCCACCAGGCTCAGATATGTCACCGCGCAGCAGTTTGCGGCGGAGATGGTAAGTGGTATTCAGAAAGGGGCCATGGCACAGTTTAAGTCGGGGTATCATGATCATTGTGATTTTCTCCTTGTTGAAGATATTCATGCTTTAAAAGGGAAGAAAAAAACCCAGGAAGAGATGAATGAGCTTCTGGATTCACTTATAAAGAGTGGTAAGCGAGTGATACTCACTGCCAATAGTAATCCCCACGAATTGACGGGAATTGATAGCGAGTTTAAATCCCGGATGAGTGCAGGGCTTGTGACCACCATTCAGGCGCCGGATCTTGCAACGAGGTATCGAATAGTGGAAAGCAAGGCGGCCATGAGTGGTATTAATTTACCCAAAGAGGCCGTTTCTTATATTGGCCAACATGTACATGGCGATGTCCGCCGGATAGAATCTACGCTCCTTGCCATTCGCGCCAAGGCTTCGTTGGCTGGTGGGAAGATCAACATGGATATTGTACATGAGGTTGTTGCCGATATCGCTGGAGTTTCTAAAAATCTGAGTACAAGCCTGATAGGTGAAATGGTTGGCCGTGAGTTTAAGGTCAGCTATAAAGATCTGCAGTCACGTTCAAGGAAAAAGACGATTGCTTTTCCAAGGCAGGTGGCCATGTATCTTGGTCGTAAACATACCAAGGAGTCCCTTGGGGATATTGGTAAGACATTTAACCGTAATCATGCCACCGTCCTGCACTCCATAAAGGTTGTTTCTACCCTATGCCGTTCAGATACCTCTGTTCGCAGGCAAATAGAAATCCTTGATCGCAAGATGGCTGAACTGTAGTACCTGATTTTTTGTAGATAAACAGCGCCTTCATAAGCTTTTTAATCTTGTGAAGGCGCTGTACTTTTTTAGTGAGAGAACAGAAGATTACTACAAAGAAGAAGCGATTTGGGCCAGTATTTCTTCTCCCGCTGCAGTATCGATAAAAGGTATTGCTCCCAGAAAGAGATGTTTTTTCACTTTTATCCCTGAAAATTCAAATATTCCCGTATCGGTCGTTTTGGATAGGGCCTCAGTCATTCCACTTGCATCATAGTGTTCATTTGGTGTTCCATGGGTATTGATGATTATTGCCTTTTTCCCCTGTAGCAAGCCTTCAATTTCGCCCTGTTCATTGGCGCTATATGCAAAACCATAGGAAAAAACCCGATCGAAATACCCTTTTATTATGGCGGGCATTGACGTCCACCATATGGGATAGATAAAAATAAGAGTGTCACTTTGACTGATAAGTTCTTGCTCTGTTTTTACATCATCCGCAATTCTATTCTCCTGCAAATCAGTCATTTCCTCCAGCGTTAATACCGGGTTAAAAGAAAGTTTGTATAGATCCCTAACTTCAACTTCTTCGTTTTTGCTCTGTAGCTTTTGTACAATTGTATTCACTATTGCATGGTTAAAACTCTTATGGTTCGGGTGTGCGTAGACTATCAAGTTTTTCATCGTGCTCTCCTTTTGTTAGATATCTAACTTTTTGCCGAAAAAAAATCACATCAAATTGGTGACAACTTTTTGTAAAATATTTTCGACAGCCTCACATTCGTTGCTGCTTAATGTGTTGTAAACTAAAGCATTCATTTTTTTTGATACATCATCAAAAATCGGTTTGAGTTCTTCTCCTTTTGGGGTCAGTTTGACAAATATAATTCGACTATCCTGGTCTGATTTTTCCCTGTAGAGATAGTCCATTTTTTCAAGTTTATTGACCAGAACAGTGACTGTTGGCTTTGTTTTGTGTGTAAATTCAGCTAACTCCTTCATGGTAACCCTATTATTTGTGTACAATAAATGGAGGATGCTTCCATGGGAAGGGACTATTCCCACGATACCTTGTTTCTCCAGTTCATCAATAATACGTTTGTGGGCCATGGTAGCGACTCTGCTACAAAGGGCAATTACATTTCCTTTCATAGTGGAAATACAATAGTTAGATGTCTAACTTTTGTCAAGTGGACTATTGCTTTTATTTGTTGTTTTACGTTTTTTTGGTTTGTGGTCATTTGCTGGCAAGCAGGGTGTGGGGAGTATTTCCATACCCTGCTTTTTGGGCCTACCTTATTGCATGTAAATATCAGTCTGCATAAGTTCCCACTGTTTTTCATATTCCATAATGTGGGCGACTTTTTGGATATACTCTTTCTCATAACCAAAACGTTTTAAGAGGTGTAAGCCCATTTCCATACCCGAGCTGATGCCGCCTCCGGTGATTATCCGTCCGGTGTCCACAATTCTATGACGATCAATAATGCAACTTGGGGCAAGTTGTGCCAAACGGTCTATGGGAAGGATGGGTTCACTTGGGTCTCCATTTTTTCTGTTGGTGGCTTTAAGCCCATCAAGTAGGCCGGCCACGCCATACACCCATGATCCTGTGCAGACGCTTACCAGAAGGGTCTGCGCGGGTAATGCTTTTATAAAACGAATAAGTCTGTCATTGTGAATTTCAGGTCTTGCTCCAATCCCGCCAGGAATAAGAAAAGCATCCATGCTGGGATTGTCATCTAAAGCATATTTGGGAAGAACGCGCAGACCGGCAGTGGCAACCACTGGTGTCATGGTATCTGCGATAATAAATGTTTCCAGTTCGGGATCCATTCGTTTTGCCACCGCAAAGACCCCAGTGGGTGTGGCCCAATCAATAACTTCCGCATTATCAAATATATAAATACCTAATCGTCTTTTCATTCCTGTACCTCTTTTCGTTGAGTGAATCGTAGTTTGGGTAGACTGGTCTGTCTGTAGTTTTTGTTTGTAAGTCAGCTGTTATTGTGTAGGCATAATAACCTCCATTATAAAGTTTGAACAGACAAGTCTGTCTGAAAATTGTGCCCTTTTACCACATATGCAGGATACGCATTGTTCCTGGAAATGGGTAATAGTTAAAGGAGCGTTTTCACAGCATCACGGGCAGCCAGTATTGGCCAGGTTTCGTGATAATTTTGGCTCGCCACAATGGCACCTTCAATAAGAACATAGACTATTTTAGCAAGTTTGGTCGGGTCTATGGGTGAAAGGTTGGGTTCTTCCACCAGCAGTTCCTTGATAATCCTTTGCACATATTCCTGTAATTCATTTTTATGGGATGTAACTTCTTTTCGGATAGTGGAGTCTATACCAGGGATCTCGGAGGCGATATTGAGAAATGCGCATCCCCTAAAATCGCATTCTTGCATCCATTCTTCCAAAAATGTAAAGATATTAAATAACTGTGCTTTTGGGTTGTCTTCTTTTTTTACACTGTCATCCAGCCATTGCATCCAGATTGTGTGCCTGGCTTGTAAGTAAGCGACACATAAGGATTCTTTTGATGGGAAATGGGCATAAAAAGTTGCTTTTGCAACCTTAGATTCAGCGATTATCTGATTGATACCGGTGGCCAGATAGCCCTGTTTGTAAAAAAGCCGTAGTCCAGTTTCAATGATTCGCTCTCTTGCTGGACTGTCTGGTGTAATCTGTTTCATGGTGGAAAGGTATCATAGACAGACTTGTCTGTCAAGGGTGGGTGGTCTTTTTATTTGAGGGTAAAAGAAGATACGGAGGAATAGCTATTGGAAAAATAGAAGCACTAAATAGTGCAAATAGAAATATCCTATAGTAGATTTATTGTAGAGGAGATGTCTCTAAACAAGAAAATGGTCTAGGTGAAAATGGAACTACGAAAATTAGAAGCCTTTTGCAAGGTGATCGATTCGGGAAGCTTTACCCAGGCAGGAAAGGAAATGCTTCTTTCGCAACCAACCATTAGCGAGCATATACGTTACCTTGAAGAAGAATTTGAAGAAAAATTACTGGAGAGGCATGGGCGGGAGATTAACCCAACTCCGGTGGGAGCGGTTTTGTATGAATATGCGTCTCGGGTCTTGCAGGCAAGGGATGAAACCATACAGGCAGTAAAACAGTTTAGTGGACGCATGGTTGGTACGGTGACAATTGGTTGTGGAACAATTCCCGGAACCTATATTATTCCACGGTTATTAGGTACTTTTCGAAAAGAATATAGCTCCATTAACACTGTCCTTCGTATTGCCAGTTCACAAATTATTGCGGAAGCTGTGGTGGCTGGCAAACTTGAGCTTGGTGTTGTTGGAGCGAAATGGAATGATAAGGCGCTCTCCTGGACACGGATTTTTTCCGACGCCTTAACTGTAATAGTGCCTCCGGACCATAAATGGAAAAAACGAAAATCCATAACCATAGAGGAACTTATGACAGAACCTTTTGTTATGCGTGAACGGGAATCCGGGACCAGAAAGGTCATAGCTGATATTTTGCTCAAGAGTGGCTATAAAGAACAGAACCTGCAAAAGGTGGCAGAAATCGGAAGTACCGCAGCAGTCAAGGAGGCAGTAAAGGCAAAGCTTGGTGTTGCCATTGTTTCAAAACGGGCTGTCGTCGATGCAATTGGATGCGGAAAGTTGTGCAGTGTTGGTATTGACGGACAACAACTTGGACGTCCCTTTTATCTGGTACAAAGAAAAAACAGAGCTCTTTCCCCGGTAACGGCAACTTTTTTAGATTTTCTTGTGGCCCATTCTTAACGATGACTCCAGACTGTCTATTTTTGAGACAGCTTATTTTTGCTCTATCAATCCAAAGTGTACAATTATTAGACAGGGTTGGATGGGGTGTCTCATTATATGGTGGGTCGTATTTTAAATAATAATTTTATTTCAGTATGTTAGTCGTTTGTTTTTATCTTTTTGAGAGAAATGGCACGCCTTATGCTTAGTATGGTGCAAAGCCTAGGTAATGGGAAGCTGGAAAACATATTTGCCACAACGTGCAAATATGGATGGTAAGGCGGAACCAGAAAAATGCTTCGGATAAACCGAAAGAGCATAAATAACTTACACAAAAGGAGTGTCATAAAATGAAATTAACAAAGAAGATTGCAGTATCGGTATTGGCCCTTTCAATGGTATCAGGCGGTGCGTGGGCAGTGACAGCCAGTGATGATGCCGCGCTTGAGGCGGAACAGAGTAATGAGTATCAGATAACTGATTTTCAAGACTCAGGATATGGGGGTGGCGCTGGATGGCACAGAAAAGGAATGCGTGGAAACCAGGGCGATTGCGGAGCAATGGAGCAGGGAGGACGGGGGCATCATAAGAAGATGGGCGCCATGTCTGGAATGCACAGAAACGCGAAAATGACCCCTGAAATGCGAGAAAAGCTGAATGCATTTTTAGATGCCACCAAAGATATTCGTAAGGAGTTGAACGATAAACGTTTTGCCTACAGGGAAGCCAAGCGAAACCCGGATATCACCGTGGGAGAGCTGCAAAAACAACAGGATGAACTGTATAGTTTGCGCCAGCAAATCAAGGCCGAACGTCAGAAAATGCTGCAACCAGTCAATGGCAAGGTTGTAGAAAAGGCAAAAACTGAGTAGCAGGATTTTTAGCACCTGTTGAGCCACAAGTTGCTATGCTTGCGGCTCAACAGGGTAATTCTTAGAAAATAGAGTAAGTACAATGTTTATCTATCACAAATAAAAACAAAAGACGGAAATGAGAGGGATTGATTTTTTCGTCTTTTGTATTTTCCAATGGCGTCCTTCTTGTGGTACATATAGTAGTCATGTTATCTTCTTCTAAACATTCTTCTCGTCTTGTTAAGCCTATTGTGGCCTTGATCTTAGCAAGTATGCTACTTGGCCTGTTGTTGGCCATTAACACTGCCCGAAATCTAAAGCGTGAACAAAACCTTTTCGAATCTTCCTTATTACGAGAAGGGCTTTCTCTTATTCGTTCCTTTGGTGCTGCTGTCCGAATGGGGATGCGGCACCAGATAACAGGGAGCAATAGTTTACAGACCCTTGTTGAAGAGGTTGTGGAGGACGAAGGTGTTCTCTATATCAGAATAGTTGGGGAGAATGGAGAAATTGTGGCAGAAGCCGGCAATATTACAAAAGATGTCGACTTAACAATTATCCAAAAAAGTGTGGAAACGAAGAAGCCCACGACTCGGCTGATGAAAGAGCAACATGCATACGAAGTTATCCGTTCTTTCAGCCCCATTCCACCACCGAAAATGGGGAGTCATTTTCACCATAAAGAGCGCGTTCGTTGGTGGCAGGAAGCGTTTTTAAAACAGCCGCCCCGAGTGATCGTAGTTGGGCTGAGCACCCTTGAATTTGATACTGTCAGAAAGCAGGACATTATGCAGGCTTGGATTTTGGGGGGGCTGCTGTTTGTATTGGGCATTGCCGGGCTTTTTTTTCTACTGCTTTATCAATCCTTTCGGGTAACCAGGGCAACCCTTGCCAATATGGAACTTTACACCAATAACGTAATTGAGAGTATGCCAACTGGATTGATCAGCCTTGATAGGAACGGTGGGGTGGTCTCAGTGAACGGTATGGCAAAGCAGCTTTTGCAAGAGATAGATGATGTGCAAAACGAGTTTTTATCAGCAATAGATATCACCTTGGAGGAACAGGAACTGCACTGTCCTGCGCGCGGGCGAAAGGATATCCCCGTTAAGGTGAGTGTTTCTTTATTGCGCAATCATAAAGGTGAGGCCAATGGGCGTGTCTTGATTTTACAAGATATGCGGGATATTCGGGAAATTGAGCAGCAGTTAGAACTCTCAAGACGTCTGGCTTCGCTTGGACGAATGGCCGCAGGGATTGCCCATGAAATCAGAAACCCTTTGGGGACATTGCGTGGTTTTGCCCAATATTTTGCAAACAAAATGGCAAAGGAAGATGAGGGAAAACAATATGCAGAGCTTATGGTTTCTGAGGTAGACCGCTTAAATGAGTCTGTTTCCACCCTGCTGCAGTTTGCAAGGGCTCCTGAACCCCAATGTGTTCAGGTAAATGGCGCCCAGTTACTGAATAAGGTGCAAATATTGTTGGAAGCTGATTGCAAAGCTGCAGGAGTAGAGCTTCTTATAAAATGCGACAACGAACATACTCTGGTTGCTGATCCTGATCTATTGCTCCAAGTCCTCTTAAATATAATAAAAAATTCCATTCAATGCAGTGTGGCCGGAGGGAAAATAGAAATCACTTTGTCCAGGGAGGATACCAATAGTGTCTTTGCAATTGAAGATAATGGGCATGGAATGCGTGAAGAAGTGCAAAAACAGATTTTTGATCCCTTTTTTTCCACAAGAAAAGAAGGAACAGGACTAGGCCTTGCCATTTGTCATCAAATTGTTGAGCAGCATCAAGGAAGTATGGAAGTAGTTAGTCATGAGGGAGAGGGAACGCTTATGAAAGTAATATTACCTGTAAAGGCTGGTAGTGCATGAGTGGCGAACAGAAAGAGACCTTGTTACTGGTCGATGATGATACCGCCCACCGCACCATGCTCAAGGCTAATCTTGCAGCGTCCGGGTACTCTATTTTGGAGGCGGAAGATGGCGATGAAGTCTTACCGATCCTGCAACAATACCGAGTTTCACTTATTATTCTGGATATGAAAATGGCCCGGGTGGATGGGCTGCAAACCCTTTGCCTGCTGCGAGATTCCGCCTATGCAAGCATTCCGGTGATTGTTCTTACTGCTTTTTCCTCCGTTGAGGTTGCGGTACAAGCCATGCGGGAAGGCGCCTATGACTATGTGGCCAAGCCCATCGATCTTGATGAGTTGCAACTGGTTCTTTCAAGGGCACTTGGTTTTAATGCGCTGCAAAAAGAAAATACACGCCTCAAAAAAATTGTTGCCGGGACTGGAAGTTTTGCATCCATAATCGGAAGTGGTCAGGCCATGGAGGATCTTTTCGCTACCCTGACACTTGTTGCGCCAACCGATGCCACCGTGTTGATTAATGGGGAAACCGGAACGGGAAAAGAGCTTGTTGCCAGCGCCATTCACGGCGAAAGTCTAAGAAATTCATCCCCTTTTGTGAAAGTAAATTGTGCAGCGCTTAATGAAAATCTTTTGGAAAGTGAACTCTTTGGCCATGAACAGGGAGCATTTACCGGGGCGGTGGCAAGTCGTAAGGGTTGTTTTGAGCAGGCGGATGGCGGGACCCTTTTTTTAGATGAGATAGGGGATATGAGTTTGCCCACCCAGACAAAAATTTTACGTGTTTTACAAGAAGGTGAGCTGAACCGGCTGGGAGGTAATGAAACTATCAAAGTGGACGTGCGATTGGTGGCAGCAACCCATAAGGATTTGGAAGCCATGATTGAAGGGGGGACCTTTAGACAAGATCTCTTCTTTAGACTTGCGGTGGTTCCCCTTGTCTTGCCGCCTCTTCGTGAACGGTGGGGGGATATCCCGCTGTTGGCCGAACATTTTCTTAAACGTTATTCTGCAAAAAACAGAAAAGATATTAAAGGGTTTCATCCTGACGTGATGCGGATCTTTATGCAATTCTCCTGGCCTGGTAATATTCGTGAGCTTGAAAATACGGTGGAACGAGCAGTTATCTTATGCCAGGGCGAGCAGATCAGTATGCAACAGTTGCCTCCCCAGATGTTGCCGGAGCAAAAGAGCAGGGCCGTTCGTGAAAAAGAAACAGTCCTTACAACCTCACCAACGCTACGGGATATGGAGCGGGAGATGATTCGTTCAACCCTTGCCAAGCAGAATGGAAATAAAAGTAACAGTGCGAAAATTTTAGGGATTGCCAGGCAGACCTTACTCAATAAAATTAAGGAGTATGGCTTGGAATAAGTCGTTTAGAAATACACTTTTTTTACTTCTACCGCCTGGTCACCACCGTCTTGTTCGCCTTCTTTGATCGCCGCTGCAACCCGAAAAGCCGTTTTTACCATTTCATTGAGTCCAATGCCATCCCAGCCAAATCCGGTGATGTACAATCCTTTTTCTTTTTGTACGACATCATTTCGCCATTGGAGAAGGGCAGGATAGCCGGCTTCAAGCTGGGGGATGCCTCCCCGCGGACGAAGGACTTTTGCATATGCCGGTGCTCCAGGAAGATCAAGCAGTTGTTTGACATCTTCCACCGCTTTTTGAATGAGTGTGTCGTCATCAAGGGCAAGTCGTTCGGGGTGTCTGCGTCCCCCCACAAGGGCTTCAAGCAGGATGTGTCCACTGGGGGAGCGTTCCGCAAACATATTTGAAGAAAACAACGCACCAAGACAGAAACGATTTTCTCGTTCCGGGCTTAAATAGCCAAAACCTGGAGGTAAACTGGCCTGCCCGCCAAAACCAAGGGCGATGGTAACTATACGCGCTTCGGAAATCTCGGTTGTAGGCGGTGAGAAGAGGCTTTTCAGTAAAGACAGTGCGCCATTTACAGGGGTGGCCACCACAAGATTTCGAGCGTGAAAAGTTTGCTTATTGGCGCTTACCCGCCAGCCGTTTTTATCCTTTGCAATACCTTCCACCAAAGCGTTGCAGCGAATCTCCTCTTCGTCAAGCAAATCTTCGCGAAGACGCTCAGCAAGTTGGGTCATTCCATTTGGAAAACTCGTCATGGCAGGTAAACCCTTTTTCCTGGTTCCACCTCCCTTTTTTGTTGCTTCCTTTTTCTTCTTCAGTAGTCCTTTAATGACAGAACCATATTGTTTTTCCAGCTCACGGACGCCAGGCATTACTCCATCAATGACAAGACGCTCATAATCTCCCGCGTACGTGCCGGTAAAGACCGCATCAACATAAGGGAGCAGTGCCTTACCAAAACGGTGGTTGACCCATTCGCTGACGGTTGGTTCACCGGGCAGATAAGGTTTAAAGAGTTCTGCTGCAACTCGCATTTTGGCAAGGGGTGAAATTAAAGGAGCGGCTAAAATTTTAGGAGGAGATTGAGGGATCAGGCGCAGTTTGCCCTCCATACAGACATAGCGAACAAATTTTTTCAGCGGTGCCTTAATCATCTCTTTATCAAGGCCGGTTTCTTTTAGCAGCTCCTGGCTTTCATCACAGTTGTCCAGAAAACCGTGGGGTCCCGCTTCTGCCAGATATCCTTGATCAGCATGGCTTACAATGGCACCTCCGGAACGATTAGATTGTTCCAGGAGCAGAAAAGAGTGATTCGGGATCTGTTTGAGTTTCCAGGCAACGCTTAACCCGGAAAGTCCCGCGCCGATGATCAAAGTATCTTTACTAATGGGATTCATGTACAACTCTTTATTTTTGTATTGTTCTTTCCCGCACAAATGCTTGACAGCAGGGGAAGTATGCTTATCATTTTGGCCGACTTTTTGAAAAAATGCAACGGAATTGCAGCTCTTGCGGTGATTCCTGACTTGGTAGAAGGAGAATAAAAATGACAGATCAGACAAGTACCCATGAGTTTCAGGCAGAGACAAAAAAACTGCTGGATATCGTAATTAATTCGCTCTATACCGAGCGTGACGTATTTGTACGTGAACTAATCTCAAATAGCGCCGATGCCCTTGAAAAGATGCGCCATGAAAGCCTTACCAAGGAGGATGTGTTTGATTCCCATGTTCCCCTTGAAATTTCAGTGGATCTTGACGAGAAAGAGCACACCATGACCATCACCGATACCGGAATCGGGATGACACGGGCAGAACTTGAAGAAAACCTGGGTACCATCGCCCACTCAGGATCCAGTAACTTCGTAGCGGAACTAGCAGAAGCTGCCAAAAAAGATGTTAGCCTTATTGGTCAGTTTGGTGTTGGTTTTTATGCAGCCTTTATGGCCGCTGAAAAAGTGACCGTGCAGAGTAGGTCCTGGGATGGCTCTGAAGGAGCCGAGTGGATTTCTGAGGGAGCTGGGAGCTATACCATTTCTCCTCGTCCGGGTCTGCACCGAGGAACCAAAATCATCATCAACCTCAAAGAAGATGCCGAAGAGTATGCCCAGAAATTTAAAGTTGAATCAGTAATTAAGCAATATTCCACCTTTGTTCCTTTCCCCATTAAACTGGAAGGGGAAACCGTTAATACGGTACAGGCAATTTGGACCAGAAGCAAAAGTGATATTAGCGACGAAGAGTATAATGAGTTTTATAAATTTGTCGGCAATGCCATGGATGAGCCGGAGATGCGTCTGCATTTTACTGCTGATGCGCCTTTAATGATCAATGCCCTTCTGTTCGTGCCCAAGGAAAATTTTGAATCTTTTGGTTTTGGCCGGATGGATCCTGGGGTAAACCTCTATTGCCAGCGGGTACTTATTGACCAGCATTCCGAAAATATTTTGCCTGAGTGGCTGCGGTTTCTAAAAGGTGTGGTGGATAGTGAAGATTTACCACTGAATATTTCCCGCCAGTCTTTGCAGGACAATGCCCTTGTTATGAAACTGCGTAAGGTTATCACCAAACGCTTTTTGAAATTTTTGGATGAAGAAGCCAAACGCGATGAGGATAAGTATCTCGATTTTTGGAACACCTTTGGCATCTTTTTAAAAGAAGGGGTTACTTCTGACTTTGAGTTCCAAAAAGAGCTGGCCCGTTTGGTTCGTTTTGAATCTTCAAACTCTGAAGATGGCAAAGCCACGTCGCTTACCGCCTATGTTGAACGTATGCAGGAAGGGCAGGAGGAGATTTATTATATAAATGGTCCCAGCCGGGCATCAATTGAGTCTGGTCCCTATGTGGAGATGTTTAAGAAGAAAGGTATTGAAATCATCTATACCATGGAGCCCATTGATGATTTTGTGCTCAACCATTTGGGTGAATTTGATGGTAAAAAACTGGTTTCTGCCGATCGCGCCGACCTTGATTTATCCAAGAGTGGGAAAGAGGAGGAGGCTGAGGATGCTCCGGAAAAACTGAGCGATGATGACACCGATGATTTGATCAAATGGATGAAGAAGGCCCTTGAAGCCCAGGTTGCTGATGTGATTGAATCAAAACGTCTTGTGGACTCCCCGGCAATGATCGTTAATCCCGATGGTTATATGACCTCTTCCATGGAACGGGTAATGGCAGCAAGCCGTATGGAAAAGGGAATGATGCCGGAAAAAAGTAAGAAGAATCTTGAGATTAACCTTGCCAGCCCTTTAATTAAGCAACTTGCCGAGTTAAGTAAAAGCGATGAGCCCTTTGCCGCAGATGTGGCCATGCAGATTTATGACAATGCCATGATCCAGGCGGGCCTTGTGGTTGATCCCATGGAAATGGTGGAGCGCAACTATAAAATTTTGCATAAGGCTGTCGGGGCCTGATACTTTTTTTAGAAAAGAAGTTGGGGCAGCATGAGCTTTGATGCTTTAGGTATTGAAAAATACGCTCCTTCACGCTATAGAACGGTTGAAAAAACAGTTTTTGTTTATGCTGCCAGGCTATGCTTTTCGTTTGAGCAGATATATTGCCAAACTGTAGCGTTAACCGTTCTATTTTGCGTGAGATTGCCATGCTATATTTCCTTCGTTATCCCTTTTTGGGGCTACTTGTTTTCTCTTTTTTTATGGGGCTTGGGGGCTGTTCTTCCACTCCAACACGTCATCTGGTATCCGATGTGTCCATGATCAGCGCAGGAAATACCAGCCGAGAGGAAGTGCTCAAGCTGTTGGGCGATCCCGATTCCAAACGGATGGTTGATTCCAAAACTGAAGAATGGGTCTATTATGAAGAAAAGGCCGCAATCTTTGATGGTACGCCACTGTTGTCGGGTGTATTTGATCCCGATGGCTATGATATGGTACTGGTTAGCTTTTCTGGAGATATCGTGAAATCGTGTCAATATCGGGGGCACGATGATGATGAATTTGCTTGGCAGGATGATTTTTCCTGGCAAGAGATTAACAAGTGATCGATAGTTTTAGTACAGCTCGTGAACGTATGGTGCAGGAGCAACTCCTGCCCCGTGGTATTAATGATCTGCTTGTGTTACAGGCAATGAGTGAAATACCGCGACACTGTTTTGTTGATGATGCCATGCAGGCAAGGGCCTATGGCGATCATCCCCTGCCAATAGGTGCTGATCAGACTATCTCCCAGCCGATAATTGTGGCAATGATGACCCAGGCCCTTTCTCTACAGGGGAAAGAAAAGGTACTTGAAATTGGTACGGGGTCTGGCTATCAGGCTGCAATTCTTTCTAAAATCTGTGAAAAAGTGTATACCGTTGAACGAGTGAACTCCCTTCTTGCCGGTGCTCGTAAAGTCTTTGATAGTTTGCGCTGCTATAATATCCTTTCCCGTCTGGATGATGGGACTGCCGGGTGGAGTGAACATGCTCCCTATGATGCAATTATTGTCACCGCCGGTGGTCCGGTGGTCCCTGAGCCCCTTATCGAACAGCTTGCCGATAACGGACGAATGGTGATTCCCGTTGGTGGGCGAGAACTACAGGATTTGCACTTGATAACAAAGAACGATGGTGAGGTTACGGTTAGGAAAATGGATAGTGTTCGTTTTGTCAGTCTGATAGGAGAACATGGCTGGAATGGGTGAAGGGTCTTTGGATACACAACAGAGGAGTACAAATAAGAAATCCATGCTCCATCGCTTGTATGACAAGTGTATGGAATGGTTGCAAACACCCTATGGTATTTGGGTCCTTTTTGCCATAGCCTTTGCCGAATCCTCCTTTTTCCCTCTTCCCCCCGATGTCTTTTTAATTGCCCTGTGTGTGGCTGTTCCGGCAAGATCTTTTAAATATGCCCTCGTTTGTGCTGTTGGCTCTGTTTTGGGTGGGGCGTTTGGTTACGGTTTGGGATTATGGTTTATGCAGAGTGTGGGGCAACCCATTCTCGATATCTATGGGCTCAGTGAAAAGTATATCACTGTTCAGAATCTCTACCAACAGTATGATGCCTGGGCGGTGGGCGCTGCCGGCTTTACACCCATTCCCTATAAGTTGTTTACCATAGCTGCCGGAGCATTTCATATTGATTTTTCAACTTTTATGTTGGCTTCTCTCTGCTCCCGTTCGGCCAGGTTTTTTCTTGTGGCTGCGTTTCTCTGGAAGTTTGGTCCTCCGGTAAAAATCTATATTGAAAAATATTTCAACATCCTTTCCATCGTTTTCCTTGTGCTCCTTATTGGCGGTTTTGTCCTGATTAAAGCCTTGCTGTAAGTTTCTTTAAAACTTCCTCCTCAAGCTTTTCATTGGATGCTTATGTGACTTTATTACAACAATGTAATGGTTGTGAAAGGTTTCGGTAATGTTTCCATGTTATGCTGTTTTGCCATGGAAACAGGTAGTTTCGTATCCCCCATATTTGGATAGTAAAGGAGTGTTAGAATGAATGAGCAAGTAGTCGCTGCCACGCCGGTTGAGGGCTATACTTCAATCCAGGCAATTAACGAATCTGTTGCGGCCAGTTCAGCCTGGGTTGGGTTATTGCGGCAGGAGATTGGTAAGTCCATAATCGGCCAGGAACATTTAGTGGAACGTTTATTGGTCGGTTTGTTGACTGGTGGGCATATTTTACTTGAAGGATTGCCGGGTCTTGCCAAAACCCTTGCGGTTAAAACCCTTGCCATGGCGGTGCAGACCGATTTTCGCCGTATCCAGTTTACCCCTGATATGTTGCCCGCCGATATTATGGGTACCCAGATCTATAACCCGAAAGATACCACCTTTGAAGTGAAACAGGGGCCCATTTTTGCCTCATTGATTCTGGCTGATGAGATTAACCGGGCGCCAGCGAAGGTACAATCGGCCCTGCTTGAAGCGATGCAGGAAAAACAGATCACCATTGGCGATGAAACCTTTGGACTGCCCGAATTGTTTTTGGTCCTTGCCACCCAAAACCCCATTGAACAGGAGGGAACCTACCCCCTTCCCGAAGCCCAGATCGATCGTTTTATGTTAAAAGTGGTGGTGGACTATCCCAGTCAGACCCAGGAACGGATGATTCTGGATGTGGTTGATCACACCGATTCACAAGTCACTGTTAATCCGGTGATCGGACCTTCTGATATCCTGACTTCACGTAAAATAGTCGATTCCATCTATATGGATGAAAAAATAAAAGACTATATTGTAAGCCTTGTTTGTGCCACCCGTGATCCAAAATCATTTTCCCTTGATTTGCATGATTATATCGAAACCGGTGCATCCCCCAGGGCCACCATTAACCTGAAGGTGGTTGCCAAGGCCCTTGCCTTTCTGGCCGGTCGTGGCTATGTGACCCCAGATGATGTGAAATCAGCTGCCATGGATGTTATGCGTCACCGGATTCGCATCAGTTATGAAGCAGAAGCGGAAGCCGTAAGCAGTGAAGATATCATTCGCAAGATCCTCGACACAATTCCTGTCCCCTGATAGTCATCATGGAAGAACAGATAACAAAAGAAATTCTGAAAAAAGTTCGTCAGGTTGAGGTACGGACTTTACGCCTTGTTAATGACACCCTGGCCGGGAGTTATCAGTCGGTTTTTAAAGGCCGGGGCATGAATTTTGACGAGGTACGCGAATATGTTGCAGGGGATGATATTCGCAGTATCGATTGGAATGTAACGGCACGCACCGGTCTTCCCCATATCAAAAAATTCAGTGAAGAACGGGAACTCACCATAATGTTGATGATTGACGTTTCCGGTTCCGGTGATTTTGGTTCAGGGAACTATTCAAAACGTGAAATTATGGCCGAGGTGGGATCCGTGTTGGCATTTTCTGCGGTACGCAACAACGATAAGGTGGGCTTGCTGCTCTTTTCCGACTTCGTTGAGCTCTATATCCCACCAAAGAAAGGACGATCCCATATCCTGCGCCTGATACGGGAGATTCTCTTTTTTCAGCCCAAAGGCAGAAAAACAAACCTGCTTACCGCCCTTGATTTTGTCAATCAGGTCAGTAAACGAAAATGTGTGGCATTTCTTATTTCTGATTTCTGTTTACCCGGTGATTTTGAAGAGGAACTGAGCCGTTTGCAACCGAAATTGCGGGTCACCAACAAGCGTCATGATCTTATCTCCATGATTGTTTCCGATCCAAGGGAGTCGGAACTACCGGATGTGGGCTGGATTACGGTGGAAGATGCGGAAAGTGGAGCGCAGGTAGAACTTGATACCTCAAATCCTTCTGTTCGAAGAGGATATAAAGAAATGGCAAAGTTCCAAATGGCGCAACTGCATAAGGCCATTCGGAGAGCGGGCGTTGATCTTTTGGATCTCTCAACAGATACATCCTATATTCCGCCTCTATTGAATTTTTTTGGCAAGCGGCGACGGAGGAGAGGGCGATGAATGAAGAGGTACTGCATGATATTCATCCGCCAATGGTTTTGCCCGAAGAACCAAATTATCTGTTTATCGCAACAGTGGCCATTGTTGCTGTTTTCCTTATTGGGTTACTGATTTGGTTCTTTTTTCTGCGAAAGAAAAAGGTGCATATCCCAGGCCCCCATGAAAGGGCTCTTGCGGATCTGGTGCAGCTGCGTGGGGTGATGGAGCAAGGAGACGGAGAGCGGTATGCGATTGGGATCTCTTCTATTTTGCGAAACTATGTCGAAGAGCGATTTAAGCTCCCCAGCAGCAGGCAAACCAGTAGCGAATTTTTTAGAGAACTTACAAACAGCCCTGCCACTGGTGTTGGGCAACTTGAGCAGCACGTAGAGCGTTTAAAAGAGTGTCTGGAAAGGTGCGATCTTGCAAAATTTGCAAAATGTACTCCAGAGCGGCAACAGATGGAAACCATGGAACAAGCGGTTCAAAAATGTATTGAGGACACCATGCAAAATTCAAAAAAAGGAGAGGCCTAATGCGTTTTCTGCATCCGGAGTTTCTCTGGCTTTTAAGCCTGCTCCCTTTTTTGGCACTGCTTCGGGGGAAAAGAGGGCTTGCCCCGGCCCTTGTCTTTTCCACCACTTCCATAGCCGAAAATCTTGCAGAAGGAAGAAGAATCGGGCCTGGACGGCTTTTGGCAGCTTTACGTTTATTGGCCATTAGCGCATTGATTGTTGCTGCTGCAAGACCACAACTGGGGAACACAACGACGGAGATAGAGGCCAGTGGAATTGATATCCTGCTTGCCGTTGATGTTTCCGGGTCAATGGAGGCCCTTGATTTTACTCTAAATGGTAAAGCTGCCAATCGTCTTGATGTGGTGAAGTCTGTTATGCATACCTTTATTGACGAGCGGCCCAATGATCGTATTGGATTATTGGCCTTTGGTGGGCGTCCTTATATGGTGAGTCCGTTGACCCTTGATCACGATTGGTTGTTGCAGCGCCTGGATGCGTTGTCGGTGGGAATGGTTGAGGATGGCACGGCCATAGGATCTGCCATTGGCAGCGGATTGAACCGACTTCGGGAGCATAAGGCCAAATCGCGCATTCTGATTCTGCTGACCGATGGCATGAATAATGGGGGAAGTGTCCCACCCCTTGTTGCAGCAGAGGCGGCGGAGACCCTTGGGATAAAAATATACACCATTGGCGCCGGTACAAGGGGTGAGGCCCAGAGGCCGGTGCAGGATCACTTTGGCCGCACCCGTCTTGTGCGGGTAAAAGTGGATATTGATGAAGCGACCCTTGAGCAGGTGGCCTCGATGACCGGTGGACAATATTTCAGGGCAACGGATACCAAATCCCTGGAAAAGGTCTATGATGAGATAAACACCATGGAAACAACCACCAGAAATATAAAGAAATTTGAAAATTATCGGGAGCTGTTTTCCTGGTGCGTTTTTCTTGGACTGTTTCTGTTGGCGATGGAAGTGGTGCTTGTGCGGAGGCGTCTGCCATGAAGAACAGTATTGCATTTGCAGAACCGCTTTGGCTTGCAGCAGGAGCCATTGTTGTTGTGTTGCTGGTGATCTTTTTTATAAAGATCCAGAAGAAAAGACAGCAGGAACTGGCCCGTTTTGCCTCTTCGCATTTGTTAAGTAGATTATGTGTAAATATTTCTGCAAGACGAAGGATGATCAAGAAATCTTTGCTGTTGCTTGCAGTTTTTTGTTGTTTTGTTGCCCTTGCAAGACCGCAGTATGGAGTGAAATGGATCGATGTGAAGCGAAAGGGGATTGATATTCTTTTTGCCATCGATACCTCCAAATCTATGTTGGCCCAAGACGTGCGTCCCAATCGTCTGCAGCGGGCAAAGTTTGGAATACTAGATTTTGTGGGTAAGCTGGAAGGAGACAGGGTGGGATTATTGCCCTTTGCCGGATCCGCTTTTTTACTCTGCCCCATGACAATCGATTACAATGCCTTTGAGAGCTCGTTACAATCCGTAGATACCTCAATCATTCCAAAGGGAGGTACCGATATCGCCTCGGTAATACAAGAGGCGGAGAAGGTATTGTCAAATGAAGCAAATCATAAAATTCTGGTATTGATCACCGATGGTGAAAACCTGGAAGGGGATGTACTGACGGCTGCCAAACATGCCGCCGAACAGGGTGTTACCATTTATCCTGTGGGGGTAGGTAGCCATGAGGGGGAGTTGATCCCGCTTACCCAGAATGGCAAAACCGGTTTTGTAAAGGATGTGTCAGGACAGTTTGTTACCTCAAAACTGGATGAAGAGAGTTTGGCAAAGATCGCAGAGCTTACAAAGGGGCTTTATGTACCGCTGGGAACAAGCAGTGAAGGGCTGGAGACGATTTATAAAGAGAAACTAGCGCTTATTCCCAAAGAAGAACTTGCTGAAAAACGGCATAAGATCCCCCTGGAACGTTTTGAATGGCCACTTGCTTTGGCCACCCTTTTATTGGTGATAGATTTTTTGCTCAGTGGTAAAAAATCAACCCGTGGACTTGCTCTTCCCTTTGTTAAAACGGCGGGCAGAAGAAATAAAAAAGGTGTTTTGGCTCTTTTGTGTTGTTGCTTAGTTTCCCTTGCTTCTACTGGTAAAGCCTCAATTGGTGAAGATGCTTTTCAGGCAGATGATTTTATTACTGCCTCCAAGTACTACAGTGAACAGCTTGAAAAAACACCGGATAATCCGGTGTTGCACTATAATTACGGTACAGCGGCCTATAAAAACAATCTCTTTGAAGATGCCGCCAGTTCGTTTAGCAATGCGCTAAAAAGTGATGATTTGGTCTTGCAGGAACAGGCCTATTATAATCGTGGAAATGCACTTTTTCAGCAGGGAAAAGAGAGTTTGCAAACGGATAGACAGCATAGCATAGAGCTTTGGGAGCAGGCGGTGGATTCTTATGCGGCTGCCCTACAACTCAATGAGCAGAATAAGGACGCCGGTTTTAACCATGATTTTGTAAAAAAACAGTTAGAAGCCCTAAAAAAACAGGAAGAAGAACAAAAACAGCAGCAGAACCAGCAAGATAAAGATACGAAACAGGACCAGCAGGATAACGAAAAGGATAAACAAAAGAACGAACAGCAACAAGAGAAGCAGGAAAACGAAGGGCAGAACAAAGAGCAAAAGGAAAAACAAGATTCCACCGCAAAGGATGGTGGCCAGCAGCAACAAGAGGATAAAGGCGAAGATCAAGAAGAGAAGGCTGGCGAAGAGCAACAAGAGCAGCAATCTAAGAAAGAGGAAGCCGGGACAAAGAATGAAGAGACCGGGAACGCAACAGAGCAGGAAGAAAAAAGGCAGGCACAAGCTGATAAGCAGGCGCAAAAACGTGATCAGGAGCGCAGGTTAAATGGTAAAATGACCAGTGTGGAGGCGAAGCAATTGTTGGATAGTCTAAAAGACAATGAAAAGGATCTAAATTTTGTGCCCATTGGTGAAAAAGAGAGTGGTACCGACCAACAACCGACAAAGGATTGGTAGCGATGTATAAAAAGAGTATTTTTTACCTGTTGATTTCCTTGGTGTTGTTTATAACTGTTGCACCTCTCTATGCCCAAGTGAGCGCCACCGCATCCCTTAACACCAAGAGTTTCTCCATTGATGAAGCTGCCCAATTGACAATCACAGTGCAAGGTGTACGTTCATCTTCTTCCATCCATCCTCCCGAAGTTGATGGACTCCTCTTCCATCACCGCGGCCAGTCAACTCGGATGGAGTATAATAACGGTACCTACTCCGCCTCAATAAGCTCTATCTTTTTGGTTGAAGCAACTCGGGAAGGTCACTTCACTATCCCTCCCTTTGTCATAGATTCCAAGGAAGGGAAGGTGAAAACATCGCCATTAGAGATTGACGTTACCGGTGTAGCCACGAAAAAGAGCATGCCAAATGCAAGTGCTCAGTCAGGAAAAGCAAGCACTAGATTGCGCTCCGGGGAGGCCGAGGAAATAGCTTTTATGCGGGTTATCCCAAGCAAAACAAAAAGCTATAATGGCGAACTTGTTCCTATTCAGGTCAAGGTCTATTTCCGCGAGGGGGTTCAGGCCAACTTAAATTCCCTCCCGCAGTTTCAGGGGGAAGGTTTTGCCCTTCAGCAGTTGCAGGGAGAACCGCAACAAAGCAGTGAAATTGTCGGTAACAACCGTTACAGTGTCCTCTCCTGGGAATCAGTTTTGTCAGGGGTCAAAGAGGGGACTCATACGGTGAGTATGGAGCTTGAGGCCATCTTACTTTTACGGGAAAGGCCGACGCGCAGACAGCGTCCCCGTGGGTTATTTTCTGATCCATTTTTTGATGATAATTTTTTTGATAGTTTCTTTGGCTCCTATCGCCAAAAAGTGGTGAAGGTTGCAAGTCCAATGGTTGAGATGACGGTGGTGTCGCTACCGGAAGCAGGAAAGCCTGAAAGCTTTTCAGGGGCCATTGGTGATTTTCGTTTAGAGGTTGCGGCTAAGCCCAAAGTGGTAAGCAAGGGCGATCCGGTAACCCTTACCATGACCGTGAGCGGAATTGGCAATTTTGATCGAGTGCAGGCACCGCAATTACAAGATACGACGGGATGGAGGAGCTATACCCCTTCGTCTGAATTTTTGCAGGGAAGTGATAAACGGCAAGGGAAAAAGGTGTTTGAGCAGGCTCTGGTGGCAAAGGCAACTGAGCTAAGTCACATTCCGTCTGTTGTCTTTAGTTATTTTGATCCGGTGGCCGAGAAGTATAAGGAGTTGCATTCAGAGCCGATAGCACTGGAAGGGGTGAAAAGTGGATCACAGGAAGAGGAAAAAGCGGCAGAGAATATAGTTGTCTCACCTACTATTAATAAAGAGGAACAGCCGGTAGCCGAGCAGGAACAGAAGCAGGCACCACTACCCGGGCTTGCCCCATTGCGTCTTGAAAGGGGAAAGCTTTATAATCAGTTGGAACCTCTGTTTGTGAAGATGTGGTTTCAAATCTTTTGTGGTGTACTGATTTTGCTATTTGTTTTAGTACTCTTTGTAAAGATCCGTAATCGGCGTCTTTATAACAATCCACAATTGCAGCAAAAAAAAGAGAGTAAACGATTGTGGCAGATTCGGCAGAAAGAGCTTGATGCAGCATTACAACAAGTGGACAGTACAGCCTTTCTTAGCCATGGCCGAAATGCTATTCAGGAGCAACTGGGGTTGCGATGGGATATGGAACCTGCTGCTATCACTTTGGTTAATTTGCAAAAGCGACTACCTGATTCTTCTGTTTTGCTTCGTTTTTTTAAGGTGGTAGAAGAGGCTGCCTATGGTGGGCAAGCACTTAGTGAAAAACAGATGCACTACTATGCAACACAATTGAACAAGGAGTTTGAAAAGCTATGATTGCGATAAGAGAGAGTTGCAAATGGCTTGTGTTGTGTGTGTTCTTTTTGTGTCCCATAAGCAGTGCAGCTCAAGACGTAGAAAACAGTTTTTCAAAGGGAGTTGCAGCATATAACAACGGCCAGTATGGGGAAGCCATTGCAACTTTTGAATCGCTCTTGCAAGGGGGCTATTCCGCTAATCTCTTTTATAATCTTGCCAGCAGCTATGCGCAAAATGGACAAATTGGTCTTGCCATCCTCTATTTTGAGCGGGCAGCACGTCTTGCCCCCGGAGATCCTGATATCCAGGGAAACCTTGAACTGGTTCGTAAAGAAAAGAGCCTCTTTCAGGAAGAACAAGGTTTCAAGGAGGGATTTATTCGCCTGTTCCCATTGGATCACTGGCTATGGATATTTATCGGGGGAACTGTCGTACTTGCTGCAAGTTCTCTTCTTAGCGTTAGCAAAAGCAATCAGACAAAGAGTCGTCTGTTTGTTATAGTGTGCAGCTTGTCGGTGATGGCAATGGCTTTGCTCGGGTTTAGCGGGCAGTATAAATACTATGATGATGCAGTGGTTATTGTGGACAATGCCAAACTTCGCGTCTCGCCATTTTCCTCTGCGGCGGTAAGTGGCAGTATGCGGGAGGGACGTATGATTAGCCCTGGGAAGATATATAAAGATTACACTTTGGTATCCGATGCAAGTGGGCGTAGCGGATGGCTTGCAAATGGTGATTTTAAGCGGATTGCGCCTGCTGACAGACACTAATAAGCAGTAATTCCTAAGAGAGGAAAAAATGAAAAACAAGTGGCGGGCAAGAGCGAAGGCTATCTATAAAAGTTGGATTTTCAGCATCATTTTTGCTGTTTGTATCGCAACTTCGTTTAAATCGGCCATAGCCGATTGGAACGATGTGCCAACCGGCTCCATGGAGCCAAGTATTCTTATTGGTGATAGGGTTGTTGTGAACAAGCTTGCCTACGACCTTAAAATCCCCTACACCACCAAGCACCTTGCAAAATGGGCGGACCCCAGACGTGGTGATATAGTAGTTTTTTATTCTCCTGAAGATGGAAAAAGGCTTATTAAGCGGGTCATAGGGATCCCTGGAGACAGGATAGCAATGGTGCAAAACAGACTGCTTATTAATGGCGAATTTGTCCACTATGCAGCACTGCCCCAGGGTATAGCAGAGCAGCTTGACAAGAAAAAACAGGCTGAGCATATCTTTTCCGAGGAAACGTTGTCTGGGAAAAAACATGCGGTGATGTTTTTTCCAGGACGCCCATCTATCCATACCTTTGGGCCAGTACAAATAGAAGATGGTCATTATTTTATGATGGGGGATAACCGGGATAATAGTGCTGATTCACGTTTCTTCGGTTTGGTAGAACGAAAAGCCATTGTCGGCCGGGCCACCAGGGTAGGTATCTCACGGGAAGGTTCCTTTTTGCATCCAAGGTGGTATAGGTTTTTTAAAGAGCTGTCATAACGCTTTATCCGTGTAGTTTCTTGTTTGAAATGAAATACAATACGTTCTTCGCTGTTTGACCCGGAGCTGTTTGGTGTCGATTAATTGGGACGCCATAAACCCATCCCTGGGGGCTCGACTGCGGCCATCCTGGCCGCAGACGCCCATTTAATCGACACCAAGCAGCTCCTCCTTTCCGGGAAAATAGCAATAAAGAAATAATGTTAGGAAATGATCGGGATGTTTGTTATAACAAGCACTGGTACTATGCCCCAAAACCGGGTGATATGACACTACTTCGTCCTGTTATGTTGAGGTGGGATGAATCTTTATAAGTATGTTGAGAAGCACTCGAGTTTCAGACAATGCTTGACCATGCTAACGTGATAATGACGATGGTGTTTATACGCTCTGCCTACCATGTAAAACTGCAAAAGAAGGCAAAAGTCCATTGGACTTTTAACTGTTTTTGTAAAAATAGATATTGGCACGAAATATGCCATTATCGATAATACCACAACTATAGGTGATAACTGGACGAATCCGTACAGTTAATAACTGGTTGAACTAAACCGCTACGCGGAAAAACCCTCACCAAGTCCTTTCTTTTGATCTATATCGCACTTTTTTCACTTAATACCAAGATATAAGCATTTATATTCACTACAATACCTTCCAAACAGGAAACTATGGTGGTTTCTTGAATAAAACTTTCAGGAGGTATTACAATGGCCAGAACTACTCAAAAAGACTTTGTCAATTATCTTATTCTTCAACGTGTTGCCCCAAAAACCAGAAAAGCTTACATAAACGCAGTGACAGGGCTTGGTGCCTTTCATGAGCAACCGACAGAAGAACTCAGTAATGATCAGATACAGGATTATCTGATCCATTGTATTCAGGATAAGCAACTGGCCTGGTCCAGTTGCAATGTTCTTTTTTGCGGCCTTAAAAAGTACTACCGAGAATTTCTTAAAAGAGACGAATCAAGTTTTTCCATTCCTCCAAGACCCCGTGCAAAGAAACTGCCTATGCTGCTTAGTGGTGAGGAGGTGCAACGGCTGTTACAGGCACCAACGAGCCTTAAACATCGCGCTCTGCTCAATGTTATTTATGGTTCCGGGTTACGGGTGAGCGAAGCCGTAAGACTCAGGCCGGAGCACATTGAGTCAAAACGGATGATGCTTCGTATCGAGCAAAGTAAAGGACGAAAAGACAGGTACACAATTCTTTCTCAATCAAGTCTGGTGTTACTACGGGAATATTGGCGGAAATACCAGCCTCACAGCTGGATTTTCTTCGGTAATAATAAGGAAAAACCCATGCCCGTTGAAACAGCTCAAAAAATCGTAAGCGGTAATTTAACCCCATCTTCCCAGAAGTCCATAATTATGTCATGTTTTCTTCAACACAAATTATCAAATAC
>JBNKKR010000028.1:41871-53121 GCA_050291935.1 Desulfocapsaceae bacterium | reverse complement strand
TAAATAACAAAAGTATAATTAGGTAGTAACTAAATACATCATAATAAAATATAGTAAGTAATAAGCTTATTTCTAGTTTATCCTCTCTAATTAATATATAGGGGAATAAAGATGAATTACACAACAGTAATTGATACTATCAGTTTACAAGTAGATTGTAAAAACAACGGTTTGCAACAAGAGGTGTTATATAACTTAATTAATAGGATAGAGGCAATTGAAAGTAACCTCTATATCCATAAAAGCATAAAAGAAATAGGATTTAGAAGAGTATTTGAATATATAATATATCACAAAGGGAAACAGATTGCTAGTTTAAAAACAGGTATAGCAAGAAAAATTCCTTATGTAACTATAAAGTTTGCTGGTCTTAAGACATATGATGAGAAAAGAGACAACGCTTCTTATAATTGCTTATTAAATATTTGTGCCTATCTAAATAGCAATTATTATTTTAAAATTACTGAACTAGATATTTGCCTTGATGTAAAGTGCCAATTTGAAAAGCTATTAGTGCTATGTATCAAAAAGGCACCTCGAAGAGAATATTATGGTATAAAAGATAAGCAAGCATTTGCAAATACTAATTACATAGAAAAAGTGTCAAAAAAGAATATTAACCTTGTGGCTATTAGATCTTACTTTTATGATAAAAAAGCAAAGAATAACTTGGCATTTAATTTAACAAGGTTTGAGATTAAACTACAATCAAGGTATTTTAGTAGAAATAGTATTAGTTTTAGAATGCTTAGAAATACTATTGATAAATATGCAATACTTTATTTTAAAGATATTGAAGATAAAAATCATATAATGTATGAATATAATCAACTCCAAAATACAAGAAAAAGAGAGATTAGTAAAGTTCCACTAAAAAAATATCAAATATACATTTCCCCTCTTTGTCAGTGCTGGTCTTATGAGGAGAACCATCCGAAGATAGCAAACTATTATGCGAAATCCTCTATCAAGTCAAGGACGATTCTTTGGCAGTCTTCCTATGTCGCTTGTTCATTACTCCTTGCTGGGCCAAAAAAAATACGGTTCTGGCGAAGATCCACATCAATAAGGATTACTTGGAGTAAGTCTCCGATTTGAAAGGATTTGCCACTAAGTTTCCCTGTCAGTTTGTGCTGTTTAGCGTTAAACATATAGTGGTCATCTTTGAGGCTGGTGATGGATATCCCACCACTTATAAAAAGATCTGTCAGTTCGATAAAAATGACTGTACCGGTAACTCCTGAGATTACAGCGTTAAATGTCTCACCAATCTTTTCACTCATAAATCGAACTTTTAGTCTCTCGTTCATCTCTCGTTCTGCAGCAACAGCCACCCGTTCCCGGGCAGACAAAAAAGGACCCATTTCTTTATTTGAAAGGACGTCTTTTTTTCTGGTACGCACCGACGTCTTCTGGGTAAGAAATGTGTGTAATACGCGGTGAACCGTAAGGTCCGGATAGCGGCGAATGGGGGAGGTGAAATGGGTATAATCGGTGGCGGCAAGCCCAAAGTGACCAACATTGTTGGCATCATATTTGGCCTGTTGCATGGTTCGTAATAACAAATTGTTGATCACGTACTCCTTGGGAGTAGATTGTACCATGTCTATTATCTGATCAAACCAACTTGGATCCTCACGAAATGGAGGAAGGTGCAGGCCAAGGGAATTGCTAAATTCTATAAAGTCTGTCACTTTTTCCAGTGCCGGTTGCTCATGGATTCTATATAGACCATCAAGTTTCTTTGCGGTGAAGAGTTGTGCCACTGCTTCGTTTGCAGTGAGCATAAATTCTTCAATAAGCTTATGGGCAAAATTTCTTTCCGCACGACGAATGGACGTGATTTTTCCCTGGTCATCCAGTTCCATAAAAGGTTCCGGGAGAGTGAAGCCGATGGCACCGCGTTGTTTGCGGTTTTTCATGAGCTCAGCAGCAAGTTCGGCAGCACATTTTAGTGGTGTTACAAATTCTTTGTATTTTTTTCTTGTCTGTGAGTCCTTTTTTTCAATAATTTGACTGACAGTTGTGTAAGTGAATCGTTGTTTGCTCCGTATTATGGATTTGGTAAATTCTTTATTTTGTAGCTGACCGGTTCGATCAAAATCGAGAATTGCGGTAAAACAGTAGCGGTCTTTATCCGGGACCAGGCTGCAGAGATCATTTGAAAGTTTTTCCGGAAGCATCGGAATAACCCGGCCCGGAAAATAGATAGAAGTGCCGCGCTGGTATGCGTCTTTATCCAGGGCGCTTCCAGGTTTTACGTAGTGACTGACATCGGCAATGGATACGTAAAGTCGGAAGCCTTTACGTGTTTTGAAAACACATATGGCATCATCAAAATCCTTGGCACTTTCGCCATCAATGGTGATGTGTTGGAGTTCGCGTAGGTCTAATCGGTCCTTCTCGGGGCCAATGGTGTCTGGTATTTTTTCTATCTCTTGCAGAGTGTCTGTGCTGAAGGTGTGGGGAAGGGAATGCTTTTCAATAACCAGACGCATTTGCACATCCACCAAGTCTGGACTGCCAAGAATTTCCAAAAGGGAACCGGTTTGTTGATGAACCGTGTCAGTCGTTTCATCAAGTTTCACGATGACAGCATCTCCCTCATGAAGCGCGGGGTTTCGCTTTCCGGGTATGCGAATTGTGAAGGGAAAACGTGTGTCTTCGGGGTAAACGATGGTCTGTCCTGATCTAAAAGTCACAAATCCTGCAAGGTGGCTACTGCTTCTTTCCAGGATGGAGAGGATTTCTGCCTCCGGCCGACCATCTTTTGTCACTTTAAAAATTCGGATAAGCACCTTGTCTCCGTGGCGGGCGGTATGCATATTGGCAGGGGAGATAAAGGCATCTTTTGTGTAATCGGTTTTTTGCAATTTTGAACTAAGAGATGTTACAAAACCAAAACCTTTGGCATTTTGATCAAGTATTCCTTCTGCGAGATTATGTTTCTTTCCGGGCCCGTACAAGTCCTTTTCCATTTGTTTGAGAATTTGATCGTGGCAAAGATCGGTGAGGATGGAATATAAAGCCTTTCTCGACTGTGATGGCAGACTCAGGAGTTTAAGGGTTTGCTTGAATTGTATCGGCCCATCGTTGGAATAGAGCAGGGTCAAGATCTGAGATCTAAAGCGGTTATGCCCTGGCGGCAGAAGGGGGTCTTTAGAGGAGGATAGAGTGGTATCGTGTTCATTTTGACGACGATGTATGGAGCGTTTTCCTCTTTTTTTTCGGATAAAGCGTCTTTTTTTTCTCATAAGTTATTTTATTTTTCCAAGAATCTTGAATTCTGGTAGGTTACATGAAATATATAAGGTATCTTCTTACAAAAGATTGAGAATATTGCCCGCAAAAAAACGAGTAAAAAGGTCGTGTTCTTCGATTTAAGTAAACAGTATCTTCTCAATAGTGTTTGTCCATAAACAGTAGGCCATTTTTTTATAAAGTATGCAATATATACCTTTTGATCTAGAACTGTATCGGTCCCAAATGCGAAAGTTGTTGGGCGATAGTCCCAAAATGCATGTTTTTTGGAATGCCCTTGATTTTGCAACGGATGCCCATGACGATCAATGGCGAAAAAGTGGAGAGGCGTACATTATGCACCCCTGCTCCGTCGCAAAAATTTTGGCTGCTGAGATGGATGTGGTTGATCCTGAAATCCTTTCAGCGGCTCTGCTCCACGATACGGTTGAGGATGTTGAAGAAATAACGGTTGATTTGATAGGTGAGAAATTCGGAACCTATGTGGCGGCAATTGTGGAGGGGTGTACAAAGGTTACCCGAGATTCCAGTGATAAACAGAGTCTGTATAAGGAAGTACATCGTAAAATTTTTTCAGGGGCCGCGCTTCGCCCCGAAGTAATGCTTGTGAAACTTGCCGATCGCTTGCACAACTTACGGACCTTACAAGCCATGCCTGCAGCCAAACGGCAAAAGATATCCGATGAAACCTTGGATATTTATGCGCCACTTGCCACAAAACTCGGTCTCTTTAGTCTGAAAAGGGAGATGTATGATCTTGCTCTAATTTTTAAATTTCCCAAACAAGGGGCAAAACTCCTGGGAAATATTCGCAAGCTGCAACATTCTCCAGAGGCAAAAAGTATTGTCAAGAGGCTTAGGGAACGGATAAAAAAAGTGTGGTTGGATGCGGATGTTTCCATGCGAACCAAGGGGTTATGGGCGTATTTCGATTCCTCCAACCGTCTGTTGCTAAAGGAGATTGACAATCCTCTTGAGATACTCATCATTAGCGACAGTGTGCAATCCTGTTATGCAATATTAGGCATACTCAATCAGACCTATGCACCGGTTCCACGGACCATCCGTGACTTTATTGCCAATCCCAAGCCCACCGGATATCAAGGTTTACATGCACGGGCAAATATTAATGGGAACAAATACCTATTTAAAATTCGTACCAGGGAAATGGCCCGTTGTGCCCAGCGTGGTCTGTTCAAAGACTGGAATTCCAGAAGTAATGTCCAGCAGAGTTTTATTAAGGAAATTCAGGAGCTTTTTGATGTTATTGGCTCGGAAGAGTCTGGTTCTTACCGTGATATAATTGCAGTAAGTGGAAAAAAAGAGATATATACCTATACGCCAGACGGAGATCTATTTTGCTTGCCGGCAAATTCCATTGTTCTTGATTTTGCCTTTCGGGTCCATACCGATATAGGGCACAGTTGCATAGGGGCCATGATCGGGAGTAGAAAAGTCCTTCCCACGCATAAAATGCGGGATGGTGATGTGATTCGAATTTTGCGGAGTAAACATCCCTTACAATTTCAGCCTTCCGTTCATGCCATGTGCAGAACGCCAAGGGCAAGGGCGGAACTTGCAAAAACATTTCGCATTCGCAGGCAACAGTTGTCAAAAGAGATTGGCAAGTCCATTATTGCCCAGGAAATGTTTCGTTACGGATTACCTCTGGATCTTCTGGAAAAAGAAGGCTTACAGAAAATACTTGCCCATTTTGACTTGAAAAATAAGGAACAGCTCTACGTCTGTATTGGGGAAGGACGGTTGCGTTTATCTGCTCTTATCAGGCAGATCGAAAAACAGCTTTATAAAAAAGCATCCCCCTTATCCCGTCCTGCAGGAACACTTAACAGAATTGAACTGACTACCCTTGATCCGGTGGCCATTAAAATTTCCGCTTGCTGTAAACCCAATCCCACTGATAAGGGGTTGTTTGCCCTTCTGTCCAAAAGGGGGCTTTCCATCCATCATAAAGATTGTCCTCAGTTTAAGAAGGTGAAGGTACAACGGGAAGATGTTGTTAACTTACGCTGGAAAAGACGGGAAACAAGGGTGGGAAAACCGCAATCTTTAGTAATCATGGCGGCCACCAGACATAGGGTGATGATGTTGCTTGGTGTTGCGCCGGAAGAGATGAAACTTTTGGAAGTAGCCATGCTCACCAAAGCCCCAACCGCTACCCCGGCCTGGGAAGTCAGTTTTCAGGTGCCCACCCTCCACGTTTTACATAATGTACTTCGTCATTTCGATAAGTCGTCTTTGCCCTATGAATTTGATTTTGAGTATTGAACCTGTTGTCAGATTTTTTATTTAGGCATATCCCTTCTGTAACGCCGTAGAACCGAAGTCAACATATCAGGAAGGTCGTTTTGTTGCCTGGAGCTTCTCTTCAACTGTTTTATTGTCTTTTCAAGGGTGAGTACTTCTCCAAGAAAAATATTTCTTAGAATGAGAGAGATTAATCTGGTAATGGTTGTGAGGTTTGAGATTCTTGACTGTAAATGGTCATCTCTATCAAAGGCGGTTGACGCAAATATCTCAACGGGATCCCCCTGTAGCTCACTGACTGAAACATACCAGGTGTTTCGTTCTCTATCCTTTGTCCTGAAACGAACTGCATCAAGGACTTCAGGAAGATCCTTGAGAATGTGGTTCTCGCAAGTATCGATTTGGCCAACGCTATTTTGTTGGTGAAGCTCAGATTTTATCAGGTGGCAAATTCGTTTTATGGTCTGTGGTTTTTCCTGGATTGCAGAGACCAGCTCCAAACAATCCTCGCAAAATTCATTTCCGTGGGTATTTTGCAGGGCAGTAATTTTTCCGCAACCATCGCAAGCTATACCTTCTTTTTTCTTTGTCATAGATCTTCGTAGTCTGATTGTTGTATGTGTTTTTGTAGGAGTTGACGAAATGCTCGGCCCTCAATCTCTCTTGCCCCAAGGCTCACCAGGTGTTTTGTCGTCATTTGACAGTCTATTAGTTGAATATCTTGCCTTTTAAGCTGCTCTATCAGGGTAATAAATGCAACTTTTGAAGCATCGCTTTTACGGCTGAACATGGATTCGCCAAAAAAGATCTTTCCGATTTGCACTCCATAAAGACCTCCTGCTAGCTCATCACCAAACCAGCATTCCACAGAGTGGGCGTAACCCGCAATATGGAGATTTAAATAGGCACCTTGCATTTCTTCACTGATCCAGGTGCCTTCCTGTTGAGCCGTCCTTGTTGTTGCACAACCCTTAATTACTGCGGCAAAATCGCGGTTTACACTGGTGCTGAAAATTCCCCTTCTAACTGTTCTGGCAAGGCTTTTTGAGATATGAAATTCATCTGGAAAGAGTACAAGTCGCGGATCCGTAAACCACCAGAGAAGGGGATCTCCTTTTGAATACCAGGGGAAAATCCCCTTTGTATAGGCTACGACTAATCGTCTAACCGACAGATCTCCACCTATGGCTAATAAGCCATTTTTTTCCGCTAGTTCAGGGTTGGGGAAAGTGCAGGTATCATCCAATCGAAAAATCGCCATGCGCACAAATGTACTTAGCTGGTGCAGACTTGTCAATCAGCATCAAACATATAACGAAGGAGCTTTTATGGGTGGTTTATGAAAGAAAAGGAACAGAACCTCGTTTTGGGTTAGCGCCTGTTAAGTATTATGTCGATAAGGCTTCGATCTTTATGAGGTTTGTCGTTTGATTGTTGCTTTTTGGGGAGGGTGATGGTGAATGTTGCGCCCTGCTTGGGGGTTGCCTCAGCGGTGATTGTTCCACGATGCCTTTCAATAATCTTTTTGCAAATGGAAAGGCCGATCCCGGTCCCCTGAAACTGTTGTCTTGTGTGCAAGCGTTGAAAAATATCAAAAATCTGGTTCTTATATTTTTTATCAAAACCGATACCGTTATCTGTTATGGAAAAACGGATGTGGGTCTGACTGTGGATTGTATCTGGAAATGGGACACATTGAATCGTGATTTCAGGGGGGCGCCTGGGATGGTGATATTTCAGGCTATTGCCAATGATATTTTGCATGAGTTGTCGCATCTGTAAGGGATCTGCTTCGATGCTTGGCAGCCCCTGATCCACACTTATGATGGCGTTATGGATTTCAATCTTGAGGGTGAGATCTTCAAGGACGGATTTGGTGATTTCCTGCAAGTCAACTTTTTCAAAGGGGTTTGCTTTGCTAGTAACCCTTGAATAAAGCAATAAGCCGTCTATCAAGCTTTTCATCCGCTGGGTAGCGTGTTCTATGTGTTCAAGGTACTTATGGCCTGATTCTGGCAATTCATCCGTACATTTTTTTCGAATACGCTCACTAAAGCTTTTTATTAGCATTAAAGGCTCTTGAAGGTCGTGGGAAATTACATGGGCAAAATCTTCCAGTTCTGCATTTCTACGACGTAAATTCCTGGCGGTGGCGGACAGGGAATCTTCAATGTTTTTCCAATTACTGATATCTCGAGTTACCACAATAATACCACTTAGTCTTCCCTTGGGATCGTGGAATGGGGTGGCGGTTATTAAGCAGGGCACTGTTTCACCATTGGCTTTGGTTTTATTAGCTTCCACCTCCACACGTTCAACACCTTTTATGATTTGGTTGAGAGGGCACTGTTCTGTGTGGCAGAGTTTTCCTGCGAAACTGTCGTAGCATTTACGCCCTTGAATTTCTTCCGGTTGTTTTCCAAGTAATGTAGAATATGCACGATTTACCCGAATGACAGTATGATTTTTGTCTACGACATGCATTCCGTCAGGAGCGCTGTTAAAAATTTGGATGAATTCATCGTTTATGGAGACCAGTGCTGCTTCAATGCGTTGCTGTTCTTTAACTCGCCTGTCTAGGGAATCGTTGCTCTGTCTAAGTTCGGCGGTACGGTGATTAACGGTCTGTTCCAGATTCTCCTTAACTTGCAGTAATTCTTTTTCCGTTTCTTTTCTTTCCTCAATCTCACTTGCAAGGCTGTTGTTACTACGAAGAAGGTTTCTTCTACTTTCGGCTAGCTGTTTTCCAAAAAAATTGATGAAAGCAATTCCCAGAAGGGCGACGAAAAGATGACTGAACAGTAGTGGCCAGGAAGAATTTTTGTATTGACTGGGAAAGGTAACGGAGATAGCACCACGGGTACCATATTGATTGTCGGGTTTGAGGTGGCAAGGGGTGCACGTTTTTTTAAATGGAAGTGGCGCCATATATCTAAATATCTCCTGACCATTTTCCATTACAAATGCGCCCTGCTCTTTTGCGCCGTTATTAAATGTTTGCAACCATGGAATCTCCCAAGGATAAGGAGCGTTTCCTTTGCGAAGGGGGTTAAGGCTGGTGATATGAAATGTGATAGACCCTTTCTCTTGACTGATTTCGGCTATTTGTCTTGTCATGTAGGCCGGGTTAATCAATGTCAGGGATTTACCGTTTTCGTCTTTTATGGTTCGCGTCTCTTCAGCCAGATAGGGGTTAGGTGGGCTATGGGGTGTGGTAAAGACATAGACACCGCCATTGGCTAAATTCCAGTGACGAGTTGCGATGATCTGCTCATAAAAGGCTTTTGCCGTTTCATGGGCGATGAATTTTCTTTCCCGGATATTGTCCACACTGTTCCAGACAAGTGAACAGGCAACCGCTATTATCCAGATGCTGTATGCGATCACACGATAGTGGGCGAACAGTGCGGTCATATTTTCCAGGAAAGTAGAATGGAAAAACTACAATAAACAAGTCTTTTCTTTTAGTTCTTTTAAGAAAACCTTTTCGTTTTCTGAGTAGTCAACGGGCAACTCTATGAGATGAACACCATGGTTGTTCAGGCAGTTTGAGAGGAGTTCAGAGAGTGTGCCATTTTTGGTAACCTTGTGTCCTTCTGCACCGTAGCTCTTAGCATATTGTATAAAATCGGGGTTGCGAAAATCAAGGCCAAAATCTGGAAAATCCATTCCTTTTTGTTTCCATTTTATCATTCCATAACCATCATCTTTTAAAATGATGACAATAATATGCAAGTTGAGTCGAACTGCCGTTTCTAACTCTTGGGAATTCATCATAAAACCTCCATCTCCACATAGCGCGATAACCTGTCTTGCAGGATGCACAAGTTTTGCTGCAATGGCTGCCGGCAAGCCTGCGCCCATTGTTGCAAGTGCATTGTCAAGAAGTAAGGAGTGGATGTTGGTGGCCTTATAATTTCTTGCAAACCATATTTTATACATTCCATTGTCCAAGGAAATAATCGCGTCCTGTTCCACTGTTTTGTAAATATCGCTCACGATGCGTTGGGGAGTGCTGGGAAAACAGAGGTGACCCTGAGAGTGAAAGACATGATGATGAATTTCCTTGTGAATTCTATGGTAATAGTCGTTTTCGTGCGGGACCATTTCCAAGAGAGTATCAAGTAAAGAACGAAGGGAGTGACCAATATCGCCAATAACTTCGTGTTGGGGGAAATATACTTCGTCCATATCGGCTGGGGCAAAATGGAGATGGATCACCAACATATTGCCATGATTCATAAAAAATGGAGGTTTCTCAACAACATCATATCCGATATTGAGGATCACATCAGCTTTATCTATGGCACAATGCAAATAGTCATGATCTGATAATGCTGCGGTTCCGAGGCAGCGGGGAGAATGTTCGTCAACAACACCTTTTCCCATTTGGGTGGTAAAAAAATAAAAACCGGTTTTTTCTATTAGCTCTGCAGCGACTGGAGCAATCTGTTCTCTGTTCGCCGCGGCTCCAAAAAGGATAAGGGGGGCGTTGGCATTTTTTAGGAGCATTGCTGCGTGTTCAATGGAGTGTGTTGTTGCAACGGGGTACGACTGTGGGTGAACGGGAAAAGGGACAGCTTGCACCTCTTCAGAGGCGATATCTTCAGGGAGTTCAATGTGGACTGGTCCTGATTTTCCATTTACCGCGATGCGAAAGATATCTCGTACGATGGAAGGAATACTATTCCCGTTGACTATCTGTTTTGTGTACTTGGTCAAGGGTTCCATCATTCGAACCACATTTAAGATTTGAAATCGTCCCTGTTTGCTCTTTTTTATTGGTTTTTGTCCGGTGATAAAGAGTACTGGCATGCCACCAAGGAGCGCATAGGATGCGGGGGTGACAAAATTGGTGGCACCGGGGCCAAGGGTCGCAAGGCAGACACCTGGTTTTCCTGTAATTCGGCCATAGGTTGCGGCCATAAAGCCAGCCGCCTGTTCGTGACGGGTGAGGATTAAGCGGATTGATGATTTGCGAAGGGCTTCAAGAAATTCCAGATTTTCTTCACCCGGTATTCCAAAAATGGTGTCAACCCCTTCATTCTCTAAACATTGGATAAGCAGTTCTGCTCCATTCATAATGTGTATACTCTCTGTATGGTATAAAATTGTTTGGTAAATCCTAAGATAATTGGGGACGTGGTATTGTCTCTTATTGTAGTATCATAATGATACCCATGAATATCAAAAAGGCAAATATGATCTTTAGGTAAAGGGCGTGGGGGATCCTGGTATAACAGATGTTTCCAAGAACCGTCCCCAGTAATACCATTGGAGCACAGAGCATAAAGAGGGTGACTACCTTGATGGTGGTAATACCTTCTACCAGGTGAACTGTTGCTATCAAACAGGAATTAAAAAGAAAAAAACCAGTAAGAGTTGCTTTGATGGTGTCTTTTGGCCAATCATTGAGTGCTGTGTAGATTATGGCGGGAGGGCCACCGGCACTAAAAGCAGCGCCAATTGCCCCGGAAGCAAATCCAGCCAAATAGGACCAAAATTTGTGTAACTTCCGAGGAGCTGGGGTGATACATAGGTTATAGATTGCATAACTTGCAAGCAAAATTCCAAGGCTTCGTTTGATGAGCAACGCGTCCACTTCTTTTAGCAGTGTAGTGCCGACAATAATCCCTGGGATTGCGGCTACACAGAGAGGAAGTATTTTGTCTTTGTCCATATCATAGCGCATTTTAAAAGATAAATAGCTTGTTATAACCA
>JBNKKR010000028.1:0-41861 GCA_050291935.1 Desulfocapsaceae bacterium | reverse complement strand
GCCGTTTAAGATGCAGAGTGGAACAGCACTTTTGATATCGAGGAGCATGCTGAGAAGGGGAATTGCAACCAAAGCAGAGCCAAAACCTGTCATCCCCTGGATAAAGCCTGCCAGAAAAAAAATGAGGGTAATACAAAAAGGAATTAGCATAGGGATAAAATCCTTGAATAGTGGTGTTGTTCTGTATACATTTTCCCTAAAATAGAGTAATGATCGTTCCCATAGAGCCGGGTGGGTGCTGGATTGCAGTAAAACACCGCTGTTACATACTGTCTTGGGATACTATTGCAAGGTAAATAAATAATGATTGATGTGGAGCAAAGCCGCGAGGGAAATTCCCCGTTTCAGGAACAATGCAATACTGCGCGTTTTTTCACTGGAGGAGGAAGAGGGGCAGTACTTGATGATATGCAAGTTGCCCTGGATGCAAAGGTCGATATTGTTACTTTGATTGGTGAGGAAGGAAGTGGCAAAACCATGCTCTGCAAAATGTTGCAAGAGCAGCTTGGTAACGCATATCAAATACTGTATTTGCCGGAAATAGTAGGTTCTTTTGAAGCCATCGTACGAATAAGTGCCCAGAAATGCGGGGTTGAGTATCCAGAAGAGACGAACCGGGCAGATGCCAGGAGAATTTTTATTGACATCGTCGAGGGCTTGCGAGCAAAAGATCAGAGTCTGCTTATCATCAGTGATGAAGCTGAAAACATGTATCTGGCAACCCTTGAGCGGCTCAGAAAAATACTTGATGATACAAGGGCGAACGGTGGCGGCCTACAGTTGTTGTTTGCTGGAAGGAAAAGCTTTCGTACAAGCCTTGAACAGCTTGCCCTGTGCGATTTTGACCAGGTGGCTGAAAAACAGTTTTTTCTTTCAACTTTAGATGATAATGAAACCTGGGAGTACTTAAATTTTTGTGTTCAAGATTTACGTGGGGAGAGTGTCCAGGAGATTTTTTCAAAGGAAGCGGCTGCCAAGATTGCCTCCATGGGACGGGGAAACTTGCGGTTGATCAATATATTTGCTGAAGAATCGCTGCAATCTTCCAATGCGGATACTTCTTTTATGGTGCTTCTTGATCATGTACGTGATGATGAGAGAAAAAAAATAGTATTTCCTGAAAAGAAAAAGATAGTTGAAAAACTGCCTTTTTCACCAAAAATTGCAATAGCTGGAGCGGTTGTCTGTTTCCTCTTTCTGTTGGTTCTTTTCTTTAACCGAAAAGAGGAAGAGATTGATTTTATTGAACCGGAAAGTCGCCATGAAGATGTTGTTATAGTAGAGGAGCAGGATGCTCCAGTAGATGCCCCTGAAGCGTTGCAATCATCTGCAACGCAACAAGAAGTTGCAAGTGCGGAAGAGGTATTTGTCGAGCCCGTAGCTCCGGAAAAGGTGGTAGAGGAACAACCTGCCGAAGAGATAGCGGAACCTGCTGCTCCTACAGGAGAGGTAGAGAAACCTGCTATTAGTACAGATAGTGGTACAGAAATAGAAATTTCGCCCCTTCCGGTTATGATATCTCCTGTTGAGATTGTAGAAGAAAAGAAAAAAATGCAAGAGATAGAGAAACCTGCTTCTTTAGAATCTGTTACTATTACAGAAATAGTGGCTGACAAGAAAAAGCGACTTGTTTCTCAAGAAGAAAAGCCAACAATAAAAGCGGTTGCAGTGCCGAAAAAGAGGGTGTATCCGGTACAAACTCACAAGGGTACAGCCTCTTCTTCGGTTGATCCTGAACTTAAAAGTTTGGTTTTGGCTGGAGACAGGTGGCTGGCAGGTAAAGAAAATACGAGTTTTAGTATTCAGTTGATGGCCCTTCAATCTGAGCATGCTGAAGAAAATCTCAAACGCATTTTGGCAAAGCCTGAATACCAAAAGATTTTGCCGAAACTGGCTATGCTCAAACGACCATCGAATCCCCCAGTGATTATGGTATTTTACGGCCTATACCCAAACATGGCATCTGCTAGAAATGCGAGGAATACCATGCCCATATTTTTACGGGATCGTCATCCTTACCCTGTATCCGTTAGAGGTGCTGTGGAGAAAGTTCGTGTTGAGTAGGAATGCTTGTATTGCAGTATATCGTAAATGGGTTTAGCCAACCTGCTGTTCAAATTGATAGATGAGGCATTCCCATAATTTTTTCTTCTGTACTTTATCTATGCTTTGGTACTCCACTGCAAAGGCGTTCTTTTCTCTTCTGACAACGCGTGAAAGTAAGGAGAATTCCTGTTGATAATTGTCCTGCAGAGTAAAGGACATTGTTATCTCAACTTCTTCTTCAACATTGGGTTGTTTAGCTGAAGTTTTAATGAGACAGCCGCTTGTTGAGATATTTGCTATTTCTCCTTCTCCGCTTAAATCGTTTGTGCTGTACAAGACCCTTTGCTTTTTTTTATAATGAAAGCGCAAACCGTTGCGTCTATGTAAGTCAAGAGTATTCTCTGCCTCTTCAAGGCTGTTTACATAAATGGGCATATATGCAGAGATACTTGAAGAAATATTTAAGAGTTGCCTGAACACCAGACTCTTGCCACGCACAACTCTAACAATCTCGTTTACTCCACCTTTGACGACATAGTCCATTATTTTTTTGTAGGTTGCAATCCCACTAAGATGGATAATTTTACTTTCGGTAAGATCGGTGATTGCACCAAAGCCGGGTTCTAAGTCTGCCACGGCAAAACGGACGTTGGTATAGAGCTCATCCACTATTTTTTCAGAGATTTTCCCCGAAATTTTTATGTATAACCTGTTTTTTTTGGTGTCTACTTTTACCTTCATGATGTATTCGTACTGTCTACTTATTATCGTAGAGTGCCAAAACGTGTTCGTTCAGGCACCTTTTCCCATCAAAAAGTCGCAAAACAAGATAGCGTTAGGTGTTTTCCCCTATCATTGTCCTGCAATGGAGTACTGGTTTCACTATATAGCTCTGTAGGTAATCACCTATGTCAATAGTATGGTAAATGGCAAGACGATGTAAAATGTTTTTTTTAGTTTTTGTGGATTAGAAAATGGAATGAGACGGAATGGGATTCTTTAGCCAAAAGTACTATTCCGCTTTTGCGGGAGCATAAAACTTGCTATGGCTGCCAGGCCGGTCAGTATTGCGGCAAGGGAGTATGCAGGTGAGAAACTGCCATATGTTTCAGCAAGGGCGCCGGCAAGGGCGGGGCCAATAATTTGCCCTATTCCAAAAAGCAGGGTCACCATGGCAAAACCGGAGGCGGCCTGTAGAGGGCCAAGGTAATCACTGACGGTTGCCGCTACAATGGAAGGGACGCTCCAGGCACACAAGGCAAAAAGAGCGATGGAGAGATATATACTCCCCTCCCATGGTCTTAGAGCCAGAAGTAGATGGGACACCGCTTGCAGAACATAGACAAAAGCCAAGGTATTTGCTCGTCCTGCACGATCAGATACGCTTCCAAAAATTGGGCCTGAGAAAATTCCCAAAAGGCCAAACCAGAACCAAAATTTCCCAGCCACCGTTTCTGTGTAGTGGTAATCGTTGATAAGGGTAGTTATCACAAAAGTGACGTAAATAACATAGGTGAAACCAAAGCAAAAATAGACTGCACCCAAATGGGTAAGAATTCGTTTTTTGCTTATGGCGGTGGAGGGAAGAGAAGAAGAGGATTGAGAAGGATTTTTTTTGGGGGAATTCTTTTCCAAGGGCGAAAGGCCTAATTCTTGAGGGTCATTTCGCAAGAAAAGTGTGCAAAGTCCTGCAATGGCTACGACGAGGCAACCCAATACCTTCCAGTTTATTCGCCATCCGTTTGGAGTTGTGGCGATACTGTTAATGTAAGGGACCAGTAGCCCGGTGAACATAATGCCAAGACCGCTTCCTGATACCATAAGTCCTGTGGCTCGCCCCCGTAGTGAGGGACCAAACCAGTGCGAGGCAAGTACCATAATAGGCACGTTTGCCAGGCCACTGCCTACTCCCGTACAGAAGAAGGCTGTAAGGATTGGTAAAAATCCGTTGGCCATTCCCATAAGAATCATGGAGCTACCCACTATAAATACTCCAGAGCTGATTACCCATCGATAACCAAAATGGTGAATCATCCTGCTACTGATCAGTACTGCCAGCAGATATCCAATAAAATTACCGGTACTGATAAAACCCATTTTCGAGTAGCTCAGAGTAAGATCAGCTCCCATTGAAGGGAGTAACATGCCAAGGGAAAACCGCCCAAGTCCCAGAACCGCAATAACAGTTATGGTTCCTGTAAAAACTATCACCCAAGCATAATGGAGTCGATTTGTTAAGAGCATGGGGAAGAGTAACTCGCTTTTTGTCGCACCATTATACCCCTGGTACAATGGGCTGGCTTCTGTGGCCGAAAAGTGTTGCACATGCTATGAGCGTTGCCAAACATTACTTTTGAACTGGAGCATGAAAAGGAAAATTTTCCATCATTCGTTGTACTCTAAATGCATTTTCAAAAACGGTTCTTATGACTGAAACCTCATTGTAGCGTGCCCTTGAAAGGTTGGTTACCGCGTCGAGCAGATCAGATTCCCGCTGCAAGCCTTGTTTATATTTGAGCTGGGTTATTCGTAAATTCTCCTCTGCATGTTGAATGTCTTCCTTTGCAACCGCCACATTTTCCATGCTTACCTGGTAGTCAATAAAGAGGTTGCCAAGGGTGGTGGTCAGTGTACTGGAAAGCTCGTCAATATCATACTGCAATTCACGAACAGTGAGTTTGGCCTTTGCTACGGCTGATTCCCTGGCAAAGCCGTCAAAAAGCTTGTAGGAAAGCAGGAGCTGGGCGCGCAGTTCCTCGTCGCTGAACTCACCCTCTGAATTGATAAAATCATCCGCATAATGGGAGTAACTTCCCACCAGATCAAGGCGAGGATAGTAGCTTCCCTGTTCTGCTCTTATCTGCATACTGGCCGATTTACTAAGACCTTTTAAGGCTAGTAATTCAGAACGGTTATTCAGCATTTGTGTTTTGCACAGGTCCTGTTTGGCAAGCTTTGGTAAGGTTTCAAAATCTTGGAAATGGAGCTCTTTGAGAGTAAGGGGATGCTTGATCTCTCTTGCTAAGAGCTGAATGCTTTTTTTGAGCTCGGCTTCCCCCTTTTTTAAGGTAATATCAGAGTTGTCTAGATCCACTTTTATCTTGAGGAGCTCGTTTTGGCCGATGAGCCCAACCTGGAGTCGTTGTTCTCCGTCCAGGTGGAGGCGCTGCAAGGTTTTTAGATTGTCTTCTGCCACTCTCAAGCTTGCAAGGCGTTCATAGACGGTAAGGTAGCGAAGGGCCACGGTGAGTTGCACATCCTGTTCAATGGCCTTAAGCTTATGGGCAGCTACTTCATGGAGTGCCTTTTTGGATTCAAGGAGGTAGTGATCTGCAAATCCCTGGAAGATATTAATAGTGGCCATGCCGTAGAAGGAGCTGTTTTGCCGGTGTTCCGTTGTGCTTGCCTCATCCAGGTTGTTAGCTTTATAACCTATATCAAGACTTGGATAGTAATCACTTCTCGCAGCACGGATCTCTTCACCGCTTTTTGCAAGGCTCGTCTGGTAGCGTTTGATGACTTCCCTGTTATTGGTTGCCATTTCCTGCATGTTAAGAAGATCCAGTGCATTTGCTTCAATGCTTGGGCAGAACAGGAGAAAAAGAAAAAGGGAACTAATTAGTTTCATTGAGACGACTCCTTTCAAAACGAATAACAAAGGCCAATAGCGCAGGGATTACAAAGAGGGTAAAGAGGGTTGAAAAGGCAAGGCCGCCAAGGAGGATTGCGCCCAGCCCCCTGTAGAGTTCAGAGCCGGATCCGGTGGAGAGTACCAGGGGCAGCATACCAAGAACCGAGGTGGTTGCACTCATAAAAATTGGCCGAATCCTTGTTCGTACTGCATCGGCAATACCGTCAATACCATTAAGTCCACGGTAACGTACGTTGTTTAAGGACTGGTGTACAATAAGGATGGCATTATTTACCACTGTACCCACCAGAATAATAAAACCAAGCATTGCAAGAACGTCAAATCCCTGGGGCGCGATGAGTGCATTAACTGCACGCAACCCTATAAAACCACCTGCAGCGGCCAAAGGGATGGAAAACATAATGATCAATGGATAAATAAAATTCTCAAATAAGGCGGCCATTAAGAGATAGGTTATTAACAGGGCCAGCAACAGGTTCCATTGCAGGGCATTTCTGGCTTCCGTCAGTTTATCCGCATTCCCACCAATCTGTATGTTTACTCCCGGTAATTTTCCAGCCTTCTCAAGTGGTGCAATTACATCATTGTCAATTATATCCATGGCCGCCTGTAATGGGAGCTCTTTGGGCGGCGTAACCTGTAGGGTAATGGTACGTCTTCGTTCCAAGTGGTTTATTTGGGGCATACCCTGGCTGTACACGAGGTCTGCCATATCTTCAATGCGCACGAGGCTTCCATGGTTGTTAACAATAACACTTTTAAGGATACGTTCCGGTGAGGAAAAGGTCGATTTGTTTCCGGTGAGGACAAGGTCCTTTTGCTTAGACCCTTCCGGCCTGTACTCATCTATTTTCCGGCCATCCATAAGGATATCAATATATACACCCAGATCACTTTCTGTCATTTCTCCAGCGGCCAACTGTTCTTTGTTGGGGATAATTTGAATTTCCGGGTAACTGGTTTCAAGGGATGGAATGGGACGTATTTGAGCCCCTTGAATTTTGGCACCAATGGTACCAAAAAGGGCTCTTCCGGCCGCAACAATCTGGTCGACATCTTCTCCAGCCACATTTACGTCAACACTTCTTCCTTTGCCTATTCCGTTTTCAAAAATACCTGCTTGCAGGCTTACCCCAAAGACACCCGGTATGGAATGCATGATGCGATTGAAAAGAGGCATCATTTCCGCTGCTCTGGTTTCGTGGACCGACAGGCCTCCAAAGAGGGTGAAACGTTCTGCACCAACAAAAAACATTTCTTTGATTTGGGGTATGCCATCTTTGCCATCTTCTTCAAAATAGGGTTTTGCCTGGCTGTCAACATAGGCTCCCAGCGCTTTCATCTTCTCGACTGAGTAACCGGGTGGTGGAATCAAGATGTTGAGAATCAGGTTTCTATTTCCCTGCGGCAGGTATTCGGCACTGGGGACGAGAAGAATAATAAGAACTATGGAGAGTGCCGTGAAGGATAAAATGGTCGTAATTCTTGTGAATATGTTTCTTTGACAGATGGAGGAAAAGGCCATTATTCCCTTTACAAAGAGGGGCCCAAGAGCGCTTTTTTGCAGTCTGTTTGTTTTCTTTTCTTTTCCGTTTTTGTAAAAATGATACATCAAAGTCGGAATGACTGAGATGGAAACAAAAAGACTGATAAGGATGGAGAAGGTGATGGCGATTGCGATATCACGAAAAAGTTGTCCCGCTTCCTCTTGCATAAAGATGATGGGTACAAACACCGCGATGGTGGTGGCGGTGGATGCGAAAACTGCACCCCAAACCTCTTTAGTCCCTTCAAAAGCTGCTTCATAGATGGGTTTTCCCATTTTGCGATGTCGGTCAATATTTTCCAAAACGACAATGGAGTTGTCAACCAACATACCCACTGCAAAAGAGATTCCTGCAAGTGAAACAACGTTTAAATTACGACCTGTTATCCACAGAAAAATAAATGTTCCGATGGCAGAAATGGGGATGGCTACTGCCGTTGTCAAGGTGGAGCGTATACTTCGAAGAAAGAAGAGCAAGACAACGATGGCCAAAAGACCACCTAAGGCCACATTCTGTTTAACGAGTGTAATGGCAGTTTCAATATAGGGGCGCTGATCGTAAACCCAATCAATATACAAGCCCTTTTCGGCAAGCATGCCTGCATTGATTTCCTCTACTTTCTGTTTCAAGTCGTTGGTCATTGCAAGGACATTGGTGCCGGGTTCTTTACGCACGCCGATGACCACCACAGGCTCTCCGTTATGAAAAACGGCTATGTCTTCCTTGGCGTAGTCATTGTTTACTGCTGCTATTTCACGTAAATATACTCGCTTAAGGCCATCGTCGTAGACAACAACATCAAGGGCATCTTCAGGGCTTTGAAATTGACCAATGGTGCGAATGCGATAATTTTTACGACCAATCCCCAGTACTCCTGCCGAGTTGGTTTGGTTCGCATTGCGAACAGCCCCTATTACCTGGTTTATGGAGATATTATGACTGGCCATTTTCCCCATATCTAAGGTGATATGGAGTTCGGAGAGGGTGCCGCCAAAAATAAAAAGTGAGCCAACTCCCTGAACACGCTCCAGATGTTGACGGATATTATCCTCAAAATAACTGCGGAAATGGTTAATGGATTCGTCGTTACTCTCTAGAGGCTTGAGCATCATCCAGATAACGGGTGAGGCGTTGGCACCGGCAGACTCGATGATAGGGCGATTAACATTCTCCGGATAATCGGCAACTTCATTTATTTTGTTGGAAACTCTTAATAATGCGTCGTCAAGCGCTGTTTCCAACTCAAAAGAAAGGGTTATTTCGCCATATCCGTTGTAACTTGCGCTTTCCATTTTGGTCAGCCCCTGCAGGCCTTTTAGAACCTCCTCCTGTTGTTCGATAATCTCCTTTTCAACCTCATAAGGAGTGGCGCCACCCCAGGTTGTTTTCACGGTTATTTGTGGTGTCTCCACATCGGGCGTGAGCTGTACCGGAAGCTTGTTTAAGCCTATAATCCCAAAGACCAGGATCAGGATTACACCAACGGTTACCGAAACCGGTTTTTCAAGGGAATATTTTATTAAGTCCATTACTTTTCTCCGGTTACGACAACGGGTTGGTCTGGGCGGAGGCGTTCATTTCCCTCTACTATGATCACCATCCCCGGCACTATCGGGCCAGTTTTGACTCCGATCTCTTCCCCCATAAAGGCAACAATGCTCACCGGCAGAATGGCCGCTTTGTCATCTTTTATGGTGTAAACAAAATCCTTTCCTTGAAATTTAATCAGTGCGGCACGAGGGATAACGCAGAGCGCTGATTCGTTGTTTGCCGGGAGATCAACGGTGGCAGACATATTTGCAGCGATATCCTTTTGCGATGGGATTTTAATTTTCACAAAAATATTTTTTGTTTTTATATCGGCTACAGGATCGATGGACGCCACCGTACCCATTATTTTTTTCTCGAAAGCGTTAAGGGTAACGGATACCTGTTGGCCGTTATTCATATAGCGAAGCATTTCTTCGCCAATGGGAGCCCTTACAAAGAGATCATTGGTGGAGGCCACCGATACCAACTGTTTCCCCTGCTGTACCCAGGCACCGGTGTCTACGTCTTTGGTGAGAACAGTGCCATCAAAAGGCGCCTTGATAACACTGCGCTCTTTTTTGATAAGCAGGTTACGCAGTTCTTCTTCGCGGGCCTGTTTTTCTAATTTCGCGTTTTGAAAGGTGAAAAGGGCGTCATCGTAATCTTTTTCACTGACGCCGGATTGTTGATACAGCGTTTCAAGACGTTTAAAATTCTTCTCTGTATTTTTCAAAAGAAGTTCGTTTTCAGCAATATGTGTTTTTTTGAGCACAATTTCGTTGTCAAGGAGCTCGGTATCAAGTTGGACAAGGGTATCTCCCTGCTTTACAACTGACCCTTGCTGGACGAGCACTTTTTGGACAAGGCCTGTCACTTCGGTCGAGACTTCACTGATTCGATCGTAATAGAGAATACCTATTACCGATTGGGTTTGCGCCACCTGTTTTTGAGTTACCTTGGTGGTGACAACTGCAGCGGGTGGTTGTTCCTGGGCCAAGAGAGGCGAAACAAATAGAAATAAAATAGAAAACAATAGTGCATATCGCATGGGAATACCTCTTGGAGAAATATGTATTAACGGAGTGGCTCTTCGTTAAGCTTATCGAGATTGTGTCGGATTTTGTGAATCAGTTGAATAAACAGATTTTCTTCTTCTTCGGAAATGCCATCTGTGAGTTTGCTGGAAAAGGATTCAAACAAGATGTGGACCGCCTCAGCCATCGCTCTTCCCGCGTCGCTAAGCGCTATCAGCGTGCAACGACGATCGGCTGGGTTCGGTGAGCGGGTGATAAAACCTTTCTTTTCCAAACGATCAAGGATCCTGGTGACGTTTGCGGCACTTTTTTCTACTATTTCACAAAGTTGATTTTGAGAGAGTACGTCGTCTTCGGGTATGTTTTTTAATAAAATGAGCTGTTCAACTGTTAGGTCATAGGGCTTGAGCATCTTTTCCGCATGGAGGTTCATCGCCTGCGTTGTCAGGTAGAGTAGTCTGCCTATGGAGTTATTATCACACGATCCCATTAGTTGCCTCGTTAACTATTAACCAGGTAACTAAATGACACATCGCAGCAGATGTGTCAAGAAAAAGTGAGCGTTTTTATTCAAGAGAAGGGATAATAATTTCCATACTGGTGCCTTTACCCTTCTCAGAATGTGCAGATATGGAGCAATTCATTTTTGAAAGCATCTTTTTTACAATGACTAAGCCCAGTCCCGTGCCTTCTGTTTTGGTGGTAAAAAATGGTCTGAAGAGGTTTTTGGCAACGGTCTCATCCATGCCGCAGCCATTATCCTCAATGGTGAAGGTGATCTGTTTTTCCTGCTTTTGGCATAGTGTTATGGTAATCATTTTATTTTCGGTTTCTTCCATTGCGGCCACGGCATTGGTGATCAAATTGAGGAGTACCTGGAGAAAGGCGCGTGGATCAATGAGTCCCTTTAACGGTTCTGTGGGAGGAATGATTGCCAGCATGACATACTGCCTGGCCAGATCTTTTTCGGTGAGTTGGGTGAGTTTTTGTAAGAGTGCCTGCATGTCAGTGACTTGAATGTTGGGTTGTTCAAATACCGAAAAGTTTTTTAGTGACTTGAGCAAGTATTCAATCCTGCCAATGTCAAAGAGCCCACGGCTGATAAACCGTTTGATGTCGCTTGAATCATAGGTGTCCAGGTTGCTTTCCAGCACGGAAAGTGAAACTTTAAGAGAGTTTAAGGGATTGCCCAGTTCATGTCTAATACTTGAAAAAATAAAGCCTATGTTGTCCATCAAGTTTGCTGCTTCAGCGATGGACTCAAGCCGTTTCTCTTCAGTTATGTCACGTTTAACAAGTACAAGATTTGTTACTTGTTTGTCTTGGCTGAGTACCGGTGAGATTAACATTTCTTCCTCATAAAGGGTACCGTCTTTACGGTTAGTGGAAAATTGTCCGCTCCAGTCTTTACCCTGTTTAAGGTTGTTTTTAAGGCGTTGCCACAATATTTTTCTAATATGGTGAGGAAAGATAATTTTGATCGATTTTCCAATAATCTCATCTGGGGAAAAACCGGTCACTTCTTCACAGGCCTTATTGGCATAGAGGACTGCCCCGCTAATACTGACCACTATAATGCAGTCCACCGACTGTTCCACCACTGTTACCAGGCGGTCTCTTTCTGTACGGTCATATTGGTTGGAAATTGCCATGGCCAATATATTTGTAATAAATTGAAGAGAGTTGATTTGCTGCTGGCTAAATAATTGTGTATCGCTCTGTCTGCAGGCGCCGATAATGGTTTCCAGTTTTCCCTCCACCAACAAGGGGAGTAGCAGGATAACCCTGATTCCCTCTTGCTCTACAATAGCTTGCTCTTCAAAATCCAGATCGGCTGAGAAGGAATGGATAATTTCTCCTTTTTCCAAAGAGTCCATCCAGTGGGGAACGGATAAGATCCAGTTGTGCAGATAACTGTTTTTCTCTGTTTCGGTTGTTTGCAGTGGGGGGGAACCCAATGCAGGGCTGTTGTCTAAGAGAAAAATCTCATTGGCCTCCAAAACAAAACGAAGATCGGATTGAATCTGATGAAAACTTACGTGCCAGTTGGCATGTAATGCATCAGAACTTGTCAGTCGTAGGATGGACTTCCAGAGAAGATCATTTTGTGACTCCTGATGGGATTGTTTACTCTTCTGCTGTTTGTTTTTGGTAAATAGCTGGTAGAGCAGTCCCGAAACAAGTAGGATAAGGAAAACGTTTAGACCTAGTGAGAACATCGTAGTCATGTGGATAAGGGCTCCGAAAGGGTAATTTTTTTGTTAAAAGTAAAAAAAATTATACTACTAAACGTGGTGTTTTTTCAATCAACGATGGTAAGAAAATCATATCATCTTGATCGGGCGGGGCTTATTCGAAAGGAGGTGCTGTTGGCATATTTTATGCATGTTAGCTTACGCTTTATCTCTTCTCTCCTTTCTCCTGAAAAAGTCGGCTTCATTTTTTGAATCCGGCTTTTTCTTGTCTTTAGTTAAAAAAAATAGGTATCGTTTTCCCACTCTTTGAGAGAGTATGCTGTGAAAAACTGGGTCCTGCATGGGGAAAGATGCATCAGTCAAATGAAACAGGGCCAGTTGTTGGATCTTTTAAATGAATTTTCGCAGCTTGAAGGAGTGACATGGAGCAGATCCCCGTATGGTTAACGCGTTGTTCTTCGTATCATCCTGAGCCCTTACTTGGGCTATTGCAGGAATCTTTGGATAAGCTCCTCTTCCCAACAGATCTTTCTGGTAAAACTATTCTCTTAAAGCCCAATCTGATAAGTAGTAAGGCACCAAAACTTGCCTGTTCTAATCCTTATTTTGTCGCCACTGTTGCCAAGTGTTTGCTTGCCCGTGGTGCCAGGCTGCGTCTTGGAGATTCGCCCGCCTTTGGTAGTGCAAAGCAGGTGTTAAAGAAACAAGGTTTTATGCAAGTACTATCGGGTCTGGAGATTAGTGTCATTGAATTTTCAAAAAAAACGGTTAAAAAACTTGCTTGTGGTGTATCGGTGAGTGTGGCTGTCGATGCATTGACTTGTGATTATTTTGTAAATCTTCCGCGGATTAAGGCGCACCAGCAGATGGGGCTCACCATGGCCCTTAAAAATGTGTTTGGTATTGTTTGTGGTCCTAGAAAAGCATGGTTACATATGACACAAGGGGGAGATCATCAAGGGTTTGCCGAAATAATTCTTGATCTTTGTGCCCAACTGCCACCAGGCATAACAATAGCTGATGGAATTACGGTTATGACCAATACGGGCCCGGTAAATGGTGATCCGTTTGCTCTTGGTTGTGTTGCACTTGCAGATAATTTTGTGGCCCTTGATCGCGCGCTGCTTGAAGTGCTTGGTATAAAAAAAGAAAGTGTTCCATTGGCACTTGCTGCGCAAAAACGCGGGCTTCCAGGAGCAGTGCTTGATGATATTGTTTTCCCAGATCTGGCACCTGACTCCTTTGCTGCGCAAGGATTTTCTATTCCGGAAACATTGAGCCCCATTCGTTTTCAGTTACGTCAGTTTCTCAAAAGTTCCATGAGAAGAAGTCTCTTGAGGCGATAGTTTCCAGTGCCAGGAATCTTACGTTTCTTCTTTCGTTGTCGGTTTTACAAGGGAAAGTCCCGGGATAAGTGTCTGGGTTGAAAGGATTCCTTTCATTTTTCGCAAGGATGAGTGGGTAAATTGGGAGATCACCTCAGCATCCGAGGCCAAGAGGTCCCTACGAAGAACTGCTTTTAATAAAAGATCAATGGAACCGTGGACGGAGTGTAGCTCAACCACCTCTGGAAGGGCGAAGAGTTTATCAAGAATTTTCTGTTCGTGGGCTCCATCAACTCGTATCATGATAAAAATGGTAATATCACGTTTCATTTCAGGGTATTCTTCAATCTTTTTTTGAGCCATTTTTTGACGGAACGCCTCCATATTACGAGGAATAAGTTCATCGACACCGATTCCATATCGACACTTTAAATCTTTTTGCCACTGATGGGTGGAAATGTAAAGATAGAGATCGTCAAGGGTGCGATTGGGAAAGGAAGCAAGCAGCCCACTGTTTTGAATAAGGGTTCTGAGTGGGAGATAAATGGTGCGATACCAATCTGTTGCTGCCTCTTCAAGGGTGATGGATGGTTTGTTTTTCTTTAAAAATTGCTGGTGGGTATTGATCTGCTGGAAAAGGTATTCACTTTGTCCGTATTCTGTGAAATCGATACTATTGTTTAATCCAACTTGGTCACGAAAGTCAATTTTTTCAAGGTACAGCCTATTCTCTGTCGTTTCTTCCGATGGCAGCAGTTCTAAAATGGTTGCCTGAATGTGCGACATGCCAAGTTTTTTGGCAGCCGTTACCCGGTGGTGGCCGTCTACGATATAATAGTTCTCTTTAATCTGGTATAAAGAGATGGGTGGGATCGCTTTTCCTGCCTGTAGTGCATTTATAATCGATTGCAGTCGTTCGCCGGTTCCCGATCCTTTAAGCCTGAACTGCTGGTCAAAGTCAGTATATCGACCAACGGAACCTACGATTTTATCTAAGGGGATCGACGCGATACCACGTTTGATGCTTTCGTAGGCTTTTTCAGTTTGACGGACGTGATCAAAATTGCACTCCTTATTTGGGCATGTTTGTCCTTGTCGTTTAGGAAGTTGTTTCTTCAGATGCTTCCACTGTTGTTTCAAAGAAAAAAAAGCCATAGCTGTTTACCACCTTGGTTTTGTGGAAAGTTGTGATTCGTTCGGCTGGTGTAGTAAAATGGTCATGGATGTGGCCATGGATGAACCAGGTCGGGTTTTTCTTTTGGATAAGTGTTCTAAAACTTCTAAAGCCTCTATGACAGGGATCTTCCCGATCATGGATATGGCGGGGCGGGGCGTGACTAATAACAATATCCAGCTTTTGAAGTGGGAGAAGTTGAAACCACTTACTCAAGATTTGGAGTTTCATTTCACTTTCCTGGTATTGATGCACACCACCGTTATACCATCTCGATCCAGAGAACCCTGCTATCCGCAAACCCTGCTCACAAACCACCTTAGTATTAATATTTGTACAACCAATGGGAAGTGTATGTACATTCCTGATATCATGATTTCCTTCTACGTAAAGGAGTGGTACCTCGTAAAAAGATCGTAGTTCAGTGAGGTATTCCGGGGGGAGATCTCCACAGGCGAGAATAAGTTCTGGTCGGGAAGGTAGCGGGTTGTCTTTGCTCAGCAAGGTGGCGTCAACCCGGTCGGAAACGCTGAGAATGTGCACTGCTGTTAGCCCCTTTGCGTAAGTTGGGTGCAATCGTGTTGGGCGGCTTGTCTACCCATAAATAACGTTCGCCAGGCGTGAAAAACAGGAAAGCTCAATTCTCTTCTGGGATTTCATATTGTAAAAGCTTATCTTTTGTCCGAGCAAGTTCAAGTTCGACTTTTTTGTATTTTTTTCGGTAATAGTCGGCCTGCTGTTGAGCTTCTTTAAAGCGGAGGATCAATTGACTGGCCAACGGTTTCAGGATTGGTAGTTCATTGTTGAGAAGGGCAAGGCGTAAGGTCCGGTCCTGGACTAAAATTACTCGAGTGTTTTCCAGGGCAACACCCGAGGCGCAGCGAGGCTCATCGGTAAGGACTGCCATCTCCCCCAGGATATCACCACTGGAGACTTTGGCAATGGTTTCTGATTTTCCTTTTGATTCCTGTCGAATTTCGACACTTCCATTGATGATGATATAGATGTAATCTCCGGTGTCACCTTGTTGAAAAAGCATTTCGCCTTTTTTGTAATCTTTGGTGATGAACTTGCCTGATCCTGTATTGTTGGGCATGATTGTATCTCTTCTAAAAAGCAAAAAAATGTCTTAACTTTGTGTTATCCGTGTACCAGGATAAAGGATTATACACTACTTCCTTCAAAAGAATAATTTAGACAAAGATACCTAAATGATTATAAGATTGAAAGAAATTAATTGTTACTATCGTCAAATACAAGGAACATTTTTCCATGGTGCCACTCTTTTCAAACAAACAAAAGATCATCCTCGCTTCCGGATCACCCAGGAGACAAGCTTTTCTAAAGGAGCTAGGCATTAGCTTTTGTGTCATTGTAGCAAATATTGAAGAAAAAGTTAAGAAAGGAGAGTTGGCCATGGGGTATACAAGACGTCTTGCCGCTGAGAAGGCCAAAGAAGTAAGCGCTAAACATCCGGAACAGTGGGTGCTGTCAGCCGACACCGTGGTGTATCAACAGAAAAATATTCTAGAAAAGCCCCGCAATCAAGAGGAGGCCTTGGAGATGTTGCTCCAGTTAAGAAACAGTGAGCATCAAGTGGTTACTTCTTTTTGTCTTGCCCATGAGAGGTCTCGGGTCTTAGAAGTACGTTCGGTTGTTACTACTGTTAGGTTTTGGGATTTTAGTGAAGAGCTGGCAGTAAATTATATCGCCACCGGAGAACCGTTTGATAAAGCAGGTGGTTACGGCATACAAGGGCGTGGAGCGTTGTTGGTCAAGGAAGTGAAAGGTTCCTATACCAATGTGGTCGGGTTACCTCTGGTGGAGTGTGTGGAATTGTTGCTTGGTCACGGGGTTGTTTACACGTGAGTCCACATTTTACAAATCTCTTTTGATAGCGACATATGGGGTGGGAAGGGCTTCTCTTTTTAGGGTAACGTTATAGAATAACAGGTGACTTTCTTGACTTTTATCTCTTTTGCGTGTAGCTAGTTATATGGACTTGTTTTTTTGTTATTCTTTGGAGTTAATTGGTATTCGCAGAGGGTGGTGCATTTTAAATTATTTAGCTGGATATTTTTATGACAAATGGTGACAGCCAACAGAGGAGCCTAGATACACTGAAGCTGATTAATGCAGCCTCAACAGCCCTTCGTCTCTATCCAGGTGATTCTGCGCAAGTGCGTAATTCAACGGAGAAGGCATATCAAGGCGTGAAGGCTTTTCTTCGTGATTATGAGCGCTTACGTTTTTCATGTCATAATGGTGTTTGTTCCCTTGGAGGAACAGCGGTGGATAAGCCGACCCAGGAACGTCTGCAGCTTCTTACCTTTAACGATGTGATGCAAAAACTGGATTTGCGCGAGTTGGTTTTTGCAAGGGGATTTGATCGGCCAACCTTTAAAAAAATCTTATCTGTTTTTAGTGCAACTCCTGAACAGGTGCAAAAGGTCGGTGGAAGTAGGGCATTCATTGCTGCCCAAGAGCTGCAGCAGGTTTTTCCTGAGAAATTTGTTGCTCCTGGAGAGAGTGAGGAAGAGCTGGCACGTAAAAAGAAGGTTGATGAAGTGTTAAAGGAGCTTGCTTCCGGGCAGGTTCGTTTGGATGATCTCCATTATCTGTATGGCAAAAAGGAGGGTCAAAAACTCAAACAACAAGTTGCCCAGAAATTTGAAACCGCAAAAGGGGCCTCACACCTCATTGCCACTGCTTGTTATTCATTGTTGCAGATAATGCAAAAAGAATCACAGATCACCGCAACTCCAGCTTTTACCAAGATGCTTGAACGTGTTGATCAAACGGTTCAAGAAGTTGGGCAAGGGAAAGGGCAGGAATATGGGCAAGCAGCTGGAGCATTGCTTGCACCAAAACTTGATGACTCATCCGCCAAAGTGTTGCTTTGTCAACAATTTTCCAGCTCTTTTGGGTCTTTCTTTTATGATGCTGTTGTTCGGTATGCCGATGGAAACTCTCTCAGCCGAGTATGTAGATGGATGACGGAGCAGAGTGCGTCAAGTGACGGCTCAATCAAGGCTAGTGTTGTAACAGGGGCTTTACAGCGTTTTCAAGATACCGGTCGTGCCAAACAGCTTATGGCTGCAGATAAGGCGAGAAGGTTGCTTGCAGAAACCGAAGAAGGAAGAAAAACAAAGCGTGTTCAGGTGGGGATCGAGGCCCTGGCCGCAGGGAAAATGGAAGGGCTTAGGAACAAAGAGGTATGTGCAAGCCTTCCTTCAACCATCCAGAAACTTATACAAAATGATAAAGAATCCCTTGCCGCCGCAATTATCCAGAACGTGGTAAATGGCTTTAAAGAAGAGAAAAACGAACTGCGTTTTGCCTATGGACAAGTGATAGGCGGTGTTGCTGAAAAGTTGGTGGTGCTAAAACGTTGGGAATGGTTGGAAAAACTTACCCCCATATGCCTTGCCTGGATTCGTGAAACAGAGGAGATAAGTCCCAGTTACAAGCAGTATATCCAGGCGATGCAGGATATGATGAATCATGCCTGGCATTCTGGAAATAATAGTTTAGCTGAGCATATTTTAAATATTTTTTATTACATTCGTTCCGGTGCTTTTGAAAAAAATGATCAGTTGCGAAGTGTAGTTGCAAAGATTCAGGATGAGAATGTTGATCTTGCCCTGTTGCAGGAGTATCTGGACCAGTGTTTTGTGCGACCTGTAAATGAGCTTATCTGTAAGAAGATAGCTATGCAAGGGCCTGTTGCCGCTCGTTTTTTGCTTGATACTTTGATTAGTACCGATGAGCGTTCTGACCGCATCAGGCTTTTAAAGCTGCTTGCTGAAGTGGGTGATGAACTGGTTCCGGTATTGTTGGAAAGATTGCCGGATCCCATGCCATGGTATGGGAAGCGAAACATTATTCGTTTACTCACTGAAACTGGTACCGAACGTGATATCCCGGCGGTACTTTCTTATATAACGCACGAAGATCTTCGTGTTCAGCAAGAGTGCTTGCAGTGTATTGTAAGGCTGGGTAAGGCAAAACAAGGGAAATATCTATTACAGGTTTTGTCTGATGTTACTTTGCGCATGAAGATTCAGATTGTCAAATCCCTGGCAAGAGTTGCCGATTCCTCTGTTATAGGACCACTTGAGCTGTTACTTGATGAATGCCGACTCTATCAGGGAGAGGAAAAGCAAGCCCTTGTTAAGGAAATTTGTCGTGTTCTAGGGGCCAGTAGGACCATAAAAGCTATTCCTGTTTTAGAGAAAATTGTTACTTCCTCAGTAAAGGTTTTTGATAAAGAGCTGCATAAGGCTGCGGCAGAGAGCATTGAGATGCTCAAAGAGATGACGAAGGTTCGTGTCCGCCCCAAGGCGCCTCCTTTGGTAGTGAGAAAAATAAGAAAAAAAGTGAATACACAACCTCAGGAAGAAAAAGAGAAAAAAGTTGAGGAGGAAGCCGTTGATATTGCTAAGGAAGGAGAAGAGAAGAAATCCGCTCAGCCTAAGCAGTATAAATCTGTTACCGGAACGGCGGAAGAGGATGAAGTGTACACGTTGCTTGCCAAGGATAAGCTGGAAAGTGCCAAAAAACTCCTTTTAGATCTTATTAAAAAACATGCACAGAAAAAACAGTTTTCCGTTGCGGAGGCGCTCCGTTTACGGCTCATTGATATTGATTCCATGGCCCTTGCAGATATTATTAAGGCTGCAGAATGTATAGAAGAGGCTAAGTCGGCTGGTGTTGATGAAAATCATATTATTATCTGGTCTGAGCTGTATGATTTGTTAACAACAGAAGAATTCAACACCATGTACCATGCGCTGGAGCATGAGAAATATGGACTTGAGGATACCATTGTCCGTCAAGGCGATCTTCAGTGGCGATTGTTTTTTGTTAATAAGGGGCGGGTGAAATTGTACTACCGGGAAAAGGAAAATGAAATATTGGTAAAAACCATCGGTAGTGGACAGATTTTTGGTGGTGAATCTTTTTTTGACGACTCCGTCTGGACATTGAACGCATCAAGTATGGGAAGTGTTGAACTATCCACATTGGCCATTGATCATTTACGGGGGTTTAAGGACGAGTATCCTGCCCTTGAGCCGAAGATTCGAGACTATTGCAAGAAGGTAAGCAACGAACAGGAGTTTTTTCAGAGTTCCGGTGTAAATCGCAGGAGTGATATACGGAAGAAACTTTCTCTTCCTGTCAGTCTGGATCTTCTTGCTGAGGATGGAAGCAGTGAGATAGCAGTGAAAGGGGAGGGGAGTGATATTTCTAGAGGTGGAATTTCCTTTACCTCACGCATATCGCAAAGAAAACATGCTCGTACACTGCTTGGCCGTAATGTTGAAGTGCATATCGGTGAGGAAGATGCTCAAATTTCCTTTATTGGCCGTGTTGTCGCCATTCGTAATCTGCATTCTGCTGATCTTGGACGATCGGTACATGTTTGTTTTGACAAAGATATTGACGATGCATCTTTGGCAAAACTCAGCTCTCCAAGCTCTACTTCTTAATAAGACCCATGGGATTTCATGACGCGATAGTTCAACTCTATCAGCAAAACCTTTCTCATGTTGAACTTTCTAAGAAGCAACTCCGGGCAGATTGTCCCTTTTGTAGGGAGAATGGATACGATCCTTCCGCTAAATTCCACGTCTATTTAAACAGTGAGGGATTCTTTTTTGGCTACTTTCGTTGCCTCAACCGTTGTGTTGCGGGTGGCTTTCCCCTCTGGTTTGGACGTTTGTTAGGGCTTGACCCTGCCCTTATTCCCGGTTTTGATCCTGACCGGGAGCTCTTTTTAGCAAACGTTGATTACCCGTCAAAAAATCTCAATCATGAAATTATCACCCACATTGCAAGCATGAGTGACACTATGCTGGCAAGATTTGCTGAAGCTGGGATTAAACAGGAGGTACTTTCGGAGCTACAGGTGGGGTTTAATGGTCGCTACCTTGTCTACCCCTATTTTCAAGAAGACGGAAACTGCTATAGCGCCCACTGTCTATTTCCAGACCGTATTGAGGACAGTTTTTGGCATGGAGATGAGGCCTTTTTCAAAGAGGCGTTCAAGATTTTCAATGTTCAGGATATAAACCGTTGTGAAGACGGTTCATTGTTTCTGTGTGTGGGCGAAGAATCGCTGCTGGTTTTAAAAGCATTGGGATATCCTGCGGTTGCTGTCCCTGATCTGCAGACTCTTGAGGGATTAGATCCCCAGCGCTTTTCCTTTATCAAGACCTTGTTCCTTGTGACCCAAAACAGCCAGGAAGCGGATATCAGTATGCGTCTGCTTGCCTCTCGTATTGGCTATAAGGTCCGTCCTTTTCGGTGGCCTGCCGGCCTTGCAAAAGAATACAACCTCTGGCAATTGGCAAAGGAGAAGAAAGGAAAAACGGGGCTAGTGGTATCTAAAATGATAGCCGCGTCCCAAGCGTTTTCTCCATTTGCCACTCCCAAACGAGAGTATGAGAAGTTTAAGGAACAAATACTACTGGAAGGTGGGACAGAGTACTCCTCTTTGCGTTGTGGGTTCCCCCTGCTCGATAAGGCACTTGATGGTATCCATGGAATCAATATCATTGGTGGTGCGCCCAAAACCGGAAAATCAACTTTTTTGATTCAAGCGGCCACTGCAATGGCATGTAACAAGATTCCAATTCTCTATTATGATTTTGAAAATGGAAGGCAGAAAATTTTACAAAGGACCCTCTGTCGCTTAAGTCGACTGTCAACAGAGCAGATCCGTTTTCAAAAATTTTCACCGGATGAAGAGCAACGTTATAAAGAGGCGTCAGCGCAAATGCAGGAAATGTTGCACTATTTCAGAGTGATCAATGATAGACAGGTGACACCTGAGATTATGCGACGCCATATTGATTTTATTCGTCACGAAACAAACTCTCGTTATACAGTGGTGGTTATTGATAGTTTGCATAAACTACCCTTTAAAGATTTTTCGGAGCGTAGGACCGGGATTGATGCTTGGCTGAGACAAATGGAATCAATTCGAGACGAACTTCATGTCTCCTTTTTGGTTATTTCTGAACTATCAAGGGGAGATGGGAGGAGTTACAAAGAGACTCCCCACCTTGGAGTTTTTAAAGGTTCCGGTGATATTGAGTATAGTGCTGATAATGCCATGGTACTCTATCCGGATTGGGAAAAACTGGAAAATGGCGGGCAGCAAAATCGGCAAAACAGATTGTGGCTTGTGGCCAGTCGTGAACAGAGTCCCGGCCTGGTTGCCAATTATAGAGTTGATTATCCCTATTGGGGCTTTAATGAGCAAATGTTCGATTCAGGTGAGGTGTAGTCGAATATTGTCCAAAATTGTTGATTTGTGGTACTTTTCTCTGTTTCTATTTCTAGTTTTTTTTGCTATGATACATCGTAGGCAGTGGGGAAAATGTGGGTCATAGGAAAAGCTATTTGGGAAGAAGTGTTTCTGAGGAGAAAGGTATGAGACTTTTTTGGGCGTCGGTATTGGGTGGCTTGGTAGTTTTTGTGGTCTGTCCTGCACAAGCGTTTGATGTAAATGGTGGAAATGCGCTGTGGGGAAAGTATGCTATCCAGACTTGCAGGTCTTGTCACTCTGAGAAAGGCCTGCCTGCTCTTAATCCGCAGGATCGTAGTTCTGAGGAATGGGAGTCGTTTTTTGCAAATAACTACCAGAAGCTTAGAGAAATGGACCATGATTTTTCCGCCGTTGGTATTAACGACAGGCAATTGGAAAATATTCATCGATATTTAGTTGAAAGTGCTTCCAAAAGTGGCGGCACACGGGCTGTTTCTTCTGCTGGCACTCGATCCACTACAAAAGGGACAACAAGTACATCATCAAAGAAAACCAAAACTACTACAGTAGCAAGTAGCAGTACGGAAAAATTTGATATGAATGCTGGTAATGCCAGTAAGGGCAGATATATTTTTAGGAAGTGTCTTGCCTGTCATAAGAAAAAGAATGCGCCTGTTATCTCTCCAGCTGATAGGACCAGAAAGGCTTGGAGTCGTTTTTTTGCAAATGATTTTAAAAAGTTTAAAAAACATATGCCTAAGTTTGATAGCTATAATTACAGTGTATCGCAAATGGAGCATCTGCATCAGTTCTTTTTGAAATATGCCCTTGATGCAGAGAAACCCAAAACCTGTGAATAAAACGTTTTGCTTGCCATTTTAATTTCAAAAACCCCTCGGTGTTATCAAAACACTGAGGGGTTTTTTATTGTTTATTCTTAGAAAAGCAGTTTATTCAAATTCTGCTGCCCATTCAGCCCATGAACCATCATGGACTTTTAAGTCTTCATAGCCCAGGTAGGTGAGTATCATATACAACTCAGCGGCCAGCATATTTGTGTTACAGGTCGTGATGATGGTTTTGTCCGTTTTGTTGTTAATACCAGCATTGGACAGTAACCAGGCAAGACGTTTTGGTGCGTAGAGCTCTCCTGTACTGTTTAGCAGGCTTTGAAGCGGGAAACTTAATGATTCTGGAATTGCACCACCTCTATTTGCAATATCACTTCTAAACATATCGCCATTATGCTGGGCAACGTTTCTTGCATCAATAAGGATTCCTTTGCCTGCACCCATAAGTGCAATGAGATCATGATTGTTTACCAGTAGTTCTGATGTGTTGGTCGCCGGATATTTTTGCACTTTTGCTTTAGGTGCACGTCCTTTGGCCAGCTTGTATCCCCCCTCTTTCCATAAATCAACGGTCCCATCCAGAAAAGAAACCTTTGTATGCCCGATCAACTGAAGGGCAAGGAATGCGACACCTCTTCCACTATGGCCATCATCGTAAATAACGACTTGTTTTTTTGGATTTAAGCCAAGACGTGGTCCACCAACAATTTTTCTAAGTTCCTCAACTGCTTTCATCATATACGGTGGGTTGCTCTCAGCGTCGGTGCGGAAATAGCAGAAACAGATATGGAAGGATCCTGGAATATGTCCTGCTTCGTATTGATCCTTTGTCCTGGTATCAAGGATGATCAGGTTTTTGTCTTTGTAGTGTTTATGGAGCCAATCCACTGAAACCCGCATGGCTTGATCGGGTGCAGTGGGTGCCAGAATAAATGATCTTTTAGCCTGCACTTTGCCAGGTATGTCTGAGGCTTTTAATGCAACATGTCTATTGGCAACGATGGCATCAAAAGGTATGCTTTTTTGGGTGAGAAAGAGTGCTGCATTTCCATGGCAATGGTTGCAGTCTGCACTTTGCCAGGTCCTTCGTTGGATGGTGTGAGGTGTGGCCCGTTTATAGGAAGGGAGTGCTGCATAATTCTCCATGTTACCGATGGATTCTTTAAAGGTGTCACGTTGGATAGCAACTTCTCTTAGAAGGACAAAACGAGGCCCCTCCTTTTCCTGATTGAGGCCGATCTTAAAACTTATAAAAGGAGTTGAAGAGACAGTGTATATGAGTCCTTCCTGATCAGTGTTAATGTGGCAACTGCTGCAGTTTTGATATGGGGTCGCGTGGCAGACAAAACAGGATACATTCTGATGGAGGACGTGCTCAGGTATAGGACCTTCGTTTATATCCTTGTGGCAATCAGTACATTCGATTTTTGTTAAGAGATGAAAACGATTGTCTGCTGCTCCTGCACTACTATGCAGTTCCTCTCCGGTATGGCATGCGACACAATTCATCTTGTATTTGCGGTAATGAATGTCTCCCGCACCTTTTTTGCCGATGAAGTCATTTCCGGTGGGAGATGTGTGGCAGGGGAGGCAGGTGTGGATGAAATTTGGTTTTTTGTTAAAGATATGTCCCTCTTGTAATCCGCCACCAGCCACATCCGGCCTGCTGACATGACAGGCTCCGCATGTGGATTGATGGCAGGTGAGACACTGGGTACTCACAATTGTATCTGGTAGTTGTGAAAGCTGTGTTTGCGAGCATCTCTTGGAAAGTGTTTGGAGTAATGGCGTAGCGCTTTGGTGGAGTGACTTACTATTACTTGAACTGATCTCTGGGTGACACTGGCCACATGTCGCTTCACTCTCTGTACTTGGATCTTTGAGCATGCCTTTATGGGCTATTGCCGGGTCATCACTATCCGGATTGCCATGATGACAGAGCTGACAGGGGATCTTGCCATGGGTTGACTCCAGGAATTGCTCACTCACTAGCATCTTCTCAAAGAGATCAAAGGGGAGTTTTTTTACCCCGTATCCCTTCCCCTGTTGCAGTAAAGAGATTTCTTCCTCTTCGCCAAACATGATTGCATCTTCGGTGAGCTCATCCATACGATCAGGATCAGTATGACAAAGAGCACATTGACTGAGTTCTAAGGCGTGGGAAGAGGCTGCAAAAAATGGGATAGCTAAGAGATACAGGCCAGCGATAAGAATCGAGGTTTTTCCGGAAAACATTGCTCTCTCCATATACTATATTGCGGGTGCAAGATGTGCTAACCCTTTTGGTCTGAAATACAAAAAACAAAAGGGCGGGTCGATGTGCAATCGATCCGCCCCTTCTGTCAAAAACAATGCAGGCAATTGAAGTTTACCAGCGGTAGACAAGGTTCATATAATAGTTCCACATGGTATCAGTGATTGGTAAAAAGGCGTCGAGGGCGTTGATTTCAGATATTTTAACCGGAGTGCCCAAGGGGTTTCCGCTGCCCGAGTATTCGTAGTCGTAATATTGAACGCCCATGGATAAGGTCAGCTTGCTGCCAACCAGGGGATGATTATAAAATAGCTCATACACAGAACCGCGGGTGGCGAGCTTTGATCCGGCAGGATTGTCTTCACCGCCGGTGAACCCTATCCAGTACTTCGAACCGTAATTGTACTCAAAGCCTACAGTAGCTGCCCAGGGGAGTTCCGTTTTTACGCCGCCCCAAAAGGAATACCCTGTCCGGTTGTGTTGTTCGCCATTTGAGTTGAGTAGCGCATCAGTTCCTAAAAATTGCATCATCGGATTTGCGGAAATACCTGAAGGTCTGGCGTAGCTAAGTGCTATGTCGCCAAAAAAACTGACCTGACCGATCTTGCTCTGCCCAAGCAGGGTTACTATGTCAATGGAACCGATATTGGCCGTTGGCTCGGTACGGCTGATATAGGCGCCATCGTTTATGTTCATCTGGTACTGGTCATACAGTCCATCATTGTTGAGATCATAGCCAGTAAGGGTAAATGGCTGGACAACAAGACCTGTAAAACCGTCTGTTACGTCAAATGCATGGGCATACATATGGGTAATCTTGGTATCCTCACTTTCATAAAGATTTGCGATCCAGCCGGCAAATTGCATATCGTCCACGTCCGAATTGTAGGACATGGAATAGGAGTTTCCTGAGCCCACACCGGATTCAAAACCAACTCCCCAGCATACCTTGAAGTTTGCCCCGGGAATTCCCGTTACTTCACCTAATTTAAAACCAAGAGATGCACCATCAAACTGCCAGTTGATGCCGTGGGCCATTGGTGAACCACCCACCACACTTGATGTGCTAAATTCCATAGGAGCGCCGCCCAGGGCTGGTCGTCTACCAAGGGAGAAATGATAGCCAACATCTCCAATATCACCGAAATAGGTGAAAAAGGCTCGTTCCACACGAAGCGCGGAATCACTGCCGGTTGAATGAACGTTGCCGTCCATGGTAACCGCATTGGCCTCGCCGTTGTACCATTTGACACCGGTGGAATCACCAAACACCTTGGCCGCAGAGAGTCGTCCCACAAAAGAAAGATTACGAGTCGGTTTTGCCTTAAGGTCAAGTCGCAGTCTGCTGGTAAAGAGGGCGTCGTTATCAACGGATTGTTTTTCTGTTCCCTGTTGCCTGAACTGGGCTTGATACTGTTCCAATTGGGCTGCTGAAAATTGAGAACCCGCCATGGCCATTTGTCCAATCATAATTTGGGTTGTGGCTGGCATGGATTGCACATCCATGTGAATGGAGTTTACCTGGCTTTCAAGTTCAACACCCATGGTAACTTTATCAAGGGTGGTGTGTTTTTCTGCACTTCCCAGTCGTTCGTCCAACTCATCAACCACTTCAACGACATCAGCCACCTGAGCATCTTGTTTTTCCTTTTCTTCAAGGCTCATTTGTAACATTTCTTCGGCCGATGCCAGTCGGTCATTGAGATCCATAACGATGTGTTTTAACATCTCAATCTCTTGAAGGAGCTCCTGTTGCGAAGGAGGACTTTCAGCGGCAAGAAGAGTGCCACTCAGTAGTTGTGTTGACAACAGCACACCAGTAAGCCCGATCATCGTGTATCGCTTTATCATATTTCCCTCTAAAATGACTGGTAGATGGTAACTATTACTAATTAAAGATATTCTCTTCCCATCTATACTTCTAGTAGAGCTGGGGATGATTTGTCAAGGAGAAAGGCTTGTTGTTGTGGTAGATTTGATAAATATTGAATTTCATTAAAAACTTAAATTCTTACTCTTTGAGATAAATTCCCCTTTGTCATTTCATTTCATAAAAAGAGGTGCTATAGTTCTTTTGTTTGGAAAAGGGGCCAAACATGTCCGTGGAGTTACTAATTTTAGGAACAAAAGGATATACTATTGTTTGAGCAGACAGGATGCTCGACCCAGTTTTATAAGGAGGGACATATGGGAATTAGGTCAAAGTTTGTTATCATTATTACGGTGTTGAGTTTGCTCGCAACCATTGCCATTGGCTATACCAGTTATTGGTTGAGTCGGCAAAACGCCATTGCCGAAGCCAAGAGCAAGGGTGAGATTATATATAATTATATCGAAGCCAGCGGAAAGTTTTTCGGTAAGTATCAATATCCATTGATCATGGAAGAAAATACGGATAAAGACAGGTTTGTACCTGAGCTTATGTCTAAGTTTGTTGTCAGTCGTATGGAGTTTGAAATCTTTCAGGAAACCCTTGAAGGATATCGTTTCAAGCAGGCCACTTTGGATCCTCTGTGGCCAGACAATAAGGCGGATGCAGATGAACAAAAAGTTATTGCCTACTTTGAGGCTAATCCCAAGTCGGTTGAAAAACAAGGGGTTATGCAAAAACATGGCGACAACTTCTTTTATACTGCAAGGCCCATTCGTATTGACAAAGCGTTTTGTTTGACATGCCATGGTGACCCGGCCGATGCACCAGCGGATCAGCGTGATATTTATGGTGTGGAGAACGGCTATAACTGGGCCATGGGATCAACGGTTGGAACTTCTATTGTCTATATTTCCATTTCCAAAGCCATGGATGCGGCCAAGCAATCTGCGTTAAAAATTTTCACCGTCGGTATTGTTTGTTTATTGGTTACTATCGTGTGTATCTGGGTATTTCTTGATAGGTCGGTTGTGGCACCCATTATCAGCCTTTCGAGCTCAGCAAAAGATATCAGTATTGGGAAAAATTTGTGTGACTCCATCCATACAAATTCAAATGATGAAATTGGTGGACTTGCCAATTCCATTGATCGCATGCGCATCAGCGTGAATAAGCTTCTGAAACGATCATGTCCTGAAAACAAGAAAACGAAAAAAGAATAATCAACTTTTGACCAAGTAGTTTTTTAAAGGCCATTGCAACCTGTGTTGCAGTGGCCTTTTTTTATATATGCTTATCTTGCCAGATTGGTAATCCAACTCTCCATAGCCACAAGAGAGCGTTCCCTCCGTTTTTCTCCTCGCAGTTTCTTGGCTATCTTTTTCTCCCATGCTGGAAAGAGACCGAAGTTCACATTGGAAGGTTGGAATATATCGGGATCAGTTTGGGTGAGGTGGCTGATTAATGCACCAAAAGCTGTATGCGGCGGTGGTGGAATAAGTTCTTTGTTGTTGCAGGACCTTGCAGCGTTAAGTCCCGCCAGCAGTCCCATGGCAATGGATTCCACGTATCCCTCCACCCCCGAGAGTTGCCCGGCAAGGTAGATGCTGACACAACTTTTGAGTTGTAGGTTTGCTGTAAGGAGGAGTGGAGCGCAGATAAACGTATTGCGATGGATGGAGCCAAGGCGCGCAAAGTTCACCTCTTCCAATCCTGGAATCATGCGGAAAATACGTTTTTGTTCCGGGTAGGTAAGTTTTGTTTGAAAGCCCACAAGATTCAATAGGGAACCTTCACTATTTTCTTTGCGAAGCTGGACAACAGCGTACGGGTCTTTTCCAGTTCTTGGGTCCCGTAGCCCCACAGGCTTCATCGGACCGTAGCGTAAGGTGTCTTTTCCCCTGGCTAGCATAACTTCAATGGGGAGGCAGCCTTCAAAATATTTTGCATCTTCAAAGGACTTCAACGGGACGGTTTGCGCGGAGCCTAAGGCATGGATAAACGCAAGATATTGCTCTTTTGTAAAAGGACAATTCAGATAATCTCCAGGCCCGTCCTGCCAACGGTCTTTTGCGTAAATTATCTCCATATTTAAAGAGTCTGCCATCACAATTGGTGCGATGGCATCATAAAAAGCCAACCGCTCTCGTCCGGTGAGATTGGCCAAAGACTCCGCCAGGCCATCAGTGGTGAGAGGACCTGTTGCGACTATGGTTGGATTTGCTGGATGTTGGGGAAGAGATGTCTGTTCTTCCTCAATCAGTTCAATATCGGGGTGATTGCGGATCTTAGTGCTCACCCTTGCAGCAAATTCTTCTCTGTCAACGGCCAAGGCCTGACCTGCTGGAACGGCTGTTGCATCGGCTATTTGCATAAGCAGCGATCCCATCCGGCGCATTTCTTTTTTCAGTAGTCCCACAGCCGATGTGTCGGCATTGGAACGGAGCGAGTTACTGCAAACCAGTTCGGCCAAAGAGGAAGAACTGTGGGCAGGGCTCATTTTTTTTGGCTTCATCTCATAGAGTTGCACTTTACAACCGTGTTCTGCCGCCTGCCACGCCGCCTCACAGCCAGCAAGCCCTGCTCCAATAATTGTTATGGTCTTTGTCTGTTGATTCATTCGCTTTTTTTTATCTGTGATTGGGTCTGGGATTGTTTACTTTGCTTTTTCGATGGTCACATATACTTTGCGGCGTCCCCATTTAAGGGCGTCTGAGTGGGAATCGAAATAGAGATCAATGCGATCTATTCCCTTAATGGCGCTGCCTCGATCTTCCACGACCCCCCAACCGTAGCCAGGGATATACATTCGGGTGCCAAAGGGATAGTACTTGGTGTCGGCGGCAATTGTGCCATCTTCAGGAAGAAAATACCAGGGAAAGAAGATGATGCGGGTGGGGATCATCCATGGTCGTTCAAGACTGTCCATTGAAAAAAAACCCTCTTCGGGTTCTTCAGGATAGGTTCCACTTGCAGTTTTTCCTGTATACTTTCTCCCCTTTCCCCGGCCGGCGCTTACATACCTGTTCCAAAAGTCGAGCTTGAGGTATGTCCAGCTTCCTCGTTCCCAGGAACAACATTTCGCACATCCACAGTAGGCCGTGACTTCCATGATCCGACCAACCTGTTTTTTGGCGCAACTTGTACAAAGAACAAGCGCACCAAGAAGGCTTATGCAAAGCAGTTTCTGTCGCCAAATAATGGGAGCCTGTACTGTTTTTACGTGCGGTGAAACCATTTTTTTATTTCAAGATGAGAGAATTGTTTGATGACCGGTCGACCATGGGGACAATGGGAGAATAGGTCGGCCTGAGCCATATCATCTAGTAATGCTTCAATTTCCTCAGACGATAATCTGTCCCCAGCCTTTACGGCTGCCTTACAGGCCATGGAGGCAAGTATGTCTTCCAGTAAAGAACCACCGATTTCTTCCTTCCTTCGTGTGCTACCAAACTGCTCAAGGATATCAAAAAACAATTTAGAGGGAGAAATAGTTGCTCCAAGAGCAGGAACTGCTGAGATAACATAGCTGTTATCTCCAAAATCTCGAATAGCAAAACCCATTTTGCTGATTGTATCCGCATGCTGCTCAACTTTCTCAGCATCATTAAGGGATAGTTCAACGGTTTCGGGAAAGAGGAGCGTTTGACTGGAAATCGTTCCTTTCAGATACTGTTTTTTTAACTTTTCAAAGAGGAGCCGTTCATGGGCAGCATGCTGATCGATCACCACCAGACCGTCACTTGATTGACAAAAAATATAGAGGTTTTCAAATTGACCTATTACTTGTAACCCATGATGCGTATTGGGTAAAGAATGTAAAACTGTTTGCCGGACAGGGGAATGGGGAACTTCTTTGGGAGCGTTGCATCGTACTTTGACAACGCTTTTAGCAACGGGTAATGGTTCGCTACTGTTCTGGCGATAAGAGATTGGCTCCGGGGCTTTGGTAACAGTTGTCAATTGAGGAGCTGGCTGCTGTATCGAAGCGTTGCTGTCACCCTTTGCCATAAAAAAAGAGCTGCGTAAACGTTGTTGATATTGCTGCATGGCATCCTGTATGCTTTGTACGACTAACTGATGAATATCACGGCTTGATCGAAAACGCACTTCCTGTTTGGCGGGGTGTACGTTTACATCCACTTCGCTCGGGTCGATCTGGAGTTGGAGTAGACCTGCAGGATAGCGGCCTTTCATCATAAATCCACGCAGACCTTCGGCAACCCCATGGCTGAGCATGCGATCTTTAACGGATCGCCCATTGACTAAAAGATTGATACGGGCGGACCCTTGAATCTGTGCATCAGGCGGCACCAAAAATCCACTGAGTTTCGGGAGGGATTTTTGCCCCTTTGAACCGATGGAAATAAAATCTCCAGTGTAGTGGAGGATGGAGGCAAGACGTTGTTCTATATCCTGTTCTTTGTCAAGGCGCAGTGTCTGTCTGTTATCCACGCTAAGGAGAAAACTCACCTGTGGGGCAGCAAGCGCGTAATTTTTGACGATTTCATCTATATGGCTCAGTTCGGTTCGCCTGGTCCGTAGAAATTTTTTTCTTGCAGGGGTATTAGCAAAGAGATTGCGAATTTCAACAACGGTTCCCTGCGGACATCCGGATTCGTGTATTTTGATCAGTTTCCCATACTGCAAAACGGCGGTGGTACCAAGATCTGCTGAGCGGTACCTGGAAGTAATCGTCATCTTCGAAACCGAGGAAATGGAGGGGATGGCTTCCCCTCGAAAGCCCAAAGACGTGATCCCATCCAGATCACGATCTTCTTGTATTTTTGAAGTCCCATGGCGTTCAAGACAGAGCAGGACGTCATCTTCAACCATCCCTTCACCGTTATCGAGTACCCTGATAAGCCCGGTTCCTCCTCCCTCAATCTCAATTTCAATACGACTTGCCCCCGAGTCAAGACTGTTTTCGATAAGTTCCTTGACCACTGAGGCAGGGCGTTCAACCACTTCGCCTGCAGCAATTTTATTGGCAAGTTGTTCGGAAAGGACTCTGATTTTCGACATAAGAAAAAGTGCTCATGGGCTGTTGAAATTGGGTAATTGTGGTATTCTTCTTTAAATACAAAAGCGTATTAAAAAAAGATACCTGATAGAATAAACGCCATGGATGGTTGCGTCTAGCACAATCGTATTTTTCTCTTTTTCAAAATAGCTATGATAGATCCCTTAAAAAAGAAACTTATCCCCATTGAAGACTTGCAGGAGATTCATGGGGTCCTGTTACCCGCTCGTCTCAACTTTGTTCAGCTTGTGGTCACTGGTCCACCAGGTGCTGGTAAAACCTATTATATCAATAAGGTACATGGGTGGCCCAATGAAGGCTATGTGGATCTTACTCGAAAAGGGTGGTGGAAAGATCAAACCCTTACCTATCGGCCAAGGGAAGTGCACTTAGGCTTCCCCTTTAAAGGTTTTGACGAAGCGTTAACCGTTTTTGATAAAGAATGGCTTGAGGCAGAGGAACCGCTTATCCTTGAACTTGAACGTATTCAGATCCCTTCTGTAAAAACAAATATTTTTCAGGTTAACTGGCTGACCCGCTATATTTTTGAGTTCTTGTTGCCTGATCCAAAAAAAATCTATAAACGGCGCAGGGCCAGGCATAGTGAGGGGTACTTTCCCGTTGATAAAAATTTGAGCCTTGAGATGGTGATCAGACAATCGGAAATTTACCGTGAGGTTGCATTGTATCTGGATCAAGCCGGGATTCAAGTCTATGTCCGGGAAGGGATCAGTAAAGTTCCCATGCGTATTGCTGAACCCGATGATGTTAACGTGCCGCCATGGGCGGAAGCAACGCCTGATTTTTCACCTGATCTTAGTACCATTGGTGGATGGAAATGGTTACTTTTAGGGAATAAACCCATTGCCTGGTTTACGGTTAGTGATACCCTTCAGGAAGTGGATGGTGAATGCCGTATCGCCCATGATGGAAAAACCTTTGAAATGCAAATTGGTTCCCAGCATTTTATTTTTCGCCCGGAAATTCCAAAAGGGGTAAAGAAAAAAAATATTCAAAAAAATTGGGTTATTGCCAGAACAAAAGATTGTCTGCGAGATGCAATTTGTGCCTTTGCCCGAATTCGGGAGGGCGAGACAATCCTTATAGGGCGAGATAATAAACAATATAATGATATTTTTGATTTTTCCAATGAAATCAGTAAACGCCATCTAACGGTCACCAATAGAAGGGGGGACTTGATTTTGACTCCGCAGGAGGTCAAAACTCCCATCCAAATTATTCGCAGTGGCGACCAGGATATCCGTGAACGTTTGAGCAGTAACCGCTTAAGTGCGGCCATCGCCATTAAAGACATATATGGAGGGAACCTGGAGTTACTTTCTCCTGTTGAGGCTCTGGATACCGTAAAGCGTGTAAATCAAATTCTTCGTTTGGAAGTGTTTCGAAGGCCTCTTGCGTTGCAGGAACCGGGAGCTATCCTTGAGATTCCTGATGATCAGGTTTTGATTATTGTTGGGGATCTTCATGCCAATTTAGATAATCTGCTTAAACTGCTGACTGAAAATTGTCTTCTTGCCAAAATAGCTGCTGGAAGTGCAACGCTTGTTATTTTGGGTGATGCGGTGCACTCGGAAGTGGCCGGGCAGATGGATCAGATGGAAAGTTCAATTTTGATGATGGATTTTCTTTTTAAACTCAAATGTGAGTTTAAGGAAAACTTCTTTTATTTACTTGGCAATCACGACAGTTTTGATGCTGAAATCAGTAAAAATGGGTTTCCCCAAGGGCTTTTGATGCGAAAACGTCTAGTTGCACTTCGGGGAGAAGAATATGTTCATGAAATGCAAAAATTTTACGATTTGTTACCCCTTATTATGACCAGCAAAACCTGTTTTGCCTGTCACGCAGGCCCACCTAGTAAGCGACTTACCAAGGAGGAACTTGAGCGGATTCGGGAACAACCAAAAGTGCTCAGGGAAGTTCTTAGTGGCCGGCTTAAAAGATCCCATTACCTGGCAGGATATGATAAAAAAGATGTTAAGCATTTTCGGGAAAGCCTGGGCCTTGCCAAAAAAACAGCTTTTATAGTTGGCCATACTCCCCTTGATCCGTTTAACACCTTTTGGAAAAATGCTGGTAATATTAAGGGACATCATATTATATATAGCGGCCATCTTAACGGGCCGAGTTTGTTTATGCGGGTGAGAAAAAAGATTATCCCCCTCACGTATCCGGCAGAACCATTGTTGAAAATCATTAATGAGATGTCATAACAGAATAATTTTTTGGAGGAATTATGGTTAAATCCACCAGCCCTCTGGCGGGACTTTTGCGCAAATCACCCTTTAAGCCCATTCAAGAGCATATGCGGGTTGTTATCTCATGTGTGGCCTTGTTTCCCGATCTTTTTGAAGCCGTATACCAAAGGGATCAGGAAAAGGTGGTGTCCTGCGCCCAAAAAATTAACGCCCTTGAAACGGAGGCGGATAAGATTAAATCCCAGTACAGGCAGCATATGCCCAAGACCCTTCTGCTCCCTGTGGATAGAAAGGATCTGCTCAGCCTGATCAACGAACAGGATGCCATTGCAGATGGGAGTGAAAAGATAGGGCAAATTCTTGAAAGCCGGGATATGCGCATACCACCGGCCATAAAGGAACACTTTGATGCACTTTTACAGAGCACCGTTGCAATCTGTGAGCGTGCACAACTTATGATAGAGGAGTTGGATGAACTTGTCCATGTGGGATTTTCCGGTCGGGAGCATGACCGGGTCACCGAAATGATAAAGGTTGTGCGTAAGGAAGAACATTCCATTGATGCGATTATACGGAAGGTGAACAGAACACTGTTTATGGCCGAAAAGGAACTTGATCCTGTATCAGTGATGTTTTGGTACAAGATTATCGAAGAAATCGGTGATATTTCCGATCATGCGGAAAATATGGCCGACCGTTTATTGTTGTTTTTGTCAAAATGATATACAAAATCAGCTTATTAGTAAGTTGATTTATGGGGATTGGAGAGGAAGAGAGTAATGGAAATAATTGCTGCATATGGAACCATTTTTATGGCTTTGGCCGTTGTTTTTGGCCTCTATATGACTTGGGGAGTGGGTGCGAATGATCTGGCAAATGCCATGGGAACTTCGGTTGGTGCAGGGGCCGTTTCTGTTAAACAGGCCATCGGTATTGCCATAATCTTTGAGTTCGCCGGTGCGGTACTGGCTGGAGGAAATGTCACCTCCACCATTCGTAAAGGAATAATTGATCCAACGTCCATCGTGACGACACCGGAGATTCTGGTTTATGGAATGTTGGCAGCACTCTTGGCAGCAGCTGTATGGCTCATGCTTGCCTCAAGCCGTGGTTGGCCGGTGTCCACCACCCATTCCATCGTTGGCGCGCTTATCGGTTTTGCTCTGGTGGGCATTGGTCCCGATGCGGTGAATTGGGCAAAGGTTGGCAAAATTGTTGCCAGTTGGGTGATTTCCCCGGCAATTGGTGGGACCATTGCGTTTCTGTTGGTGATGTCCACCAGGAAGTTGATATTTAACAGCGAAAATCCTTTGCGAAGTGCCAAACGCTACGCCCCTTTCTATGTGTTTCTTGTGGGTTTTATTATTTCCCTGGTGACGCTGTTTAAAGGATTAAAACATCTCCACATCGCGTTGTCGGCCTCGCAAAGTTTTCTTTTGGCGATCCTTGCTGGAACAGTTACTGCGATGATAGGCTGGTATTTTATTTCCAAGGTTAAAGAAGATACCGAGGCCGATCGCGATTTTCACTTTGCAAGCGTTGAAAAGGTGTTCACTCCCATGATGCTTTTCACCGCCTGTTCCATGGCCTTTGCCCATGGGTCCAATGATGTTGCCAATGGTATTGGTCCCCTTGCCGCCGTTATTAGCATTGTCCGTTCCGGTGGCGAAGTTATGCAAAAATCGGAGATGCCGGTATGGATCCTGATGGTGGGTGGTACAGGGATTGTTATTGGGTTGATCACATTAGGTTACAGGGTAATGTTGACCATCGGCACCAAAATTACCGAACTTACCCCGTCAAGGGGGTTTTGTGCTGAACTTGCCGCTGCTTCCACGGTGGTGCTGGCTTCAAGGACCGGAATTCCGGTTTCAACCACCCATATCCTTGTTGGTTCGGTATTAGGTGTTGGTTTGGCCAGGGGAATTGGCGCCCTTGATTTACGGGTTGTTTTAAATATCATTATTTCCTGGCTGGTGACCCTGCCTGCTGGAGCCATTATGGCCATGGCCTTCTTTTTCTTTCTTAAGGGTGTTTTTGAGTGAGTTAAGTAGTGCCAGCACGCAAAAAAACATCAGCCCCTCAAAAAACTGTTCAGAAGAACCGGGTGTACCAAAAGCCGTTGACCGAGAAGCATATCATCGGCTTTTTATTTGCCATTGCCTGTTGCCTTTCCCTGTTTTTGGGTTGTTTGTTGTTAATGCTGAACCTTCTTAAGGTTCCTGATATTCGAAGTGTCGCGGCATATCAACCGCCGCAAGCCTCTGAAATTCTTGATCGGCATGGACATGTGCTCACCCGAATATATGCAATAAACAGGACTGTTGTTCCCATCCAGGAATTGCCGCCCTATCTTCCCCAGGCTTTTGTGGCTGCGGAAGATAGCCGTTTTTTTTCCCATCCGGGGCTTGATTTCTGGTCTATTTTTCGCGCAGCTTTAAATAATACGAAAAGCGGTAGAAGGGGGCAGGGTGGCTCCACCATCACCCAGCAAGTTGCTAAATCCTTACTGCTTTCGCCGGAAAAAACCTATAGCAGGAAATTTAAGGAGGCTATTCTCGCGTGGCGTATAGATACACTCCTCTCCAAAACAGAAATTCTTCATATTTATTTAAACCAGATATATCTTGGTAGTGGTGCTTATGGTGTGGAGGCAGCAGCCAGGGAATATTTTGCTAAATCCGCAAAAGAACTCAGCGTTGGCGAGGCGGCACTTCTTGCAGGGCTTCCCCAGGCACCAAGTCGCTATGCACCAGATAAACACCTAAAGGCTGCAAAGGCCCGGCAGCGGTATGTGTTAAACAGGATGGTTGCTGATGGCTATCTCAGCCCTGCAAAAGCGCGTTATGCATACGAACAGGCAATGCATCTGGCAGGTGAAAAGAATGAGCAGACCGGGGAGAATGGGTACTTTATTCAACTGGTGCGCAAGGAAGCAGAACACATTCTTGGATCATCTCTTAACCGTGCAGGGGTGCGAATTTTTACAAGCCTTGATCCGTATGTACAAAACAAGGCCAGTTTAGCTCTTAGAAATGGAATAGATAAAAATTTTACCAAAAAGACGGACGTACAGGGGGCTGTGGTTGTTCTTAATGGAATAAGTGGTAAGGTTTTGGCCCTGGTAGGAGGCAAAGATTTTACTAAGAGCGCATTTGACCGGGCAACCCAGGGGAGACGTTCAGCCGGCTCTCTATTTAAACCTATCTTATACAGTGCTGCATTTGAGAATGGCTTTCGTCCAACAAGTGTCCTTTTTGATGCCCCCCTTTCCATACGAGGGAAAAAGGGGCGGATGTGGAGGCCAAAAAACTTTTCTGGTAAGCATTATGGCGCAACAAGCCTTGCAGACGGGCTGATTTATTCACGAAATATCGTGGCTATTAAATTGCTTGAAAAAGTAGGCATCCAAACTGTGCAGAATATGGCCTTACAATTTGGCATACGCCCCCCCATCACCACAGATCTCTCCCTGGCACTGGGAGCAACGGGAGTGTCGTTACTTGAGATTACAGCGGCATACACACCTTTTGTAGGTGATGGCATTTACAGTACGCCGAGGGTAATTGAGAGTATTGAAAAAAATGACGGTACGCGCATCTATCGAGGAACAAAAGAATCCAGAAGGGTAATTTCCAAACACACTGCAACCTTATTACGGGGCCTGTTGGCAGAAGTAATTACGAGAGGAACCGGAAAACGGGCAAAAGGGGCACCAGCTCCATGTGGTGGCAAAACTGGTACCACCAATGAAAATAGGGATGCCTGGTTTGTCGGCTACAGTGGATCACTACTTGCTGGGGTGTGGGTTGGAAATGATGACAATAAGAGCCTTGGTGCACAGAAGAGCGGTGGAGTGGTTGCTGCTCCTATTTGGCGTGAGCTAATGCGCAGCGTAAGGAAATAGAGGGCCAAATGGACTATACAGAGCTTACTGGTATCGCCTATAAGGGAAATGGACCGGAAAAGTTGCGCTGGGCCAGGAAATTTTATGATAGCTGTGGCGCAGCATTGCTGGAGGATAAAAAAGTTGTCTCTTTGCTTGCGGCTCTACAAGAGGCAGCAGGGCAACTTGACTTGCATATGGCGGCAATGGATATGGGCAAGCGCTGCAGCTTGTGTGCTGCAACGGAAAAAGGAGGGTGTTGCAGTGGCTATATGGGAGATGAGAATAACGACGTATTGCAGCTTTTGATGAATATGCTGGCCGGTGTTTCTCTGACAAATGAAGAAAATGATACGGACGACTGCTTTCTCCTTGCCGGTAAGGGGTGTAGTCTGCTTTTTAAACCAATTTTTTGTGTTAACTACCTGTGCAGCCATATCCGTACGGCAGCAACTGAGACGGAACTCACAACTCTTGAAAGGCGTACAGGTGCACTTCTTAGCATGCAAGTGGAGCTTGAAGCGGTGCTTATGGGCCTTCTTCGGCGGCTTTACGAAACAGATATTCAAGAAAGATGACTGGTACAAGCTTAGGCCAGGGAAGATCTAAACTTGTACCAATCCAGGGTTTACTTAATTGCTATAATGGTTGAGCCCTTTTATTGGGCATAGGCGCCAACGCTTAGGGCCTTCTGCAGATCTTCAACAGGAGTATAATCAAGTGCATCGGTCCAACCGATAATCTTTGCCTTTTTGGCCGCGTCATCTTCAGGTTTTATTGCTTTAAGCGCAGTGGCAATTTCCTGGGCCAATGCATCCGAAGTGGCCGCAGTTTTTGCCATGGGCCACTCAGGATAGAGGGTGGTCGAATAGACAAAGGGGAAATCTGAACTCTGCTTATTGATTACCTTGAAATCTTCCATGGCGATGGCTCCCGAGGCAACCATGCGCTCAAGGGTATCCGTGCGGACTGTTCCCGCCTGTGCGGTCTCATTTTGGATGGCAAAAACCACGTTATCGTGTTTGCCGGCAAAGTCAACGGAGGCAAAGTCGGTAAAAGGATCAATGCCCTTGTCTTTAATTGTTTTATATGCCATCTGCCAGCCACCGAAGGATGATTTTTTCACTGCGGCAAAGGTCTTTCCTTTAATATCTTCGATGGAATTAATGGCATCATTATAGGCGGAAGTAATGATAACCCCACCAAATGATTTCAAGGCCTGGCCTTGACGTGAATTGATCATGGTGGCAATTGCTGATGCGCCATATTTGACCTTGGCGGTGATAAACATGGAAGAGTTGATCAGAAAGAAATCAACATCATTTGCCTCTATTGCCGGATTTACCTTGTCAAAGTCAAGGGGAACGATTTCTACGCTTTTGCCTAATTTAGCAGATAAATATTCCCCAGTTGCTGCCCATTTTTTCATGGCCTTTGCTGGGCCATTTTTGGCAAGGACGCCAATGCGTACATCTGCAGCTTGCGCTGATAAAGCGCAGAAGAAAAAAAGTAGTAGCGTAAAAATCGTTATGTTACGTTTCATTAAGAGACCTCCTCCGAAATTGAGTTTTTGATAGGGCGTTAGGGAAGCCCCGCAAGACAACCTAAAAAAATTCTTTCAAAAAGACGGTCCGAAGTCAAGAAATAATATTATTGTTAGATCCACTCATTTTGTGGTGTAGCGGACCTTTTTCAGGATGGAATAAACCCGGAAAAGAAAAACAACATACAGGGAAAAAATGAAAAACCCTGTGTTTGGGCAATAGAAAATCGACAAACACAGGGTTGAAAACAGAGCAGCTTTTTCTGTTCTAAAATGGTTGCATGGTCCAGATACCACAGGGGCAAGTATCGGCACAAAAGCCGCAGGCGATACATTTTTTACTATCAGAAACATATTCGTAATTGGCCCCGTGTCCCGATTCGTAACCGCTGGCGTGGACTATATCAAGTTCGCGACGGCTGATGGCACCCTCTGGACAGATGGTTTCACAAAGGTGACAGTCACGGCATGATGCGCAAGAGAGACAGCGATCAGCAGAATCCTGCTGGCTGTGCTCGTGTTCCATTTCGGGCTTATAGTGGGTAATGGTAAGTGCCTGTTGGGTGATAACCTGTTTGGTAAAGGGCTTCCATTCTTCACCCTTTAGCTCTGCGATAATGCAGGAGGCTGCGGTTTTGCCGGCACCAAGGGCGTGGGTTGCAAGACCTGGCTTTTCAACATCACCCACAGCAAAAACCTTGCTATCGGTGGTTCGGTGTGCCTCGTCGGTCTTAATCCAGTCCGCTCCCGCTACATTTACCGTCTCCACACTCTCTGGTAAGAATGGGAATTGGGGAACGTCGCCAATGGAAATAATAACCGTCTGGGCAGAGAGCAACTCTCCCGTGTCGGTAAGTAGTCCTTCATCTGTTACTTCTTTTGTCATTACCGGCCATTGGAAAGTGGCTCCCAGAGCCTCGGCAGCCTCTTTCTCCTTACCAAAGGCAAGGGGTTTTTGGATGTCAACCAGAGTGACTTTTTCAGCACCTAGACGATATGCTTCACAGGCGACATCACAGCCAACATTGCCAGCGCCAATAATAACCACCTCTTTACCAATGCTTGCTGCGCCATCACCCTTTGCCTGCTTAAGAAAATCAAGGGCAGGTATAACTTTTTCGTGTCCGGGAAATGGAATTTTTCTCGGCTTATGGGTTCCCACCGCCACAAGGACATAATCATACTCTTCTTTAAGATTGATAAAATCTCCCTGGGAAAGGTCAACACCAAGGTTTGCATGAATAAGAGGATGGGAAAGGAATCGTTTGATCTCTTGGTCCCAAACTGCTTGCGAAAGACGCTCCCAGGGGATAACCTGAGCCAGCTTTCCGCCTATAACAGTATCTTTTTCAAAGATATGGGCATCAACGCCTTCCAAAGCCAGCTGCCAGGCGGCATTCATTCCCGCAGGACCGCCACCGACAATGGCAACCTTCTTACCAATCGCAGGTTTAGATGATGGTGCCTCAGCACCGGCCACCGCACGACCCAAAACCTGCACTTCAATGGGATCATCCACACCTTGACGCGAGCAGTTTTCCATACAGAGATTGGGACATACCGAACCACAAACCGATGCGGGCAGAGGGGAGTAGCGAAGCAGCATCTCGTAGGCTTCATCAATTTGTCCCTCTCTTATGAGTCGCAATCGGTCAACGGTTGGAATATGGACAGGGCAGTAGTAGGTACATGGTGCAGCCGATTCCCGGTTTGCCCAAAAAGGGACCCTTCGTCGTAAATCGCCTGTGGGAACAGCTCCAATGGGACTTCGATCAAGACCAGGGGCGAGATCCCGCAGGGGATCACCACCACCAAAAGCCTTGTTCCAGTACTTGTTCTTAAATTCAGCCATGGGCATGGGACCAGAAAACTGCAGCGCCCGTTCCTGTGGGGTGACGGCATTGAGCACTTGCCACTCTTCGCGAACTAAGAGAGAGTCCAGTAATTCCTCACGGGAAATCTTCACCAGAAAGGCGGGTATATTTGCCTGTAGCCATTGCCACTGGGTATCCGTTGGGGAAGCTAATCTTGCGTTATTGCGGGCATAGGAATCGTCGGTTTTGCCACGATAATAGATGGTTCCACCTACCATGCCCACACAGGGGCGATAGCCAAGGACATTGTCCGGATTTTTTGCATCAACACCACAAACAACGGCAATTCCACCGCAGTTAAATTCAGCAAACGAATCGCCGGTTGAACCAAGTACCCACAACTCCGGTTTTTCGTAGTCAGGGTTCCATTTGGTCATGGTCAGTCCGCGAGCGCCGATACTGCCACCAATAAAAACCTTACCATTTGCCATGGCGTTACAGGCGCCGTTGGTGGCATTGCCAAGAACGGTGATTTCAGCGCCAATATTCAAATAACCCACGTCATCGGAACATGCGCCCTTGCAGGTAATGGTGGTGCCGGGCATTCCCATGCAGCCGAGAC
>JBNKKR010000027.1:0-53678 GCA_050291935.1 Desulfocapsaceae bacterium | reverse complement strand
GCACCAACTGACGAGCCTGTTTTCGCGAAGAGGCAAATCCTAAACGAAATACAGCATTGTCAAGTCTGGATTCAAGCATAATAAGCAGGTTCTCACCGGTGATCCCCTTTTTCAGCTCGGCTTTGCGAAAGAAATTTCTAAATTGCCGTTCAAGCATTCCATAGATATTCTTTACCTTCTGTTTTTCCCTAAGCTGAATCGCGTAATCTGACACCTTGCGAAAACGAGCCTGACCATGCTGACCTGGGCCAAATGCTCTTCTCTCAAATGAGCACTTATCCGAATAACAGCGATCACCTTTGAGATACAATTTCAGATTTTCACGCCTGCAACGACGACATGCAGCTCCTGTATATCTAGCCACTTCGTTCTCCGATTATAAAAATATATTCTAATTGATTACATCTCTGAACAAGACTTTCTATGCCACCAAGGCATAAACCTTGTGTGAGCAAATCTATTGCTCAACTCAGTACTATACCCGACGACGTTTGGGCGGTTTACAACCATTATGCGGTACGGGTGTAACGTCAACGATCTTACTCACTTCAAATCGTGTATTAATAAGAGCACGTAAAGCTGCCTCTCTTCCAGGCCCTGGTCCTTTCACCCGAACCTCAACCTTTCGCATGCCCATCTCCATCGCTTTATCAGCCGCTTCGGCCATTGCCTTCTGGGCAGCAAAAGGGGTTGACTTCCTGGAACCTTTAAATCCAAGCACCCCGGAAGAACACCAGGAGACGGCGTTTCCCTGTTTATCAGAAATAGTTACAATTGTATTATTAAAGGTAGAGTAAATAAAGACAATGCCCTCCGGGACATTCTTTTTTACTTTACGCTTTGACGAACCTCGCTTTGCTCCAGCCATTTTCTTTACACCTGTATCAAAATATTATTTTCGGGCAGCAGCGCTGCGACGACGTCCCTTTCGGGTACGTGCATTATTTTTCGTATTCTGTCCACGACACGGTAGCCCCATACGATGACGTCTGCCACGATAACAACCGGAATCGGTAAGACGTTTTATATCCATGGAAACTTCACGACGACGATCACCTTCAACAGAATATTCGTCCTCAATGATCTTTCTGATTCGAGTGATATCATCACCATCAAGATCATCGCTGTTCATGGTGTACGGTAAATCCGCCTTATCAAGTATCTGCCGTGCCGTTGTAAGTCCGATACCATGTATATAGGTGAGCGAACGGTCCATATGTTTGTTTTTAGGAAGATCAACTCCCGCTATTCGTGCCAAAATAGTTACTCCTCAAAAATTAACAAAGTTAAACTATACTATATCTTAGGAGGTGCCAGCTTATCCCTGACGCTGCTTATGTTTTTTTACTTTGCAGCTTACCCGGACAACACCTTTGCGTTTATAGACCTTGCAATCACTACATATCTTTTTTACTGATGATCTGACTTTCATGTGAATCTCTCTTACTTTCTCTTTTTATTATTATTCTTCGCTCTAAATGTAACCCGTCCCCTGGTCAAATCATACGGTGAAAGTTCTATGGTGACACGGTCACCAGGTAATATTTTGATAAAATGCATTCTCATCTTACCTGAAATATGAGCGAGAACTTTATGGCCATTGTCCAACTCAACGCGAAACATCGCATTGGGTAACGGCTCAATAATTGTACCTTCAACTTCAATGGCTTCTTCCTTGGCCATAAATCAACTCCCGGAACGTATAAATCAAATCAAGAATCGGACGACTATAATACACCTCTTACAAAAAGAGAAGCACTTTTTCCTATTCAGCAGTAAAATTACTTCGGTCACTCAAAACCACTGGTCCATCAGCTGTCACTGCCACAGAATGTTCAAAATGAGCAGAAACTTTTTTGTCGGCAGTAATAACAGTCCACCCATCACGCAGGACCTTTACATTATGGGTACCAAGATTGACCATGGGCTCTATGGCAACAACCATCCCCTCAAGCAGTCTTGGTGATTGGCCTTTGCTTACAAAATTGGGCACCTCTGGTCCCTCATGCAAAGAGGCTCCAATACCGTGCCCTACAAATTGGCGTACAACTGAATAGTGATGTTTTTCCGCATGCTCCTGAACGGCCTTCGAGATATCAGCTATTCTGTTTCCAACCCTCACCTGCCTAATCGCTAAATCTAACGACTCTTTGGTAACACGAAGCAAATCAAAAGCGGTCTTATTAATTTTTCCAACAGGAATGGTTATGGCAGAGTCACCATAGTATCCGTTATAACAGACCCCAAAATCAACGGAAACGATGTCTCCTTTTTTTAGTTTGCGTTTCCTGCTTGGTATCCCATGGACCACTTCTTCATTTATGGATACACAGAGGCTACTTGGAAAACCATGGTAGCCCTTGAAGGCTGGCGTCGAATTACGCTTTCGACAAAGATCTTCAGCCATTCTATCAAGTTCAAAAGTTGTTATTCCCGGTTCGGTTACTTCAAGCAGCATTGCAAGTGTTTCAGCAACAATCTGATTTGCATCGTGCATAATCTTGATTTCATCTGCACTCTTCACCAGAATAGGTTTAGCCGATTGTTGCCCACTTGCACAAGTCATCAAATCCCCATTTATCTCTTGGCACTGGACTTCATAAAACCTTCATAGTTTGTCATAACCATCTGTGACTGTACTTGCGAGATAGTATCTATTGCAACACCAACAACGATCAACAAGGCGGTTCCGCCAAAATAGAAGGGCAGGCTAAACTTTGCAATCAACACAGTGGGCAGTACGCACACCGCACTAAGATAAATCGCACCAACCACTGTTAGCCTGGTAAGGACCTTATCTATAAAATCAGCGGTTTTGCGACCGGGGCGGATTCCAGGGACAAATCCACCATTTTTCTTTAGGTTTTCAGCTACATCGTCCGGCTTAAACGTTACCGCAGTATAAAAAAAGCAGAAAAAGACGATCATCGCAATATAGAACACATAGTAATAAATGGTTCCAGGCGACATGGCGGCGGAAACCCTTTGCACCCAGTCAACTTGAATAAATCCACCTATGGTGGCTGGAAACATCATGATTGATGATGCAAAAATTGGTGGAATAACACCAGAAATATTAATCTTCAGCGGAAGGTGGGAAGATTGACCACCATACACCCTTCGTCCTACCACTCGCTTCGCGTACTGGATTGGTATTCGACGCTGGGCGGTCTCAAAAAAGACGATTACAGCTATTACCGCAACCATAAAAGCAATGATAAGAGGAACAAAGAAGAGGGTAATCTCGCCGGCTTTAATAAGCTGGTATGAGTTTAACAAGGCATTGGGCCCACGAGCCACGATACCCGCAAAGATTATAAGAGAGATACCATTTCCAATGCCTCTCTCTGTCATTTGCTCTCCAAGCCACATGATAAACGATGTTCCGGCAGTAAGCGTTATCATGGTCATCAGGATAAAAGGAATACCAGGATGAAGTACTATTGCCTCACCCCCATGGGCCATTTTCTGGAGACCGGTGGCAATAAACATACTTTGAATAATGCTTAAGCCTACCGTTCCGTATCTGGTGTATTGGGTAATTTTACGCTGTCCTGCCTCCCCTTCCTTTTTCAAAGTCTCAAGTTGAGGGACAACCACAGTAAGCAGTTGAATAATAATGGAGGCAGAAATATAGGGCATGATTCCAAGGGCGAAAATGGAAAATTTCGATAATGCACCACCCGAAAACATATTGAACATGCCAAAAATATTTCCTGCATTTTTGGCAAAAAACGCGGCAAGTGCCTCTCCGTTAATTCCTGGAGTTGGCACCTGAACACCCATCCTATACACAGCCAGCATCGCCAGCGTAAAGAATATTTTCTTTCGCAATTCAGCCGATTGTGCAGCGTTTTGCAATCCACTCATAATGTTTATTCCGCAGCAGCGTTAGTAACTTTTCCACCAGCAGCTTCAATCTTCGCCTGCGCACCGGCACTTACTTTATCAACACTCACCGAAAGAGGTTTTGTAATTTCACCGTTACAAAGAATTTTCACCGGTAATCCTTTTGCTGCAAGTCCTAGCTCAATCAGAGAAGCAGTTGTTACTTCCGAAACCCCATCAAGCTTATCCAGTTGACTTAACGACACAATACTGAATTTTACCTTGTTGCTGTTTGTAAAGCCACGCTTTGGCAATCGACGCTGCAACGGCATCTGGCCACCCTCAAATCCGGGCTTAATGCCAGAACCAGAGCGGGATTTAAACCCCTTGTGTCCACGACCCGCCGTCTTTCCATGCCCACTTCCCGGGCCACGACCAAGGCGTTTGCGTTGTTTTCTAGCTCCTTTAGCAGGAGAAAGATTTCCTAAATTAATCATGTTAAGCCTCCTCGATACGAACAAGATGTGCAACTTTATTAAGCATACCCCTCATCTCGGGTGTATCTTTCCGAGTAACAGTCTTATGCATTTTAGTCAGTCCAAGACCAACCAGAGTTGCCTGGATTTTCTTTGTGCTATCGATTCCGCTCTTAACAAGAGTAAATGTTACTGTTTCGGACATTTGACTCTCCTTTACTCAATATAAATAAAAAAAAAGCACCGCCCCCAACAGACGTTGCAGAGTGCTTCCATACTAGTTGGATCTAGGCCTGAATCTCTTCTACACTTTTACCGCGAACCTCTGCAATACGCTTTGCAGAACGAAGGGACTGCAGTCCTTCAATGGTTGCCTTGACCATATTGTGCGGATTATGGGATCCAAGACATTTGGTAAGGATATTTTTCACTCCAACGGCTTCAAGTACCGCACGAACCGGTCCACCGGCAATCAGCCCAGTACCAGCAGAAGCTGGTTTTAAAAGTACTTTACCAGCACCATATTTTCCGATGACCTGATGTGGAATAGAGGTGTCCGTTATGGACATGGGGGCCATATCCTTACGCGCTTTTTCAACACCTTTTCGAATCGCCTCAGGAACTAAATTGGCCTTACCAAGCCCATACCCAATTTTGCCCTTACCGTCACCAACAACAACTATGGCGCTAAAACTAAACCTACGTCCACCTTTAACAACTTTGGCAACGCGGTTAATAAAAACGATTTTTTCAATTAACTCTTCGGAACCTTCATTCCTGGAACGCTTAAAATCTGCCAAGGGACACCCCCAAAAGTATCTTTAAAATTGAAGCCCGCCTTCCCGAGCTCCTTCGGAAAGCGCTTTTACTCTGCCATGATAAATATAACCGCCACGATCAAAGGTAACCTTGCTTACCCCTGCATTTTTTGCAGCTTCAGCAATCAAAAGACCAACCTTTTTCGCACTTCCGGTTTTATCCGTTTCTTCACGTTCAAACGTCTTATCAATCGTTGACATGGAAACAATTGTCTTACCAAGCGAGTCATCAATAATCTGGGCATAGATATGCTTATTACTTTTAAAAACTCTCAACCGAGGCTGATCGCTAGTACCGACAATTTTCTTACGAATGCGTCGAATTCTTTTTTCCCTGGCTCTTTGTTTCTCTTTCGTGTTAGCCATTTTTCCTTACCATATGTGTATTTGAAACAATCATAATGAACAAATATTAAGAACCAGCACCAGCTTTACCAACTTTGCGGACAATATGTTCGTCTTCATATCGTATTCCTTTTCCTTTATAAGGTTCAGGCTTACGAATTTCTCTGATTTTTGCGCTGGTCAGCCCAAGCAGTTCCTTATCACTGGATTCAACGATAATCTTTTCAGCACCGTCAACGCTTATCTGAACACCATCTGGAACCGGAAATTCAACCGGATTTGAATAGCCGACATTCAGCGTTAAGGTTTTACCAGCCATATTCACTTTGTAACCGACACCTTCAACAATTAACGTCTTTTTAAAACCTTCGGTTACACCGACAACCATATTATTAAGCAGGCTTCTGGTCATACCGCGAAAAGCGTTTGTACGTTTACTGTTATCACGGTTTTCGACGATAAGCTGATCGTCTTTTAACAAGACTTCAAGCTCTGGTAAAACTTCACGTTTAAGCTCACCATTTTTACCGCTCACCGTTACCATCTGACCGTCAACCTTAATTTTGACATCAGCCGGTACAGAAATGGGCTCCTTTCCAATACGAGACATGCTTACCTCCGTTATTTGTGGGTCCTACCAGACCTCACAAAGTATTTCTCCGCCTACATTACTGGCCCTTGCGGTTCTATCAGTAATAACGCCCTTTGAAGTTGATATAATAGCAATACCAAGACCATTCAAAACCATTGGCACACTATCAACACCCGTATACTGACGCAAGCCTGGTTTACTGACACGCTTAAGTCCTGTAATGACTGGTGCATTATTGTTATCATACTTCAATTCAATGCGTAAAGTTCCCTGGGGACCATTATTCTCAACACCATAGGCGTTGATATACCCCTCTTCTTTGAGAACCTTGGCAACATTAACCTTTGTGTTAGATGACGGCATCTCTACTGCTTCAAATTTTGCTGTCAATCCGTTTCGTATCCTGGTCAGCATATCTGCCAGGGGATCGCTCATGGACATGGCGAACTCTCCTATCTATTTTTTATTTCTTGTTCCAGCGACGCCTTACATTACCACGATGACTTGGTCACCCCGGTAATCTGGCCACTTGATGCCAATTTACGAAAACAAATACGACAAACGCCGAATTTACGAATAAATGCCTTAGGACGTCCACAAAGTGGACATCTATTATATTTCCGTACCGCAAATTTTGGCGTTCTTTTTGCCTTCGCAATGAGAGATTTTTTAGCCAAACCGACCTCCAGTCTACTTCAAGTAATAATGAGTACCCTACAGAAAATATTTCTTTCTTAGAATTTTCTACTAGACCACTTTTCCGGCTTACCATTTATCACCGGGTTTAGTAAAATTTCAGTTTTTAAATGGCATACCAAGCATTTTAAGAAGGCTTCGTGCCTCATCATCGCTATTTGCGGTGGTCACAATGCTGATATTCAGTCCCTTGATTTTATCTATCTTATCGAAATCGATCTCAGGAAAAATAATCTGTTCTTTCACGCCCATGGAAAAATTTCCGCGCCCATCAAATGATTTTGGGGATATTCCGCGAAAGTCACGAACCCGCGGCAATGCAATATTTACAAGCTTGCTGTAAAAATCGTACATAATGTCAGCACGCAATGTAACGCGACAACCAATGGACATTCCCTCACGCAGTTTAAACCCGGCGATTGATTTTTTAGCTTTAGTGACAACCGCCTTACGCCCTGCGATATTGCTAAGCTCTGTTACCGCGCCTTCAATTATTTTTGGATTTTGAACAGCCTCCCCAAGGCCCATATTGAGAACAATCTTCTCAAGTTTTGGAATCTGCATCACATTGGTATAGCCAAATTCCTTCTGCAGGGCTGGTTTAACTTCATTAATATAATGGTCTTTAAGCGAACCCATTTGCTACTCCTGGCATTTGCCTGCTTACTATTTGCTCTCGATGGACTCGCCACAGCTTTTGCAAAACCGTACTTTTGTTCCATCTTCCAAGAATTTTTTACCAACCTTTCCGGTTTTAGTACACTCGGGACAGATCAACTGCAAATTAGAAACGTGAATAGAGGCCTCACGATTAACAATTTGCCCCTGTTGATTCATCTCATTTGGTTTGGTGTGGCGTTTAATCATATTGATTCGTTCGACAAGCGCTCTGTCCTTATCGGGAAACACCTGAAGAATTTTTCCCACTCGTCCCTTATCTTTTCCTGCAATTACTTCTACCTGATCATCTTTCTTCAGGTATGTTATTCCTTTTGCCATGTTCAGTACCTTATCTTCAAAAATTCGCCATTTGGCACATTGATGTCCCCAATTGAGCTATAATGCTTCAGGGGCAAGAGAAATAATTTTCATAAATCCCTGGTTACGCAATTCTCGTGCCACAGGACCAAATATACGGGTACCCACTGGCTCACCACTGGCTGAAAGAATTACAGCAGCATTATCATCAAACCGAACCCAAGTATCATCCATGCGCTTCATGGCCTTTGCTGTACGAACAACAACAGCCTTCATGACGTCACCTTTTTTGACCTTCGCATTCGGTAAGGCTTCTTTTACAGCTACAACAATAACGTCTCCAATACCGGCATATCGTCTTCTCGTACCACCTAAGACCCTGATGCAGAGTACCTTTTTTGCTCCTGAATTATCTGCGACATTCAGTACTGTTTCACTTTGTATCATAATTTCACCTGATTACTAATCAGTACTTCTCAAAATAGTTGAATCCAATTTTACAAAGGCTCTGTCAACTAGACCGCCTGGCGAATGACGTCACGAAGACGCCATCTCTTCTTTTTGCTCAGTGGACGGCACTCTTCAATCTTTACGACATCACCAATTTTACATGTATTTTCAGGGTCATCAACGAGATATTTAACGGATTTTTTCACATATTTTCCATAAAGTTTGTGCTTTACTGTCCTTTCCACGCGAACAACAATGCTCCTCTCCATCTTATTGCTGACTACAGTTCCGGTCCTACTCTTCTTATTCTTTTTTGTCTCACTCATAATTAACGTGGGTTTTGTAATAATAACTGAATTGGTCGTTATTAGTTATTTGTAATGTACCCTTTAATTTTCATTAAAAAGAGTATTTATACGTGCAATGTCTTTTCGTAGTTCTTTCAAGCTTGCACTATTCTCAAGAGGTCGAATCTTGTGCTGAAAACTCAAACTTGCATATTCTTCTTTTAAGCTGACAAGCTTCTTCTTAAGATCATCCGTCGACATTGAGCGCATCTCTGAAATTTTCATAACGTGCTCCTCTTTACAATTACCTTAGTTCTAAAGGGCAACTTCGCACCAGCAAGGGTAAGCGCTCTTACGGCAAGCTTTTCATCAACACCTGTAAGCTCATAGATCACTTTACCAGGTTTAATAACGGCAACCCAATGATCAGGAGCACCTTTACCTTTACCCATACGAGTTTCAGCAGGCTTAGAAGTCACAGGTTTATCGGGAAAAACTCTAATCCACACTTGTCCACCACGCTTAATCTTACGATTAATCGCAATACGAGCGGCTTCAATCTGCTGCGCCGTCATTTTGCCACGATCAATCGCCTTTAATGCGTAGTCACCAAAGGATATGGTCGATCCACGATGGGCCTTCCCACGATTTTTTCCTTTAAAGACTTTTCTATGTTTGACCTTCTTAGGACTTAACATGTTAACACTCCAATATAATTAATGATTTTCAAAAACGAGAAGGAAAGACGTTTATGCTTCCTCTGTCTCTTCAGCTTTAAGCACTTCGCCTTTGAAAATCCATACCTTTATACCGATGATACCGTATGTGGTGTTTGCTTCTGCCAGTGCATAATCGACATCCGCACGCAATGTATGCAGAGGTACTCGTCCTTCACGCACCCACTCACAACGAGACATTTCAGCTCCCCCAAGACGACCAGAGCAGGAAATTTTAATTCCTTTCACACCAAATCGTTGCGCTGAGGTTACCGCTTTTTTCATTGCCCGTCTAAATGCCACCCTGCGCACAAGCTGCTGGGCAATATTCTCAGCCACAAGTTGTGCATCAGCCTCAGGACGTCGGACTTCCTGAATATCGATAACAGCTTTACGATCGATAAATTTCTCGAGATCTTTTTTAAGTAACTCGATCTCGGAACCTTTTTTTCCAATTACTATCCCCGGACGCGCTGTAAAAAGCTTCACTCGAACTTTATCACCAGTACGCTCAAGAATGATTTTAGAGAGACCGGCATGTGAGAGTCGGTTCTTCAGAAATTTTCTAATATTCTGATCCTCAATAAGATTTTTTGCGTAATCCTTATCGGCATACCAGATCGAATCCCATGTCCGAGTAATATTGAGTCTAAGCCCCAGTGGGTTAACTTTCTGCCCCAAAATAATCCTCCAGCAAATCGCTTAATCTAAGTAAATAAAAAAAGTGTGAGTCATACCCTCTACAATACAGCTTGTAAAGAACTATTCTTCATCCAATATAACTGTAATATGACTTGTTCGTTTAATTATTGAAGTTGCACGTCCCATAGCGCGGGGACGAATTCTCTTAAAAGATGGTCCGCCATCTATGGAAACTGCTTTTACATAGAGGTTGTCCACATCAATTTGATCATCCTGGGTTGCATTAGCAACTGCAGATTCAATAACCTTTCTAAGAATGGATGCACCTTTCTTAGGCATAAATCGTAATGTTGTAATCGCTTTGTCTGCGCTCATTCCACGAACAACATCTGCAACAAGTCTGGCTTTTTGAGGAGAAATTCTAATTCTTCTCCCTACGGCGCGAGCTTCCATATTCTTTACTCCTGATAAATCTTACCGTGTAAGTTATTTTCGGGACTTCTTATCAGAAGCATGGCCATAATAGGTCCTTGTTGGTGAAAACTCACCGAACTTGTGTCCAACCATGTTCTCTGAAACAAATACCGGAATAAACTTTTTTCCATTATGAACTGCAAAGGTCAACCCAACCATCTCTGGTGAGATGTCAGATCGTCTGGACCACGTCTTAATAACCTTACGCGAACCATTTTCAATTGCAGCATCCACTTTCTTTTGCAGATGCTCGTCGATAAAAGGTCCTTTTTTGACTGAACGAGCCATTTTTTGCTCCTCTAATTAACGTCTTTTCTTGATAATAAATTTATCTGACTCAGTATTTTTCCGGGTCTTATATCCTTTCGTTGGATATCCCCAGGGAGTACATGGATGACGTCCACCTGAGCTTTTTCCTTCACCACCACCCATGGGATGATCAACGGGGTTCATGGCAACACCACGAACATGGGGACGTTTTCCAGTCCACCGTGTTCTACCCGCTTTACCGAGTTTCTGACTTTCATGCTCACGGTTTCCAACCTGCCCGATACAGGCACGGCAAAGTCTGTGAAATTTTCGAACTTCACCAGAAGGGAGGCGAACCAAAACATAGGTACCCTCTTTTGCCATAAGTTGTGCTGAAACCCCAGCGCTTCTGACAAGCTGTCCACCTTTACCAATCTTCATCTCAATGTTGTGTAAAAGAGTACCCAACGGGATATTCTTTAGGGGAAGACAGTTACCCGGTTTAATATCAGCATCTTCCCCTGCAAGTACAGTATCGCCAACGGAAATGCCAGCAGGAGCCAATATATACTTTTTCTCACCGTCTGTATAAGAGAGAAGCGCGATATTAGCACTTCGATTTGGATCGTACTCAATGGATACAACTTTTGCGCTAATATCTGTTTTATCACGTTTAAAATCAATGATACGATACTTACGCTTATGTCCACCACCAATATGACGGGATGTTATACGTCCATAATTATTACGCCCACCGGTCTTGGACAACGGTGCCAAAAGGGATTTTTCAGGTCCATTTTTGGACAACTCACTGTTTTGAATTGAGACATGATGTCTTTTACCCGGTGATGTGGGTCTGTATTTTTTTATCTTAATCATTACCTAATCGCTCCATCAAGGCTAATTGGATTGATAGCTCTTCTTAAAAATCACTCACGGACTGCAGCCTACTGAACTGATTTACAGTTCATCAACAAAGCTGATGTTCCCTTCAGAGAGGGTTACATAAGCCTTTTTCCAATCATTTGTAAAACCAGTGAATTTCCCCACCCTTTTCTGTTTACCGTGCATACTGGTGGTGTGGACATGTTTTACTTTCACATCAAACATCTTTTCAACAGCCGTTTTGATCTCAATCTTGTTAGCCTGGGGATCTACTTTGAAGACAACTTTTCCATCAAGTTCTTGTTGAATGTTGGCCTTTTCCGTAAGACAGGGGCCTTTCAAAATTCTATGATCACTTTTCATGATTCTAACCTCTTCTCAATACCCTCTATGGCAGGTTTCACCAGCATCAGCTTTTTGTGCAAGAGGATATCATACACATTCAATCCGTCACTGCTCATGACTTTAAATCCATTCACATTCCTGGCTGACTTGCTCAAGTTCTCGTTTTTGCCTTCAGTAATAAGAAGGCAATTCTCAAACTCAAAGCCTTTCATTATATTGACAAAATCTTTAGTTTTAATAGCATCCATCACAAAGTCATCAACAACCACGAGATTCCCTTCACGCAGTCTCGCACTCATTGCCATAGCGATAGCCTGCTTTTTGACTTTGCGGTTCAACTTGAAGCTATACTCTCGAGGTTTTGGTCCAAAAGTCACTCCACCACCTCTCCAGATTGGTGACGTATTTGTGCCGGCACGAGCACGACCCGTTCCCTTCTGACGCCAAGGTTTTGAACCACCTCCACGAACCTCAACCCGAGTTTTAGTACAGGCATTTCCCGCTCGTTTTGCGGCACGTTGCTGTCGAACTACGTCATGAAGGACGTGCTCTTTGACCTGAAGGTCAAATATTTTTTCGGAAAGTTCAATTTCGCCAACTTTCTCGTTTTTGGTATTTACAACATCCACAGTAGACATTTCGTTTTCACTCCTTGAACCAATTGCTTCCAATGCTTTTGCCATTTACAATCAATTACTTCGTAAAAAGCTTCAGAAGAGACTGTTTACATCCTGGCACCGAGCCTTTAACAAGAATAACGTTATCATCCTCACGAACATCGATTACCAATACGTTTTTCTTAAGAACCTTATCGTTACCCATTCTTCCTGGAAGTTTCTTTCCTTTAACTACTCTCCCAGGCCAAGCACTCATGCCAATGGAACCGGGACGACGATGAAATTTTGAGCCATGTCCACCAGGTCCACCAGCAAAGCCATGTCGTTTCATGACACCTTGAAAGCCTTTACCCTGTGATATACCCTGAACATCAATGATATCGCCTGTTTTAATAATATCTACAAGGTTAATATCTTGTCCAGCCGTATACTCTTCGGGGTTGCTTACCCTGAATTCACGGATATGATAATAGCCTTCAGCACCTGCTTTCTTAAAATGTCCGGCAGCCGCTTTATTCACTCGTTGTGGTTTTTTGTCGCCAAAGCCGACCTGAATTGCATCGTACCCTTCTTTGGCTTGAGACTTCACCTGCAGGACTTTGCAAGGCCCAGCCTCAATAACTGTGACAGGGATAACCGCACCCATCTCGTTATAGACACGAGTCATACCAACTTTTTTTCCTAATAAGCCCATTGTGTTTGGCATAATAATCTTACCTATACTTCTTCTGTTAACGCGAAAAAATACTTCGCTATGGCAGTTTAATTTCCACGTCCACACCTGCTGATAATTCAAGTTTCATCAGCATATCAATAGTCTGCTGAGTAGGCTCAAGAATATCAATCAGGCGGCGGTGGGTTCTCATCTCAAACTGTTCACGAGATTTTTTATCCACATGTGGAGAACGCAATACACAAAATTTCTTGATAGAAGTTGGCAGTGGAATGGGACCAGCAATGGCTGCCCCAGTCCTTCTTGCAGTCTCTACAATTTCATGGGTAGACAAATCAAGGAGTTTGTGATCATACGCCTTCAGGCGAATACGAATTTTATCTGTAGGTATCATGTTCCTTCCTTATTCGATGATCTCACTGATAACACCGGCACCAACGGTACGTCCACCTTCGCGAATCGCAAAACGAAGACCAACATCCATGGCAATCGGGGTAATGAGCTCAGCTTCAACGTGCAGGTTATCGCCAGGCATTACCATCTCCACTCCTTCCGGAAGGGTAATTACTCCGGTAACATCGGTTGTTCTGAAATAGAACTGGGGACGATAGCCATTGAAAAATGGGGTATGACGGCCACCCTCATCTTTGCCAAGGATATAGCACTCAGCCTTAAATTTAGTATGAGGGGTAATGGTACCAGGAGCTGCAAGCACCTGGCCACGCTCGATTTCTTCTCGTTTAACACCACGAAGAAGCGCGCCGATATTGTCTCCTGCCTGACCTTCATCCAGAAGTTTGCGAAACATTTCAACCCCTGTACAGGTGGTTTTTGCGGTCTCTTTAATACCTACTATCTCCACCTCATCGCCAACATGAACCACACCTCGCTCCACGCGGCCAGTCGCCACCGTTCCACGTCCTGAGATGGAAAATACATCTTCAATGGGCATCAAAAAGGGTTGGTCCACATCACGCTTTGGTTCCGGTACGTAAGAGTCAATGGCTTCCATAAGCTCGTTGATGCATTTTGCAGCATCGGCGTCATTTGGATTTTCAAGGGCCTTTAATGCTGAACCGTGGATGATTGGAATATCGTCTCCTGGGAACTCATACTTGTCGAGCAGTTCACGAAGCTCCATCTCCACAAGCTCAATAAGCTCTTCATCATCGACCATGTCACATTTGTTTAGGAAAACAACAATGGCAGGTACACCAACCTGACGGGCAAGCAGGATATGCTCACGGGTCTGAGGCATGGCACCATCATCGGCACCAACCACCAGAATAGCTCCATCCATCTGGGCCGCACCGGTGATCATATTCTTGATGTAATCTGCATGGCCTGGGCAATCCACGTGCGCATAGTGACGGGTGTCAGTCTCATACTCCACATGGGCAGTTGCGATGGTAATTCCACGCTCCTTTTCTTCCGGTGCCTTATCGATATTACTAAAATCTGTAAAATCTGCATACCCCTTGGTGGCTTGTACAGCGGTAATCGCAGCGGTCAGAGTAGTCTTACCATGATCAATATGACCTACAGTACCTACATTGACATGCGGTTTTGTCCTTTCAAATTTTTCCTTTGACATAGTCTTACCTCAAAATGGATGTGCTATATTCCTCTTATTTTTCGTATGATTTCGTTGGCTCTGTTTTGGGGCACAACGTCATATTTTTCAAACTGCATGGTGAAATTGGCTCTACCCTGAGTTGCTGAGCGTAGAGAAGTGGAATAACCAAACATCTCAGCCAGCGGCGCATGGGCCTTGATCACCTGCAATGTATCATTGGTATCAACACCAACAACCTTTGCACGCTTGGAGTTGAGATCATTCATCACATCCCCAAGGTACTCATCCGGACTGATAACCTCCAGGCTCATAATAGGCTCAAGAAGCATCGCCTGGCCGTCAGCAGCAGCCCGTCTAATAGCCATTGACGCTGCGACACCAAAAGCCATTTCAGTGGATTCCTCTTCACTGTAGGAGCCACCAACCAGTGTCACCTTAACATCAGTTAGCGGATAGCCAATAAGTGGTCCCGCATCCAGGCTATCACGTACACCTTTTTCAATGGCCTGTAAAAACATAGCAGGGACAGTATCATCCTTTACCACAGTTTCAAAAACGACACCTTCCGAACGACCAAGGGGCTCAATTTTAAGTACAACATGGCCATACATGCCCTTGGCCCCGGTTTGCTGATCGAATTTACCCTCGGCCTCAGCTTCCACCGCAACGGTCTCTTTATAGGAAACCTGTGGTTTACCGACATTTGCATTGGCCTTAAACTCATGGAGCAGACGGTGAACAATAATCTCAAGATGGAGCTCACCCATCCCAGATATAATAGTTTGTCCTGTGTCTTCGTTCTTTGCTATGCGAAAGGAAGGATCCTCCATAGCAATCTTGCTAAGGGTTTCCTCCAGTTTCTTTTCATCCGCTTTACTCTTCGCCTCAATGGCAACGCCAATCACCGGTTCTGGAAAATCCATACTTTCCAAAACAATGTAGTCACCACTGGCACAAAGCGTATCTCCGGTTGTTGAGAACTTAAGACCAATAATTGCGCCTATATCTCCAGCACCCAGCGTATTGACCTCTTCCCGTTTGTTGGCATGTAAACGAATGAGCTTGCCAATTTTCTCTTTCTTCTTCTTAACAGGGTTAAATACTTTATCACCAACAGTTAACACCCCGGAATAGATCCGAACAAAGGCAAGGTTTTCCACGTAGGAATCACTCATCAACTTAAAAATCAGACAGGAAAGCTTCTCCTTATCGTCTGTCTTCCGGCTGATGCATTCATCCTTTTTCCCATGACCCTCAACCGGTGGTACATCAAGGGGTGATGGTAAATAATGGACGACACTGTCAAGCAGTGGCTGTATGCCCTTATTTTTAAATGCACTTCCACAAAGGACAGGAACAAGATCCTGTCCCAGAGTGGCTTTTCGCAGTGCACGGTATATCGTATCCGCAGACACAGGTGTATCTTCAAGGAATAATTCCATGATCCCATCATCGAAGTCGGCCAACTTCTCGATGAGCACCATATGTGCGGCCGTGAACCTGTCCCGGTACGCTTCCGGGATATCTTTCTCTATAATATCCTGCCCCAAAGAGTCCTCATCGAAACAGTACATCTTCTCTTGAATAAGATCGATGACCCCTTCAAACTCCGACTCCTTACCGACCGGAATCTGAACAGCAACGGGACTCGCCCCAAGCCGTTCTTCCATCATTGTCACCACACGCTCAAAGTTAGCGCCAATACGGTCCATCTTATTGACGAACGCTACCCTTGGGATGCTATACTTATCAGCCTGACGCCATACCGTTTCCGATTGTGGTTCAACGCCGCCCACCGCACAAAAGACGGCTACTGCACCGTCTAAAACCCGTAAGCTTCGTTCAACCTCCACCGTAAAATCGACATGACCCGGTGTATCAATAATGTTTATATCTGTGGACTTCCAGGTGCAGCTTGTCGCTGCGGAGGTTATGGTTATTCCCCTATCCTGCTCCTGTTCCATCCAATCCATAACCGCATTACCGTCATGGACCTCGCCAATCTTATATGATCGGCCCGTGTAATACAATATTCGCTCTGTTGTGGTCGTCTTTCCGGCATCAATATGGGCCATGATACCAATATTACGAACACTAGATAAATCTCTTTTCCCAGGCATCAGCGTCTCTCCCTTCTCTTCCTGGCAGGCTACTGAATACTCTGGTAGAGCAACGACGCCCTTCCTGCTCTCCTACCAGCGGTAGTGAGCGAACGCCTTATTTGCCTCCGCCATACGATGGGTGTCGTCACGTTTTTTCACCGCAGCCCCACGATCGTTGTAGGCATCAAGAAGTTCTGCTGCGAGTTTTTCAGACATGGACTTCCCAGATCTTGCTTTGGCAAAGGAAATAATCCAGCGAATGGCCAAGGCATTCCTACGTACCTGACGTACTTCCATGGGCACCTGATAGGTTGCCCCACCGACTCGTCTGGATTTTACCTCGACCTTTGGACGAACTTTTTCCATGGCCTCTTCAAAAACAACCAACGGTTCTTCATCCGTTACCTTACTGGCTACAATATCCATTGCGTCATAAAAGATACGACGCGCAACCGATTTCTTTCCCCGTTCCATAATACCGTTGGTGAACTTGGCAACCAGAACTGAGTTGAAACGTGGATCCGGATTAATCTTTCTTTTTTCTATTACTTTTCTGCGTGGCATTATTATTCTCCCTTAATCAACTTGGCTACTTAGGACGCTTCGTACCATACTTGGAACGCCCTTTTCGTCTATCGGAGACGCCAAGGGTATCAAGGGTACCACGGATAATATGATAGCGTACACCAGGAAGATCCTTCACTCGCCCACCACGAATTAACACAACGGAGTGTTCCTGAAGGTTATGCCCAATACCTGGAATATAAGAGGTGACCTCCTTACCATTGGTCAAACGTACCCTTGCCACTTTACGAAGAGCAGAGTTAGGTTTCTTGGGTGTAGTCGTATATACTCTGACACAGACACCACGTTTTTGCGGTGCGCCTTCAAGGGAAGGGGTATCTTTCTTCTTGATTATCTTTTTTCTGCCCTTCCGAATGAGCTGATTAATTGTTGGCATTATCCTTACTGCTCCTGTTAACGTATATTAAATGACGTATTTATTGGTGCTCAAAAACAATTTTTTCTTTGCTTTTATCTTCGCACGCATTCCGATTACTCTTATTCACCGGTGTAAGTCCCACACAGCCTCCTGCATGAAGGTCGCTCAGCACAAAAGGACGAATATTTACCCTATCGTTTTCACACTGTCAAGCAGAAAAGAATAGCTGACCAAGAAAGTAACAACAGCGGTGAAGAACGGTAAGCCGGTATAAGTGTCGTATCAGATACTACTTACAACTGACTTAGCTTAAAAACTTTTACCAAGCCCAGTTCCAGCCGAAATCAGCCGTCCCATAATAACATTTTCCTTCAGGCCCACCAGTTCATCAACTTTTCCGGCCATAGCCGCATTGGTGAGAACCTTTGTGGTTTCCTGGAAAGAGGCTGCTGAGATAAAACTCTCCGTTGACAGTGATGCCTTGGTCACTCCAAGCAACAACGGTTCTGCTATGCCAGGTTGTTTCCCTTCCGCCATCAAACGATCGCGTTCGTCCTCGAACTCCCACCAGACAACCTGCTGGTTGATCATAAATTTGGAATCTCCAGCGTTGGTGATTTGCACACGGCGCAGCATCTGCCGTACAATAACCTCAATATGTTTATCGTTTATCTTCACACCCTGTAAGCGATAAACTTCCTGCACCTCATTTACCAAAAATTTAGCAAGCTCCTTCACACCAAGGACTCGCAGGATATCATTGGGAACGATGGTACCTTCAATAAGAGGTTCACCCGCTTCTACGTAATCTCCCTCATGGACAATTGTATGTTTAGCCTTTGGCAATAAATATTCCTGAGGCTCTCCATATTCAGGAGTGACCACACAGCGAAGTTTTCCTTTAAGCTCCTTACCAAAACTTACCCGGCCGTCAATCTCTGCGATAATGGCTGGCTCTTTAGGTTTGCGAACTTCAAACAATTCGGCAACACGGGGCAGACCACCCGTAATATCCTTGGTTTTACTCGACTCTCGAGGAATCCTACCAACAATGGTACCCGGTTCAATAACCGTACCCTCTTCCAAGGAAATAATAGATCCCACAGGAAGACTATATCGTGCATAGGCTTCAGAATTTGGAATTTGCAACGTCTTACCACGCTCACCCTTAATGGATATGCGTGGAGAAAGTTGCGCTCCGGCAGGGGTCGGCACGATAACCTTACTTGCCTTACCGGTTACGCCATCCACCTTCTCCTGCATGGTGGATCCTTCTATGATATCACCAAATTTAACCGTTCCACCAACTTCTGAGACAATGGGAATGGTATAGGCATCCCATTCAGCGAGGATGGTATTTGGTTCAACAGCATCACCCTCATTGACCAGGATTTGCGCTCCATAAGTAACCTTATGTTTTTCACGCTCACGGCCAAGTTCATCAAGGATGGCGATTTCGGCATTTCGGTTCATTACGATTTTGATGCCATCTACATTTTCAACAAAATGGAGATTATTAAATCGTATACTACCCGAACGTTGACTGCTGATCTCTGCCTGATCCACTGCACGCGACGCCGTTCCACCAACGTGGAAGGTACGCATGGTAAGCTGGGTACCCGGCTCACCAATGGACTGCGCCGCAATAATTCCAACAGCTTCTCCACGGTTGACCATATGGCCTCGACCAAGATCACGGCCGTAACATTTGGCACACACCCCGCGCCTTGCACGGCAGGTCAGTACGGAACGAATTGCAACCTTATCAATACCGGCCTCTTCAATGGCCTTCACCTTTTTCTCGGTAATCTCTTCACCGGCTTCAACTATGATTTTTTCATCGTCAAATGGATCATAGACATCATCTTGGGCAACACGGCCTAAGATTCGATCACCAAGGGGAACAATCACCTCTCCACCATCAAGGAGTGGCTCGGCAATTATACCATCCAAGGTTTCACAATCTTCTGCAACGATGGTGGAATCCTGGGCCACATCCACCAGGCGACGGGTCAAATATCCGGAGTTAGCAGTTTTCAGCGCTGTATCAGCAAGTCCTTTGCGAGCACCATGGGTCGAAATAAAATATTCAAGTACACCCAAGCCTTCCCGGAAATTTGCCTTAATGGGTGTTTCAATGATTGCCCCGGATGGCTTTGCCATAAGTCCACGCATTCCGGCAAGCTGACGAATCTGATCCCGCGAACCACGAGCACCGGAATCTGCCATCAAATAGATCGCATTAAAACCAGGTTCTGCAATGACATTACCATCATCGTCCCTATCTACTTTGATGCCATCCATCATTTTATTGGCCACATCTTCTGTGACCTTTGACCAGATATCAACAACCTTATTGTATTTCTCCCCAGACGTAATAAGACCATCGGAGTATTGCTGACTTACGTCGGCAACTTCTTTCTCCGCCTTATCAACAAGCTGATATTTTTCATCCGGAATCTTCATATCGTTGATACAGATGGAAATACCGGCCCGGGTCGCAAACTCATAGCCAATATCTTTGAGACGATCGGCTAAAATTACCGTATCCTTTGTCCCCGCGTGTCGATAGGTATAGTCAATAAGACCGCCAAGGGCCTTTTTACTCATCACCTTGTTCACCTCGGCGTAAGGGACACTGGGAGGCAGAAGATCTCCAATCAGCACCCGCCCCATGGTGGTTTCCACCATTTCACCACCGATTCGGACATTTATTTTCGCCTGTAGATCAACGGCTTCATAATCAAAGGCGATACGAGCCTCAGCAGAATCAGAAAAAGTTTTTCCTTCTCCTTTTACTCCGGGGCGCTCCCTTGTCATATAGTAGAGTCCAAGGACAATATCCTGAGATGGAATAATAATCGGCTCACCATTTGCCGGTGAGAGAATATTATTGGTGGACATCATCAGTACCCGGGCCTCAACCTGAGCCTCCACAGAAAGTGGCACGTGAACCGCCATCTGATCGCCGTCAAAGTCGGCATTAAATGCTGAACAGACCAGTGGATGAAGCTGAATTGCCTTGCCTTCAATAAGTACCGCTTCAAAGGCCTGCATTCCAAGACGATGGAGAGTTGGAGCACGGTTTAAAATAACAGAACGTTCTGTTACCACCTCATCAAGAACATCCCACACCTCTTTAGCGCCCTTTTCCACCATTTTCCTTGCCGACTTAATGGTGGTCACAAATCCCCGTCGCTCAAGCTTATTATAGATAAATGGTTTAAAGAGCTCCAAGGCCATCTTCTTTGGAATACCGCACTGATGCAGGCGAAGATGGGGGCCGACAACGATAACTGAACGTCCGGAGTAATCCACCCGTTTACCGAGCAGATTCTGACGAAAACGACCCTGCTTCCCTTTGAGCATATCTGAAAGGGATTTCAATGGACGCTTATTGGCCCCGGTTATCACCCGGCCACGACGCCCGTTGTCAAAAAGGACATCCACCGCTTCTTGCAACATCCGTTTTTCATTACGAATAATAATATCAGGGGCATCCAGCTCAAGGAGCCTTTTTAAACGGTTATTTCGATTAATAACACGGCGATACAAATCATTTAAATCACTGGTGGCAAAACGCCCACCCTCTAAGGGGACTAAAGGCCGTAAATCCGGTGGCAGTACTGGAATAACCTGCAAGACCATCCATTCAGGTTTGTTCCCTGAATCCCTAAAGGCCTCAATAACTTGCAAACGTTTCCCGTATTTCTGCCGTTTAGTTTTGGAGTTAGTGACCGCCATCTCTTCACGGAGCGTTTTGGAAAGCTCCACCAAGTCCTGGGAAGCAAGCAGTTCATGGATAGCCTCGGCACCAATACCGACCTCAAACTCTCCCGGATGCTCCTCACGTTTTTGGCGATACTGTTCCTCGGTGAGCAGGCTGCAAACCGGCACTGCATCAGTTTCTGAATAGGTAACAGCGTACTGCTCAAAATAGAGTACCTTCTCAAGTTGCTTAAGGGTGAGATCAAGTACCGCACCAATTTTCGAAGGTAAACTTTTCAAAAACCAGATATGGGCAACAGGGGCAGCCAAGGTAATATGGCCCAAACGTTCACGGCGGACTTTGGATTGAATGACCTCGACACCGCATTTCTCACAGACAACCCCGCGATGCTTCATCCGTTTATATTTACCGCAGTTACATTCAAAATCCTTCACCGGTCCAAAAATCTTGGCACAGAAAAGCCCATCACGCTCCGGTTTAAATGTTCTGTAGTTAATGGTCTCAGGTTTTTTTACCTCTCCATGGGACCAATCCATGATTCTCTCAGGAGAGGCAAGGGTAATCTGAACCTTATTAAACTTTGCAGGACCTTTTGGTTTTTGAAAAAAATTAAATAGTTCTTCCACGAAGAGACTCCTGTAAAAAGAGTTAAAAGTTGAAAGTGAAAGGATGTAAAAAAAATCTTACATCCTCTCAAGCTTTACAAACTTGCAATACCGTATAGCTTCCTTAATCCTCTATCAGCTCCATATCAAGACAAAGCCCCTGTAATTCTTTTACCAATACATGGAAAGACTCAGGAAGCCCTGTGGTCAGGAAGTTATTCCCCTTCACAATACGTTCATACATTGTGGTCCGCCCTTCAACATCATCTGATTTGGCGGTCAAAAATTCCTTAAGGGTGTAAGCAGCACCATAGGCTTCCATGGCCCAAACTTCCATCTCTCCAAGACGCTGTCCACCAAACTGTGCCTTTCCACCAAGAGGTTGCTGGGTAACCAGGGAATATGGCCCTGTGGATCTGGCATGAATTTTATTATCTACCAGGTGGTGCAGCTTAAGCATATACATCACGCCCACTGTCACTTTATTGGCAAAAGGTTCTCCGGTAAGACCGTCATATAGTTGACTTTGTCCAGCCTCTTCAACTCCTGCCTCCACCAGCATGGCTCTGATTTTCTCTTCTTCTGCACCATCAAAAACAGGAGTTGCAATGTGTATTCCACGATAGTGTTTCCGACACCAGTCAAAAAGTTCTTCGTCTGACATCCCATCGGTTATCTGGGCATATTCCTCTTTAGAATATACCGCCTGCATTTTCGCTTTGATGGCATCAAGTTCCCTTGCCTTGGCAAGATCAGAAAGCTGTTTTCCAATACGTTTTGCCGCAAAACCGAGATGGACTTCAAGAACCTGCCCCACATTCATACGAGAAGGTACACCAAGTGGGTTCAACACCACATCGACGGTGGTGCCATCCTCAAAAAATGGCATATCCTCTTCCGGTAACAATCTGGAAACAACACCTTTATTTCCATGCCTTCCAGCCATCTTATCACCAACGGACAGCTTTCGTTTGGTGGCCACATACACCTTGACCATTTTCACCACACCTGGAGGCAGATCATCGCCCTTACGCATCCTGTCGATTATCCCGTCATAGCGTTTGGATATAAGTTCCTTTTGGCTATTGTACCGTTCATAGGCAGCCTGAATATCTGCTTCGCATTTGGCCTTTTCTGAAAAATCTATTTTGGCAAGGGCAGCAAACCCGACAAGTTCTGCGTACTCGGCCTTCATTTTTTTGCCAAGTTTGACAAGGACAGCACCGTGTTTATCCTCAACATCCTGCTTGACCGTTTTCCCATCCATAATTTCGCCAATCTCACGGCATACACCGCGTTTTAGACTGGCAAGCTCATCTAGCTTATCTTTGTTTAGACGCTCAATCTCCATATCTTCGATCATCAAAGATCGCTCATCTTTATCCACACCTTTACGGGAAAAGACTTTAGCATCGATGACCACACCCTCTACACCTGGGGGGACACGAAGAGAGGAATCTTTAACATCCTGGGCCTTCTCACCAAAAATTGCCCGCAACAGTTTTTCCTCAGGTGAGAGCATGGTTTCACCCTTAGGAGTCACTTTCCCAACAAGGGTGTCCCCCGCATGGACATCGGCGCCAATGCGGACAATACCGGAATCGTCAAGGTTGCGAAGGGTTTCCTCGGAGACATTGGGAATATCACGGGTGATCTCTTCTTTACCCAATTTGGTATCCCTTGCCATGGTCTCAAAAACTTCGATATGCACCGAAGTAAAGGTATCTTCTTTGAGCAGTCGTTCATTGATAAGAATAGAATCCTCAAAGTTGAATCCCCGCCAAGGCATAAAGGCAATGGTTACATTTTTTCCAAGGGCAAGTTCACCCATCTCACAGGAGGGTCCATCGGCCAGTACGGATCCTTTCTGGACCACATCTCCTGGATACACAGTAGGATTCTGGGTAAAACAGGTGTTCTGATTTGATTTTTTATATTTTGAGAGACGATACACCCCGACTCCGGTATCAAAACCATCCACTCCAGGCGTGTCATAACGAACAACCACACGGTTTGAATCAATCTCCTCAACAACACCTTCAGCACCAGCAAGCAAACATGCCCCGGAATCGCGGGCCACATAGCGCTCCATACCTGTTCCCACAAGGGGTGCATGACAGACCATCAAAGGAACTGCCTGACGCTGCATGTTCGATCCCATAAGAGCCCTGTTCGCATCATCATTTTCCAAGAATGGGATAAGCGACGCCGCAACACTCACCAGCTGATTTGGAGCAATATCAATATAGCTCACGCTTTCAGAGTTTGCGGTGATTACCTCACCTTCATCGCGAACGATCAATGTTTCAGCTATAATTTTCTTTTTACTATCAAGCCCAGTTGCCGCCGGAGCAATCAGTTGGTTCTGTTCCTGGAGTGCACTCAGGTACTTAACTTCATCAAGGACAATGGAATCTTCCACCTTACGATAGGGTGTTTCAATAAACCCATAGGGATTAATCCTGGCATACGTAGCAAGAGACACAATAAGACCAATATTTGGTCCCTCAGGGGTCTCAACAGGACAAATACGTCCGTAGTGGGTCGGATGGACATCGCGTACTTCAAAACCGGCACGCTCACGGGAGAGACCGCCTGGTCCCAAAGCGGAGAGCCTTCTTTTGTGAGTGACTTCCGAAAGCGGATTCGTCTGATCCATGAACTGTGAGAGCTGCGAAGTTCCAAAAAATTCCTTAATCGCTGCTGAAATCGGTTTTGGATTGACCAGATCATGGGGCATCATTGTTTCTACTTCTTGCAATGTCATGCGCTCCTTAATGGCTCGTTCCATACGGATAAGCCCCATGCGATATTGGTTTTCTACCAGCTCACCGACGGTTCGTACCCGACGATTGCCAAGGTGATCAATGTCGTCAACATCTCCTTGACTATCTTTTAAGCGGACCAAAAAGAGTACCGATTCAACAATATCTTCTTTGGTCAAAGCGCGATTCTCAATTTTCGTATCAAGACCAAGGCGTGCATTTATCTTATAGCGGCCAACCTCTGAAAGGTCATACAGATCCTTATTAAAGAAGAGGTTATTGAAAAATGTCTGTGCAACTTCAATGGTAGGCGGGCTTGAGGGGCGTAAACGCCGATAAATCTCAAGCATTGCATCTTCAGCCGTTTGCACCTTATCAAGGGCCAACGTCTTTCGAAAAGCACTGGAATATTCAATGCCATCGATGTGTAGTACTTCAAACTGGGTAATTCCAGATTCGGCAAAGGTTTCAAGCATTGTCTCAGTAAGCACCATATTTCCACCGGCAAGAACCTCTCCGGTACCGGAATCAACAACGTCAGTTACCAAGACCTTTTCAAGCAAGCGTTCCTTTGAAATCTTCAACCATTCAACACCTGCCTTCTCTATTCTCCTGCAGACGGCTTTTCCAAGTTTTTTCCCTTCTTTTCCAAGAATATCTCCGGAATTTGGGTCAACAAGATCAAATTCCAACCGTTGGCCCTGGACGGTATCCGGATTAAACTCGATATAATAGTTCTCTTTTTCCTGTTTAATTTTGAGGGTAATGTAAAATTTACGAAGGAGCTTTTCAGCATTGTATTGTGGCTCTTCACCCTCTTCCAGATCAAAATCCAAAGCCTTTAACAAGGTCGTTACAGGAAATTTTCGGCGATGATCAATTCGGACATGCAGAATATCTTTTATATCAAACTCAAGATCAATCCAGGATCCCCGAACCGGGATAATACGCGCTGAATAGAGAAGCTTTCCACTGGCATGTTTTTTTCCTTGATCATGGGTAAAAAATAGTCCTGGAGACCTTTGCAATTGTGAAACGATTGCGCGCTCTGTTCCGTTAATGACAAAAACACCGTCACCAGTCATCAAAGGAAGGGCGCCTAGAAATACTTCTTGCTCTTTAATGTCACGAATGGTCTGGACCTCAGTTTCTTCATCCACATCAAAGGTGATCAGTCGAACGGTAATTTTTACTGGAATATCATAGGTCATTCCTCTCTGTTGACACTCAGCAATGGTATATTTTGGTTCGCCAAATGTGTAGCTCACATACTCGAGTGAACAGTGCCCATTAAAATCATTTATTGGAAAGACGTTCTTAAAAATGGCCTGTAAACCACTATCTTCACGCTCATTGGGATCAACACCAATCTGTAGAAATTTTTCATAAGAGATTCGCTGCATGGAAATCAAATGGGGCGGAGCCATTAATGATGCTGCGGTAGCGAAATTTTTTCTCACTCTTTCCATAATTTACCTCGGGATACCTTAATCGGATAATCAAAGTCTATCCGTGCTTGTAAGGACCATAAGCACGGGAATAAACAGCATGGCAGAAGATCTGCAAAGCCAGGATAGCTAAAATTTTAGATACTGCGGATACAGGGAAACAAATACGGAACAACATGAATCTGCAAAATCATGGCGAATTTGAGTAAAATGACCTTTGATTTCATTAATTTTCATAGCTATACACAGTTGTAAAGTAGATAAAACGTGGAAAACAAAGAACCGTCAAACATAGCAACATGTTGTTTTAACGATGTTTTAATTTGTCAACAATTTTACTTTCTATAAAGCACGATACGCTACCGGGGCAAACACCCCGTAGCGTATCGTCTAACATAAATGGAATACCAGCCTAGTGGCGGCATTCATGCATGGCAGCAAATTATTTAATCTCTGCCTGTGCTCCAACTTCTTCGATCTGTTTTTTCACTGCTTCAGCTTCTTCTTTGCTAACACCTTCTTTCAGAGGTGCAGGTACACCTTCCACCAAGGCTTTAGCTTCTTTCAAACCAAGTGAGGTAATTGCACGAACCTCTTTAATTACCTTGATCTTGGCATCACCAAAAGAAGTAAGGATAACGTCAAACTCTGTCTGCTCAGCGGCAGCCTCACCGCCTTCAGCAGGAGCAGCACCAGCTACAGCAACGGCAGCAGGAGCAGCAGCAGAGACACCAAACTTTTCTTCCAGTTCTTTTATTAGCTCAGAGAGCTCAAGTACAGACATATTGGACAAGAAATCAATTACATCGTCTTTTGTTACAGCCATTGGATAATACCTCGTATTTTTTCTTTAATATTCAATTGTGTAAAACCACAGTATATTTATAACAATACCGTGGTATCTCAGAATCAAGCTTCCTGCTGCTCTTTTTGCTCTTTAATAGCCTGCAATCCATACAGAAATGTTCTTGGAACTCCAGAGAGAACCTGAACAAGTCCGGTGGGAACGCTGTTAAGCACAGAAAGGAACTGTCCAAGCAACACCTCTTTGGATGGCAGTTTAGACAGAGCAATCAGCTCATCTGCAGTAATTTTCTCTCCTTCAAGGGCTGCAGCGCGAATCTGCAACTTATCATGCTCTTTCGCAAATTTTGCCAGCGCCTTGGCAGGGCCAACCGGATCCTCATAGGCCATAACCACAGCCGTAGGACCAGCAAAGTCATCTAGGAGAACATCGCTAGCGGTTTCCGATACTGCCCTTTTAAGAAGAGTATTCTTTGCAATTCTAATCTCCGAGTCAAAGCCGCGTAACTGCACGCGAAGCTCTTGTAACTCGGAAACCGTTAATCCACAATAATCTGTCACCACAGTAAACTTGGCGCGGCTGAACGAATCATTCAGCTCAGAAATTATTGCTGATTTATCATCACGGTTCAAAGTGCTCCTCCTTCAATGGTTTTAGGTTTGCTCATTTACCTTTCAAAAAAATAAAAGGCGTAAAATGACTAGTTTGCCTTAGGCAGCAGTGTCGGACAAAATACAAAATATTGATTTTTTCCATGGCCTCGGCAGGACACAAATGTGATTAAACCGCTTACGGTACCCGCTGTCTTCGACGTTTTACTTCTCTTAAAAACTACAAATTACAGCCACACTTTCTAAAGTTATCTACCTTTAGAAAGTGCTTATAAAAAAAATCGAACTTACCTTACAGCAGCGGCAAGCGCGATGGTGTCAAGTTTAATACCCGGTCCCATGGTAGAGCTGATTGTAACCGAGCGCAGGTAGATCCCCTTGGCAGAAGAAGGTTTTAATTGGATCACCTTGGCAACAAAAGCCTTGATATTGTCTACCAGTTGTTCTTTACCAAATGAGGCTTTACCGATTCCCGCGTGGACAATACCTGTCTTATCAACGCGAAAGTCTACTTTACCGGATTTAATCTCCTTAATCACATTGGCAACATCAAATGTTACAGTACCAAGCTTTGCGTTGGGCATTAAGTTTCGAGGTCCAAGAATACGTCCAATTTTACCCACGGTTCCCATCATGTCAGGAGTTGCAACTGTTTTATCAAAATCAGTCCATCCACCCTGAATTTTTTCAACCAAATCATCACCACCAACAAAATCAGCACCGGCCTCTTTAGCCTCCGCCTCTTTTTCGCCTTTGGCAAACACTAATACTCTGGTTTCTTTTCCGGTACCATGGGGAAGGACAACTGAGGAACGGACCATTTGATCGGCATGCCTGGGATCAACCCCCAGTTTCATGGCAATATCTACAGTCTCATCAAATTTGGCGAAACAACCGGCAAGTACATTACTCACCGCATCATCAAGACTGTATTGAACAGTGCGATCAATGGTTTCTACTTTATTTCTATATTGCTTTCCGTGTTTCGGCATACCAGCCTCCTACCCTCGTAGATCGTTTTCTTCCAAAGTTCGATCCCGGCAGTGTGTTAAATTTTTTGGTTTATTGGGCTACAACAGTAATACCCATTGATTTTGCAGTCCCTGCTATAATCTTGCTGGCAGCATCCAGATCGTATGCGTTAAGATCTGGCATTTTTATCTCAGCAATCTCCCTGATTTTATCCATCTTAATCTCAGCCACACGTTCAGCTTTGGGATTTGATGAACCCTTTTGCAATTTCGCTGCCTTCATCAGAAGTACAGAAGCTGGGGGGGTTTTGGTGATATAGCTAAAAGACCTATCTGCATAAACAGTGATTAACACCGGAACGATGGTATCACCCATTTCCTGGGTCTTCGCATTAAAGGCCTTACAGAACTCCATTATATTAACGCCATGTTGTCCCAAAGCTGGTCCAACAGGGGGTGAAGGATTGGCTTTTCCGGCCGGAATCTGCAGCTTTATATATGCCGAAATTTTCTTTGCCATTGTAAACTCCTACTCTTTAAAAGAGAAAATTTAAAATTTCTTGTCCAACAAAACAACTCATTAGAACAGTAACAACTATGTATTTGAAACCTGCATATACTCTAGTTCAACCGAGGTCTCCCGGCCAAAGATGGAAACCATCACTTTCACCCTACCCTTCTCAGGATAGACTTCATCAACAACACCCTGAAAATTGGCAAATGGACCATCCGTAACTCGCACACTCTCACCAACTTCAAAAATAACTTTCGGACGCGGCGTATCAGTTCCGTCTTGAATACGCCCAATGATTTTTTGTGCGTCCTCTTCCGGCAGCGGAGTGGGATTCTCATCATCACCGACAAAACCGATTACTCGTGGCATATTATCGTGTAGCACATGCCACGTGGCATCATTGAGATCCATGGAAATAAGCATATAGCCCGGGAAAAACTTCCTTGAAGAAGTTTTACGCTCGCCTTTTACCATCTCTACAACCTGCTCTTCAGGGACCAGAATCTCGCCAAATAAATCTTCGAGTCCGGCTTTACTGATCCTGTCCTCAAGGGTCAGCTTTACCTTCTCCTCGAAACCTGAGTGCACTTGCAGTATGTACCAGTTTATCGCCATATGATTTCTTTAGTAATGGATGACTCTAAATATCTACTCTGTATTTTAACGAAGAACCAGATCAACCAACCATCCCAGCAGAAAATCAACAGATCCAAGATATGCTGAAGCTACAATGGAAAAAACAACCACAACTCCTGTGAGGCTCATTGTGGTCTTTTTATCAGGCCAGACAATTTTTGAAAACTCGACCTTGACTTCGTTAACGAATTTCTTGATTTCCGCTGGCGAGAAAGCCGATTTTTGCTCTACGACTTGTTTGTTTTTATTACTACTTTTTGGTTTTCTTGCCATGTTTATCAGCCATTCTTCCCTTGAATTTCCGCCCTAAATCCCAGTTACTACCAAAAATAAAAATGGCAGGCCAGGAGGGACTCGAACCCCCAGCATCCGGATTTGGAGTCCGGCGCTCTACCAATTAGAGCTACTGGCCTGCAGGAGATTACTTAGTCTCTTTGTGTGGAGTATGTGTTCTACAAAAAGGACAATATTTCTTCAGCTCCAGTTTTCCAGGAGTATTTCTTTTGTTTTTTGTCGTTGTGTAGTTTCGGTTCTTACAAGTTCCACACGCCAGTGTAATTATGTCTCTCATATATAACTCCCGATCAACAAAACACTCCTCATGCAAGAAGTGTTTTGGTTAGACCTCTTTTACTCAATGATCTCACTGATAACACCGGCACCAACGGTACGTCCACCTTCGCGAATCGCAAAACGAAGACCAACATCCATGGCAATCGGGGTAATGAGCTCAGCTTCAACGTGCAGGTTATCGCCAGGCATTACCATCTCCACTCCTTCCGGAAGGGTAATTACTCCGGTAACATCGGTTGTTCTGAAATAGAACTGGGGACGATAGCCATTGAAAAATGGGGTATGACGGCCACCCTCATCTTTGCCAAGGATATAGCACTCAGCCTTAAATTTAGTATGAGGGGTAATGGTACCAGGAGCTGCAAGCACCTGGCCACGCTCGATTTCTTCTCGTTTAACACCACGAAGAAGCGCGCCGATATTGTCTCCTGCCTGACCTTCATCCAGAAGTTTGCGAAACATTTCAACCCCTGTACAGGTGGTTTTTGCGGTCTCTTTAATACCTACTATCTCCACCTCATCGCCAACATGAACCACACCTCGCTCCACGCGGCCAGTCGCCACCGTTCCACGTCCTGAGATGGAAAATACATCTTCAATGGGCATCAAAAAGGGTTGGTCCACATCACGCTTTGGTTCCGGTACGTAAGAGTCAATGGCTTCCATAAGCTCGTTGATGCATTTTGCAGCATCGGCGTCATTTGGATTTTCAAGGGCCTTTAATGCTGAACCGTGGATGATTGGAATATCGTCTCCTGGGAACTCATACTTGTCGAGCAGTTCACGAAGCTCCATCTCCACAAGCTCAATAAGCTCTTCATCATCGACCATGTCACATTTGTTTAGGAAAACAACAATGGCAGGTACACCAACCTGACGGGCAAGCAGGATATGCTCACGGGTCTGAGGCATGGCACCATCATCGGCACCAACCACCAGAATAGCTCCATCCATCTGGGCCGCACCGGTGATCATATTCTTGATGTAATCTGCATGGCCTGGGCAATCCACGTGCGCATAGTGACGGGTGTCAGTCTCATACTCCACATGGGCAGTTGCGATGGTAATTCCACGCTCCTTTCTTCCGGTGCCTTATCGATATTACTAAAATCTGTAAAATCTGCATACCCCTTGGTGGCTTGTACAGCGGTAATCGCAGCGGTCAGAGTAGTCTTACCATGATCAATATGACCTACAGTACCTACATTGACATGCGGTTTTGTCCTTTCAAATTTTTCCTTTGACATAGTAGTAGTCTCCTCTGACCGTTTGCGGTGACAGAAATTTTGGAGCTCATAAACGGATTTGAACCGTTGACCTCATCCTTACCAAGGATGCGCTCTACCAACTGAGCTATATGAGCACATTACAAAAAATAAAAAAAAACAGATATTATTTGGAGCGGGAAACGAGACTCGAACTCGCAACCCTCAGCTTGGAAGGCTGATGCTCTACCAATTGAGCTATTCCCGCTTAAAAATATCTGCAATCTCTATAAACAATATGGTGGAGGGGGGAGGATTCGAACCTCCGAAGTCACTGACGACAGATTTACAGTCTGTTCCCTTTGGCCGCTCGGGAACCCCTCCACACAAAACAAGCTATACACAACAAATTCTCAAAGGTTATAAAGCAAAAGCTCGTTACTCCATAAACTTTAAGAACTTATTTTTTCCATATCGCTTATAAATTGGAGCTGGCGATGGGACTTGAACCCGCAACCCCCTGATTACAAATCAGGCGCTCTGCCAATTGAGCTACGCCAGCGTACAAACCCGAGGAATATACACAATGAACTTCAACATTACAATCTTTTTTTGCAACATAATACTATTTTTATTTCCACACTCCAAATCTCACCCAAAAGAGAACGTAAACCCATTTTCATCCCTTTTGCATGAAGATGTTGAGTATCATTTTCCCCACTTAAAAACATCCACTGTAACAAAAAAAAAGGCTGCATCAAAGGATGCAGCCCTTATGGGGTACTTACGCTGACTATCGACTAGTCAGCTATCACCACCCACTGTTACTCGTCCAAAGGATTCTTTACAAAAGAACTGTCTCGATACCGCTCAAAGGTCATAGCGGTGGTACGGTAAACAAGATGCGCGAATTTGGTATATGGCATATACATAAAGAGCATCATTACACTTACCAGATGGATAAAATAGACAATGTATCCAGGAGCAGCAAGGCCAGCCCAACGACAAACCTCGGCGAGAAGCCCGGTCACACCAACGGCCATCATCTCCCAAATCAGAAACCAGTCATAAAAAGTTGGGGTGATATTATCTTCTGCTTCCGCTTTCGCGCGGTTTGACCAGAGAATACCAGCACCTACGATCATTGCAATTGCCGAAACGTTGGCCAGAATCTTAATGGGATTCCACACCGACATTGGACCATGCAAACTTGGAATAAATAATCCAAGGACATCGTTTGCAATGGCTGACCAGGCAGTAACGATAAAAAGTCCGCCAAAAGCCCACATCAAAGGTTTATGGCCAACTTCACGATTTCTATTGGTAACACACTCTTTAAAACGACTGTGATTCACAATCTCAATAACCGATGGCCAGAGAAAATCCACCACCAGTTGCTTCAACGAAGGTTTAAAATTGTTACTGACACCCTCACGTTCCACCATCTGATTCCACATGGCGGTAACCCCTTTATAGGTTGCCACAACTGCGAGTCCCGCCGCACCAAGAAAGGCAATATCAATAAAAAACACATTTTTTCCAAGCCAATGAAAATCCCAATGGCCAAAAAACTGCTGATATCCATGATGGGAAAAATCTTCTGCGCTCGGAATATGCATTCCACCGGAAATTGCCCAGAAGACAAAAAGGATCACTGCTGGGATGGCAATCATCATTGGCAGGCCCTTGGCACTGGATGCCAACTTCGCAAGCCCTGCTGGCCAGCCCAATGCACGATACGCATAGGCACGAATGGCACCAAGAACATCACCTGGTTTAGCACCTCGTGGGCAGTATGCGGTACAATCACCACACTGGTGGCAAAGGAAAACATTGGGATCACCAACAAGTTTGTCTTTCATTCCCCAGCCAGACCAAATCATCTCCTGACGAGGAAAAGGATTTTCATCGCTGGACAGCGGACAAACCACTGAGCAGGTGGCACACTGGTAACACTTTTTCATCGTGTCCCCGCCCGCTGTTTTTAAATATTTTATAAAATCTAAATCGGGTTGAACATTCATGATTCCTCTCCTCTAGTTCCAAATTTCAAATCTATAAGAATTTTTTCACAAAACGTTAATCATTTCTTAAATGCGACATGGTACTGATATTCACCCAATTTTGCAATAAGAGAAGATCAGTACCACAGTTTAAAATTGAACTAGAATCCTTTAAATGGATTTGGACCCATCTCAACGATCTCTTCCACGAACTCGTTGATAATCTCAGGAACCTTGTCGTAATCCGTGATGGCAAGTGATTCCGCTCGAACACGCTCGGGCTCAACTCCAAGGGTGGATAAAGAATCACCAATATTTTCCATACGTTTATTGGCAATCTCAGATCCCTTCACAAAGTGACACTGGTAATCGTCACCATATTTACAACCAAGCAGCATCGCTCCATCAAATCCTGCTGACATCGCATCCCTAATCCATGCCATGTTAACTGAACCAAGGCAACGGACCGGAATAAAACGGATCATATGGTTGATTTTATGTTTACGCATTCCGGCCATATCAATGGCAGGATAGGCATCGTTTTCACAGGCAAAGATGATAATACGAAGTTTATCATCGTCATCTTCAGGTACTTCAATTGCCTTAATCATGGAACCGATCAAGTCGATATTGTAGTCTTTGAAGCCGATAATACGCTCAGGACATGCACCCATACAGGTACCACAACGACGACACCTGGTTGGATTTGGCAGCGGAGTACCTTTTGCATCATCATCCAGAGCACCAAACGGACATTCCTCAGTACAACGTTTACACTGGGTACATCTCTGGAAGAAGAATTCCGGGTAGGTTTTATCACCGGAACGAGGATGTACTGCAACACCGCGATCAGCGGACTCAATGGCCTGAATGGCTTTTAATGCAGCACCAGTTGCATCATCGATGGTTTCCTGCATATTCATTGCTTTTCTTACTCCACCACAGGTATAAATACCGGTTCTGCGGGTTTCGTATGGGAAGCAGATAAAATGGGAGTCAGCATAGCCATCAAACAAATCAAGATCAAGAAAGGCAGGTCCCTGACGATAGGCAAGGTTAATGGTGTTACTCTCTTTGGTGGTTGGAACCATTCCAGCAGCAAGAACAACAAGATCCACATCAAGGTCAAGATCTTCGCCAAGAAGCGTATCTTTTGCATGGACGGTACCGCCCTCAACACCAGTAACGGTGGCCTTGGTCATAAAGATTCCGTCATCCTGCTGGATACCTTTGTAGAACAATTCCATATTACCGGGAGTACGCATATGCTGATAGAGAATATAGGCTTTGGCATCGGCGTTGCTTTCACGGACATATTTGGCCTGTTTGAGAGCTACCATGGAGGTAACGGAGTTGGCATAAGGAAAATCTTCATCATGCTCTTCTCCACCAGGACTCATGATAAAGGCAACATTGTTAAGACCAGCAAGTTTTCCTTCTTTGGCCATGGCTTCAAATTCAGCATTTGTTACCACCTTGTCGTTGCTGCCATATCCCAGATGCTCATATTCGGAGACATCTGCTGGAATCCACCCGGTGGCAAGGACAACTGCGCCAAAGGTATCCGCTGCTTCGTTCGCCTCGGCATAGGGCCTCAGTCCTGCATTTGGATCTTCTTTTTCCCCTTTATCGATAAGCTCCTGCTCATCAACACCAACTTTTGCTGGCGCGTCCCATTCACTTTTGGTTCCAGCAGCTTTTAAGGTAACTTTAAATGCACCCGGAGCACCACCAATTCGGGCAACTTCAGTAGCAGTTTTAACACTAATATTAGCATCAGCCTCAACTGCTGCGATCATACTGCCAACTGAATTATCCTCAAGCTCAGCAAAAGGATAGCTCATCGGAAACTGCTTAACCCAGCCATTGGCCTTTCCGCCAAGCACGTCAGCTTTCTCAATGATCGTTACAGTAGAACCAGCTTTTGCTGCTTCAAGGGCTGCAGTCATTCCAGCGATACCACCACCCATTACCAGGATATCCTTATTCAGGCTCTCCATCTGGTAAGGCTCAGGCATCTGTGTTTTTGCAGCGCGGGTGCATGCCATGCGAACGATATCAGAAGCGGTCTCTTGTACCCACTCCTGAAAGTAATCTTCCTGACCTTCCTCAGGCTCACCTTTTGACCATACACATTGCTCACGAAGATTTCCGCGTGTGGTAATGCACTCATCACCCATATCAAACTCTTTTTGCATTACCCGGGGTGAACATGCACAAATATTAAAGGTGTTAATCCCTTCTGCACTTTTTTCGTTTTCCAAAAATGCGCGTCCTTCAGGGCCACAAAGTTGACCATGGGTTTTGCACTCCTGGGCCATCTCAGATGTTACAATGCCGGAGAGTTCCTCAATATTGATGGTCTCTCCTATACCGCAGCCGGTACAGATATATGTACAAATTTTCTTATCCATTATTATGACCTCCTGGAAATCTGTATTGCCTTCATGGCGGCAGCAGTCGCTGACTGGTTGCTGGTCACAACATCAGCAGCACGACATGCACAACCGGCTGACATGATTCCGGTCTCTTCATTTGAATTAACGAAACCGTTTGGATCCTGATCAAGGCTCACTGCCGATCCTTCGGCTGCAAGTGTTGGCTGCATACCCGTTGCAAGCACGGCCATATCAACTTTTTGCTGGATCTTTTCACCGGTTACCGCATTTTCGGCAACAACCGTAACCCCACCATCGGCTTCAGGAATAATTTCAGCGACTTTACCCTTGATAAAGGTGGAATTCTCATCCTTCATCAGTTTCTCACGGAATTTTTCGTACTTTCCAGGAGTTCTGAGATCGATGTAGAAGACATAGATTTTCGCCTCAGGGTAACGTTCCCTGATATAGGTCATTTGCTTAAATGTTGCCATACAGCAGATATAGGAACAGAATTCCAGATGATTCTCATCACGAGAACCGGCACACTGAACAAAACCGAATGATTCTGGCTCTTTATTGTCACCAGGACGAAGAATTGCGCCATCCGTTGGACCACCAGGAGCTGCCATTCGCTCAATCATCATATTGGTGACGATTGCTTCTGACTCGTTAAACTTGAGGTTATCCATCTTGGTGGGATCATACGGAGTCCAACCGGTGGCATAAATGATTGACGCCACATTGATTGTCTTTCTCTCAACCGCCTGATCAAGATCAACTGCACCATATTTACAGGCAGCCTTAACAGCCTCTGCTCCTGCAGGTGAAAGTGCATCTTTGTCGATCACATAACGACGGGGAAATGCCATCTGATGGGGAAGATATGCAGCTTTGGACTTGTTCATGCCAAAGTTAAAATCATCATCACGCTCATCGGGACAAGCCGCTGTACAATCACCACAGGCGGTACAGTTGCTGTTCACATAACGTGGTGCTGTTTCAAGGGTAACCTCGTAATTTCCGGCACTTCCCTCAACCTTTGTTACGGTTGTCATGGTATAAGTGCGGATTCGACGATTATCCTTCACACGTTTAAAGTTAATTTCCAATCCACAGCTAGGGGGACACAGCTTGGGGAAATACTGGTTAAGCTGTGCTACACGGCCACCAAAATAGGCGTTTTTTTCGACCAGAAACACATCATTACCGACTTCAGCGGCTTCAAGGGCTGCAGTGAGCCCGCTGATACCACCGCCTACGACCAATACCGCACCAGAGGTGCCTTGCTCGTCAGTCATACCAACCTCCATTAGTACTCTTAATATTTACCTTTGAAACCAACCCTGAACAAGCCGGCATCAATTCCTAAACCAAAATACAATACCAAAGGTCACGTAACGCAAACTTCGTAACTCACTAGAATTAAGGAATGAGTCATATTCCTTTGCTCTAGTCAACTACAAACCGTACATAGCAAAAATCTCCAGAAGCTAGAAAGCTCCTGGAGATTTTTATTCATGCGTAAGAACTACTCCGCTGACTGATTACAGCCAGGGGTCGGTCTCTACGATGTTGATGCACTCAACTTTCTCACAGGTCCATTCCTGGCTCTCCGGATCGAAGGTAGAGTTAACAAAGCACTTCCAGTTTTCATCATCACAGGTTGGGAAGTCAGATCTGTAATAGAAACCTGGGTAGCGGGATTCCTCACGGAACTGGATGTGACGGATATGCATCTCAACACACCAGATACGATGGTAGTTCTCCCATGCGCGCATGAGCTCATGAAGATCACCAGCAGCCATCTTCTCAGCATCTTCACGAAGAAGTCTCAGAAGATCCATGCAGATTCCAAGAAGCTTACCAGAGGTCATGTAGTATGTAGCAACACCACCACCATACTCATCGGTGGCTTTCATAAGACGCATCATGATACCTGCAGGTTTGCAGTAGTTGGGGTTAACATCTGCATGGGTGGTAGCGCCTACGTTCTCAAGGTAACGAGTTACAGGAGCGTAGATTTCAGCAGCAAGCTCAGCAGGGGTCTGCTTCAGCTCTGGTTTGAAATCGGCGTTGTCACGGCAGAATTTAACCATCTGCTTACCAACCATACGACCTTCAGCATGGGCACCGGAGGAGAACTTATGACCAGATGCACCAACACCATCACCAGCGGTGAAGAGTCCGTCAACGGTGGTCATACGGTTGTAGCCCCACTTGTACTTATGAGCACGGGAGTCGTTAGCAACATCTGGTACCCAATCCTCTTCTGGTCCAGAAGTCCAGATTCCACAACAACCGGAGTGAGAACCAAGGAGGTAAGGCTCGGTAGGCATAATCTCAGAACCTACTTTCTCAGGCTCTACATCAGCACCGGCCCAGAGACCTGCCTGACCAACTGACATATCAAGGAAGTCTTCCCAAGCTTCAGACTCAAGATGTTTCCAGAATTTCTTCAGGGTTTTCTCGTCCATTCCAGCTTCGCGACGCTCGTCAAGGAATGCATTAAGAGCAACATCGGTGGCCATGTAGATAGGTCCACGTCCAGCTTTCAGCTCGTTGAGCATCAAGTGGTTACGCAGACAGGTTGGGGTAACTGCAGACTGTCCATAAGGCATGAACTTGGAAAGCTCATCTTTAACTGCGTCACTGTTGGCATAGAACTCACCAAGACCGTTAGAAACTTTAGCTTTGAAAAGAAGGAACCACGCACCAACAGGTCCGTAACCATCTTTAAAACGAGCTGGGGTGAAACGATTTTCCATCATGGTCATTGTAGCACCAACCTGACCACACATGGTGTAGGTGGAACCAGCATTCCATACTGGATACCATGCACGACCTTTACCTTCACCGGTGGAGCGTGGACGGAAAATGTTAACAGCACCACCACAAGCTACGAGTGCAGTTTTACAGGTGAAAACGTGTACTTTGTTCTCACGGGTAGAGAATCCAACAGCACCAGCGATCTGGTTCGGCTTGTTTTTGTCAAGGAGCATTTTCACGATGAAAACACGCTCAAGACAGTTATCTTCACCAAGGGCGGTTTTTGCAGGCTCAGCAACAATGCACTTGTAAGACTCACCGTTGATCATGATCTGCCATTTACCGGTACGTACAGGAGTTCCACCTTCACGCAGGGTTGGAGCAGGTTTTGAACCATCAAGGTTGTCGCCGTTAGCATCTTTCTTCCAAACAGGGAGTCCCCATTCTTCGAAAAGCTTAACAGACTCATCAACGTGACGACCAAGGTCATAGATAAGGTCTTCACGAACAACACCCATAAGGTCATTACGTACCATTTTTACGTAATTCTCAATTGGGTTCTCACCGATGTAGGTGTTAATAGCAGAAAGTCCCTGAGCAACAGCACCGGAACGCTCCATGGATGCTTTATCACAAAGGGTGATTTTCAGATCATCGCCAGCCCACTTTTTAATCTCAAAAGCAGTACCGCAAGCAGCCATACCACCACCAACGATGAGTACGTCTACATCGTGTTCTACGATCTCGGGATCAGCAACTGCAGGCAGCTCGCCCAATGGTTTATTTGGTAACGCCATATTCAAATCTCCTTAAAATTATAGATTCAAAAGATTTTTCTTAGTCAATTAAATAATTTCACTCAACAGAGCGACAAATTATTTAGGAGTTGGCAGATCGGATTCGAGGAGAAGGCACTCGTCATCCAGGCTTCCACCTTTTTCACCAACATAAGCGTTTGCAGCACCCTCAGCAGTTGTACGTACTGGGAATTTGAAACGTTTCATGTTTCCGTTACGGAACTTAACGGTCCACATAATGGAATCTGCACTACGCATTGGATGCACTTGGCCACCCATTGGTACAAAGTCATCGTAACCACGAACAAAGATTGCACCTTGTGGGCAAATCTTAACGCAAGAGTAACATTCCCAGCAAGCATCTGGCTCTTGGTTGTAGGCACGCATCTCTTCTTTGTTAAGTACCATCAGGTCGTTGGGACAGATGTACATACACGCTGTCTTGTCGCCACCTTTGCATCCGTCGCATTTGCTTGGATCTACATAACTTGGCATTAAACTACCTCCTCAGTTAATTTACTTTTGCGATCCGGAACATCCGGACCAACTTAAACCTCAAAAAAAAGAACATCCAAAAAAACAAGCTTTTTCGGTAATGCTCCACCAACACTTAATCCTAAAATACTAACGAGTTAAACGAACCCTGGTGACAACCGCCACAAAATGAACGCTCACTCATTTTTCCAGGTCTCAACTTATATAGTGTGTCCCAGGAATTGTCAAGAAAATTCAACCGCTACTTAAGAGAGCTCTTAGCTATAATCTTTTCGTGCCAGAACTTCTCTTGGTTTCGCTCCGTCTGCCGGACCAACAACCCCTTCCCGTTCCATCATTTCAATCATCCTTGCTGCCCGGTTATACCCAACACGTAATCTGCGCTGGACCATGGAAATGGAGGCCTGACCGGATTCGCAAACAATATTTACTGCTTCATCGTAGCGTTCATCGTACTCTTCTTCACCGGCCTCAGCGCCATCGCTTTCTTCTTCAACGGCGGCGGTTACCGATTCATCATAACTGGCGTTGCCCTGATCTTTGAGAAAGTTGATGATCGCTTCTGTCTCTTTTTCTGAGATATAGGCGCCATGCACCCGCATCAGACTTGGCGCGCCATTTGCCAGATACAGCATATCACCCAGTCCCAGTAAATGTTCAGCACCAGACGTGTCAAGGATGGTCCTGGAATCTATTTTAGAAGAAACTTTAAAGGATATCCTGGTGGGAAAGTTTGCCTTAATCAGCCCGGTCAACACATCCACCGAAGGTCTTTGTGTTGCTAAAATAAGGTGCATCCCAGCAGCCCTTGCCATCTGTGCAAGACGGGCAATGGAGGCCTCAATATCCTTTGAAGCCACCATCATCAGATCGGCAAGCTCATCCACAATCACCACAATATATGGTAACTTTTCAGCACTCACCTCATTATAGGAATCAAAGCTCTTCACCTTGGCCTCTTCCAGCAACCTGTAGCGACGCTCCATTTCCCGTACAGCCCACATCAACGCGCGAGAAGCAAGTTTTGGCTCCACAACGACAGGGTGAAGAAGATGGGGAATACCTTCATATCCTGAAAGTTCAATACGTTTGGGATCCACCATCAACAAACGTACCTCTTCCGGTGTTGCGTTATAGAGGATTGATGCAATAATGGTATTGATGGCAACCGATTTCCCAGCACCCGTGGCCCCGGCAATCAGAAGATGGGGCATCTTGGCAAGATTTGCAATGGCCGGGTTACCAACAACATCCAGGCCAAGGGCAATGGCCAGCTTATCCTTGCCGTTACGATAGGATTCGGAACTGAGCAGATCACGTATATAAACCACCGATCGCTGAGGATTTGGAATCTCTATCCCCAAAGCCGCTTTTCCAGGAACAGAACCCACAACCCGAACAGACTGCGCCTTAAGACCCAATGCCAGATCATCGGCCAACCCTGCAATCTTGTTGATTTTTACGCCAGCCGCCGGAGAATATTCATAGGTGGTAACCACTGGCCCTGGAGAGATCCCCACCACTTTTCCCGAAACGCCAAAATTTTTCAATTTCTGTTCAAGCTGTTTGGAAACCTTATAATAGACCTCCTTATCCACCTCTTCATGTTCGCTCACATGTTTTTCAAGAAGGCTTAAAGGCGGTAGTTTCCAGTCTCCCCTAGCCACCGGAGTTGCCGCAAACTCTTCTGCCTCCGGATCTGGGCTTGCTGATCTTGCTAGTTCCTTCACCACCGGCATAGAAAGAGAACTCGTCTCCACAGGATCAAGCTTTGGTCCTTCCTGTATTCCACTCTCTTGTAGACCGGTATCCTTTGCAGAAACTGCCTTGGCAAGGGCTTTTTTCTCTTTTTTCTCTCTTCTTTTCGTATTTCCAAGGCGTACAACTCCCCACAATCCTCTGCCAATACCTTTTACCATTGCCCAAAGGACAAGAAACAGTTGATATGGAGAAAACTGAGTGGACAGCATCAGGGAAACCACAAAAAGTAAAAGCAAAAACAAAATGCTTCCCGGGCCCCCCACCAATGCTTCTAGAACAATGAAAACATTTTTCCCCAAAAAACCACCCGCTTCAACTGTGGCCACATTGTACAAGGAAAGAGAGGAAAAAAGTGCGCATGAGGAAACGACAGCCATGGTAAGCCCCGCTGTGATATGCGGCAGACGCTCAAAGGACATCCTGGGACTAAAAAAAAGACATGAGAGAAAAAACAACAGGGTGGCAAGCAGATAAGATGCCCATCCGGTAAAGCCCATCAAAATCTGAGCGATTAATGCTCCTATTTCCCCACCCCAGTTTTTACCATCTGCAAAGGGTACGGAAACAATACTTATAAAAAGAAAAACGGAGAGGAAAATCCCCAAAACGGCAACAGCTTCCTGTTTAAGACCCGGTCGTGTTTTTTTTTGTACTTGTGCCATTATATCTTGGTAGCAAAATAGGCTGAGAGAATTTTTAAGGATACCAGAGAAAACTCCACGGAATCATCATCCGCCTGGTGCTGTTGATGTAATTCGATTTGCCTGAAAATGCAAGAATATGATAGCAAATTAACGCACTTTCACGTACGACAATCAACTAAAGCAGAACCAATACAGCGGGCAATACCATTAGTTGTTACATGGTAAATAAATTTCACAGCGTGGCTTTCATGGCATCAAGGATACCATTGACAAAGGCTGGAGACTCCGGACTGCAAAACCGTTTTGCAATTTCCACGGCCTCATTGATCGCGACCTCAGGTGGCACATCGTCTTCGTGGAGCATTTCATACACCGCAATACGCAGCACATTGCGGTCTGTGACCGCAATACGTGACAAGCGCCAGTTGGTGGCATGATTACTAATGGATGCGTCCAGCTCCGCGCGCTGGCCATAGACACCCTGCAGGAGCTTCACCGCATAGGATCGCGCTTTTTTTTGCACATCATACAAAGCACAAAAATCAGCAAACTGAAGCTCTATATCCTGCCCTGAGCCGTCCGCAAAACCCTTGAAATCGTCTTGAAAGAGAAACTGCAGAGCAGCTTCTCTTGACCTGCGACGTATAGTCATAAGTGTATAGGTGATAAATAAAAGTGTAGGCCTACCTGCTTACTGCAGTTTACCCACTAAATCGGCCATTTCAATGGCCGCCACCGCTACTTCAGAACCTTTATTTCCTGCTTTGGTTCCAGAACGTTCAATGGCCTGCTCAATGGTTTCAGTGGTCAGCACCCCAAAAATAACGGGAACGCCGCTGTCAAGCCCCACCTGTGCGGCACCTTTCGAGACTTCATTGACCACCACATCAAAATGCGGAGTTGCCCCCCTGATTACAACTCCCAGACAAATCACTGCGTCATACTTTTGAGAAGTTGCCATTTTTTTTGCAATCAATGGAATTTCAAAGGCACCGGGAACACGAACCACATCAATATCGGCGTCATCCGCTCCTGAACGTAACAGACTGTCCAGCGCCCCTTCCAACAACTTTTCACAGATAAAAGAATTAAATCTAGCAACAATAATGGCAAACTTTTTCCCGTCTGCTTTTAGATGTCCCTCAATATAATTGGCCATAACTCCACTTCCCTTTTTGCTTTATTCATCCATTTCCACAAGCATGTGGCCCATTCGATCCCGTTTGGTCGCAAGGTAACATTTATTTTCTGCTCCCGCTTCCATCTCAATGGGAAAACGATCCACCACTTCCAAGCCATATCCTTCAAGTCCCACAATCTTTTTGGGATTATTGGTAAGCAGATTCATCTGCCTTACCCCTAAATCACGCAGGATCTGAGCCCCTATCCCGTAGTCACGGAGATCAGCCTTAAAACCAAGCTTATGATTTGCCTCAACCGTATCCAATCCTTCATCCTGCAAGGTATAGGCTTTTAACTTGTTAACAAGACCAATACCACGTCCTTCCTGGCGCATATAAAGAATAATCCCACTTCCTTCCTGATCCACCATCCGCATTGCAGCATGCAGTTGAGAACCACAATCGCAACGGGCAGATCCAAAAACATCACCGGTAAGGCACTCTGAATGGACCCTTACAAGTACCGGTTTACTGGAATCGATCTCTCCCTTAACAAGAGCGATATGCTCATGGGCATCCACATCATTTGTGTAAGCAACCGCTGTAAATTCGCCGGCATGGCCTGTTGGAATTCTTGCCTCCGCTGCCCGGTGCACAAGGACATCGCGACGCAGACGATAGGCAATAAGATCTGCAATGGTGCATATTTTAAGGCCGTGCTTTTTACCAAATTCTTCCAAATCAGGCATCCTGGCCATGGTGCCATCGTCTTTCATTATCTCACAAATTACACCGGCATGGGTAAGCCCTGCAAGACGGGACAGATCAACAGACCCTTCAGTTTGTCCCAAGCGAACCAGCACCCCACCTTTACGTGCCCGAAGCGGGAAGACATGTCCTGGAGAAACGATATCTGTGGGTTTGGCATCATCTGCCACACACACCTGGATGGTATGCGCCCTATCGGCTGCCGAGATACCGGTGGTGACTCCGGTAGTGGCCTCAACACTCACCGTAAATCCGGTACCAAACTGGCATTTATTCTCCGAAACCATCATGGGCAGATCAAGCTTATCCACAAGCTCTGGACTTAGGGTGAGACAGACCAACCCCCTTCCATGGGTGGCCATAAAATTAATAGCTTCCGGAGTTACTGCAGTTGCAGCCATACAAAGATCGCCCTCATTTTCGCGGTCTTCATCGTCCACCAGGATAACCATCTTCCCATTTTTAATGTCTTCGATACATTCTTCTATTGTGTTCACTGCCATGATTTACCCGTACAGTAATGGCTTACACGTTAGTCAGAAGCCATTTTCATAAGTTTATTGCGTCCGTTTCCAGTCTCTACAAAAAGCCATTCTCGGCTAGAAATGCCGGGTTTATACCACCATTACCATTTTTTTGCCCATCCTTTGTGGGGGCTGGCTGCAACATTTTTTCCACATACTTCCCGATAATATCAACCTCAATATTAACTTTACTCCCACGCGTTAACGCACTAAGAGCGGTAACTTTGAGGGTATGAGGGATTATGGAGACCTCAAAAGTACTTTTTGTACAGCTATTTACCGTAAGACTCACGCCGTTAATGGTTACTGAGCCCTTTTCAATCACATAGCGTCCAAACTCCTGTGGGAAGCTAAAGGAAAAAAGAGTGAAATCCCCCTTTGCTTCCCTTGTCAGCACCTCGGCCACACAATCCACATGACCAGAAACGATATGCCCGCCCAACCGATCTGAAAGTCGCAACGCCCGCTCCATATTAACCAGCTCTCCAACACCCAATTCACCAAGGGTGGTTCTGGAAAGGGACTCTGGAGAGACATCCACGCAAAATCTTTGTCCGTTAATATTATAGGCGGTGAGACAGACACCGTTTATGGCTATTGACTCACCTTCTTCCGGATCAGTCAATGCAAAACCGGCTTGCAAATCAAAACTCACGCCTCCTCCAGCGCCACGCTTTGCAAGAAGCTTTCCGGTCCCCTCTATGATTCCTGTAAACATCGTTCGTTAGCCTTCAAGGGCCGCAGCCTTTTTTTCAAAACGACTTGCAAAATTCTCGTGATTGAAGTTTCTATGGATGGAAGCAATGCTGCGATACGCATCTGCTGCTTTTGACTTCTCACCCTGCTCCTCATAAATCTCCCCCATCCGCTCCATTACATTTACCGTTCCTTCGGGGTTATTATGGCTATGATGGGTCTCAAGCATTCCCAAACAATGCTCAATTGCCTCTCGATACTCTTTCGCTTGGCGATGGATTACAACAAATTGCTCTCTTAGGGCCAGAAGGCTCATGGTATCGTCAAAACGTTCGCAAATATCCCAGGCGCGCTGAAAATGTTCACGTGCCTTTGCAAACTCTTTCTTTTGCATACAGACAATACCGAGCTGATTGGAAGCGTTGGCGATACCATCCTGGTGATTTTTTTTCTCATAGCCCACAAGGGCATTATGCAATGACAAAGCGGCTTGTCCATATTCTTTATTGGCAATATGTTCCACCCCATCTTCATATTCCGCCTGTATTGGATCCGTTGAACGCTTTTTTTTCTTTTCTTCTTTTTGTTTGATATTTTCTATTGGTTGTATAATTCCCTGCATCGTTACTCACCTTTATTACTAATTGTACCAAGGGCCTCTTTCACCAGCTCAGAAACGGTATGCTCTTCTGCTTTTCCTTTATTCCAGATAACAAGTTTTGCATGGTCGTTTGAAAGAGCCATCAACTGCATACTGGCCTCAGACGCCCGAATTCTTCCCAGCAGCTGGGCAATAAGCCCTCGCATTTGCGGGTCTGGATGGTTTAAAAAATGGAAAAGATTATAAAAGGGTGTGTCCCGAACCAGATCGGGCCGTTTTTTAGCTATTTTTGACAGTCCCCAAATCACCAATCCCTGAGTGGACTCATCTCCCATATAGTTGAGAAGATAACGACAAAAGGCGCCAAAAATATCAGGCCGCCCGGCAATGACTTCTCCCATGGTTTCAATCATCCCCCACGGAGCAGCGGCAGAATCAGATGCCGCCTCAAACATCCTATGCAATAATTCGGAGACCTGACCAGGTTCTTTCTCCGCCACCTTTGTACACACCTTCCCAATTATCCAGGCCGTTTCCCAACGACGTTGTTCATCGACATCGTAGAGCAAACGCTGGAGCAGACGCAGGGTCTTTTTGTCGTCAAAGCAATACCTGACCAACTTATCAATATCCCTTTCATCCCGCGCCTTAGCAACCATGGGTTTCTTGACCCTGATCTTTTTTCGTTTGGGATCAAGGGCTGGTATCGCTGCCTCTCGTTTTGGAATTTTGACACCGTCAGGAACTGGTGCTGGAGATGCCTTGGCACTTGCCTCCTGTTTTTCCTTTACCCGTTTTGAAATCTCTGCAATTTCCGTATGCAAACGCACAAAATACAGGACTCCACGCACAGCTCTGCCATCCAGATTTCTTGTCTCCACAACCTGGTGCGTCTGTTCGTCATAATCTTCCACCCGACCGGTAAGATAATCGTCTTCAGGTAAAAGATCCCAGGCAAAATCCCAATTATTATCGCAGGCAAAGACCAAGCTTTCCACCATGGCAGCACCCACGTTTTGCCCAGTCGGATCAGAGGTAAAAACCGCGCCACACTGACAACGACCAACTTTAAACTCGGTCATTTTCCGTTCTATGGCATCACTTGGTTTTCCCACCTTTCCTCCGCAAAAAGGGCACCAAGGTTCAACTTTTAAATTTTGATTTTTCATAAAACAATATTAGCCCAGTTTCTCTTCCAAGGCGGTGGTAAAATTTGGATCAACCGAGTATCCAAGTTCCTTGGCTTTATCCATATGGATTTTAGCGGTTGGATACTCTCCGCCAAAAAAGAGGGCCACTGCCAGATTATTCTGGGCAAGGGGGGAATCAGGCTCTAGCTCCACCGCCTTTTGGGCAGATTTAAGGGCTCGCTCATCCTCTCCTTTCATGGTGAGAACAGAAGTCAGGTTCATCCAAACCGTAGCCAGTTTAGGGTCATATTGGATGGCCTTTTCATAGGAGGCAATTGCTTTATCCATTTCATTTCGCTGTTGCCAGATAAGACCTAAGTTGGCATAGGCCTGAGCTGAGGTATCCGGCTGCACTGCAATGGCCATCTCATTAAGTTCTTGTGCCTTTTCAAGGTTTCCTTGCCCAAAATAGATCGCCCCTAAATTGATCATTGGCTGATTAGCCTGGTCATCAATTTCAATACATTTCTCAAGGGATTTAACGGCATCATCAATCCTTCCCGCCTTCATATAGACAAGGCCTAAATGATGGAAAGCAACAACATTGTTTGGGGATTGCTTACACTTCTTCTCCATCTCCGCAATAACCGTCGGCAGATCTTCAGCCAAATTTTCGCCATTTTCTATATTTTCTTCAGACATATCACTTCCTCTGTAATCTTAGTTGCAAAATATCATCCTCCTTTTCCACAAGCCACCTCTTCCTGGGGGCTAACTATAGGCACCAAATGACGACATGCAAGGTTAATTTAGTTATTTATTAAACCGCTCCCCGCAACCAAGGCTCAGTTCCTCCGACTGCTCTCGTAAAACCGCTTTAGCATCCACCACATCCCTTGCAATTTGAGCTGCCAGTTCCTCAACTCCCGAAAATTTTTCCTCACCACGCAAAAAACGCAACAAATTCAACTTAATAGGTTTTCCATAAATATCCTGATTAAAATCAAAAATATGCGTTTCAGCCACCAACACCCCTTCATCAAAGGTTGGATTTACCCCGATATTTAAAACACCACCGTAACAAACTCCTTCACAGATAACTTGACACACATACACCCCCATCCGAGGAATAAGATCTTCGCTATCCATACTTAAGTTTGCCGTGGGAAAGCCTATTTCACTGCCACCACGTTGTTTGCCAAGCTGCACTTCACCCCTGATCTGGTAGTGGCGTCCCAAGAGCATCCGGGCATCTGCCATCCTCCCTTTAGCGACAAGTTCCCGCACCTTTGTGGAACTTACCAGCATCCCTCCTTCATGATGGGCTGCCACCACACTCACTGAAAATCCCTTGGCAGCCCCTTGCTCTTTTAGAAAATCGATATTCCCACTACGTCCTTTGCCAAATGCATAATCATATCCGACCACCAATTGCTTAACACCGATGGTGGCAAGGAGTATTTCATCCACAAAATGGGTGGCGCTAATGCCTGCAAATTGTCTTGAAAAGGGGATAATTACAAGCACATCAATCCCTGCATGTTCAATGAGTTCTATTTTCTGTTCACAGGTGGAAATCAACTTTATCCCCTCTGAGCGCAAAACCTGTAAGGGATGGGGGTCAAAGGTGACGGCAACGCTGGTGCCACCACACTTGCGCGCCCCTTCTACAACCTCGGCAAACAACAATTGATGGCCCAAATGTACACCGTCAAAATTGCCAATGGTGACACATCCATTCTCAAAGGGAGACTTGATCTCTTGTAAATCTCGAAATATTTTCATTTATTCGCTGTAATCCATATTGTATTTTTTAAAACCGTTCTGAAGAAAATCTTGACAAATCGTACCAATGCAAGCATATTATCCAGCGTCGTGCCGAAGTGGCGGAATTGGTAGACGCGCTAGGTTCAGGGTCTAGTGCCCGTACGGGTGTAGGAGTTCGACTCTCCTCTTCGGCACCACTTAAATTTCAAGGCTTTATCCCGGTAATATCGGGGTGAAGCCTTTTTTTTTTGTATCTGCTTATTTTCCACTTCCTCTTGCCGCTCTTTGTTGTCTGATGCCATCATTTTCTCGTAAAAGTGGTGAACCTTTCAGACTACCTGATACCAGTAGTAAAGCAAGAAATAAAACATTTTTTATACCGCCAGGGCACTCTTTTTAGTGCCACCTTGAGTGGTGTAAGTTTCGTACGAGCAGGCAAGCTGCTCAACTCAGCTTTATAATTCAGCTATCCTTTAGCTCCATGCAAACAAATAGCCCCCTTTATCTTTGAAAATGGAGCAAAATCAAACCAGTTAAGATGAGTTTTCCGATACTAAGTATAAGCAGATATTTCAATCGTTCACACCAATAATAAAAAACCTCCATCCAAATATCATTGAAAATCTGTATTGACATTCCCGATTTTCAATGTTTAATAAACTGCATGATCTCTCGCGAAAGCTATATTCACAAACTTACTATTGCCCTACAACGAACCCCTGTAGTCTCTCTTCTTGGTCCCAGGCAATGCGGCAAGACAACCCTGGCCAGGTTGTTTGGCAACAGGTACCAGGCAAGCTATTTTGACCTTGAATCGGTGCCTGATCAGCGAAGACTGCAAAACCCTGAACTTATGCTGGGAGGGTTGGAAGGCCTGGTCATTCTGGATGAAATACAGATGAAGCCTGAACTGTTCAGTGTGCTTAGGGTATTGGTGGATAGACCGGAAAATACGACAAAGTTTTTAATCCTTGGAAGCGCATCTCCTCACATAATAAGACATGTTTCAGAAACACTGGCCGGAAGGACTGAATTTATTGAACTTTCAGGGTTTAACCTACAAGAGATTGGAGGTGAAACAAGTACCCTCAACAAACTGTGGTTGCGTGGAGGTTTTCCTCTGTCTTTTCTTGCAGAATCAAACCAAAACAGCCTTGCCTGGCGTGAAAATTTTATCCGAACCTTTCTGGAACGGGATATTCCTCAACTAGGCATCTCTGTTCCCGCACAAGCAATGCGACGTTTTTGGACAATGCTTGCTCATTATCACGGACAAACATTTAACGCCGCAGAATTAGGCAGGTCCATGGGGCTGTCCGGTAAAACAATCAGATCCTATCTGGACATACTGACCGGAACCTTTATGGTTCGCCAACTCCAACCATGGCATGAAAATATCAGCAAAAGGCAGGTAAAAGCCCCAAAAATCTATTTTCGGGATCCGGGAATTTTCCACAGTTTACTCGATATTCCTGACTACCATTATCTTTTGGGACATCCGCGACTTGGTGCCTCATGGGAAGGATTTGCACTTGAACAAATCCTGCAAGTCATCGGTCCGACTGAACCCTATTTTTGGTCTACTTACAGTGGAGCGAAAGTTGATCTGTTGTTTTCAAAAAAGGGAAAACGATATGGCATGGAATTTAAATTCAACGAGGCACCAAAAATTAGCAAATCCATGCATGTTGCTCTGGCTGATCTCAACTTATCCCACTTCTACATTATCTATCCCGGCCCTGAATCTTACCCTGTTACAGATACTATTTCAGTTGTTTCCCTAGCGGATAGCAGAAGGAAAAACATCTTTTTTCAATAAGCATATCAACACAACAAAGCTCTCATTATTAAGCCGCGTTATTCTACTGTACTACTGTCAGCCCCCTCCTCACCCAACTCCCACCCAAGCCGACAACAATGGTCAGCGCAACGACAATAACATACAACAGCCCCATCATCTGTATACCACTCAGATGAAACGCCGTCCCTCCGGTATACAAAACTGAGGCGACAAAAAAACCTAATAGCGTTGGGAAAAGGATTGAAAAGAGCATCCACTTATAGGAACCGGTCTGCACCTTTATCATAATGGTGGTGGCAAGGCATGGCGGATAGAGAGCGAAAAAGACCATTACCGCAAGGGCGTGTAACGGGGTAAACCCACCATTTTCGGTTTCCGCCCCCATTCGTTCTTCAAGATTTTTATTCTCATCGGCTCCCTGCTGATACAAAACACCAATGGTCGCGACACTTGACTCCCTTGCTGCAAAAGAAGAAAGGATGGCCACATTGATCTTCCAGTTAAAACCGGCCCACTGGGTCACCGGCTCCAAGGATCGACCGACCATACCAAGAAAACTGGTTTCGATCTGTTCTTCTTTTATCTGACGGCGCAATGATTTCCTTTTAGAGACCAGGCTCCGCAAAGACTTGTTGATCACTTTGGCATCCTTATCTTTTTTAGGTTTCAAAAAAATAAAATGATCCGGATGTTTTTTCATGTACTTTGCATCAAGTGCCCTTGAAGCATCAGCTCCTTTGCTGTTCAGTTTTGCAGTTTTATACGCGCTGTACAGGTTAACCATATCTACAAGAGCAGTCTCTTCCTGGAATTGTTCTGCATAGCTGGATTTCTCGATTTTTGTATAAAACTTAGTGACTGCCTTGTCCATCTCCTCCTGATAAAACATTTCTCGGGTATCGCTGACTCCGGGAAACTGGAGAAGAGTAAACACACAAACCGAGACGGCAATAACAATGGTTCCTACTTTTTTGATATATTGCCAGGTACGTTCAACTGCCCGTTGCCCTACGCCAAAGAAGGTCGGTGGATGGTAGTTTGGAAGCTCCATGACAAAGGGGGCCGTTTCTTTTGTTTTCAATACAGTGGAGGTCAACAGTTTCGCAACCAGAAGCGCTACAAGAACTGTGATGGTGGAGAGAAAGAGCATCACCCAGGATTTGTATTGCACAAAAAACACATTCACCAATAAGGTATAAAATGGAATTTTGGCCAGGCAGTTCATATAGGGAACCGTCAGAATAGTTGCCATTCTAGAGCGTTCATCCGGTATTCCTTTGGTGGACATAACTCCCGGTACCGCGCATCCACCGGCAAAGACACCACCCAGGATGTAAGGCAATGTGGATTGTCCATGCAGGCCAAAGGCATAAAAAAGCTTATCTAAAATAAAGGCAATGCGTGCCATATAGCCAGAATCTTCCAGGATGGCTATGAGAGAAAAGAGAATAAGGAAGATGGGAATATAATTTAACAAGGCATTGGCAGAATCCACCATCCATAATCCCATGGACCTGATATAGGGATCTTCAAGTAATCCCGCTGCCGGGAGAGAGTCGGCAACAACTGCTCTGAATTTTGCCAAAAATGGCCACCAATACTGGGTAAGATCATACCCCTTGACGATGGACAACTGGTAAATAATAAAAACCGTGGCCACAAGAAAAAAAGGGGCTGCAAAACGATTGAGGACAAGAGCATCAATTTTTTCTGAAATAGTTGTTTTCCCCTTCTTCGTTTCTTTGATGCAGGAGCTGACAATGGAACTGGCAAGGCGATCCCGGCAGCCTACCATGTAATCCGCCACACCCATAAAATGCTCTTTTTCAAAATCATTTATGATCACATCGGCGCGTTGCAGTACAACACTATGAGACCCAAGTTTTTCCTTTACGATCCGTTGTGCTTCACTGTCTCCTTCAATAAGTTTCACAGCAAGCCATCTTGTTGGATATATTGCTGCAAGAGCTGTCTCTTTCAGCATTCCCGCAAGCTCTTGTACAAGTGGCTCCAGCTCATCATACGCAATGGTTAAAACCTTCCCTTCCTTTCTGCTGGCAGTGGCCAAAATGGCATCACGGAGTTCTTTCTTTCCTTTTCCCTTGCGACCGACGGTGGGGATTACATCCACCCCAAGCCTGTGCTGCAAATGTCCGACATCGATCGTAACCCCATTGCGTATAGCCACATCCATCATATTCAAGGCCAAAACCACAGGCAAACCCATTTCCAAAACCTGAAAGGTAAAATAGAGGCTCCGTTTCAATGATGATGCATCCACAACATTTACGATAACATCAGGCTTCTTCGTAACCAGAAAGTCACGGGCAACCCGTTCCTCCAAGGAAAATGAGGTGAGGCTGTAGGTACCGGGCAAATCAACAGTTTCAACTTTGACGCTTTCATAGGTATAAAAACCGCTCTTTTTATCCACCGTAACACCGGGATAATTGGCAATGTGCTGATTGGCACCTGTGAGCATATTGAAGGTGGTAGACTTGCCAGCATTTTGCTGCCCCGCAAGCCCGACAAGGAGTTTGGTTCTTTCTGACATGGTATATAAATGCCCGTAGGCTTAATTGGTAAAATTCAAATAATTAGTCACTTTCTATCTCTATAAGCGAGGCTTCAGATTTGCGCAGGGTTACGTTATAATCGGCAACTTTACATTGCATGGGATCGCCTAACGGCGCACATCTGACGATATCTATTTCTGATTCCGGCACAAACCCGAGATCAAGCAACCGCTGACGAACCGCTCCCCGTGCGTGGTGGCACCGAATTTTTGCCCGTTGTCCCGGTTTGCAATCACCCAACATCCTGCATTTTCTTCGCATCCCGTTTCTTTTCATATTCCCCTCCGAATTT
>JBNKKR010000026.1:0-54366 GCA_050291935.1 Desulfocapsaceae bacterium | reverse complement strand
CTTATTCTTTATGGCGTGGTTGGTGACGAATCGGTGGGGCGCTTATTTATTGCCGGTATTGTTCCCGGTGTGGTGCTCGCTTCTCTGATGATGGGGTATATTTTTCTTATAGGTGTCTTTCGACCAGAAATTGCTCCACCCAATAAGGACTTGGTCACCTGGAAGATGCGTTTTCAGTCCCTTGTTCGTGTTTGGCCGGTGGTGGTGTTGATCATTCTTGTCCTTGGTTCTATTTATAAAGGGATTGCCACTCCGACAGAGGCGGCTGCTGTGGGGTGTGTGGGCTCTTTGCTTATCTCTTTGCTGCAAAAACAGTTGAGCTGGCAGACATTTCGGCAAATTTTACGTTCGACCATCACCACCAGTTCGATGATCATGCTGATTTTTGCTTCGGCACTTCTCTTTGGCTATGTGTTGACAAGGTTGCAGGTTCCCCAGGAACTGGCATCTTTTGTTGCTAGGCTCAATATGCCGAATTGGGTGGTCTTGGCTGGTATCTTTACTTTATTGTATATAATGGGAATGTTTATGGATGTTGTCTCTGTAATCCTGATTAGCACCCCCATTTTCCTTCCCATTGTCCTTGGAATGGGGTACAGCAGTCTCTGGTTTGGTATTGTCATGGCCATTGCCTGCGAAATTGGAACGGAAACTCCACCGGTGGGGCTTAATTTGTTTGTGATAAAGGGTGTTTCCCCACCATCGGTTTCTCTTATGGATGTTATCCGCGGTTCCATTCCCTTTGCCATTGTTGAGACGTTGGGTTTGATTTTCTTTATAGTCTTTCCCGATATGGTACTCTGGTTGCCTGATCTTTTGCAGTAGCAGTTTTCTCTCCTATCGTATTTTTTTCACTGTTGCATTGTATATTGCACTTTCTATTGTGTGGTGCCTGAATTCTTAGGCTAGTCCGATTTAACACTATTGTGTTTATCTAAAGGTGCCGATAAGGAGTAATCTTGACTAGCGAGCGAAAATGTATCTGCTGGTAAATTCTGTCTATAGAGGGAGGACCATATGCAAGTGTCATCTGCCAAAGGGGTTGAGATTTATGGAGCAATGAAACGAATCTCCTCAGAAGTAGTATGGAATTCCGATAAGAGCCAAACTGGATCAGGAAGTAATGCAGCTATTCAAGACAGTGTCACGCTCTCTCCCCAAGCACGTGAGCTGGCGGCAACTCAGACTGTTTCACCAGTTTATTCCGATGAAACAGCGCTATTTGACACCAATAAAGGGAGTGTCGAGCTGGGCATTGATGCCTATTTTTCTCCTAATCAGGAAGTGGTATCAGGGGGGATTGAATCATTGCCACCGCTCCTCCTTCCAACCGAAAATAACATCAATGTATTGGCTAAACATATTTCCAAAGTACTTCCAGGGCTGATGAGCGACTATGGAATTCCTGTTGCTCCAGACACAATCCAATACGACAATAGGGGAGAGTTGATTTTACCGGATGACTATCAGTACAGTGAAGAATTTACCCAGATGCTCGATGAGAATCCGACACTTGCAAAGGAAATGAGTACGGTAAATGCCCTCTCTTCACACCTTGCTGGCATTCAGCGGGCCTTAGCGTTCCAAGAAGAAAGTGAGGGGATGTCAGAAGATGAGATCGACCTGTTAATGGCGAAGTATAGTGATTTGTTTGATGGCAGACACTCTGCTGGTGATTTCTCGCTTGGCTTTACACCAGACGGTTCCCTGAACGTAAATATCAACGGTGAGTCCATCGCCTAAGATCGCGATTTATTTACCAGCCATTTTTTTATCGAGATCTCTTGTGGTAACTGTTTGATTTGTTTGTTGTTTGATGCAGATTCTCAATTTTGTCAGCCGCTAACTCAGTAAATTACTCACTATTTCATATCCACCGATATAGGTACCAACAAACGAACCAAGGCCGGTTAAAAGAAAGACGAGGAAGAGGCGAAGGAGTTTATTCTTCCACCAGCCCAGAAAGGTTCCCATATCATCTCCCACCGTCTCAAATTCCTTGACCACGGGTGGAGTACGCATGGCTTGGATGAATGCTGCCACATATCCTGCACCAATCACAGGTGTGAGACTGGTAATGGGGGCCGCAATAAATGCACCCAGGACGGTGAGTGGGTTGGCGTATGCCACTATTCCGCCAATTGCTGAAGGGATACCGTTGGCCAGTATCCAATAGAGAATATTGGCTCCCGCATCCGCTGCGCCCTTTTGCATACCAATGGCTGCTATGGAGCCAAGGATCAGTAACGGGATAGACCAGCCGATGACTTTCCAGATTGGTGAGACGGGGGGGATGGTTGTGATTTCGTCCAGTAGTGCACTGTTATCTTTTGTAAAGCACTCTTTTATTCCCGCAACATGACCTGCACCGACAACGGCTACTATACGTTCTCCAGCTGTACTTTTAATTTTTTCACAGAGGTATATATCACGTTCGCTGATAAGCACCTTTTTAACATCTGGTAAGGCTGTTCCCAACTCCTCCATAAGTTCGGAAAGGACATCTTTTTGTTTCATTTCCGCCAGTTTTTCTTCACTGATTTCAGTGGAATCAAAAAGGGACGCGAAGATGGTTGCCAGCAGGTAGCCCTTTTTAAAAAACGATGTGCATTTCCAGGCCCTGCGCATGGTGATCCGAACATCCCGGTCAATTAAGGATATGGGAATATCATATTGTTGAGCTGTTTTGGCGCCATGCAGTAGTTCAGCCCCAGGTTGTACTCCCATTTGTCCACCAAGTTTTTTCTGGTATGAGGCCATAAGGAGATTGATCATTAAGGTGGAGAGCTGCTTTTTTTTGATAACCTGCTTCAGGTCCAGGGATTGCCACTTCTTTTTCTGGGTTAGGGCAGTAAAACGTTTTTCATCGAGTTCCAGGCAGACGGAATCGGGCTTCTCCTGGCTGATCACTTCCTCCACCAGATCGACGGATTCTTGAGAAATATGCGCAGTACCTATTAGAAGAATGGTTTTACCCGCAAAGTGAATTTGATGCACATCAGACGGATAGTCCGCTGCGGGGAATGCTTGAGTTGTCATAATGATAAATAATGAAAAGCTATTAGTTGTTCGGGTACTGGATATAGGCTTCTATTTCCGTAGAAAAGGGGATGTGTATAGAATTCCTACACATTACTCACGATTAATTTTGCCCCTGGATGGATACGGTTTGATTTGAGATTGTTCCAGGATTTTAACTGACTGGTGGAAAGATTAAACTTTCGGGCGATGGCCCACAGAGAGTCTCCCTGTTGTACTCGGTACCATGTAATTTCACTCCCAGCTGCTTCGTTTGATTGAGGAAGAAGAGCTTTTTTCTGTTCAGCAAGTACGATAAGGTTTGCGCTAGAATTACTTTTTTTGCTGGCTGCAGCCACAGATGTTGCCTTTTCAGGTTTTGCGCTACGTTTTCCAGCACCTTCTATATATAATGCCAGTTGCTCTCCTGCCGTAATTCTATGGACACTTTTAAGTCCGTTCCAACTCACAATTAATTCGGGTGGGACATGATATTTTGAGGCAATGGTGGAGACAGTTTCTCCACGTTTAATGGTATGGAGAATCAAATCACCGGCAGCGAGTTGTGCTTCCTCGCCTTTGTTTAGTAAGCGATAGCGAACTTTTGCCTGGGGAATGCGAAGATGTTTCCCGGCAATCAGTTTGCTGCTTCGTAAGTTGTTGATTTTAAGCAGTGTTGTCTTGTTGATGTTGTAACGCCTGCAAATTGAAGAGATGGAGTCGCCAGGTTGTATTACATGGGTGCCATAACCGGTGGTGGCTATTCGGTGCAGACGGGGAAGATTTGCCAGTGCGAGTTCTTTCGTGCCGATGGGGATTTGCACCTCATATGACTCCGTGTTTAAGGGCGTACGTCCCGTTTTTAACTCCCGGTTGAGATGTTTTATTTCTTTTGCGCTGCTCCCGCTAAGAAGGGCTATGGCATCAAGACTAAGCCCTGGCCCAACGCGTAGTGTCTCATAACTAAGCGGTTTTTCATAGACAACGTCTCCAAAACCATACTTTTCCGGATTCTTTGCGATAACAATGGCCGCAATAAGTTTTGGCACATAGCGCTTTGTTTCCAGTCTTAGGTAACGATGCCCAGCAAGACTCCAGAAGTCTTTACACTTAAAGCGCTGTAGTCCGCGCCGGATTTTGCCGGCCCCCGCATTGTAGCCCGCGACAGCCAGATGCCAGTCGCCAAACTCATTATACAGGTCTTGAAGAAAGGCAATGGCTGCTTCTGTTGATTTGCCAGCATGTCGACGTTCATCCACATACCGGTCAACACGAAGGTTGTACATTCTTCCGGTCCCTTTGATAAACTGCCACAGTCCCACTGCTCTGGCCCGGGAGTATGCACGTTGATTAAATCCTGATTCGATCATGGCAAGGTAAGCAAGATCTTCAGGAAGTCCCGCTTCCCGCAATTCTTGTTGGATAAGGGGGAGATATTTGCCTGATCTTGCAAGCCACTTCGCAAATGTTTTTTTCTGACGGTATTGGAAGATATCCAAATAGGCTTGTACCTGTTTGTTAATTACAACGGGAAAGTCGTATGTTGCCTTTTGACTTGAAGCGGAGATGGCGCTTGTCTGCTGCCAGGTTCCGGTTTTACGCAGCGCCTCAAGTTCTTCTGTAAGGCACTGTTCTGTTTCCGAATTGACAAGTAACAGTTCAGGGTCATTTGGGATAGCACTTACTGCGGAAATATCTTCACTTTCCGGCAGGGATGAAACAGAAGCTGTGTTTGTGGTGGAACAGGACGTGGACAACAGAGCAACGCTCATACAACAGATGCTCAACAGACAAAAATGGATAATTTTGGGCATAACAATAGGACTCATAAAAAAGAGAGTGAGGAGCTTTCCTTGTCTATTTATATCTGGTATTTTGCAAAAGCAGTTGTCGGCAACCAGATAAACAGAAAACGATAGCGTCCTTGAGTTATTCTCCTGAAGACAGTACAACGTACATAAAAGCCGTATTTAAACTCTATGAAGAGTTTAATTGCAAGGGAAAATAGGGCCTTTAAGGACAATAATCATCAACTTTCGCCCCTTTAGTAGTTCTTGGATAACTGTTATTTGTGCTTGCCACAAGCCTTATTTGCAGGTTATTCCGCAACTCCATTAAAAAATATTATCGGTTTATGATAAAGAAAATACTTAAGTTTTTACTGATCACATTTCTTGTGCTGGCTGTTGTCGGATGTCTTACCCTTTCGGGAGGTTATTATTACTATGTGGTATTGCATCCAGGCGACGAAATTTCACTTGAAAATATTCAGTCTATTCTTGGCAAAGAGAGTCCAGTGTTTTACAGCGATGGGCAAACACCGCTTGGCGTTTTTTTTGATGATGCGCACAGGCAATATGTCACCTATGATCAGATACCTAAGAGTTTTGTAAATGCTCTGGTGGCTTCGGAAGACAATCGCTTTTTTGATCATTATGGATTTGATCTGGTTTCCATTGCTCGAGCTGCTCTTAAAAATTACAAAGCCGGGAGAGTCGTTCAAGGTGGGAGCACGCTTACCCAGCAAACTGCTAAAAACCTCTTTAAACGCTCTGGAAGATCCTATGAGGCAAAACTCAAGGAACTGCTTTTTGCGCTTCGTCTGGAACAGCACTATTCCAAAGAGAAAATTTTTGAATTTTATGCCAATCAATTTTATGTACGCGGAAACGGGCACGGTTTAGGTGTAGCCGCAAGATACTATTTTGATAAAAATGTTGAAGAGTTGACTCTGCTTGAGAGTGCCTTTATTGCAGGTAGCGTAAAGCGGCCCAACTACTACAATCCATTTATTAGAAAATCCGCCACATCTGAGCAGGAGGTAAGACACCGGGTAAATATTCGAGTTGCCTACGTTCTAAGGCAGATGCGAGAACTTGGCATGATCACGGAGCAGGAGTACAACGCAAGCAGTAATGCTAATGTGGTATTTACAGAAGGGCAGGTTGGTTATGACCTTGATTATGTAATGGAAATGGTCAAGGATGCGGTGAGTACCGATACGGTTCGGGACGCCCTGGAAAAGCATGGGATATCAAATTTGGCCACAGCGGGTTTGCGTGTTGTTACCAGTGTTGATAAGGATTTACAAAAAGACACCCTGTACTGGCTGCGTCATGAGCTATCCCGTTTAGATATCAGAATGCGCGGCTATCAAAGGGAAGAGGTACAGCAGGAACTTGCCAATACCAATTATCGGGGGGATCGGGAGCAGGAAGAACATGGTTTTCTTTTTGGCACAATTAGCAAGAAAAGTCCTGATCAGTTGCTTGTAACCTTTGGCGAGGATTTGCCGGACGGTCGAATAGATCGCAAGGGGTTACAACGGCCACTGACCGCATTGGTGAAATGGCAAAAAAATCGGTGGACTGAAGCAAAGGATTCTGATCTTCCGTTGTTAATGGAACAACTGGTCGAGGGAGACCGGGTGTGGGTGAGTATCCGGGAAATAAACGATGAGGAAATTCTTTTAGATTTGGAGCGATTTCCTCAGATGCAGGGTGGCGCGTTGATCATGCAAAAAGGGATGATTAAGGCGATGGCAGGCGGGGTGGAAAATCGTTTTTACAACCGGGCAATAGCAGCAAAACGGACAATGGGTTCGGCCTTTAAGCCATTTTTGTACGCAGCTGCACTGCAACTGAATTGGAACAGTGTAGATATCTTACCGAATGTTCGAGAGGTGTTTGTCTACCAGGGGCAACCCTATTTCCCACGTCCCGACCACACCAATAAGGCGGATCAGGTTTCGATGAGTTGGGCTGGAGTACGCTCGGAAAACCTGGCATCTATTTGGCTCTTGTATCATTTATGTGACCGGCTTTCTGAAGATGAGTTTGCTGATCTTGCAAGCCATCTTGCTTTGGCGCCACGTATAAAAGACGGGAAAGAGGAGCCATACACCTTATACCGTTCACGGATACGAGATACCCACGGTATTGTTATTGATCGTTCGACACTGCGGGAAGCGGCCTTTGCCGCGGCAGTTAAGCATCTTGAAACGGATTTTTTGTTTGAGAACCGGGAAGAGGAATACCACATATTACAACAGCTCCATTATGGCCTTCATTTTGATAACTATATTCAGGAAATTGATGCCCTACTGGCCACAGAAAAGCTCTCCTCCTCTCAGCGTAAAGAGCAGTTGCTGCGAAAGAAGGTCTTACGGGGAAACTATCTGGAACTTTTACAACTCCAGCAGGAGCTTTCTCTGTATAGAAACAACCTTCCTGGGAGGCTGATAAATCCTTTTCGACTTGCAATAAATAGTGAAACTGGGGAGCTGTATTTTGACAAAGAGAAGCGAAAATATGTATTTACCAATAAAGAAGGTGTCTATGAACATCTATCATGTATTGATAGTGAGCGGCTGTATCAATTCCTCAATAAGGCTGAAGACTCGGTAAGAGAAAAATTTTGGGATGATGTGCTCATTGATTCGGTCCTGAGTTCAGCAGCTCTTCGTCTTGTGGAAAAACAGGTCAACCGTGAGTTCAAGCATTTGGAGACCCTTACCCCGTATAGTATGGAGGTTTTGGCGAAGGTTCATGATTTCAGGGTGTTGGTGGGATTGCAGTATCTTATCCAATTTGGAAAGGAGCTTGGAATTTCCAGCACTCTTGAGCCAGTACTGTCATTTCCGCTCGGTTCAAATGTTGTAACGCTGCTTGAGACGGTGAGAATGTATGAGGGCTTAATCAGTGGTGCGGTTTCTTTGCTTCCCGCGGCAGATGTGGAACAGCGCGATTTGTTGACAGTCCTTGATCGGATAGAAACCCTGGATGGGGAGATCGTGTATCAGTCCACCACAGCCGAGCACAAGGTTTTTCAGGAAGAAACCACCCTTGTCCTTGGTCATATCCTTGAAAATGTGGTTAAATTTGGAACGGGGAGATATGCTCAGGAGCATGCACGTTTACCGCAAACGCAAGACACCAAAGATGATGCATTGGCTCCCACGGATTTGATTATTCCCTTGCTTGGAAAAACCGGGACGGCCAATGAGTACACCAACGCCTCCTTTTATGGATGTTTGCCTGCAGTTTCAAAGGATGGAACAGGGATGGTGGTGGAAGGGGGTTTTACGTTGGGGGTGTATGTCGGTTTTGATAACAACCAGTCCATGCGGAAAAATGGTACCAGAGTTACAGGTTCCAGCGGTGCACTTCCCACCTGGACAGAACTTGTTAATACGCTACTCAGGGAAAAGGGCTATGGCGCGAAATTGGACCCTGTAGATCTCTCTTTTTATGGGCTGACCCTTCTTCAAAAAGAGCTTGGCCAGGTAAATTTGGGGGTTAATAAAGAAGCTGGCGGACACCTGTTGTATCCGGTGGTTGAAGTTGATGAGATTGACAGAATGAAACCGTCCATTACAACTTTTGGTACAAAGAGCGCATCTGGTGGATTTGAGCCGAAAAGGGCGTATCAGCCATTTTGGAGTACCCAACAAGAGGTGGTTGAAACAGACTTGTAAAAGAGACTATGCCTGCCTTTTCTTGATCTCTCCACGTTTTCATGCTAGAACGTACAGTATCTTGATTAAAATGGACAAACCGCACAGGTGTTCTTTATCTTTTTTAACTCTCTTATGTACTAGTAAAAAATGAATATCCCATACCGCACATCCATTATTTTCGCCGCATGTTGTGTCCTGCTGAGTGCTTGTACTTACGATAAAAAACGCGTTGTAACACCAAGGAACACAAGTATGACTCAGCCGCAACAGATTACGACCAACGAGAAAACGCAAGGCGATACTCCCCTTGTTACTCCTTCCCAAGGATTTTCTCCAGAACCGTATTATGTGGACAATACTAAAAATGTCGTTGCTGAGGTTGAGCGTACTCCAGCACTTTTACCGGAAATGCAGTATGTGAAGGATCGTATTTTTGAATATGGCAGGAAACTTGATCGCTGGAAGGCCCTTGATGAGCAGGCGGTGGCCGTTGAACTCGATGAGACAGCCTCGGAGGAGATGGTACGATGTTTTAGGGATTTGCAAAAAATATTGAATGGCTACAACAGGATCCAGGAAGCCTTGTTGAGTCAAGATTTTATGGATTCTTCCCAGCTTATTTCGACATCGGAAGTGCTTGATCTTGAGCAGAGTGATATCAATTTTTTAGAATCGGGTTGTGGATATTTGCTCAAAGGTGGTGCGGATGAGGATGCCGGCTGGGCCAAACGTGAAAAGCAAGCGGATCTTCCCCAGATAGAGACCTTAATCGAGCGTTATGCCGGCAGTGAGGAATATGAGGAAGTTGTCCAGGTTTGGCAGCAAATTCCAGTGAAACAGTTGGACCGTGTCCATCTCAATACCAGGATTTCTTATGGTAACGCCCTTATGGCCCTCCATCAGGAGACGGAAGCAGCAAAGGTGTATCAGACAATTGTTGATCTGATGTCCGCATCAGATGATCAAAGAACAGATATACTTTCTCTTCGAAAGGTGTTGGCCGATCTGTATGCAGCATCCGGTGAATATGACAAAGCGGAAAAGCAGTACCATGAAATATCAAATGATTATAAAAGTTTGTCAAGTATAGAGAGCTGGGGGATCCTTCAGCTTTCCATTCTTGAGAGGAGCGAAACTGGCAGCCCTGAACTTGAGGCCTACTCCTCGTTATTACGAAACTATCTTGGATTTACCCCCCAGCGTGATGGATATAAACTTGTCTGGCAAGCGGACCAGTTTCTTGCTGATTACCCCTATTCGGCGGTGGCGTCCAATATAGATATTATCCGTGAATCCGCAAAGAGTCGTGCTGATGCTTGGCTTGCTTCTTTTTTGGCAGAAGTTGACGCTTTGGCGGAAGAAGAACGGTTTCAGGATGCCCTGTTGAAAATGGAAACTCTGCAGGAAGATATATTGAGTGGGGAGAAACTCATTGAGATCAGGAAGAAAAGTGATGATTTGACCCTTGCTGAAGCGGTGTATCGTGAGACGAAGAAGATTGAAGAGATGCAGGCCCTGCAAAGGAAATGGAATGACGCACTGTTGCTTATTGATAAAGGAGAATATGATCAGGCCATTGAGCTCCTTACCACCATGCTCGAATCTGAGTATGCCTTAAAGGCGGAGAGTAAGATTGCTGATGCCTCTTTGTTATCAGCTCGTGCCGAACGAAGAAAGGCAGCTGATCTCTTTATTCGTTTTACAAAGACAACGGATGTGGAGTCCCAGAAAAAACTGCTTATTGATTCCAGAAGGCATCTGGTGGATATCTTGGTGAAATACCCTGGTGTGGGGATAACGGATAAAGTGTTGGGCAATATTAAACGGGTTGAAAAGGAGATGAACGCCATTGATCCGAGTCTTCTGGCTCAGGTTGAGCTGGTTGGAAAAGGTGCGGATATAGAAGTGGTGCGACCGGAACAAGACGCCTTTGATATGCCCGTTTATACTGCACCGGAGATGGCTCCCCAGCAATCCTCAACTGAGCAGGTGCAAGAGGAAAATTTACAGTAAAGATGGACTTTTTCGTCGCAGACGGGGAATCAATAGACCAGTAATGCTTATCCCGAAGAGGAGCACGGTTGCCGGTTCCGGGATGGGAGCGAGGAGATCGTTTGGCGCAAAGGCATCTATTCTTCTAATGTACACGTCTGTTCCATAGTCTTGTAAATACCATCTCCCAAGACTTGCATTAAAAGCTACATCATACCATTGTAACATGGGAATCATGGCACCACCTGGCCCGTACCCCCTGTCGGAGTCCGTGACCGCAATTCTGGTAAAGAGTCCAGTGTCGTCAGTTTCATATCCCCAGGCTGTAATCGCATGGCCAAGGCTGCCTCTATCGTTGGTAATAGAGACATAGATGCCATAATCAAGTTCCATAAAATCGGCAATGGTTTCCATCATAATGGAGTCATCGCTTACCCGATAAAAGTAATCATCCCAGGTCTTCCCCTGGGCGGTAAGTGCTTCGGACCAAAAGGTGTTCGCATAATGTTTGTAGGCAGTATATCCGCTGCTGGCTCCGTTAGAAAATTCAGCCAGGAATTCGTTATATACATCGTCATAAATCTCCAGTGTTTTATCTCCGTCACGATCAACGGTCCACCCCGTGAAGTTGAGAACATTGGAGGAAGCGGCTGCCCAACACATCTTGCTGTCTGATGTGTCTAACGAACCGGAAGGGTTTGTAAGCCCCCTATCTGAGTATTTATTGACATCAGTCCAGTTGTCATAGGTAACTATTGTTGCATTGGTTGTATGGACAAACGGCATCGTCAAAGCAATTGTAAGAAATAATGTGTAAGTCTTCATTTTCCTTCCATTGTTGCTGGTTATGTAATGAGTTGAGAACACTATTTTCATGCCGCCAAGGTAAACCTCATTTCCAGTTTTTACGTCAATAACTCTGTTACATATGAATTGTAGGGGAGGGTGGTTTGATTTGTCAAGTGCTAATTCTGGGCAAAAAAACACGTTGCTTGTTTATAACCAGGATGGGAAAAATCACCAGTTAACAGGAAAATACAGTCCTTGGTGATTGATTGCTAAATAGCGTTTTAGAGAATAGAAGAAGGGGGCTGTGGTGAACTGCAAGAAACATCATGTATTGGTCGGAGTGAGAGGATTTGAACCTCCGACTCCTGCCTCCCGAAGGCAGTGCTCTACCAGGCTGAGCTACACTCCGAACCAAGAGCTGGTATATATACCATTAATGGCAAGTTACTGGAACAGTGGAGTTTAGAGTTTTAGTTTTTTTTCGAACTAAGGGGACTGATTTTGTTTTTCTGGAGCACCGGGGACAGAATGATTTTCACAGCACTCTATTGCATGCGCGCAACTTATTGTGGCGAAGCTATTTCCCGAACACATCGGACTGCGTGTTGTTCTGTTTTGTTTTTCCAGATATCGTCTCCGTTACCAAAGAAAACAGTCCACGCTTTCTCTCTTTCTTTATCAGCAACGGTTGTGCTGGACCAATATATTGTTGATTGGCAGGGAATGGAGCTCTCTATGGCAGGATAATATTTTGTGTAATTGACAAGGGACTTGAGCTCCTGAATGGTCGGAAGCCGCCAATCCCTTTTGTTGTTTACAAAGAGCTGCGTACAATACGTTTGCCCATCATTCCAGGAGAGTTTGTCGGTTGAAGGCTGTTTTTGCCATTCGAGTTTGTTTTGCTTGTCAATTGCGCTGTGTGTACCCACCACATAGGTTACGGCTTGTTGTTTGGGTTGTTTATCCTGGATGCAACGGACGTAATAGTTGTTACTTTTATGCAGCCAGTGGTCGGCTCCGTCCAAACAGTATACTCCCCAGGCATAATCAATATTTCCTTTGTGGGCTATACTTGACCAGTAAAAGGAAGGCTGACAGGTAAAATTTTCGTTAATGGCAGGAGTTGTTTTGTTGTAATCCACCAGAGATTCCAGCTCCGCCTTCGTTGGCAGTCGCCAGTTATCCATATTGCCTGTTTCCAGTTCCTCACAATAGGTAAAGGCCTCTTCCCAGGAATGTTTACTCCCTCCTTGGGCTTCCAGCCAGGTGTTTCCGGTATCGGGATCGGTAACGATGCCGTATTGTTCTTGTTGTTCGCTGGCAAAAAGAGTTGATGGAAGCAGAAGGACAGTTATTAGAAGGAGATTGCGTAGTCGTAACATATGTGTATTCCGTAGCAGGTAAAACGAACCGTAAATATTATTCTTTTGAGAGCAGTAATGGAGTGCTTAAATATCGCTCTCCGGTGTCAGGTAAAATTGTGACAATTACTTTTTTTCTGTTTTCAGCAAGTCTTTCCAGTTTCATGACTGCCGCCACGGCGGCGCCCGAAGAAATACCCGCCAAAATACCTTCTTGTCGTGCAAGCTCCCTTGCCGCAGAATATGCCTCGTCATCACTTATGGTTATGATTGTGTCCATAAGCTTTGGGTTTAATATCTTGGGGATAAAACCTGCTCCTATCCCCTGGATCGCGTGGGGGCCGGGTGAACCACCAGAAAGAACCGGTGATCCGGCAGGTTCCACGGCAACGCCGATGATAGCAGGATTTTTCCTTTTAAGATAGGTCATGGTTCCGGTAAAGGTCCCTCCGGTGCCAATACCGGCCACGAATATATCTACTTTACCTTTACTTTGTTGCCAGATTTCTTTGGCCGTGGTTGTTTCGTGAATTTTAGGGTTGGCCGGGTTTTCAAATTGACGCACCATAAAGGAGTTTTGTTCCTGTTGGTGCAATGCTTCGGCCGCTTGTATTGCACCTGCCATTCCCTCTTGTGCCGGTGTTAGAATCAGTTTTGCCCCTAAGTGTTGCAAAAGAGCCCTTCTCTCAAGGGACATGGATTCCGGCATTGTCAGGACAAGGGGAAGTTTTTTGCTGGCACACACCATTGCCAGACCAAGGCCTGTGTTTCCAGAAGTTGCCTCAATGATGGTGGTCTGCTTACTAATCTTACTCGTAGCGATACCGTCTTCTATCATGGCAAGGGCAATACGGTCCTTCACGCTCCCCAGGGGATTTCGTGACTCCTGCTTGGCAAGGATCGTAGCCTGACAATCAGGGCAGATATTGCTTAGGGTGAGCAGTGGGCTATTGCCAACGGTTGAGAGCAATGGATTATCCATGATGGGTCTTCTTCTTTTCTGAATAGATTAACTCGGGACGCTTAAGAAGAACTCGCGTGTCCGCTGGAACAGATTCGGTAAGCCAAATATTCCCGCCTATTATCGAACGGGCACCGATGGTGGTTTCGCCACCGAGGATGGTGGTATTGGCATAAATAATAACGTCATCTTCAATGGTGGGATGACGTTTGGTGTTACGCATCTTTTTGCCGGCATCTTTGGGAAGAGAGAGTGCTCCCAGGGTAACTCCCTGGTAGATGCGAACTTGCGCACCGATATGGGTGGTTTCGCCAATCACCACCCCAGTACCATGGTCAATAAAAAAGCCCGGACCAATGGTGGCGCCAGGGTGGATGTCAATTCCGGTTTGACTATGGGCATGCTCGGTCATGATACGGGGGATTATGGGAACGTCTAAGAGGTAAAGTTCATGGGCCATACGGTAGATGGAAGTCGCCAGTAACCCGGGGTAGCTAAAAATGACTTCATCACTGTTTGCCGTTGCCGGATCCCCTGCAAGGGTTGCCCGGATATCGCTGGATAACATGGCAGAGATACCAGGCAGTTTTTCGATAAAAGCAAGGGCAAGTTTATGGCCCCGTCTTTCGCAGTTGGTGCAGGGCAGGTTGGATCTGCGACAGTCATGGCGGATGGCCATGATGATTTCAGCAGTTAAACGTTCATATAATTCTGATGTTTCTTTTCCTAAATAATATTCTAGATTTGATGCATGAATTTTTGATTTTGTGAAGTACCCGGGAAATAAAATCTGCCTCCCCTGGTAAATAATATCAATGATCGCCTTATGCGAAGGGATGGGAACCGGGCCCACATGATCGAAACAGTCTTCGGTCTGCCAGGCGGCAACGAGCTCCTTGACCACAGGAGGTACTTTGTCATGCAGGCATCCGTCGTTGTGATTTTCATGATCACAATGTTTGGGGAGACTTATTTGTTTTGCCAGCACCTTCCCACCTCCTTTAACATCCATTACTCTGCTTTTTCCTTCCTTCCTGCCAGTTGTTTTTTTACTTCATCCACCGCGTCTTGCAAGCCTAAGGAGTCGTTCATCTGCAGATTGGGATCAATTTGAAGCGCCTCTTCCCAAACAGTAATTGCCTCTTCGGGTTTATTAAGATCGTACAGGAGGACAATACCCTTATTCATGCGTGAGGGAAGATGTTTTTCCTGGACACCATAGGCATGTTCAAATGCCTCGATCGCCTTCTCGGGTTGTTTGTCTCTTCTATACATTACCCCAAGGTCTGTCCATACGTCGGCATTACCAGGGTTCAGGGCAAGGGATTTTGTGTAGGCCTTTATCGCATTCTTGAATTGACTGGTATCGTAATAGAGATGCCCGAGTCTGGTCCAGGCCTCTATGTTCTCCGGGTGGGCGGTGACTTCCGACTCAAGGTTGCTGATTGCTTCTTGCGCCTGGGTATTGAGCTGTGTTTGCCCGCTGTTACTACTCACTTGATTTTCGGTGGGAAAATGGACGTTTTCCGAGCCAAGTTTGTAGGAGGCAAAAATAACTCCGCCAATAAAACCTATGATAAGTCCAATAAAGAGCGTGTATAAGAGGGATTCTTTTTTGACCATATTGTTTTGTTCTGTCGTAGTTCTAGAGTAACTGTGTTGAAAAAATATAAAGAATGTGAATCACCAGGTAAAGCTGAGTAGAGCAGCTTGTCTGCTCATACGAAACTTACACCACTCAAGGTGGTATTGAAAAGAGTGCCCTGGCGGTATAAGTATAGGATCTAACTTCACAGTGTCAAATTAAAAGCGAGCAAAAGGTACAAATAAAATGATCTTATGAAAAATTTCATTTTTATTTTCCATAAGAGATTTGATAGCATCCAAGGAGAATACGTTGATGAATTAGTGCTCAAATTCATGATAGGGAGAGGCGTGATGACTGTAAAAAAGGAGGCGGTAAAAGGAGATTGCAGGAATAAAAAAAATAGACAGGCAAGTGTTTGTGACCCAACGGTTGAAGCGATAAAACGCAATATTTTGCATCACGTATTGAGCTTTCAAGGCTGTGACCCGGAGCGTGTGCGACAAAACGATGTGTATATGGCACTTGCCTATACCCTTCGCGATATTATGACAGAAAAATGGATCAATACCCAGAGCTCCTACTATGAAAAGGAGAAAAAACGGGTCTATTATCTGTCCCTTGAATTTCTTATCGGACGTTCCCTTGCCAACGCCATGTTAAACCTCGATATTTGGGAGCCGGTGAAGGCTGCTGTTGAGGAACTTGGCTTTGAACTTGCTGATATATTAGAAGAAGAGGAGGATGCAGCCCTTGGTAACGGTGGTTTGGGACGACTGGCCGCCTGCTTTATGGATTCCATTGCAACTCTGAAAATCCCTGCCTATGGATATGGAATCTATTACGAATATGGCTTGTTTAATCAACAGTTAATAGATGGCCGCCAGGTGGAAAGCCCGGATAACTGGCTGCGCTACGGTTCTCCCTGGTCCTTTGAACGCAAAAAACCGGTGTATCCCGTTCATTTCTATGGAAGGTTAAGTACAACCCAGGATGGCGAAGGCAATTACCGTGTCCAATGGGTTGATACCTCGGATGTGATGGCCATTCCCTGTGATATTATGGTACCCGGTTTTAACAACGGTCATGTGGTTAATATGCGACTCTGGACAGCGAGAGCCTCCCGGGAACTTGATCTTATTTTTTTCAGTAGGGGAGACTACATAGGAGCCGTCACTTCAAAAGTAAGTTCAGAGACTATCTCAAAGGTGTTATATCCCCCTGATCATAATCTCGCAGGGATGGAGCTGCGTCTTAAGCAGCAATATTTTTTTGTTGCGGCAACGTTTCATGACATTATGCGCCGCTACAAAAAAAAGCATAAAAGTTTTGATAAATTTAGCAAACGTATCGCCGTTCAACTCAACGATACCCACCCGGCCATAGCTATCCCGGAACTTATGCGTTTGCTTCTTGATATTGAAGGATTAAATTGGGAAAAGGCTTGGGATATCTGTATTAACACATTTGCCTATACCAACCATACCTTGATGCCCGAAGCCTTGGAAAAGTGGGACGTGGAAATGATTGGACGCGTTCTGCCGAGGCATTTACAAATCATTTTTGAGATTAATCAACGGTTTCTTGATCTGGTTAAAGTGCAATATCCAGGCGATGAGGCACGATTATCCCAAATGTCTATTATCGAAGAAGGGCCGGTAAAGAAAATCAGAATGGCGCATCTGGCCATTATTGGCAGTCATTCGGTAAATGGTGTAGCCGCCCTGCACACTAAACTCTTAAAAGAAAATATTTTTCCCAAATATAACGAGTTTTATCCGGGGAAATTTAACTCCAAAACCAATGGTATTACTCCCAGACGTTGGTTGTTACAGGCCAATTCAAAACTTGCAAAATTGATTTCTGCAAAAATAGGCACCAGTTGGATTACAGATCTTGACAAGTTACGAGGTCTTGAAAAATTTGCTGCGAAAGATCAGTTCTGTGAAAGTTGGCGGGAAGTAAAGTTTGATAACAAAAAGCGGTTGGCAACACTTATAAAAAAACGTTGCAACATTGAGGTAGATCCCACTTCCATGTTTGATGTGCAGGTAAAACGTATTCACGAGTATAAACGGCAGTTGTTGAACTGTCTGCATGTGATTGCGCTCTATCAACGATTGGTTCGTACTCCCGAAAAAGATTCAGTGCCGCGTACGGTGATCTTTGCCGGTAAGGCGGCTCCATCGTACTGGAAGGCAAAACTGATCATTAAGCTCATTACTTCGGTGGCGGAAGTTGTAAATAATGATCCGAGAATAGGCGGTAAGCTGCGGGTGGTTTTCCTTCCTAATTACAACGTTTCCATGGCAGAAATTATCATGCCGGCAGCGGATCTCTCGGAACAGATTTCCACCGCAGGTACAGAGGCATCCGGTACCGGAAATATGAAATTTTCCTTAAATGGTGCTCTAACCATAGGAACCCTTGATGGTGCCAATGTGGAAATTCTTGAAGAGGTGGGGGAGGAAAACATCTTTATCTTTGGTATGACTGCAGAGGAAGCCGAATATGAGCATATTCATATCAGTCGCTCACCGCAGGTGGTCTGTGCGGAAAATCCTGTGGTGGCTGCAGTAATTGAGTCCATTGGAAATGGATCTTTTAGCAGGGGAGATAAGGAGCTCTTTACACCCTTGGTGGAAAGCTTGATGAGTCCCTACGACCCATATTTGCTCCTTCGTGATTTTGAGTCCTATCTTGATTGCCAAAAAAGGGTTGCTACGGCATATATGGATCAGCAGAAGTGGACAAAAATGTCCATTGTAAATGTGGCCAGGATGGGTAAATTCTCAACGGATCGTACTATTCGTGAGTATGCCGAAGAAATTTGGGGTATTCCTGTGGAGAAAGAGGTGTCGTAAACATCGATTTGTGCTATAAGGTTCTTTTGCAAGGGCAGGTGACCATGTCGTCTGCCCTTTTTCTATGCAAAAAAAAAGGGATATCCCGAAGAATTCGAAATATCCCTTTGCAAACTGGAGGCGGCGAGCGGATTTGAACCGCTGAATCATGGTTTTGCAGACCAGTGCCTTAGCCGCTTGGCTACGCCGCCAAAACGATGCATAAATCACATCAGGCACGCTTTATAACACAAACTGTTTTTTTAACAAGGGGAAAATGGCGATGGATATTGATTCACTGGTTCGGCGGAATAAGGATGCGCTGGCAGAGCTGGAACAGCAGATCTCTTACCGTTTTACCGATCTGCGCCTGCTGCAAAAAGCATTGATTCATTCCTCCTTTGCTTTTGAACAGGCGCAGGTTGGTAATAACAATGAAATATTGGAGTTTTTAGGTGATGCGGTTCTTGATCTTGTTATTGGCCACACCCTGTGTGTGCGATTTCCGGAAATGCGAGAAGGAGAGCTTACCCGGTTGCGCTCATCTTTAGTGAATGAAACCCATTTGGCACTTATGGCAAGAGAGATTAATCTCGGTGACTATCTTTGTCTTGGAAAAGGTGAAGACGCCTCCAATGGACGCAATAAGTCTTCCATCCTCTCCTGTGCATATGAAGCCGTTATTGGAGCAATTTTTGAAGACAGTACCTATGAAACGGTTGCTCGGATCATTACTGATTTTTTTGTCCCGGCAATGGCTTTAAAAAAAGAAGAGTTACTAATGGCCGATGCCAAAAGCCGTTTGCAGGAGTGTTTACAGGAAACATTTAATGAGGCGCCATCCTATCATTTGGACAATGAGGAGGGGCCTTCCCATCGCAAAATTTTTTCTGTATCCGTGATATTTCGCGATGTGGCGTTGGGTAGCGGGACCGCAGGTTCAAAAAAAGAGGCCGAACAAAAGGCCGCTGCGGCAACGCTTGCTGATTTAGATGCTGTGATCAAACGTTTTGCGGAGTAATTCTGTTGCTGGTTATTCCCGTTTTTATTCCCCATCAAGGTTGTCCCAGGCAGTGCCGTTTTTGCAATCAGGTCTCCATTAGTGGAGAGCGAGTGGGCACTGAGGATGATACCCAGTTTGTCCGTACAACCATACAGAAATGGTTGCAAAGGAGTCGCAAACAAACAAAGACCCAGGTTGCCTTTTTTGGTGGATCCTTTACCTGTTTGCCCGTTGGGCGAATGCAGACGCTTTTGCAAACAGTACAACCATTTATTGAAGAGGGCGCAGTGCAATCAATTCGCCTCTCAACGCGACCCGATTGCATTGATGAAACGGTTTTGGAGATCCTCCATCGGTATCATGTGACAACGGTGGAACTTGGCGTGCAATCTTTGGACGATACCGTTTTACAGGCTTCTTGGCGCGGGCATAGTAGCAGGGATTGTGTGGAGGCAGCCGCCCTTATAAAACAAAGGGGCTTTGAGCTTGGAGTACAGCTTATGCCAGGCCTCCCTAAAGAGACAACTCGCTCTTGGCTGGCAACCGTTCATGCGGCTATTCGTCTTCAGCCCGCATGTGTGAGAATTTACCCAACGCTGGTCGTGCAGGGGGCGCAACTTGCTTTGGATTATCGTCAGGGCAAGTATACTCCTCTGACCATGAATAAGGCCATAGCCTATTGCCACCGGGCAAAAGCGCTTTTTGAAAGTGCTGGTATTACAATCCTGCGTATGGGACTACAGGCGACAGAAGACTTAGAAGAAAAGATCGTTGCCGGTCCATATCACCCATCTTTTGGGGAAAGAGTTGTTGCGCGCGATTGGTTTTTAAGAAGCAGAAAAATATTGGCTGCGGCACCTTTGGGGAGCCATGTTATATTTACCCTTTCTCACCGGGATGTGTCGGCTTTTGTTGGACCGCATCGAGCAAATATTCGCCGCCTGGAAACGCTTATGGCCATGGAGAAAGGGCAAAAACGATTTGAATTTACTACAGATACAACATTTGAACGGGGAACATTGAAGTATGTTATCGCTTAGTCATCTGGATATTCGCTATGGTGAAAAACACCTGTTTAAAGATCTTTCTCTTCAGGTCTATCCCGGGAACCGTATTGGTCTTCTTGGAGTAAACGGTGCTGGGAAATCCACTTTACTTAAAATCATGGCTGGAGTGAACGCCTGTGATGACGGGGTTCGAAACTGCGCTAAGCATTTTACTGTTGGCTATCTTCCCCAGGAATCCAGTGCGCTGGTTTCTGGAAAATCGCTCTATAGAGAGGCGGAATCCGCCTTTCAGGAATTAATTGCGCTGCAAAAGGAAGTGGATACGATCCATGAGAAACTCACCGTTACCCGCCATGGTACAGATGAATTTGAGACGCTCCTTGAGAGGCAGGGAGAGATCCAGCATCGCCTTGAAAGTAGCGGAATTTATACCATGCGGGCTCGGATTGAAAAAATTCTGTTGGGGCTTGGCTTTGTCAATGCTGATATGGACCGTGAAGCCTCTTCCTTTTCCGGTGGTTGGGTGATGCGTCTGATGCTTGCAAAAATGCTATTGGCATCACCCTCCCTTTTATTACTTGATGAACCTACAAACCATCTTGATCTAAGTTCCCTTACCTGGTTGGAGGAGTTTTTACATTCCTATGATGGCGCCATGGTAATTATCTCCCATGACAGAACATTTCTTGACAAAGTAACCAATATGACATGGGAGCTCAGCTTGGGGAGGCTGTCTGTCTATAAAGGGAATTATAGCTACTATGAAAAAGAGCGGGTGGAGCGTATGGCCATTGAACGGGCGGCCTATGAGAATCAGCAGGCCCATATTAAGCAGACCATGCGTTTTGTGGAACGGTTTCGGGCAAAATCCACCAAGGCTAAACAGGTACAAAGTAGGGTAAAGCAGCTTGAAAAGATGGAGCTTTTGGAACTTGCCGAAGAAAATAAGCAGATCAGGTTCACCTTTCCGCCGGCACCTGATTCCGGTCGTGATATTTTACGGGTTGAAAATTTATGTAAAAGTTTTAACGGGAAGCTTGTCTTTGAAGGGGTGGACCTGCAATTTCAGCGCGGAGATAAGGTGGCGGTGGTTGGCGTTAACGGGGCTGGTAAATCGACACTTCTTAAAATTATCAGCAAAGAGATTGATGCTGATTCCGGATCGGTCACCCTTGGACACAATGTCAACCTTACCTACTTTGGACAACACCAGGCCCAGGAGCTTTCACCTTCTCTCACAGCCTTTGAAACCCTCTCTTTGTCGGTGAAGGACATGACACTTACCCGAATCAGATCTCTTTTAGGGGCTTTTCTTTTTCGAGGTGAAGACGTGGATAAAAAGGTTTCTGTGCTTTCTGGTGGCGAAAAATCCCGGCTGGCCCTTGCTAAGATGATAGCCCATCCTGCAAACTGTATGCTCCTTGATGAGCCCACTAACCACCTGGATATGGGGTCCCAGGAAGTATTACAAGAGGCCATGGCACAGTATGATGGCTTTGTGTTGGTGGTTTCCCATAATCGCTATTTTTTAGATAGTTTTGTCAATAAGGTTGTTGAGGTAAAAGACCGTGGTGTTGCTGTCTATGAGGGTAATATTAGTGATTATTTGAGGAAGATAGGTGGCGAGGAAGAAGAGGCGGTGAGTCTTATGACAAAAGCAACTTCTGCAACCGCCCACACAGAAAAGAAACAACAGCTTTCAAGAAAAGAACAGCGTCAACTTGAAGCAAAGGCCAGAAATGAGCTGAATAAAACCCTTGGCCCACTAAAAAAACAGGTGGCAGAAGCCGAGAAAAAGGTGGAACAACTGGAGGTGGAAAAGGCTGTTTTGGAAGAAAAAATGGCTGATCCGGCATTGTACCAAGATCAGGAAGCATGGGCCACAAGTTCAAAAGAGTATGATGATACCACCCGTCGCTTAACCAGGTGGTATGAAAAATGGGAACAAGCCCAGGAGAGACTGGAGGCTGCGCAGCAGTAAAGCCAGCTTGAAAACGTTCAAGGTGGTCTGAAGTTACCCTTCAGCCTTCCCACCCAAAACGGAGGCAATAACGGCTTTTAATTTTTCAAGGCCAAAGGGTTTTGTTAACGAAGCTTGAAATCCAAAACGTTTGTAATCCGCAATAAGAATATCATTGGAGTAGCCGCTGGAAACGATGAGTTTAGCGTCTTTGTCAAATTCAAGAAGCTTTCTGGCCGCCTCTTTGCCCCCCATCTTGCCGGCGATGGTGATATCTAAAATAACCATATCAGCAGGTGTACCTTGTCCCTGCAAACTCTTATAGGTGGCTATGGCCTCTTCTCCGTCTTGGACTGCAATGGCTGTATGCCCCAGTGATTCGATCTGAGAGCTTACCACATCACGAATTATTTTTTCGTCATCCATCACCATAATCCGTGAGGTGTTCACCTCTTTTTCCAGCGTGTATTCCCTTTGCAGGGCAGTAACCTTTCCTGGATTAGCTGGGAGATAAATGGTGAATGTGGCACCTTCTCCAGGCGCTGAGCCGGCAAAAATATACCCGTCATGTTTGTTAATGATAGAGTAACAGATGGCAAGGCCAAGACCGTTGCCCAGTTGCTTGGTTGAAAAATAGGGGTCAAAAATTTTATCTATGGCCTGGGAAGGGATACCTGAACCGTTATCCCGAATGATAATTTTTACAAAATGGCCATCGTTTTCGTTAAGAAGTGTTTCTTGGGAGGGGTTTGTAACATTACAGCATTCAACGGTTATCCTTCCCCCCTTTGGCATGGCTTGAGCGCCATTAATAATTATATTTTGGATAACCTGACTGATCTGGCCTGCATCCACATCAACGGGCCAGATGTCTTCTGCAAAAAAGTAGCTGCAACTTGTGTTACTTCCTTGCAGGACAAAACTTGCCGACTCAACAACTATTTTGGAGAGCAGAGATGTTTCTTTTACCGGGGTGCCTCCTTTGGAAAAGGTGAGAAGTTGTTGGGTTAGGGTGGCAGCTCGTTTGCTGGCCTTTTTGGCCTCTTGTAGGAGTCGTTTCACCCGTTCCGGATTGCCATGCAGACAGTGACTTGCAAGGTCAATATTGCCCATTATTGCAGCAAGAATATTGTTGAAATCGTGGGCAATTCCTCCAGCAAGAATGCCAATGGATTCAAGTTTTTTATTTTTCAATAGCTCGGCTTCAAGCATATTCTCATGGCTTATATCGCGAAAGACGATGACTGTTCCGATAATAACGTCCTGCTGATCTTTAATGGGGGAGCAATTGCAGGCAATGTTTGTCATAACACCTGTTTTGGAAAGAAGTGTTGCCCGTTTGTTGGGGCGACTGCTTTGTCCAGTGCGAAAAACTGTTTCAATGGGGCAGGGGGTGGCCTCTTTTGTTTTTTCATCTATTAATGTGAAAATTTCGTTGCACTTTTTTCCGTATGACTCTCTCTGATTAAAGCCTGTGAGCGTTCCGGCCATGGTGTTGAGGAAAACAACGTTCCCTTCAGTGTCAGTGGTAATAACACCATCGCCAATGGACCGCAGGGTGACGCGTAAGGTCTCCTCTTTTTGCGCCAGTTCCTGTTGCTGTTTATGCAGGGTAAGGTGGGTATCCACCCGCAGTAATGCTTCCTGTTCGTGGAAGGGTTTGGCAATAAAATCGACTCCCCCTGCCTGAAACGCTCTACTTTTATCTTCAATGTCCCCAAGGGCGGTAAGGAAAATTATTGGAATTTTGGATGTTTTTTCTTCGCTTTTTAATTTTGTGCAAACTTGAAAACCGTCTATACCCGGCATCATTACATCCAGTAAAATAAGATCGGGCAACTGCTTTTGGGCTATGGATAAACCTTGTTCACCGGTTGCAGCAACCAGCATGGTATGATTTTTTTGGCGTAAGAGATCGACCAATACCTTTAGGTTTGCCGGCTGATCATCAATTATTAGTATTGTACTCATAGAGAGTATCATACCTGTTTAACGAGTTATTTTGTAGTGTTTTTTCTTGAATGGAGTTTCAAGGGGTGATACCTTAAATCATACGGAGTTTTCAACCTTATGAGGTCTTGGATGTGCCATATTATAAACAAAACGTTGTTGTCTGCTCTTTTTGTCTCTTTGTTATTGTTGGGCTGTAAATCTGCCGAAGAACCACCTCAAGCGACATCCACCCCGCAGAAAGCCGATATCCAGGCCAAAGAGTATATTGCAGCACTGGATTACCTGAAGCTACACCCTGAACAACAAACGGTATCGAAGAAGTTTTCTGATATTGTAAGGGCAGACCCGGTTCCGGTGGCCGGTAATTCCATGAAAAAAGTTGTGGTCGCTTTTGTCTATCCGGGAGAACAGGCCTCGGATTATTGGCGAAGATCAGTACGTTCATTTGTGAACAGAATGAAGGTGTTGAATATTGATTTTGATCTCCATGAGTTCTTTTCAAAAGGCGGTGGGGTCGAGGTCTTAAAGCAGGAGCAGCAACTCCGTGAGGCCCTGGAAAAAGATCCGGATTATCTGGTTTTCACCCTTGATGTAAATCGCCACAAACCATTTATCGAGCGTATTTTAGCACGTGGACGTCCCACGCTTATTTTGCAAAATATTACAACTCCACTCTCCATTTGGGAGAAAAAACAGCCCTATTATGTCGGTTTTGATCACGGTATAGGAACCCAAATGCTGGCCGATTACTATCTGACAAAATTTAACAAGCAAGATTCTTATGGCTTGCTGTACTATTCTGAGGGCTATGTGAGCAGGATGCGCGGGGACAGTTTTATCCAGTATATGCAAGAACAAGATGGTCCGGTATTGCTTTCTTCCTATTACACCGACGGACAAGTTGACAAGGCAAAGCAGGCAGCGTTGGAAATTCTTCATAAGAGCCAACCGAAGTTTTTATATGCCTGTTCCACCGATGTGGCCCTTGGTGCCATAGAAGCCCTAGAGGAGCAGGATAAAACGGGTGAGATTTTAGTGAACGGCTGGGGCGGTGGGAGTGCTGAGCTTGCTGCCATCGCAGATGGTAAAATGTCCGCCACCGTGATGCGCATGAATGATGACAATGGGGTTGCCATGGCTGAGATTATTCGCTTAGGAATTCTTGGGCGAAGCCATGAAATACCGACGGTTTTTAGTGGTGAGTTTGCGTTGATAACCCCTGATTTGGCAACAGATGTAATCAATAGCTACAAAGCACGGGCATTTCGTTACTCGAGTATAGACGATACGGAATGACCCCGGCTGTTCCAGGAAGATCATATACCAGCTATTTCTTTTCTTTTGTTCTGGTGTTTTCCCTTCTTTTGTTCTCCCTGCTTTTGGGATGGATCTATTTTTCCACCTCGAAGACCATTAGAGACCAGCAGCGGATAAGTCTTGATCTAAACAACCGCAACAGTGCGCGTGTACTGGATTACAATATTGAGCATATGCAGGAAACGCTGGAGCAGATTGCGACAAAGTTTGTCTGGTTTGCTGGACGGGAAAGGGAATCGGCTCAACAGATTCTAAGTGGGATTGTCAATCGTGATCCAGATCAATCTCGGTTGGATATGCTGCATTTTATCAGTGCCGATGGTCGTGAACAGGCCAGTGCCGATTCTCCTTTTTTTGATTTTGCAGGCCTTGGGGAAATTTTAGAGGAGAATAAAGAGGATAGGTTTGAGGGCGCAAGACTTCTTCAGGTTGGATCCGGGGACGGAGGCTTGTGGGTTCTGGAGCATGGGAAACAGCTTGTGGACAACAGAACAGGGGAGGTCCTTGGAGTCCTGTTTGGTGGTCTTGTTCTCAACGATAATACGCCCCTTTGTCGGGAAATATTAAAACGCTCCAGTGGTAAGTACGCAGCCCTTGCCACTGGCGACACCATAATCAGTAGCAGCAGTATACTTCCAGCAGGAATAAAGGAGGCTATTGGCACAAAACCCATTGTTCAAGGGGTGCAGACCATTCAGATTTCACGAAAGGACGTGTGGTTGGTGAGTGTTGAATTGTTTGGCAATGTTTTGGGGGAAGAGCTCTATACCATCCTTATCTTCAAAGATACATTTCATACGGAGTTGAAAAAAACATTGCTTCAATCCGGGACAGTGGTGGCACTGTTAAGCCTTGGAGTTTTTTTTCTCTTTGGCCGTTTTGTCTCCAGGCGGACAAAAAAAGATATTTCAGCCCTTGTGAATTATACAAAAAATGCGGTGAATGACGATGTACATACACCCTATCTTTTAGGAACATTTCAAGAATTTAATCAGATTGGAATGGCCGTTGAACAGATGGTCCTTTCGCTTGATGAGGCGGCGGGGAAATTGCTGTTTGCAAAAGAAGCTGCCGAAAGTGCCAGTCATGCAAAATCTGTTTTTCTTGCCAATATGAGTCATGAGTTGCGAACGCCTTTAAACGCAATTCTTGGCTATGCCCAGTTGTTAACAAGAGATACACGGCTTACTCCGACTCAACAGAAACAGATTAGGACAATGCACCAGTCCGGGGAACACCTGTTACAGTTGATAAATGATATTTTGGATATGTCAAAGATTGAAGCGGGCAAGCTTGATCTTGTTGAAAATGAAGTTGAGCTGGAACCATTTTTGGCGGGTATTGTTGATATTATTCGCCTGCGCTGCCTGGAAAAAAATATCCGTTTTGTGTACGGTGCAACAAATAGTTTACCCACCTCCATTGTCGCAGATAGTTTGCGATTAAAGCAGGTCCTCCTTAATCTATTGGCCAATGCGGTAAAATTTACCGATCACGGTTTCTGTTCTTTGACGGTGGGGACAAAAAAGGTGGATGAGGAAACGGTACGTTTATCCATTCGGGTGACAGACTCGGGGCCCGGTATTCAGCCTTCCATGCAAAAGGTGATTTTTGATCCCTTTCAACAGAGTGGGGAACGGTTGAAATATTCTGAAGGGGCAGGTTTAGGGCTTGCTATCAGTAAGAAACTCATATCCCGGATGGGTGGTGAGATTCTACTGCAGAGTCCGGTGCAGCAAAATCCCCGAGATGGTGAGGGGATTGGTAGTTGTTTTTCTTTCAGCATAGAAGTCAAGAGTCGCAATGTTGCCGTTGCAAGTCACGCCCAACTCCCACCGGCACATTCTTTTTGCGATACAAAACAGTTTGCAAGGCAAGAAGTCAAAATTCTTATCGTTGATGATCTGAAACTAAACCGAGAGGTGCTCAAAGATATTCTGGAGCCGCTGGGATGTGTCACGGCTGAAACTGCAGATGGAAACCAGGTCGAAGAGATATGCAGGGAGTTTAGCCCAGATATTATTCTTATGGATTTACAGATGCGTGAATGCAATAGTGTAGCCATTGCCAAAACGTTGCAATCAGATCCTATACTTGCAGATATTCCGATTGTTGCCATTTCTTCGGCCCCGAAAATTGAAGCTCTCAAAGGGATCTCCCATAAGGAAAATAGGGAAAATAAGGAGTTTTGTGCTTTTTTACATACGCCATACCAAATCGATACGTTGCTGGAGATAATAGCAGAAAATCTTGGCCTTGAACTGCTGCGAGGACAGGTCGAACCGGTTGATGTGCCGGGAAAAACGCTTTCTGTTCCGGAGGCCAAAATTTTAAAAGAGATTAAAGAGCTTGCGGCAAACGGCGATATCAACGGAATGGAACAGGAGATTGAGCGCATATCTGCAATGCAGGCTGGAAAGTATCAGCATTTTGCAAGACACCTTTTTCATATGGCCGAGAGCATGCAACTTGCTAAGATTGAAAAATTTGTGGACAACTATTTATAGCGTCCCTGAGCATAAAAAAAGTTGCTGTCTCCATTTAACCATGCGATTTCGACATAAGGAGAGGCCAGTATGAATGAAGCAGCCTTAGTAAAACATGAGATTTATAATAAGCTTGCTCAGCTTTCCGGTGCGGAGTTGAATTCGATTGCTTACTTTATAGATTTCGTCGGGCATAAGAAGCAGGTAAAGAGGGGGTACTAATCGCTCTACCGAATAGATACTTTTACAGGGATATTGGTCTATTTCTCCCTGGAAGAAACTCCTTGTCTTGATCAGCCGAACCGCCTTGCCTACGCAAAATCTATACGCAACCTTTTTCCAATAGCATGAGCTGCTCGCTCTAAAGTTTGAAGAGTGATAGATGTGTTAGTTGGGTCAAGGAGTCGATCTATAGCAGAACGGCTTGTATGAGCTGGGAGGGACGGTCAGTGATGGCCGTTCCTATCCCGATGTGCAATATTTTTTCATAATAGTTGTTTTTTTGGTTAGTGCGTACTGAGCTCTTTTTCTATTCGTTCAGCAAGAAATATTTTTAAAAGTGATTGATATGGAACATCTCTTTTGTTTGCAAGAAGCTTAAGTTCCTCAATCATAGTTTCTGGAAGACGAAGGGATATTTTTTTAACTGAAGGCTTAAGATTGGAAAATGTTATTTTTTCAGCTTTATCCCAGTTGATATAATCGGCGGAGTCATGAGTTGCCCAAAACTCCCTTTCTTCTTCTTCGTTCTTAAATTTGGGTATTTGCTTACTCATTGTTGTATACCTCCCTTTCTTTTCGACTCATGTCTCGTGCTGAAATGACACGAATAAGCTTGTTCCTAACGGTAAAGGCAATGAATAGAGTTCTTCTTGAGTCAGTTCTTCCAAGTGCATAAAATCTCTTTTCTGCCTCTGAATGTTTTATGTCGTCTTGGATAACTAGCGGTTTATTAAAAAATATCTGTTCGCATTCTGCAGGGCTGACTTTATGTTTCAGCCAATTTTTGTTAATATTTCCATCATCCCACTCAAAACCTTCACATTGGCTCAATATTTTCATGTATATCTTATCCATGTTTTAAGTATATAATCAGGATGTACACATTTCAAGTGGGAATGTTTTTTCTCTAGGCACAACGTTAACCCATGTTCGACAGTCATAGGCAAATATCCACTCCAAAAACATCATAAGTAGTTGATTCTATGCTCGGGAAAGGCTTTTTGAAAAATTTTACCTAGGCACACGAATTGATTTTTATATCTTGACATTGTTATTAGTATATGCTTTTTTAATAGGCATGTATATCAGAACTATAAAACGAAAGAACAAGGACGGGTCAGAGGTGGAATATGTTCAACTGGCCAATAACGTTTGGAATAAAGAAAAGGGCTATGCTCAAGCAAAGGTGATTCATTCCTTTGGTCGGAGTGACCAGCTTGATGTGGAAGGTTTGAAGAGATTAATCAAAAGCATGTGCAGATTTATTGATCCAGTGGATGCTGCACAAATTGAGGTTCCTCGCTGAATCGAGTGGGTAATAGTTGTCAACCACTTTACTGCAGAGTATGCTCTCAGCTACTATGAGAGACACAGAACTTTTACAATTGGCCCTTGGGTTATCTTCTCCCTGGGAAGTCCAGTCGTCGGTTTTTGACCCAGACTCAAAACGACTCGATATTACCTTATCCTTTTCCCGGGGAAGAGAGTAAAAAGGGTCAGAGTAGAATGGCGCTAGTTTAAGGTGTTTTTTTACCAAAAACAACCTGCTAATATTGGTGAGAATTGTTAAAAAGAGGTATGAAAAATTTAACAAATCCAACACTAATGTTACCTGGTTTTTATCTGCCACGTCGAGGGAGAAAACCTCGTTCGGCTCAACAAATATTTGCTGGCAAACTTGCATCGCTCAGGCGGAAATCATATAAACAAATAGGGGAAATATTTGGCCAGTATATCCCTGAAAGATATCTGTCTCCAGAAACTTCTGGAGTCATGAGTCGTCGAAGCATTTTCTCCAAAGAAAACACATTTTGGGCGTTTTTGGGACAAGTTTTAGACGCTGATGGTGGTTGTAAAGAAGTAGTGAGGAAGCTCCAGGCGTATGCCTCTCTCAAAGGACGTCGAGTACCTTCATCGTCAACAGCATCTTACTGTGCAGCCAGGAAAAAGCTTGATGAACAAACCCTTTCAGAGATTTTCCAATATACAGCCATAAAGGGTAACAAATCATCTGGGGCCGGATTGTTGAGAGACCGAAGGGTTGTCGTGGTGGACGGAACCGGCCTCAGCATGCCAGATACAAACGAGAATCAGGAGGTATGGCCACAATCAGCCACCCAAAAACCTGGCTGTGGGTTTCCTTCCGCGCGAGTTTGTGCTTGTTTTTCTTTAGAAAGTGGCTGCTTACTCAGTTATGCAATTGGAAGCAAGAAGAATCACGAACTTCCTCTACTTCGTAAGCAGTGGAGTACCTTTAAAGCAGGAGATATTTTCCTTGGTGATAAAGGGTTTTGCAGTTATTACGATGCTGCAAAGCTGAAAGAGCAAGGAGTTGACAGTGTTATAACACTTGCTCGCAGGAATCCTATAACCAGGTCGAAGTGTTTGGAGGTTCTAGGTCCAAATGACCTTCTTATAAAATGGGATCGTCCTAAACATGTTCCTCAACTGTTGTATTCTAAAGAGGAGTCCGAGCAACTCCCTAAAGAATTGAAACTCAGACAAATCAGAGTAGTAGTTGATCAACCAGGATTCAGAACAAAAGAATTTTTTATTGTAACAACCCTTTTGGATCCCATCAAATATCCTGCCGAAGCAATAGCAAACCTGTATTTGCAGCGGTGGGATGTTGAGCTGTTTTTTCGGGATATAAAAATAAGCATGGGAATGGATGTCCTCCGTTGTCAATCACCAGAAATGGTACGCAAAGAAATTCTTATGAACTTTATCGCGTACAATTGTGTTCGTAGGTTAATGTACGAGGCAGCGGAACAAGCAAAAATACCAGTAAGAAGTGTAAGCTTCAAAGGGAGCTTGCAGGCTATTCGCAACTGGAGCCCACAGCTTAATCGAGCAAGATTGAGTAAAGCTGAGCAGAACAAGATGCTTAAGGATCTGTATGGCGCAGTGACAGGTTTACCCCTTCAACAAAGACCAGGGCGCAGTGAACCGAGGTGTCGAAAAAGACGCCCTAAAGCATACCAGTTGCTAACGAAACCAAGGCACGAAATGAAGGAGATAGCGCATCGGAGCAGATACGTTGCAATGGTCATAAACTAGTGCCATTCCACTCTGACCCTTTTTACTTTTCTCTATCCCCTCCCTCATCGCCAGTACGTGTTCAGTATACCCATCATCTTGCGCAAGACCTTTTTATATAACCGCAAGCTCCTCTCCATCTTGTGTAAGGCAGCAGCTGACAGCCTGCTGATCTTCCTCCGCACAGTCACGGGCCTGAAAGACGGCATCGTCGGGGCGGTGATGACCATCCAGACCTTCGGAGACTATGCCAGATGGCACCCTCACATCCATGCCATCGTCGCTGACGGGCTCTTCCTTCGCAATGGCGTTTTTTATGTAATGCCCAAGACATCCTTGAAGCCCCTGGCAGAGTTGTTCCGGGCCAGATTGCTGAAGCTACTGGTAAAAGAAGGGGTGATAGACAACTCCTTTGTCACCATGTTAATGAAATGGAATCATACCTCCGGGTTCAATGTCGACAACTCCGTCCAAATTGCCAGGGGTGACGAGAAGGGGATAACGGCCTTGGCCCAGTACATTATCCGCAACGCCTTCTCAATGGATAAGCTGAGTTACAACCGGGATACGGGTATGGTCGTCTATCGCTCGAAGATGACCCACGGCAAAAACAAAAAGAACTTTTCCATCAGCACCGCAGATGAGTTTATTGCGGATATCACCCAGCATATTCCGGACAAGAGCTTCCAGCTTGTCCGTAACTATGGGTGGTACTCAAACCGCATGCGGGGAGAGCGGCGGAAGCTGGAGGAGGGGGATTGCAGCGAGGAACAGAAGGCGGAAACGGTAGGCATCAGCAAGTTGACGATGATTGATGTAAAAGATTACAGGCCCCGGCAGATTCCTCCTCCGCTCTGGCGGGAGTGTATAAAAAAAGTATGGGAAGTGGAACCACTGATTTGCCCCCATTGTCAGGCGGAGATGAAAATCATCAGTTTTATCGTCGAACGGAAAGTGATCCGCAAGATCCTGACCCACCTGAAGCTCTGGCCCGAGAATACTATTCGCGGTTCTCCCTCCTGGCGAAGTACTCCCACAAAAGCTCAGCGTAATGAGTGCAATTATGAACCCATAGATGATGGGTGGCCAGGTTATGAAGAGCCGGTTTATAGCTGTGATTGACCTGGCTTTGACTCAAACAGGATAGCTTTGTGTGTAGTTCATGCACCGCGAGTAGATCGCTTTGCCATAAAAACTACTTAAATTCTCGGTGGTTTTCTTACACACAATTTGATGTTGCCGTTTTTTAACGAATATTTTAAGGTCTTTTTTTTGAGTGAGACGATGCTTTCGACCGTTGACCAAAATTACAATGTTGGGAGACGAGTTGTAAGTGGCTCAAAAGGGATGTCGTATTGCTGCTTCAGGTATGTTTTGCAGTGTGATTTGGGCAGTGATGTGAGATTTTTCTGCCCGATACTTTCTGAATGGAAAGCGAATTCTTATCACTTTCACTTTATGGCCACAAGGTTAGCAGCCCATGCGGCTGACATCGTGAAAAAAATACCGGGTGCTGCAGAGCGTGACTTTGCCATTTCCAAGGCAAGAAAAGAACTTGACTGGGAAAAGCAGTATGAGCTTGCAATTGATCCAGGCCTTGCCCGCAAGCGCAGATCATCCACCAAAAAGAGTGTTGAAAAACATGGCGCATGCACCATGTGCGGAGAACTCTGCGCATATAAAGTTATGAACGGGCGTCAAAGTAAGAAGAACATGCAATGAAATTTTGGGGGCATCGCAAGATAACATTCAAAGCTATGTTGATGTTACTTCGAGTAAAAAAGCGTTTCAGTTTTTCGTTTATAAAGGGGGAAAAAGAGATAGGTTAATCAGGAAACATCAAGTATATTGAAAGGGTTATTAATTATGGTCTGATGTGGAATGTATTCACAGGACCTTTGCTGTACCCTCAACACCTTACAAGTGAACAGATGACTGTAGAGATCCTTTCTGTAGATCAGCTGCCTAAGAATTCAGAGCTGGACGGTTTCCGGCAGAATGCTCCCGATATATGTCTGATCAGTGGAGAAAGCCGGTGCGGTGTATGGTTTGCTCCCCCGTCGGGTGCCGGGGAACGTTTCGCTGTAATTGGTCATTATTTTGCCAAAGATAGCGGACAGAGCAAAAAGCTGCTGGCAGCAGCCTGCAATCTGCTCACAAAAAGAGGAACGACCAAGGTGTACGGGCCGATGAATGGAAATACATGGAAACCATACCGGTTCGTCACCTGGTCGGACGGTTCGCCACCCTTTCTCATGGAACCGCAGAATCCACCGGAATGGCCGGAATACTGGAGGCAGTCCGGTTTTGTTCCCTGCCATGAATACATCTCAACATCGGTTGCAGGTCTTGCCTGTTCCGATCCGAGGCTTGCGAGGGCGAGAAAACGGCTGCAGGATTCAGGGATAACCTGGAGAGAGGTGGACCTCAACTGTTTTGAAAAGGAATTGGCCCAGGTATACCGTTTGTCACTGAGCGCTTTTAGGCAAAATATTTTGTACAGCGAAATCGATGAAAGGACCTTTATGGACCAGTATCTTCCCTTTGTCGACAAAATCGATAGCCGCTATATCCTCATTGCCCATGATGGAGCAGGAAAATGTTGCGGTTTTGTTTTTGCCATGCCGGACCTGCTGCAACTGCAGCGTGGTGTGGCAATGGATCGTTTGATCATTAAGACTCTCGCCGTGAGCGAAAAGCGCAGAAACGGAGGTCTCGGGGCAATACTGGTGGATGAGGTCCAGCGGGCAGCCCTTGAAAACGGTTTGCAATCCGCTGTTCACGCGTTGATGCACCAAGGAAATGTCTCCACCAATATCGGCAAAAACAGCACGCTGCTCAGGCGCTACACTCTCTTTGCCAAGACATTTTCATGAACGTGGCGCAGCTGTTGGCAGAGCAGGCGAATCGGTGCAAAGAGCAACCGGCGCTTTGTCATGGCAGGAACACCATTACTTTTCAAGGTTTGTACGAACAGTCCTGTCAGGGCAGCCAATTTTTACGGTCCCTGGGCTTTAAGGAGGGTGATGTCGTTCTGGTCTTCGTGCCGATGTCGATAGATCTGTACTGTATTCTTATGTCACTGTGGCGCCTGGGTATGACGGCCATGTTTGTCGATCCGGCGGCCGATGCAAAAACATTGCAGGAATGTTGCAACAGGGCAAGGCCCAAGGGATTTATCGGTACGCCGCTGGCTCAGCTTATTCGCCTGAAGAGTTCGGCACTACGTAGTATTGCAAAAGTTCTCACAACCGGCTGGCTGCCGTTTTTTTCGAATTGGTCCGGCAGGTTTACGTTTGACGCAAGCGATTCGCTGATCGATTGCGGTGCTGATACTCCGGCGCTCATCACTTTTACTTCCGGGTCGACCGGCACTCCCAAGGGGACTGTACGGACCCACGGATTTCTTTTGGCTCAGAAAGGAGTGCTGGAAAAAACATTACAGTTGCAGCCGGGCAAAAGTGATCTTGCCACTCTGCCCATCTTCGCACTTATTAACCTGGCATGTGGCGTCACCACTATTATTCCGTCGGTGAGTCTGAAGAAACCGGCCGCAGTTGTAACATCTCCTATTTTGAAGGAATGCCTAAGACATCGCCCGGCAACGGCGGTTGCCTCTCCCGCTTTTTTCGAGAGGTTACTCGTTGATCCCGAGCGAGAAAGCCTGGGTTGTCTTGACGCGTTGTATACGGGTGGGGCACCGGTTTTTCCCGGACTGTTGAGAAAACTGGCCCAGGTGCTTCCGCAGACGGTGATAACAGCGGTCTATGGCAGCACAGAGGCTGAGCCGATAGCAGAGCTGAGGTATAGCGATATAGGTGAAGATGATTACCAGCAAATGGCGGAGGGCGGTGGTCTGTTAGCGGGCAGGACGGTGGAACAGATTGATTGCCGTATCCTGGAAAACAACTGGGGAAGACCGCTTGGCAACCTTTCGCAGGACACCTTCCGCCAACTAACAAAGGAAAATGAGCAGCCGGGGGAGATCGTTGTCCATGGTGCGCATGTTCTCACCGGTTATTTGGACGGAGTTGGCGATGCGGAAAATAAATTTTCTGTGGAGGACAGCGTCTGGCACCGTACGGGAGATCTCGGCTATTTCGATGCAAGGGGACGACTCTGGCTCTTGGGACGCTGTTCTGCTGTTATGGATGATGGTCATGGGGTTGCCTATCCCTTTGCAATTGAAACAGCGGCCCGGCAGGTTCAGGGAATAGAAAAAGCGGCCTTTTGCCGGGTGGGTGACGACAGAGTCCTGGTTATCGAGACCGAAACTGGTCGCGAGAGAGCTGGCGAAAGCCTTGCATCTGTGATAAAGAAATTCCATATCGACCGCCTTGTTTTACATAAAATCCCGATGGATAAACGACATAATGCAAAGGTGAATTATCCTAAGCTTCTTCAACTCCTTAACCAACACCCATAATGTTATGACTCAGAATGCAAAGAAAATAGAAAAACTGGCGGAGACGCTGCTTCGTGAGAGGTCGCAGGACGAGGTGCGAAAACGGCTGGAAGCGGATACCGACACCCCCTACTTGCGGTTGCCCAATGTCAAAGGTACTGGACCTGATGCGGTCTACGGCCGCTGGCAGAGCGTCATTGGCGAAGAGGGTGATATTCCACCGTCGTTATTTGACGGCGAGGATCTGGATGTCTATGGCGCCAATATCGAAAATTGTATTGGCACTGTGAAGATGCCGGTGGGGGTGGCCGGGCCACTCCGGGTCAACGGCAGCTTTGCCAAAGGCGACTACCATCTGCCCCTGGCTACCACCGAGGCGGCGCTGGTGGCAAGTTACCATCGGGGCTCCGTGGTTCTGTCGAAATCGGGAGGATGTTCTGCGGTGATACTTGCCGAAGGGGTAACCCGCTCTCCGGGTTTTGCCTTCTCATCCATCGGTGAAATGCTCACGTTTTCCCATTGGGTATTGACCCATAAGGAAAAATTGCGGGAGGTGGCCGGGGCGACCAGCCGGTTCGGCGAACTGCAGGATATCCGCTTTGCAGCGCAGGGGAGCCATCTCTATCTGCTATGCGATTTTTCCACCGGCGATGCCGCTGGACAAAATATGGTGACCATCGCCACCCAGGCGATCTGTGACTTCATCATCGATCAGGCTCCCGTCGCCCCGCAATATTGGTTTGTCGAAGCCAATGCCTCCGGTGACAAGAAAGCCACCTCGCAGTCGTTTACCACGGTGCGGGGGAAAAAGGTAACCGCCGAAGCGGTCATACCTGGGAAATTTGTCGAGCGGTTTCTCCACACAACCACGGAGAAAATGGTGCAGTACTGGCAGATGTCTGCCCTGGGAGGTGTGATGACCGGGACGATCGGCGTCCAGGGCCACTATGCCAACGGGCTGGCGGCACTGTTTATCGCCTGTGGGCAGGATGCGGCCTGCGTTGCCGAAGCGGCGGTCGGGATAACACGGTTTGCCAGGAGGGAGGACGATTCGCTGTATGTCTCCGCTACCCTGCCCAATATGATTGTGGGAACGGTCGGCGGAGGCACCAAACTGCCGAGCCAGCAGGCGGCATTACAGCTTATGGGACTGGCTGGATCCGGCAAGTCCAGGGCCTTTGCCGAGGTCTGTGCCTCCGCTGCGCTGGCCGGAGAGATATCGATCATCGGCTCAATGGCCGCGGGCGATTTTACCAAGGCCCACGACAACCTCGCCAGAAAACGATGAAGAGCCTGTAATGATGTTACGATCTGATTGATGCAATGGTGAAAATGAGAGTTGACGAAATGGAGACAGACGAAGGACACCTCCCTTTAAGCCAACGGTTGTGGAAATACCAGAAGGAGCGCTTTCCGCTTGCAGCCCATGGTCCGTTGATATTGGCTTTTAGTTTCTGCGCGGTGTCGATATCTTCGCGGCTAAGAGCGGATATCTGGCCGCACTGGCAGTCGGTGGTGGTGGCCTTTCTTACCTGTCTGCTGTTCTTTTTGCAACTCAGGATAGCGGATGAATTCAAGGACTTCGAAGATGATTCGAGGTACAGACCGTATCGGGCCGTCCCCCGCGGCCTGGTACAGCTACGCGAATTAGGCCTGCTTTTCGTGTTGGGCGGGCTGTTACAGTTCGGTGGAGCCCTATGGTGGAGCCCGAAACTGGTTATGCTCCTGCTTGTCACCTGGTGCTATCTTGCCGCCATGAGCTTTGAGTTCGGCGTAAGAAGATGGCTAAAAGCCCATCCCATCACCTATCTGTGGACCCATATGCTTATCATGCCGCTCATTGATCTTTACGCCTCGTCAACCGACTGGATGGCTTCAGGCGGGGCATCTCCTCCCAAAGGGTTGATATACTTTCTGGCCGCAAGCTTCTTCAACGGTATCGTTATCGAGATAGGCAGGAAGATCAGGACACCGTCGCAGGAAGAGGAGGGGGTGGAAACCTATTCGGTTCTCTGGGGATGCAGAAAGGCGGCTGTGATCTGGTGGCTGATGATTGTCATCACCGCAGTCTTCGCGTGTCTCACCGCCAAGGCCGCCGGGGCGCTTGCCGAGGTTGGCGTACTCTTATTTTTGGCGGTTGCTGTTTTCGCCGTATTTGTCATGGTGTTTCTTGGCAGACAGACAGAAAAGCATGCCAGGATGTTCGAGGTCTCCGCAGGTATTTGGACCCTTTGCCTCTATCTTTCACTTGGTATTTTCCCGGGGGTGTTTTCCCATGGATGACATGATACGCTTTTCCCACGAGAGCATGACGGTGGAGGAGGTGGGCGGCAAGGCTTTTTCGCTCAGTATGCTGCAGGGACTTCGCATACCGGAATGGTTTGTCGTTACTCCCGCAGCCTTTGTCAGCAGCGGTTGTCAGCAAAGCGATCCTGCCCGGTGGCGGCTAAGTGAAACAATATGCGAGCAACTGCAGCACGCGCTTGATCATCTTGTAGCCGGGGAAGGCTATTTTGCCGTGCGTTCTTCAGCGGTGGATGAGGACAGCCAGGGGTTTAGTTTCGCCGGTCAGCTTGAATCGTTTCTTGGGGTTGCCAGAAAAGAGGTCGCCGGAAAAGTTGCCGATGTATGGAGATCGGCCTTTTCAGAACATATCAGGGCTTATCGGGACGAGCACGGTCTTGGGGAATGCGTACCCCCCGCCGTGGTTGTGCAGCGCATGATCGATGCCAACTGTGCCGGCGTCTCCTTTAGTGTCGACCCGATATCCGGGAACTGGGGGCATGCACTTGTCTCATCGGTTTGGGGGCTTGGCAATGGTCTGGTCGATGGAGAACTCGATGGCGATACCTTCCGCGTCGACAGGAGCGGCAAGGTTATTGAACGACAGGGTGGATCGAAGAGTTTTGGCTACTATCTCCGGGAGGGCGTCCCCCGAAAAGAGGAGCACGACTCCGAAAAAGCCCAAGGTTTTTCGCTCACCGATCACCAGGCGATCGAGATTGCTAACCTTGCCAGGACCTGCTCAAGAAAACGGGGTGCTCCCCAGGATATTGAGTGGGCCTATGAGAAAGGTGTGCTTTATCTTCTCCAGTCCCGTCCCATTACCAGTCTTGGGCAGGTGGCCGATCCCGAGGGCAAAATCAATATCTGGGACAACTCCAACATTGCTGAATCCTATGGTGGAGTGACAACGCCGCTTACCTACAGCTTTGCCCGTTCCATCTATGAAGAGGTTTACCGGCAGTTCTGCAAGATCATGGGCGTACCTCGCCATGTAATCGAGGCGAATCAGGACACCTACCGGGGGCTGCTCGGTTTGATGAACGGCCGGATGTATTACAACCTTATCAACTGGTACCGGCTGCTTGCCTGTTTTCCTGGGTTCTCCATCAACCGTACGTTCATGGAGCAGATGATGGGGGTGCAGAAGGAGCTCGGCGAAGAACTGCTCGAACTCATTCCCCGACCGAAGACCAATCGTTTGCTCAGCCTGGTTCACCTGCTGGGCGCCCTGGCGGGGATGGGAATGAGCCACCTGCGTCTGTCGCAAAATATTAAAAAGTTTTACAAACGCCTCAATACGGCCCTTGCCAGACCTGAGATTCCCCTGTCAGAACAGCGGCCGGATGAGCTGGTTGCCTATTACCGCCATCTGGAGGATCAGTTGCTGCTCCGTTGGGATGCACCGCTCATTAATGATTTCTTTGCCATGATCTATTTTGGCATACTGTCAAAAATCTGCACATCCTGGTTCGGTGATGAGAACGGCACATTACAGAACGATCTGGTGGGCGGCAGTGGCAGGGTGGTCAGCGCAGAACCAGCAAGAAGAGTTGCGGAATTAGCCACTTTTATTGCCGACGATAAGGATGCCATTAACCTTTTCCAGGAAGGGACACTTGCTGCGATTGTGCGGTTTCTTGAGGATCACAAAGAGATGGGGCACCTTTATAACGAATACCTTGAGACCTTTGGCGACCGGTGCATCGACGAGTTGAAGCTGGAAAGCATAACGCTGCATGAAAACCCGCTGCCCCTGTTGCGGGCGATCGGCCATTTCGCCGCCAGGGAGAAGAAGACCGAAGGCAACCAGTCCATTGATGCCCGGCTCGATGCGGAAAAAAGGGCCTTAGAAACATTGTCGCGAAACGGTGTGCGTAGAGCGTTTTTTCGCTTCATCCTCAAATACGCCCGCGCCCGCGTGGAGGACAGGGAGAATCTGCGTTTTGAGAGGACCAGGCTTTTTGGCCGGGTACGGGAAATCATGGTGGAGTTGGGGAAAAGGTTTGCTGCCCTTGGAGTTCTTGAAGAGCATGGGGATATCTTCTATCTGGAAAAGGATGAAATCCTATCCTTTGTCGAGGGATTTGCCTCCTGTCCCGATCTTGGAGGGATCGCCACGGCGAGAAAACACTATTTTCAGAAATACGCCGACATGGAGCCGATTGCAGATCGGTTCCAGACCCGGGGCATGGTTTTTGTTGGCAACGACTTCTCAATTTCTGATGAAGAGAAGCGTTCCTACGAATCCGAAGAAGGGGTCCGGCAGGGCATCGGCTGTTGTCCCGGAATCGTTCGTGGAAAAGTGAAAGTGGTAAGGGATCCCAGGGGGGTGGAGTTGCCGGCTGGTTCTATTCTGGTGGCGGAGAGAACCGATCCGGGCTGGATCATGCTCTTTCCTGCGGCTTCCGGACTGCTGGTGGAGAGGGGCAGCCTCCTCTCGCACTCGGCCATAGTCGCACGGGAACTCGGCCTGCCCGCCGTTGTCTCGGTCTCCGGTGTGACCAGCTGGCTCAAAGATGGGGATGAAATTGAATTCGATGGCAGCACCGGCAGGGTGAGGTTGCTGCGTGAAGCAGGTGAATATGACTGACACGGAAATTGGTGCCAAGGCTTCTTTTGATGTAATCCGCTACGCCCAATGCTGGGAAGATGGTGATGTCCTCATGGAGGGGTTGGATGTGCAGGAAGGTGATATCTGTCTGGGGATAGGTTCCGCCGGTGAGAACTGCCTTTCGCTTTTGACGCACAATCCTAAACGGGTGATCGCGGTGGATTTAAATCCTGCTCAGCTTGCCTGTATCGAGCTACGGGTTGCAGGTTTCAAATGTTTGGAGCACCATCAACTCCTTGAACTCATCGGCTCACGGCCAAGCAAAGACCGATTGGCGCTCTTTGAACAATGCAGCCCGCTTCTTTCCGAGGCAAGTCTCAGGTTCTGGCGCAGTAACCTCAGGCACGTGGCGGAAGGGATAGGGGCGGCTGGAAAGTTCGAACGCTATTTCAGTCTGTTTCGCAAGTACGTGATCCCTCTTATCCACCACCGTTCGACTGTGGAGGAGTTGCTGCAGGGGGGAGACCACCAGAAGTGCGCCGCATTTTACGATAGGACATGGGATAATCGCCGCTGGCGCCTGCTCTTTCACCTGTTCTTTTCCCGCTGGATGATGGGACGTCTAGGCAGGGATCCGTCGTTTTTTGCGTACGTCGAAGGCTCGGTGGCCGACAAGATTCTTACACGGACCAGGCATGCCCTGCGTGAGTTGGACCCGGGGGACAATCCCTATCTCCACTGGATTTTGACCGGCAGTCACGGCGAGGCTCTGCCGCACGCCTTGAGAGCTCAGAATTTTCAGAAAATCCGGGAAAATATCGACCGGCTGGAAATCCGTCTGGGTACCCTGGAAAGTGTCCTGGAAGCGGAGGGGTCAAAATGTATAGACAGGTTCAACCTGAGCGATATATTTGAATATATGTCTGAAGAAACCAGCCGTCAGGTACTTGGTAAAATTATCGATTCTGCCAGAAGCGGCGCCCGGCTCGCTTACTGGAACATGCTTGCTCCGCGTTGTTGTCCCGACGACTGGAGTGATCGTGTTGTACGCAAAAGGGAATTGGGCGAGCGGTTGCTCAAGAAAGACAAGGCCTTTTTCTATTCGGCGTTCATCGTTGAAGAGGTGCTATGAATCCCTGGTACGGCATCGCCACTGTTCTTGTCAGCCTTGTCTTGCTGCTAGCCGGCTGCCGATACGCCGGAGAGAGATTTTTACTGTCTGCGGAGCTTACCCGCAAGGCCGTTCATATGGGAATGGGGCTGATCTGCACACTGTTCCCTCTTATTTTTACAGAGACCTGGCCGGTTATATTTCTTGCGACAATTGCGGTTGGAGCCTTGTTTCTGGTAAGATCCTCGTCCATCCTTCGTCAGACGGTCGGCTCCTCACTGCATGGTGTCGAACGTTCGTCCCTGGGGGAAATTTTTTTCCCTGTTGCAGTTGCGGCGGTCTGGTATTTCTCGTTTGCCAAACCGCTCTATTTCAGTCTTTCGGTGTTGGTTTTAACGCTTGCCGATGCCTTCGCGGCCCTGGTCGGCACCAAATACGGACAGCAAAAATATACCACCAAGGAGGGGCATAAGACATGGGAGGGGAGTTGTATCTTTTTTATCGCAACTTTTCTTTGTATCCATATTCCCCTGTTGTTGCTGACAGATATCGGCAGGGGCGAGAGCCTGCTTATCGCCCTGCTTATTGGTATCCTGGTAATGATTGTCGAAGCCATTGCCTGGCGTGGTCTTGATAATCTGTTCATACCGCTTTGTGTTTGTATATTTCTCAATGTTTACGACGGCTATAGCGTATCCCAGATCCTTGCCAGGATTGTATTTATTCTCATTATTATTGTCGTCCTCTTTTTTGTACGATCCCGTTCAAAACTCGATGATGCCTCGATTCTAGGCGCCAGTCTGGTCACCTATCTGGTAACCACTGTCGGCGGCTGGCAGTGGGGTGTTCCCCCTGTTATTCTCTTTGTGAATTACCTGTATTTAGGGCCTGCCAAGAAAAAGAAAGAAGAACGCGTTCACAATATCTATGCAATCCTGGCCGTGACCATCCCTGGCTTTATCTGGCTGATGTACTATTATCGTCACCCGCAGCCCGATTATTTTTTTCTCTACAGCCTTACCTATATGGCGGAGCTGGTGTGTATATATATCGCTCAATGGGCTTTCGAATTTAACCACCGCAGCCTGTTGCATATAACCCTGAAAAGCAGCGTACTTGCTTACGTCATGATAATGGTGCCTTTTTTTGTCCTCACTTTCAGGGATCTCAATTCCGTCAAGATTATACTCTCCCTTGTCTGCGCTATTCTTGCTGGTCAGTTGTTCAGGTTTCTGCAGCCACAGATACGGGACTGCCCGCTCGATAAGAAAAGGTTTTTTCGGCAGGGATCGATTGTGTTTGGTGTTTCTCTCTTTGGTCTGATTGTTCTTTCCGTGTTGAGCTGATTACCTACAATAACTCCATGCAGGAGAAGAGCGCTTACAGTTGGTGCGAAAGACCGAGTTTTTTGCAGAGGCTGCCAAGTGTTTGCTGTTCACTTTTGGTCAGGCATTGAAAGCTCTCCACTACACCTTTTAAGTGAACCGGGAAGATACGCCGTACAAGTTCTGCTCCCTGTACGGTGATATGAAGTGTGATGTAACGTCGGTCAACATCACTTCTTTCCCTTTTCACCAGCCCCCTTTTTTCAAGGTTATCAATGACGGTGGTGATATTGGCCGTAGACTTGAGAATTTTTCGGGCAACATCACGCTGGCACATCGAGCCCAGATGATACAGTGCTACCAGGACACCGAATTGTGAAATCGTCAGCTTTTCAGAGGCTAGGTGTCTGTGTGTTACCGTTGTGACAGTATCGGTTGCTCTTGCAAGTTTTACAAACGTTTTCAACGTTGCAAGATCTTCTTTGGATCCTTCTATTTGTCGTTTCATAGTACACCTATATAATAGTTAGACATCAAACTATATAGAAAAGAGAAAATTGTCAAGAACAGCTATTACAAGATCTATTTGAGCGATTGAAGAAAGTTGCATAGCTGATAAAAAATATCAGGTACCCATTGACAAAGAGTTGGGCGTTCGTAAATTGATATTAAATGATTCGATATTTAACTATATTGAGTCAGCAGAAAATAAAACGTAAAAGTTAACAAATAAAAGGATTAAGCCATGAAATTTGATGATATCGTTTACAAAAGACGTGCAATAAACTTTTTCGATACAGAAAAAGATGTGTCAGAAGAGCTGCTTTCATCGGTTGTATCACTTGCTGCGCAAGCACCGTCAAGTTTCAACCTGCAGCCGTGGAATCTTATTGTTGTGCGAGAGGCTAAAGAAAAAGAAAAATTACGCGGACTTGCCTGGGGCCAGCCAAAGGTGAGTGAAGCGCCTGTAACCCTCATCGTTCTTGGGGATAAGGAGGGGTGGAAAGAGGGCAATGCAACGCTTGAGAAGAACTGGAAGCAGATGCTCGAAACGGGTACTATGACTGAAGAGCAGCGAAGTTGGTTTATCGATGCGACCAAAGGCTTGTATGGGAGCAGTACAGAAGCGATAGTCTCATTTGCCTCTAAAAATGCTGCATTTTTCAGCATGGCGCTCATGTATGCAGCAACGAGCCGGGGACTTGAAACGCATCCCATGGACGGCTTTGACAGGGAAGGGGTGCAAAAGGCGTTTAATATTCCTGAGAATTACTGGGTGCCCATGCTCATCGCGCTTGGTTACCCTAAGCCTGATCTGGAGCTTCAATCACCCAAATGGAGAAAGAGCAGTAGTGATATAATTGTGAGTTTTTCCTAAAACAGAGTGAACACTGGCTAGATTAGAAGGTTGACCTGCCCCTGTCTGCTGCCAGAAGTGGTGGCAACAACCATTTCATTTTTAATATGGCATGCTTTCACCGTATACGGCGATAATTTTGGCTATCGCCATATACGGTGAACAGGGAACACCATATTTCCCAATTTAGAACATAGTGCTTTATAATATTATGATATTATTTGAGAAATAAACTGGCATGATATTGGCTTTGTTTATGTCTGTCGTTGTGTTGATGGCCGAGTTGTGGCGATTTGACATCAGAAAGAGAGCTCAAGTTCCAACCCAAAGCGATACAAAAGAGCTCGAATGTTCAGTAATGAGAAGAGTGATGTTTTAACAATTAACAGACATGGAGTGCACGTATGAGTAATGCTAGACTAAAATTTGGTGTTCTAATTCCCAATTTGCTGGTAGCTGGAGCGGCTGCCACGACCCCTTTGATTGCTGATTTCATGAAGGCGTTTCCTGATGCGAATCCAACAACAATTATGCAGATTGCAAGTATACCGTCACTTTTTATCATGGTTGTTGCGCCAGCTTACGGAAAATTATCACAAATACTGCCTAAAAAGGGTTTACTCGCTTTTGCCTGTCTCTGTTTTTTGATCGGCGGGGTCGTTCCGGCATTTTTACACTCTATTTATCCCATTCTCGCTATGCGCGCTCTTCTCGGGGTTGGGCTTGGATTTATCATGCCAATGGTATCTGATCTTGTAACCGATTTTTATGAGGGGCATGAACGTGAAACAATGATGGGTCTTCAGGGAGGTTTTGCCAGTCTTGGCGGTATTCTTTTTCAGATGGCAGGGGCATACCTTGGGAAAATTGACCTGAGTTATTGCTTTTACACATACCTCGTTGTCATCGTAATCTTTGCACTCACCATGATTACTCTTGACGAACCTCCTAAAAGAGTAGCCCCCCCCCGGGTGCGAAAGCTAAATTGCCGGGGAGTACTTATGTTTCACTCTTCTTTTTCCTTGTTTACTGCATGTTATGGTTCACTCTGATAACAAATACAGCTGTTATGGTCGTGGGAGAGGGGCTTGGTGAAGCTCCTTCTGTGGGAGTTGTCTTGTCTGTGATGACCGTGGGCATGTTACTTGGCGGCTTTGCTTTAGGGCCAATAATGCAGGTGAGCAAAAGCCAAACGATGGTTCTTGGGTATTTGCTGACAGCGGTCGGTTTTGCTTTTGCTTATTTTTCATCAGCCATGGTAATGATCTATATTGGCGGTTTCTTTATGGGGTTTGGTTTGGGGGTTACTGTTCCCGCTTTCTGGGTAAAAATCTCAACCAGTGTTCCTCCACCCGTCATTGGTATGGGCATTGCCCTGGGGGTTACGGCAATGAACCTTGGGAACTTTCTACAGCCGGTGGTCTTTGAGTATCTCTTGAAACTGCTTCACTTAATTATCGGCCGCGAGGCGTTTGGTGTCTCCATGGTGGCTCTTCTGATTCTGGCCTTTGGAACTGCTCTTGTTGGTAGTTTCACCGGTCGTCAGGTTATCGGCGAAGAAAGGGCATAAAAGGTATTGTACATTTGCATGCAAAGGGCCTACTCAACATGAGCAGGCCTTTTATTTTTCTTGTAATCAATACCTAATTTATCCATTCGATGTCGAAGAGTGGATGGATTAATGCCGAGTACAGCGGCTGTTCCGTTTTCCCCGTAGAGTTTAAAATCTGTTTTTTCCAGCGCATATTCGATATGGCGCTTCATGGCAAGATCGAGATTAAGATCAACGATATCACTGTCTGCCCGTTCAATTGTCGATAATGGCAGGTAGCTTTGAGTTTGTCTACCATGCGCACATTCAATTTCACTGCATTTGGAAAAGGTGTTGTGAATGAGAGCCCGTTCTACGACGTTTTCCAATTCGCGAACATTGCCGGACCAACGATAGTTTTGCAGTTTGTGTAATGTCGTAACCGAGGGGACAAGTGAAGTGCGCAGATTCATCTCTTTGCTTTTTTTATAAATAAAATAGTTTATCAAATCGGGAATATCCGTTTTTCGATGCCGCAGGGGCGGGATTATGATAGGGAAGACATTGAGTCGAAACCAAAGATCCTCCCTAAACTGCCCTTTTTTAACAAGATCTGCGAGTTCCCGGTGCGTTGCAGCAATAATTCTAATATCTAAGGGAATGGTGCGGCTTCCGCCAACCCGTTCGATTTCCTTGTTTTGCAGTACCCGGAGTAGTCTGATTTGTGCCTGGGGAGGAAGTTCACCAATTTCATCGAGGAAAATGGTTCCTTTATTTGCCCGCTCAAACCGCCCCTTTTTTCTGGTCGTTGCCCCGGTAAACGCACCCTGTTCATGACCAAAGAGTTCGCTGTCGATCAGTGGTTCTGGAATTGCACCACAATTAACCTTAATGAACGGGCCGTTCGCCCTTGGAGAAGAATAATGGATAGCGTTGGCGATAACTTCCTTACCCACTCCGGTTTCACCCAGGATGAGTACCTGGCTGGATAGAGGAGAAATTTGCTGAACCATTTCCATCACACTTTTTAACCCCTTATCTTTGCCGATTATTTCATCTCCTGCCATTTGCCGGATTTCGCTTTTAAGATACTGATTATCATCGGCCAACCTATCTTTGAGCTGGTTGAGTTCTCGGTGTTTCAACGTGTTGGAAAGCGCTACTGCAAAAGGATCATGCAGCATTGCAACCAGTCGTGCATGCTCTGTATTAAATTGGTTGAGACCGCAGGCGAGGATATTGACGGTACCGATGAGTTTGGTATCTGAAGTGAGTTTTAAAACGAGCATCGACATTTCCGACATTCCCATCTTTTTAGCAATTACTGCACAGGTAGGTCATTTGCCATGTCATTTATGAGAACAATCGATTCGCTACGTTTTTTTTCCATCTGTTCCATAGCAGCACGATCATACGAGATTTTCGCGGGCAGATCGTGTTTGAGCCTGGAGTTTTGTTGTGAAGCGATCTTAAAAGACTTGCGGCTTTCCTGGTTGATGATCGTCATCGAGATACTATCTATTGGAAGAAATGCTTCAAAGAATGCAAGACAATCGGAAAGAACAACGTCAATATCGAGGCTACCGCAGATACGAATTGTAGCCTGGTGAAAATAATCCATATCGTTTGTTACTGTCATTATCTCTTCTCCCGTTGCCTATTTGCAATACGGAATACGGGGTACGGAATACGGGTGGTACGGAATACGGGCGGAATACGGGTCGGTACGGAATACGGGGTCGGACCAAGCTATCAAGTTAATTTTTCAGAACAAACATCCCAAAAATAGCTATTATTCTGCCTTAGAGCCCCCATTTCCCCCTCAAAAAGCGACCTGTAAGGAGCCTGCCGCTCTTTCAAAACGGCTCCCTCTTCTCCACCAGAGACGATCAAGCGGCTGCGAGCTTTTGCTCCCAGCTGTTCCTGAATCTTTTCCACAAAACCCTCACTACCCACGGCAACTGTTTCACTCCACAACGCCTTGCGTTTTCGGGCCTCTGCCTCCAGTTCCGTCTCCACCCACTGCTGATGCTCCTTACGGAAACGCTCATCATCACCCATGGAAAAAAGCTCACGGAGCGCTGATTGATCAATTACTCTGTAGCGTTTCGGCGGTCTCTGAATTTCATTAAAGCCACTCATCGTATATTCTGAGGGATGCTTCACCACCCCGGCCCGCACCATGTTGAGATCAATATAGACCATACACCTTGCCAGATGTTCATCCGTTTCCACAGCTGTGGCATGGTAGCGGTCTTCCCAAAAGGCACCTTTCCTTTTTTTGCGCTGGTTGTACTCCTGCCCGGTTCTCCCGGCGATGAGCTGCAGACTTCTCGAAATCACTCCCTCCTTGGTATCCAACACCAACAGGTGAATATGGTTAGATGTGACCATGTAATTGAGCACACAGAGACCGTATCGTTTCCTTGCCTCATAGAGCCAACGCCGCCAACGCTCCCGGTCTTTGCTGAACTTGAGGAGAAACTCCTGCTCGTGACATCGGTGAGTGATGTGCCAGGCGCAGCCAGGTATATAGTGTCTATTTGCTCGCGGCATTAATAATCATTTGCTCAATTTCTTATTTTTCTTAGAGGCCCATTTTTACGGGAAAAATGGGCCTCTAAGGCTTAAAACAGGCCAAATTTAAAGACTTTTCCCTATTATTTCTTAATATTAGCTCGGTCCGACCCCCTTATTGATTCCCTCAATGCATTGATTCTTCTCAATTATGACGAAAATGCTCCTGACCCGAGAACGTTAGGTGAACAGGATATCGCCAAAGTGTTGAAGGTCAGTGCAATGAAGATTCATAGAACCAAGCAGCGGTTTGTTGAGGAAGGTCTTGACGTTGCTCTCAATGGACGAAAGGGTGAAAGGGTCTACAAACGCAAGGCAGATGGTGATTTTGAAGCCCACCTTGTAGCACTCAGCTGCAGTGACCCACCAGAAGGGCAGGCACAGTGGTCGCTACGTCTGCTGGCGGATCAGGTTGTTCAGTTGGGTTATATTGACAGCGTCTCGCATGAAACTATCAGGCGCGTATTAAAAAAAACGAAATCAAGCTTTGGCGGACAGTCGGCTGGGTCATCCCGCCCGACCAAAACGCCAACTTCGTAGCCCAGATGGAGCAAGTGCTTGATGTATACAAAAGGCATTATAATGCACAATTCCCAGTGGTGTGTATGGATGAATCGCCCCGCCAGTTGATTGATGAGGTGAAAATACCTACTCCTTGTTTGCCTGGGCGACCAGCGCGGCATGACTATGAATACAAACGATATGGCACATGCAACATTTTCATGGGCAGCGAACCACTGGCCGGCACGCGAATTGTGGATGTGACCGAACGTAAAACAAAGTTAGACTGGGCGTATTTCATTGAGAAGATTGCAGCCCTTTACGAAGATGCTGAAAAGATAACCTTAGTAATGGACAACCTGAATACTCACAAGCCAGGTTCTCTGTATGAGGCATTCGCTCCGGAAAAGGCCAAATCTCTTTGGGATCGTTTCGAGTTTGTGTTTACACCAAAGCACGGCAGTTGGCTCAATATGGCTGAAATAGAGTTGAACGTTCTGATCGGGCAATGCTTAAACCGACGTATTGCTGATATAGAAGTCATGCGCACTGAAGTCAAGGCATGGGAGTCAGCAAGAAACGCGATGAAGGTTGTGGTCAACTGGCAATTCACCACTAAAGATGCACGGATAAAACTGAAACGGCTTTATCCAATATTAGAGGTGTGACATGACACTAGGGTAATAATTCTTCGCTTCCTTCTTGAAATTCTGCCTTAATTACAAGTTTTCCCCCTAACGCTTCGATATAACGCTGCATAGCGTTAATAGTAATGTTTGGTCGTCTTTCAAGTTCAGAAAGGGCAGATTGAGATAGCCCCATGGCCAACGCAACTTCTTTTTGGGTTTTATGGTGAGATTTCCGTACTTGTTGAAGCCGAATAGCTGCAACTTTTTCTTTGGATTTTAGTCGGATTTCAGCTCTTTCCTTAGCTGAAAAGTTCTCTAAAATATAATTGTCTAAATTTTTCATGGCCTCACCTCTATTTGGCTTTGGTGTTCTGGATGTGTTTTGCAAAAATTGATTCTGCACGAGAAATGAGTTTTTGATAAAATTTTACTTGGTCTTTACCTCTTTTGTCTCCTCCACATAGTACAACAGCTTTTCGCTCGGGATCAAAAACGAATAAGCTGCGGTATAAATGCCCTGAAACTTTTGTTCGAAGCTCTTTTAAATTTTGTATTGTTGATCCTTTAATTTGAGCTGCGTATGGTCGACCAAGAAGTGGGCCAATATTTTTTAATACTTTCTGTCGATAGCGATTGTTACCTTGTGTTTTTGAGGCAGACTATTGAGCCATTTTTCGTATTCTTCGCTGATTAAAATTTCCCATTCCATAACGCTAAATATAATATTTATACGATATTATTGTCAAGTTTATGTGGGTGGATGCTTAAAAAAAATCGTATTAATATTATTTTATGAGATAGAAAATCCGGGAGAAAGCAATTTTTTGTTTACGCCGAACGACAAGTGCACTGGTTGCAGGGGTTTCCAAAAAACTTATTCGTAATAATAAAGTTTATCAAACCAAAATTCTTTAAATCGGATGAGCCCCCTGCAATCCAGTGAAACGTCAGGTTATGCCAAATTTTCTTGTATTATTGAAAGGGGTTGCAACTTTTTAATCTCAATTGCCTTTGGGCTGTTCATCGCATGCCATAAATCCCAGTCCTGTTGTAAACCAAGCCAAAAATCTGCAGACATCCCCAAAACATAAGATAATCTAAGTGCTGTGTCTGGTGTTACCGAACGGCGACCTTTGATGATTTCGTTAAGACGAGGATATGATACGCCTAATTTTTGAGCCAGTTTTGTCTGCGTGATATTAAGCGGCTTGACAAATTCTTCCAGGAGCATCTCTCCTGGATGTGTTGGAGGCCGATTTTTGGGGAGTCTCCTTGAAATATTATTAGTGATAGTCTGTGATTTCAACCTCATATGCTTGGCCCTCCTCCCAAATAAAACAAATACGGTATTGCTGATTTATTCGGATGCTATATTGATATTTTCTATTGCCTTTTAACTGCTCAAGCCGGTTCCCAGGTGGTATTTGAAGTTCAGTGATTTCTTGCACACGGTTAACTTGGTCCAGCTTGCGTCTTGCTATAGACCAAATTGATTGCGGACAGCATTTTCTGGCAGCTTTGGATGCAGTTCCATCAAAAACATGCTCTGTTTCGACATTTTTAAAAGACTTTATCATAACTTATATTATAACGACATCCATTGTAAATATCAATGTTTAAAATTTAATGGCATAACTAAGAGCGTTTTATCAATTGTCCCGCCTAAAAATCACCCACAGACTCGTTAGAAGCTCAGATCCTTGATTCCCTACAAAATTCGTTTAAGCCGAGCGGGATAGTTGATAAAATGCTGTTGAACTGAGCTGCGGGGGAGTGGCTACTCCTAACCCATGGGGTTAAGACATAACAGTCTGAAACTTCAATGTAAATAATAAAAAGATGGAGTGGGTTTGAATGGTGCTGCTCTTGCACTTGTAGAGATTGATATCTTTTGATTGTCATAAATGAAAAAAATTGTGAATGGTTACTGTGTGCACTGCTTTTTGTCGTCATGTTGCGATCAATGTCTGAATTATCCGTGCAATTAGTGGAGCGCGAGACGCACCTCTGCCGTTACTGCGTATTTGATAAAAAACTTCCTGCCCAGATTGGAGTTTAGCCGCTATCTGGATAGAGCATGTGAAGATGGTGCATAGTTCCCTTTTGGCAGTTGCACTACAAACGAACACCATCCAGTTTGCACCATTTTTTATTTCAGGTGAAAAAAAGCTTAATTTGACGGATTTGTCTGTGCTTGCGTAAATGAAATCTGTGGGCAGGCGGACTTAAAAAACAGCTTGCTTGATGGTTGACTTTCAGGGTAGTCTGTGCTGTTTGGGTTGCTGATATTGGCAAAAATGGTCAGCCGGCATGTGTGGTTTATCGGAAATATTCTTCGAAATAAATAAGAATATTATCTGTAACTATCCAATAGCTTTCTGAAAAATTGACACAAGGCCTGTACCATGTTTGCAGCGAATAAGATATGAAATTGACTGTTTTCTTAATTTAAAATTTTTATAGGTGAATTACGTGACTGAAGAACATTCTCTTTGGATGTCTGGCAATGAAGCCATCGCCATGGCTGCATATGAAGCGGGGGTAAAAGTGGCTTCCGGGTACCCAGGGACACCATCCACGGAAATTATGGAGAATCTCTCTAAATATGAAGGGGTGTATACCGAATGGGCTCCCAACGAAAAGGTTGGGCTTGAAGTTGCCATTGGCGCTGCTTTTGGAGGTGTTCGCGCCCTGGCTACCATGAAACATGTTGGCTTAAACGTGGCTGCGGATCCACTCTTTACCGTTTCTTATACCGGTATTCGTGGTGGACTTGTGGTGTTAACTGCTGATGATCCGGAAATGCATTCATCGCAGAATGAGCAGGACAACCGAAATTATGCGTATGCGGCGAAACTGCCCATGTTGGAACCATCGGATCCAGCAGAAGCAAAGAAGATGTTAAAGGAAGCCTTTGAGCTTTCCGAGCGTCTTGATTGCCCGGTCCTTTTTCGAATCACCACTCGAATTGCCCATGTGAAGAGTATTGTTGAAAAAGGAGAGATGTTACACTCCAATGCCACATGCGGTATTGAAAAATCTCCAGCCAAGTTTGTAATGCTGCCGGCCCTTGCCAGAAATCGTCGTAAGGTCGTAGAAGAGCGAATGGGTGAGTTATTACAGATTGCCGAGAGTGGTGAATTTAACCGCTTGGAAGAAGGGGATACAAAGCGTGGATTTATTACTTCCGGGGTCTCTTATCTCTATGTCAAAGAGGCGTACCCGGATGCTGCAGTATTTAAGGTGGGTATGTGCTGGCCCCTGCCGGAGCAGGCCATTAAAGCCTTTGCGGCAAGTGTAGATGAACTCTACGTTGTGGAAGAGCTTGATCCTTTCCTTGAGCACCACATTAAGGCCATGGGCGTTAGCTGTCATGGAAAGGATTTTATACCCAACCAGGGAGAGCTCAATACCGCCGTTGTCAGGTCTTCCATTGACCCTGATTCTGTGCCTGAGCTTTTTGAACCGATTGAACTTCCCATGCGGCCACCCAACATGTGCGCCGGTTGTCCCCATCGAGGACTGTTTTATAATCTTTCTACAATGAAAGATGTGTTTGTTTCCGGAGATATCGGTTGTTACACCTTGGGCTTTTTGCCACCCCTTTCTGCCATGGATTCCTGTGTCTGTATGGGGGCTTCGGTGAGTATTGCCCACGGTATGTCCAAGGCGCTTGGCGATGCTGGCAAGGGGAAACTGATCTCAGTGATTGGCGATTCCACTTTTATGCATACCGGTATCAACGGCTTGATGAATTCGATTTACAATGATTCGAGTTCGCTGCTGGTGATACTTGATAACCGTATTACCGCCATGACCGGGCAACAGAATAATCCAGCTTCAGGGCGTAGTATCAAGGGTGAGCCCGCCAATGCCATAAATATCGAAAAACTGTGTGAGGCGGTGGGGGTGAAACATGTGGAAGTGGTCAATCCGCACAATATCAAAGAGTGCAAGGCAGCCTTGAAAAGGGGGCTTGAGCTTGATGAGTATGCGGTGGTTATTTCCAGAGCGCCCTGTGTGCTGTTGCCAGAGATGAAGAAAGCGGTGCATGTTCCTTATCTCAGTAAACTTGAGAATTGTAGTGGTTGTAAGGCCTGTGTAAAACTGGGATGTCCCGCAATCAGCTGGACACCAATGAGCAAAGAGGAAGCGGTAGCCAAAGGCTATAAAGAAAAACAGAAAGGATACGCAGTGATTAATGAGGTGCAGTGCAACGGATGTGGGCAATGTTTTGGGCTGTGTAAATTTGATGCAATAGGCAAAAAGGGAGAATAACAATGACTGCAACAGGAAATATTCTCTTTTCAGGGGTCGGTGGCCAGGGGATCTTGCTTGCCAGCGAGATAACCGCCTATGCACTACTCTCAGCGGGTTTTGATGCAAAAAAAAGTGAGGTCCATGGTATGGCCCAGCGTGGTGGCTCGGTGACGGCCCAGCTTCGTTATGGGAAAAAGGTGTATAGCCCGCTTATTGAGCCGGGAAAGGCCGATATTCTTATCTCCTTCGAATTAATGGAAACTGCCCGTTATCTTCCCTATTTACATAAAGAGTCCAAGGTAATTGTAAATAGCCAGCAGATTAAACCGCCTGCTGTGGCCAATGGGCAAGTTGTTTATCCTGCTGATATTTTAGATAGTATATCGTGCCATGGCATTGAAGTGGTGAAGGTTGACGCCTTTGATATCGCACGGGATGCTGGCGAGGTAAAGGCTGCTAATGTGGTGATGGTGGGTGCCATGTCCAAATTTTTACCCATGGATGTGAGCGTCTATGAAGAAATTATCAACACCCGTGTCCCTGAACGTTTTCGTGAGGTGAATCTTGCGGCATTTGGTGCCGGAAGAAAGACGCACTAATTTAAAAGGAAGTAGACAATGACATTATATTGGGAAGAAGAAATTGAAACCATGCCCCGGGTTGGGCTTGAGTCCATTCAGTTGGTTCGTCTTAAGAATCTGGTTGCACGTGTGTATAAAACCGTTGCTCCATATCGGGAAAAGATGGATGCAAAGGGCGTCAAACCTGAAGATATTCAGTCTCTTGCTGATCTTGCTAAACTGCCTTTTACCGTTAAAGACGATTTGCGCGACAATTAT
>JBNKKR010000025.1:27677-54408 GCA_050291935.1 Desulfocapsaceae bacterium | reverse complement strand
CCACGTATTCTTGGTCGTTTACATGATTAATCAATACTAAAATTTCGAAAAAACAGCCACCCAAAAAGGCGAATTTTACATTTTATTTCATATAATTATCTCTTCGCGGACAGACACTTACTAACAGAAACCATCATCACTGATCCTATAGGATTTATCAAAGAGGTTTGGCCATGATTACTGATACAGAAATAAAAACCAAGGGTTTTCAAATTCTTAGTCAATATTTAGGCAATGTGGAAGCAGAACGTTTTGTTGCTCTTATTCAAAGAGAGCCTTTCGATTATACAAAATGGAGACAAGACTTAGATGAAAATTTAAGCCTTGAGGAAATTAGCAAAAAAGCAATGATTCTGAGAGAAAAAAATATCAAATAGCTCGGTAGAAATTACTGTACCAGGTGCTTTACCAGGCCCACAACCAGTGCCTTTGATCGAGAGTAATCCACGTTTACCTTTGGATTAAGGCTTGATACCAGATTGCGGGGCGGTCCATTAGGCTTAAGTGTTAAAATTGCCAGATAGAAGGTCTGAATATATCATCAGTCTTACCGTCTGACTTTGATACTGTTGCTCCAAAGGGTGGAGATTACTCCCCGCCTTTTCTGTTTGGCTTATCTATAAAGAATTAAATAAATCTGTCCCCTTTTCTGAACATCTGTATCAGGAAGGAGTAGTTGAGCAATTTTTATTCCCTGTCCCATTCAGAACGATTCTTTTGTTTATTTTTGTCTTGACTTGAGCTGCGTGCCCTTGATACAAGCACAGCATGTTCCTGCTTGTATCAGGGGTACGTTAATATTTTTAACTTTGGGAATTTTTGATACTTTCTTTAACAAAAAGCATCGTCTTATCCCACAATCCCACGGTATTTTGATACAGGTTAAAGTAGGCGCCGCCAAAGGAAGTACGTCCAGGCACTCCAACCGTCCAAGCCCAACATCAAAACCAGGAGTAAGCGTATGTCACAATCAGCGTCCGGCAGATCGTTCGATGAATTCCTCACAGCCATTCGCACCTTTGAGTCCGGCATTGACCCTGAAAAGGCCGGGTTCTATGCGGACAACTACATAAGCGGCCAGACCATCCAGTATCCCAAGGTGGATTCTCCAGGCCGGGTGGTCCGGGATGACGCAGGAAACCCGGTGATGGAGGAGACCAACTATAAGGATTTTTTCCAAAAAATCGGGGTAGACAGCCTGTATACCAAGGGGTCCACAGATCCAGAGATGTTCCGAAAGATGCAGTACAACGTGATCAATTACCTGGGGTTTATCGGGTACCAGCTCGGCGAGGGTGCCCTCATGGATATCGGGTACTACCAGGCTAAAACGGATGACCAGGGGCTGAACGAGTACTACGTATGGGTGGACAATTCCACCTGGGCTAACGGGGTCCGAGACAAGGTGATCAATCCCTGGGGAACTGAAATCCACGCCACCGACGTGAACCGGTGGCAGGGCACCTTCAGCGGAAAAAGTGGCATCCTTTCCTTTGATGACCTGAAAGACCCTCCAAAACAGGATCAGGCCATGCAGGACAACCTCAAACACAACTATGACATGATCAACAGCCAGTTGACAGGGGGCAAAACCATTGCGGATCTTGTGGGGACTACGGTGAGTTGGGACGGGTGTGATCCCTCCATCGCCCCTCCGCCGGGCGGACGGGCCAATGAAGTGATCCTGAGCGTATCCGGCATCCTGGCCGGGGCCCATCTGAGAGGGGCGGGCGGAGCGGCTCAACTCCTGAATACCCATCAAAACACACCGGATGAGAACAATACCTATATTCTTCAATATATCCAGGATTTCGGTGGATACGAAACCCCATGGGAATAGAGGCGAATTTCTACAGCCTCTCCTGGCATTTGTCCTGGTGGGACTTACGGTATGTGAAAAAAGGAGCAGCATGAAGTTGAACAGATTATTGGCCGTTATGATTTTAGCAATCTGCCTGGTAGTGTCTCCCCATTGGGCCAGGGCAGCCATGAAAACCATTGGGCCGGGCGGCGAGCCCCCCACCCCATCCCGTCAGGTGGTGGTCTCGGACGATCAGGCGGACAGGCTTAAAAAAGGCGGGTATACTGCAGCTCTACTCTGGCATACGGCCGCGGATTTCACCGATGCGGTCACGGCAGGGGCTGCTGCGGAATTCAAGCGGCTGGGTATAACCATCACTGCCGTAAAAAATGCGGAATTCGACCCGGCCCGGCAGCGCCGGGACATTGAAAAGCTGCTGGCCAAAAACAAGCCGGACATTATCCTGGCTTTACCTTTGGATCCGGTGGTCTCTGCCATGGCCTTTAAACAGGCAATAAAGAAAAAGGTCAAGCTGGTCTTTTTGTCCAATGTGCCCAAGGGGTACCGGCACGGCCGGGATTATGCATCCATTGTCACCGACGATCTGTTCATGATGGGGAAACAGGCTGCGGACGCCCTGGCCCGGTCTCTTGGGGGAAAGGGCAAGGTGGGATGGATTTATCACAATGCGGCATACTATGTCACAAACCAGCGGGACAATGCCTTTAAAACCACCATTGAAACCCAATACCCCGGCATGAAGATCGTTGCCGAACAGGGCATCAGCGATATCGGCCGGGCCGAGGAGATTGCCAAGGCCATGTTCCTGGCGACCCCGGATATCGATGGGATTTACGTGACCTGGTCCACCCCAGCGGAAGCGGTACTGGCCGTACTCCGGGCCAATGACAACAGAGCCGTGAAACTGGTGACCCTTGATTTGTGTGAACCCCTGGCCCTGGACATGGTCCGGGGGGGCAACGTGGCAGCCCTGGTGGCGGATGAGGCCTATGAACTGGGCCGGGCCATGGCTGCTGCAGGCGCCTTGTCCCTGTTGGGGCAAAAGACCCCGGCCTTTATCACGGCCCCGGCCGTCACCATTACCAAGGAGAACGCCAAAGAGGGCTGGGTGCGCTCTCTGAATAAAAAAGCGCCCCAAAGCATACTGAAAGCGGTGGATGCTGAATAATGAAGCGAGCGGGTATTGCCTTCCGCCTCTATTGCGGGCTCTTCGTCATTGTCCTGTTCACCGTTGTGGCCGTCCTGATCTCGGTGGTCTCCTTTGACCGGCTGAGCAAGTCCTTCGGCCATATCGCGGCGGACGAACTGCCGGATCTGATCACCGCCTCCCAACTGGCCCTGGAAAGTGAGGGGGTCACCTCCCTGGTGCTGATCCTGGCTCCTCTGGAGACCGAATACTCCCGGAACTATATCCATAAAAAGATCGATGCGAAGATTGAATTCATCAACGAATTGATTGATGATATGAAACAGGGTGGTCATACCGACGCCGACATTATCCAGTATGTGGAGGAGAGCCGGGATGCCCTGATCGCCAACCTCAAGAATTTCAACCGGGTGACCCGGGAGATCGGGGAGGCCGAGGCCATTCTGGCGGCCAGCCTGGACCGGCTGGGCAAAACCCGGGACGCCGTAGCTGTGGAGATGGGCAAAGGCCCTGTGGGCGGCAGAGCTGATGCGGATCTGGCCCGATGGTTCGCAATTGCTGCAAGCCTGCTCTACGACCTTCGGGGGGTGGAAATGGTGGAGGACGGCAACCGTTTAAAAAACCGGATCCAAAAGGCTTCCGGGGAGGTGGTGAACACCATGGCCGCTCTGGTGGCCGGCCTTGCCAAGGCCATGCCGGACCCGGAACGGTGGAATAACCTGAACCGTATCCAGGCGGACCTGGCCAGTGCGGTTCGGGAGGAAACCGGTATCATTCAGGCCAAGATCCGGGTCAACACCCTCCGGGCTGAAAAGGTGAGGATATTGAACGAAAACCAGAAGATATCCTCCCAATTGTCCGTGTCCGCCCGGAATCTCTACCTGACCGTGAACAACAACGTGGATGAAAGCGCAGGCAGCGCGTCCCGGATCATTGCCCAGAGCTCAACCCTGTTGGTGGCGGTGGTGATCCTGGGCATGGTGGGGTTCATGGCCGCCATTTTCTTTATCAGCCGCAATGTCATGGGGCCCATCCTCAAGCTCCAGCGGGCTATGATCGCCCATGTGGAAGGCGAAACGGTGGACATCCCGGTCCATCGCAAGGACGAGGTGGGGGACATGGCCCGGGCCCTGCGTTTCCTCATCGACACCATCACCCAGCGGGAGCATCAATTGTCAGAGGCGGCCCAGGCCAAAAGCGAGTTTCTGGCCAACATGAGCCATGAGATCCGCACCCCCATGAACGCCATCATCGGGTTTGCCGGCCTTGCCCTGAAAACCGAACTTACCGCCAAACAGTGCGATTACCTAACCAAAATCGAGTGTTCCTCACAGTCTCTTCTGGGCATCATCAACGACATCCTGGACTTTTCCAAGATTGAGGCGGGAAAGCTGGATATGGAGGCCATTGTATTTAACCTGGAGGATGTGCTGGAAAACGTCTCCACCCTGATCACGGTGCGGGCCGAGAAAAAGGGGCTTGAGCTGCTGTTCGATATCCGGCCGGAGGTGCCCATGATCCTGGTGGGAGACCCCCTGCGCCTGGGCCAGATCCTTATCAACCTGGCGGGCAATGCCGTGAAATTCACCAATGCGGGGCAGATCATCATCCGGGTGGAGGCCCGGGCCCTTGAAGCAGGCTCTGATCCGGACCGGACCTTGCTGGAATTTTCGGTTCAGGACACCGGCATCGGCATGACCCAGGCCCAGCAGTCCGGGCTGTTCCAGTCCTTTTCCCAGGCGGATAGCTCCACCACCCGTAAATACGGGGGAACCGGCCTGGGACTGGCCATCTGCAAGCGGCTGGTGGAGATGATGGGAGGCGATATCCGGGTGGAGAGTGCGCCGGGCCGGGGCGCTACCTTCAGCTTTATCTCCCTGTTCCAACGTCCCAAAAAATTGCCGGAAAAAGAGCTGGTCTGTCCGGAAGACCTCATGGGGTTGCGTATCCTTTTGGTGGACGACAACCAGGCGGCCCGGGAGATTCTCACCGAAATTCTTAGCTCCTATAGTTTTAAGGTCACGCCGGCCGCCTCTGGAGCCGAGGCCATGGATAGCATAGAAAAATCCCGGGACAATCCTTTCCAGTTGGTGCTGGTGGACTATAAGATGCCGGAGATGGACGGCATTGAGGTTTCCCGGCGCATCAAGTCGTCTAAACGGATGGCCGCCCCACCGTCCGTGCTCATGGTCACGGCCTATGGCCGGGCCGAGGTGCGGCAGCGGGCGGAAAAGGTAGGCATAGACTCTTTTTTGATCAAACCGGTGAACCCCTCCATGCTCTTTGATACCATCATGGATATTTTCGGCAGAACCGTAAGCCGCACCGGATGTGAATATCGGGAATCCGACCCTGTGGACGAGCTTGGGCCAATCCGGGGCGCCCGGATTCTGCTGGCCGAAGACAACGAGGTTAATCAGCAGGTGGCAGTGGAACTGCTGGTCCAGGCCGGATTCCACATGACCGTTGCGGAAAACGGACAGGAAGTGGTGCGCAAGCTGTCCGAAGCATCGTTTGACCTGGTGCTCATGGACATCAACATGCCGGTGATGGACGGGTTCACGGCCACGGCCATCATCCGCGACAACCCGGATTTCAAGGACCTCCCCATTGTTGCAGTCACGGCCCACGCCATTTCCGGGTACCGGGAAAAATGTTTGGCGGCCGGGTTCAACGATTACGTGACCAAGCCCATTAATCCCGGGGAGATCTATGCCGCTCTGGCGCGCTGGATTCCGCCCGGGCAGCGGGAGATGCCTTCTACGGCTCCAACGGAATCACCGCCGGGGGATCGGACAGACCAGGTCCGGTTTCCTGAGGAGATGCCCGGAATCGACCGGGAAAAAGGCCTGGTCGCAGTGGGCGGGTCCGGATCCGCTTATATCCGGATACTGGGGCTGTTCCGGAAAAACCATTCCGGCACCGCAGCCCAGATCGAAGCCGCCTTTAGCCAAAACGACGATGAGGCCCTGATCCGGCTGGCCCACACCATGAAAGGTGTGGCCGGCAACATCGGGGCAACCTGGCTGCACCATGCCAGCAGGGACCTGGAAGCCGCCTTCAAAACCGGGGCCCCGGACAAGGCCAGGAAGATTTTCACTGAATTTGCAACGCTTCTTTCCCAGGTGGAGGCATCCATCGATGCGGTCCTGGCCCTCAATCCCGGTGCCCTTCCATCCCCGGAGGACGGGGACGGCGTGGACCCGGTAAAAACCCCGGCCCGGGCCTTGGAGCTGGCGGACCTGCTGGCGGACACCCTGGAAACGGACATGGCAGAGGCCCGGCACCAGCTGGCTGAGCTGGCCGGGATCATGGGAGAACTTCCAGAGATCGGGCAGATCCAGGCGGCAATGGATGACTTTGACGAAGACGCGGCTCTGGAGGCCCTGGCGGCCTTGAGGGCAAAACACCTCGACCGCCCGGTTCCGGAGCACTGAAGGAGAATCGCCCATGCAGCCAAGCAAACAGCACCAGATCCTGGTTGTGGATGATGCTAAAGAAAACATCGAAATCCTGTTCGCCCTGCTCCAGGATCAGTACAAAATGGTGGCGGCGGTAAGCGGGGAAAAGGCCCTGAAAAAAGCGGTAAAGCTAAAGCCCGACCTGATTTTACTGGATATTCTCATGCCGGAAATGGATGGCTACGAGGTCTGCCGCCGCCTGAAATCCCGGCCGGAAACCAGGGACATCCCCGTGATCTTCGTGTCAGCCATGAGCGAAACAGGGGACGAAACCAAAGGGCTGGAGCTGGGTGCCGTGGACTATCTCACCAAACCGGTGAGCCCGCCCATTGTCAAGGCGCGGGTTAAGAACATCCTGAGGCTCCGGGACTCCATCCTGCATCTCCACGCCGCCATGCAGGAACTGAGGCGCCTTAACCAGCTTGCCCTGGATGCTAACCCCATGACCAAACTGCCGGGCAACAACAGCGTCACCAGCCGCATCGAACAAGCAGTGTCCCAAGACGAGGCGACCTGCGTCATCTACGCCGACCTGGACAACTTCAAGGCCTATAACGACAAGTACGGGTTCGCTCTGGGGGACGAAGTGATCCGGTTCACCTGTGATGTGCTAAAGGATGCGATCCGGGGCCTGGGCCTTTCCGACACCTTCATCGGCCACATCGGCGGGGACGATTTCGTCCTTCTGGTCCCCTCCATTCAGGCATGGCCGACTGCAAAGGCCATAATGCAGGCCTTTGACACCGGTATCCCCCAATTCTACAAACCCGAAGACGTGGAAGCCCAATGTATCACCTCGGTCAACCGCCAGGGAGAACGCCAGAGCTTTCCTTTGATCTCCATCAGCCTGGCCGGCATCGATTTGGCCTTTAACCGCTACAAAAATCATTTGGAAGTCAATGACGCTTGTGCCGAAGCCAAGAAAAAAGCCAAGGCCTCACCCGGCAGCAGCTTTTTTATGGACCGCCGGAAATCTCAGTAAAGGGAGCGCGTTTTCTTTTACATAATTTGATGTTGTCGTTTTTTAACGAATATTTTAAGGTCTTTCTTTTGAGTGTAATGTGAGTAACTGTGGGTGGTTTTGCTGTCCAATACTTCCTGAGTGAAACGCGAATTCTTATCACTTATGGAGGGGCACTATGTTCGGTTCTGCAGATAGTTATTCCAGGTTTTCACTGGTATGGAGCATACTAATATTTATCTCCGTTCCTCTGGCACGGAGTGTTCAGTCTCTGGTTCAAGATGCTCTGGGCAGGGAAGCCTTTAGATATGGTACACTTGCCTTTCTTTTTGCATTACTATTATTTCTTCCCTTTCTTCTAAAACGAAATAATCTCTTTCATCCTAAAAGAGTAGTAGGCCTTTTTTTTATATTTATTGCCGGATCTTTTGCAGTTTTTTTTCTTGCCCACAGCCCGGAGGAGTCCTTTCACTTTGTTGAGTATGGTATCTTAGGGTGGGCACTCTATGGATACTTCTCCCGGAGAACCACAGGGATAGACCTCATCCTTTCTGTTTTGGCACTGGGAGCTATTGTCGGTTTTCTTGATGAAACCTTCCAGTGGCTGATTCCCAACAGATATTGGGATTACAAGGATATTCTCATTAACATTGTAGGCGTATCCCTGGGAGGTCTCACAGGCTCTGTTATCTTTTTAAACAAACCTGAAAAAACAAATGAATGTACCAACAGACGAAGAACATTTATAGCTGTCACCACCTTTCTTTTACTGCTCATAGCTTCTCTCCATAACACTCCCGCTCATGTCAAACAATATACCACCATTTTTCCCCTGGTGGACTTTCTGGACAATAATCCCAGTGTCATGGCAGAATACGGATATCTCCATGAAGGAAGCGGTGTATCCTTCTATTCCCGATTAGCCCTAAAGGAGCTCCTTTCCAGGAGTCATAAGGATATTGTCGTGACCAAAGGGTTTTGCCATGATGACCTCTATGGGGCAATATTGTTGGAATATACCGGTCACGACTATCCCTATCTCCATGAAGGAAGGGTTCATCTCTTTCGGAGAAACAGTTATGCTGCACAGCTCAAAGCTCATCCCCAAAATGAATCACTGAAGAATATTGTCACCGGTGAGGAGTTCATATTACAGAAATACTACACCTCTCTGTGGGAAAAGTGCTCTCTCACAGAAAATAATAATAGCACAAAACCTCAACACTACGAAAGCCCGGTGAGCAGCCATCTGATAACCTGGATTTCCTATAATAGTGTCATCATCCTCTCAGTGATTATTCTCTTACTCAGTGTTGTGGGTTTCCATCTCCTCATTACAAAATGCTATTATGATAAAGAAAATATGTAGTGTTATTCTCCTTGTAATTATTATGGTTTTGCCCGAGAGAGGGTACAGTTCATCCACTCTTACTATGGTATTTCTCACTGATATTCATAGTGATGGGAGTGAGAAAATATTTCGGGAAATAAAACTTATGGCTCGGAGGGTGAACAGGGAGAATCCGGAGGTGATCATTGGAGGGGGCGATCTCATTGCCGGAGGACTTCATTTTAGCAAAGGAAGGAGTGACAGGGAATGGCAATCGCTCTATGCAATGAGGAAACTCTTCACTGTGCCATTCTATTCTGCCATTGGAAATCATGATTTCTCACCATCCTCCTGGAAAAAAGGTGCACTGCCGGTTGACCATTCTTTTAAGCGCTTTACCGGGCAAAAGCATTCAACCTATATGAAACAAATAAAAGGGTATTACTTTCTTTTTCTTAACTCTGTTACTATTCCCCCAAAAGGGAAAAAGTATAGATGCCACATATCTCCAGAGCACTTAAAAGAAGTAAAGCGGCTTTTATCCATAATCCCCCGAAAAGCTCCTCTGGTTGTGGTTTCTCATGTACCGTTATTTTCTTCGTATATCGTTGAAGGGGGATTTGTAGCCAAAAGCAAACGAGTAGATAATTATGAAGAATTTTATAAACTCATCAGTAAGCATACTGTCATCGCCATTCTTCAGGGACATCTCCACCTAAAGGAAAAGGTCTACCACCGGGGAATACTCCATATAACCGGAGGTGCCGTCTCTGGTGCCTGGTGGCAGGGAGCTCATCATGGAACAGAGGAGGGGTTCTATCGTATTACTCTCACAGGAAAAGAAGTTACTGCTACGTATATCGGTTACAGGGAGACCATTTCCAGTGCAAAAAGGAGTGAGCTGTGAAAAAAACAGGGTAAGTCTAAGCCCAAAAGACTTTTTTGAGATGGTTTGTAATCTTAAAAGATGTGAAGTAACATGTCGAGAAATCTATCAGATCTCATAATACCAAACTGTTTTTTTTCGTTTTAACTTTTCTAACAAGCGGCCATCTATTGCGATTAAACCAATAAATATTAGTCCCATCCCAACAAAAACATTCCACTTAAGTCGTTCGCCCAAGAACATGACCCCAAGAAAAATGGCACTCAGAGGAATCAGAAAGGTAACCAATAGCAGATTCGTCGGTCCGGCAGCGGCCAATACTCTGAAATAGATGATGTAAGCCAACGATGTACTGATCGCAGCCAATCCACATAGCGCCATCATTGTAAAGGCACTGGGGGATAGATGCCATGGTTGATCAACCAGCAGAGCCACTGGGGTCATCAAGATTGTAGACCCACACAGCATTCCGGTAGCGACCACAAGTGGGCTGAGACCTTTGAATCGACGCCCATAAATTGCCGCACACGCATAAGAAAAGGCCGCTCCTAGTACAGCGATTTGACCATACACTTCGATATTAAAGTCTCTCAACGAATTGATTCCGATCAATACTGCGACACCCACCCAGCCGATTAATACACCTGACACCCGATTAGTGGTCAGCCGTTCTTCCTTCGTTAGAAAATGGGCAAGGATAACGCTAAAGATAGGTGTCGTACCATTAAGAATACTTGCAAGACCGCTTTCTATATGGGTTTGCCCCCAGACGATCAAACTGAAAGGGATCAAATTGTTCAAGGCGCCCATCACGATAAACCCACCCCACAAGGCCAGTGTCGATGGCATTTTATCCCCTTTAAGAAAAACAATGGTCAGAAGAATAATAGAAGCAAGAGTCACCCGGCATAATACGATCGTGAGTGGCGGGATCTCTTGAACAGCCACGCCTACAAAGAAAAAAGAGCCTCCCCATAGAATTGACAAAATTATGATCAAGCCCCGGTTATGAAGTCCCATTGTCCGGTTGGCTGTTTCAGACATTCGTGTGCTTTTTTCTACCTTCATGTTTGCCCCCTGATTACTTGTCAAAGTCCATGAAATTGGTCTTATTGTTTGCTTGCTGTATTAATACACACCAGGGGGATTCTGCGACCCGAATCTTGCTGATTTTTATAGCAAGATTCGGGTGGTTATCTTTGTTTGATTTGGCTATCATGAACGAAAGTTAATGATGTAAAGGGGGGTGAAATGAACACTGACGATTATTCACAACAGTCCGAGGACTTCCAACGGGTTGAAAAAGCAATTCAATTCATCGAAATAAATTTTAAATCCCAACCGACCTTGGATCAGATGGCGAAAAGCGTTCATTTAAGCAAATACCATTTTGAAAGGCTCTTCAAACGATGGGCAGGGATAAGTCCGATTCAATTCATGCAGTTTCTGACCCTCGACTACACCAAAAAACGACTGGCCGAGTCAAAGAGCCTCCTTGAAACAGCCTTGGATGCAGGTCTGTCAGGGCCCAGTCGTCTCCACGATTTATTCGTTACCTTTGAGGCGATGACGCCTGGCGAATTTAAAAAACAGGGAGCGGGATTACAAATTTCTTACGGTTTTTGTGAATCGCCTTTCGGTGAGTGCCTGTTGGCAATCACTCAACGAGGGATATGTTATTTAGGATTCGTAGACTCAAAAGATCGATCTAAAACATTTGATCAGTTGCGCGATACATGGCCAGGTTCTGAGTTAATGGAGAATCCAGCTACTGTCAGCCCTATCATGAATGATATATTCAGAATTGATCATCGAAAAAACGCGCAACCTTTTAATTTGCAGATCAAGGGGACCAATTTTCAAATCAATGTATGGTGGGCGCTGTTAGGTATACCTGAAGGTTGTGTTGTCAGTTATCAGGATATTGCCTCCCATATTGGACACCCTAAAGCGTTTCGAGCTATTGCAAACGCCATTGCCATCAACCCCGTTGCTTATTTAATTCCATGTCACCGGGTGATTGCTAAATCTGGGAAAATCCATCAATATCGTTGGGGATCTAATAGAAAGAAGGCTTTGATTGGATGGGAAGCCGCGAGATCGGCCTAAATGAATTCTCAGTAGTTCCCATTTTCGTAATTTGATGTTGCCGTTTTTAAACGAATATTTTACGGTATTTTTTGGAGTGGGACGAGAAGTAGAGAATAGTTTTTCTGTCTGATACTTCCTGAGTGAAACCCTTGATGCCCTGCTCCTGGAGTTTAAGCTGACAGATGAGGAGTTAAAGCTACTCTTGTCTAGTGAGCCGCCGCCTATTTTTCGCAATAGGCTTGGTTGGGCCCGGACATATCTAAAAAAGAGCAGGCCTGTTAACCTCACTCGACCAGTAAAAAATAGTATAGTGTCTCCAGAATAAACCCACCATATACGGCATAGGTCAAAATGAAATCTGTCATCTACTGCCATTGAAGGAGTACATGCATCGGCAAAAAGAGTTCAGGGACAAAAAAACACTCCAGCCTCCCTGGTGCCGAAAAATTAGCCTACTCTTATTCTGCCATCAATCTTCTAGCCTGACCAACAAGGTAAAGAGGAAGAGAAACAAGCTTATAATTCACCTTATCTTTGCCGCTGATAGCTGTGGTAAATTCACCGTAGGACGGGGAGCTGGCACAAAATCTGAGCGCAAAAGCCACCTTTTTCTCAGAAATAAAAACCTGCAGTGACTTGAGAGAACCTGTTTTCCCGGCTTTTACCTCCACGGGGATAATTCTGGTCCCAACCGACACCAAATAATCGACTTCGGCATGTGAACTCTTTTTGTCACGATTCCAATAGTACAATTCTGGTTTTTTATAATACACCTGACTATAAAGGAGATGCTGTCCAACGAATTGCTCAGCAATTGCACCGTTATTTACCAACAGTTGGACGCTCTTCAAAAAAATACCTTAGCAAAGGGAGAAGCTCTGGAGCTGCTTGTATTTCATCCAGAAAGATAAGGGTGTTACCTGGTCTTATCTCCATATCCGCATCAAGCGCTAACATTTGCAGACACCGGTCTATATCACCCCCCTGGAAGAGGGATGACTTTTTAGGCGTTTTATCAAAATTTTGTCTGGCAAACTCACGTACTAACCATGTTTTCCCGACCTGCCGTGCTCCTCGAATTACAAGAGGCTTGCGACCGTTATTCTTCTGCCGTTTCCTCTTCGTATGTTTTGGATATTTTACAAGGGTATTATGTCCAAAAAAGAACAAAACACAAGGGTGTTGCTTCGCGGTAATCTCGTAATCATTTTTCATGAGAAGGCAAAAAGTAACTTCTCATATGGTTTGAAGTGAAGGGGGCGGTTTCTGCAGCTGAAACGCGTCCGGTCACTGTTGCAGACAGGAGTGGCGAAGGATCAGTGGTGGGAAGAATGTGCTCTTAGGAATTAGTAAAAAAGGTGCTATAGTGATGGGGAGTGCGTTTCTGCCGGTGATTGACGTAGTATTGCTACTCCAGGTATGTTTTTGGATGTAAGATACGTAACTGTGAGTGGTTTTTCTGTCCAATATTTTTTAGGCGGAAAGCGTATTATTCTTATCACTTGAAGGCTCTGCATTCACCCTCACCTTCGACCGGAGCAGGTATGTCACATAATGGCTTTTGAAACGGATTGCAATAAACTTCTCAAAAAATATAACAATCTGCTGAAACAAGTAGACCGTTTGACAAAAGAAAACTGTCAACTGAAAACCAAACTTGGGTTGCAGGAATCACAGGGCCTGCCAAACGCCAAACAAACAATCCAGTTGGAATGTGTACCAGATAATGGAACTAATGGCGTAGAACCCCATTCAGAGGTATGCAACAGTTCTGATTCCATTTCAAAAATTCGCTTGTTTATGTCCCTGTTCAAAGGTCGCATGGATGTTTTTGCCAGGCGATGGGAAAATAAAAAGAAATCAACATCAGGTTATGCACCAGTGTGCCTGAATCAATGGCGGCCAGGAGTGTGTGGAAAAACTAAAATTCCCTGTTCAAAATGCAAGAATAAATCATATGCGGTATTGGATGAAAACAGTATTGAAGATCATCTTAAAGGCAATACCGTTGTCGGCATTTATCCCATGCTACCGGATGAGACATGCTGCTTTCTGGCAATGGATTTCGATGAGGCGGACTGGCAAAAGGATGTATCCGCGGTACGGGATGTTTGCAACGAATTCGAAATCCCTATCGCGGTTGAACGTTCTCGTTCCGGTGCAGGTTGTCATGCCTGGTTTTTCTTTGATGATCCAATTTCTGCCGTTCTTGCTCGAAAATTTGGTACGACCCTACTCACCTATACCATGGACAGACGCCATGAGATTCAGTTCAAATCCTATGACAGGTTATTCCCGAGCCAGGACACCATTCCCAAGGGTGGCTTGGGAAACTTGATCGCATTACCACTACAAAAAACAGCCAGGGGAAATTCAAACAGTGAATTTGTAGATGATACTTTTCAATCTTACAGTGACCAATGGAGTTTTCTTTCATCGGTTCAACAAATCTCACAAAACCGGATAGAAAATTTTGTGCAAGAACTCTCTGATGGGAGCGAGTTGGGTGATTTAAAGATCGACGAAGAGGAGAAAAAACCGTGGGAACGCCAGCAACCGGAAACGCTCCTGAAAAAAAGTGATTTTCCTGATCGTCTTGAAATCATCAAAGCAAACATGCTGTTTATTCCTAAAACCGGAATCTCTCAGAGGGGACTCAATCGCGTAAAACGTCTTGCGTCTTTTAAAAACCCTATGTTTTACCGGCACCAGGCAATGCGTTTGCCAACATACGGACATCCAAGAGTTATCTCTTGCGCGGATGAAACAAAAGAGTATCTATGCCTACCCAGAGGATGCGAACCAGAATTGCTTGACGAACTCAAAACGCTTGGAATCGATGTTACGTTGATCGATAGTACCTTTAGAGGTAAAAGTATAAATGTACAATTCAAAGGCAGACTAAGAGACGATCAAACCAAAGCTCTCAGAGATTTAATCCAGTACGATCTTGGCATTCTATGTGGTACAACAGCCTTTGGTAAGACCGTCGTAGCAATAAAGCTGATCGCTGAGAAAAGGGTCAATACGTTGATCCTGGTTGATAAAATCAGCCTGCTATCACAATGGAGAGAAAGGCTGTCGGAATTCCTTATAATCAACGAAACATTGCAAGAGGAACCAATCACCACTGCAAAAAAGCGGGGGAGAAAGAAAAAGAAAAGCGTTATCGGCCAAAGAGGAGGTGGGAAAAATACGCTGAGTGGAATTATCGATATTGCGGTGATGCAATCACTCAGCAGGCAGGGAGAGGTCAAGGGATGCATCAATGATTATGGTCTCGTCATTGCCGATGAATGTCATCATGCCTCGGCGTTCACCTATGAACAGATTTTAAAAACAACCCAGGCCAAATACATTTATGGTCTGACTGCCACCCCGACACGAAAAGATGGTCATCACCCGATTCTTTTTATGCATTGCGGCCCGATCCGTTATCGGGACGATGCAAAAAAACAGGCAGAGAACAGGCCGTTTGATCATTACGTTATCCCTCGATTTACTCCTTTAAGGGCTCCTCTGGGTACCGAATCAAAAGACCTATCCATTCAGGAATTATATTCTGACATCATGGATAACGACTACAGAAATCAGTTGATCGTTGATGACGTGCTTAGAAACTACCGCCAGGGAAGAAGCTGTCTTGTTCTGACTCTCAGAACTGCCCATGTGAAGCAGCTTGCAAAATGTCTGGAAGAAGATATACCGGATGTCATTGCACTTACCGGCGGCATGGGAAGGAAATCAACCCGGGAAACCTTCGAGCGCATCGCAAGCATTCCCACGAAAAAAAATATCACTTTGGTAGCAACCGGGCATTTCATCGGTGAAGGATTTGACGAACCGCGCCTGGATACGCTTTTTTTGGCCATGCCGATATCCTGGAAAGGGACGTTGCAGCAATATGCGGGCAGACTTCACCGCCTCTTTGCAACGAAAAAAGAGGTTCTGATCTATGATTACGTGGATATCCAGGTAAAAATGCTTGAGAACATGTACCAACGGCGTTTGAACGGATACGCCTCAATGGGATACAAAGCCAAAGGGGAAGAAGTAACGGACACCCCACAGGATATCATTTTCAATAAAGAAAATTTTCTGCCTGTTTTTAGTCAAGATATTGTTACAACTAAAAAAGAAATCATCATCGTGAGCCCATTTGCAAGGCAAAAACGGACGCAGAAAATGATACAACATTTAATAACTGCGATCGAGAAAAACATCCCCATCTCCGTCGTGACCCGTCCGAAAGAGGATTTTCCCGAAAAGGATCACCCTGTTTTACAAAAAGCTTTGGATCTCTTGACCAAAAGTGGGATAAAAATCATCTATAAATCGAATATTCATCAGAAATTTGCAATCATGGATCAAAAAATCGTCTGGTACGGCAGCATCAACCTATTGAGCTACGGGAAGGCGCAAGAGAGTGTCATGCGGATTGAAGGTTCCAATATTGCAAATGAATTGATCAAAAGTATAGGAAATGTCTAAAATGGATCTCTCCTTTCCTTGTTAATTGCCCTCATCTCGCATCTTTTGCTGCCAAAATCCCTCCAACCCGTCACTACCCATGCGAATTCCTGCTGGAATACTTGCCGTCGAAGATTACCTTTCTTGATTTTGCTTGCAAACTTTACCCAACAAGCTTCATCGTCAAGTATGTCGACCGGCATATGGAACACTTTAACTATCATTTCGGCAATCCTTGCAATCCAACAAAAATAAATGAGTAGCAGGATTGGGTAAAGAGGAGCAACACCAGGCTTGCTAAAATTCTTTTGGGAAGAATATGTCTGGCAGCAGCAGCAGTAACTCCCAGCATGGAAAATATGGGGAATAGATATCTTCCCTGGGCCTGAAAATCAGCACTCCAGGCATGATAAAATGAAGCTCCAATAAGGGCAGTGGCCAAAAAAATAGTCCAGAGATAAAGAAGTCTGATATTCCAATCACCTTGTAATAAAAGAGACATTGAGAAAGAGAGTAACAGGCCTAATAATGATATCCTGATGAGATCGTAAAAAACAAAGGATGCCGCAACCGATGTATAACCATACACCCCAAAAGCACTTCTAAATGATTTTTCAGCCCAGCGATGTTTGTGAAGGATTGTCTTATAGCTCACCCCCCTGTCTTTCATGCGCAAATAGGCAAATTGTTTGTTCAGTGGAGTTGTTGGGTTAAATAGGGGCTCGGTGGTGGCTATTCGCATGGCTGCTATCTTTTCGTCTCGGTCAAGCCCGTTTACTTGATAGTCGGCACCCAATCGCAGTGCAAAAATACAACAGCCAACGAGACAGACTGCAACGAGCCTTGTCAGGCCTCGTTTGAGAGGAACTTCTTTTCGTTTCTGCCAGCAGGAGAGCAACATATACCCTGCAAGAAAAAGGAGAAAAAAGTAAAAATCCTTTTTCAAAAGCAGGAGTAAACCAAGAAAAATGCCGAAAAATAGTGTGTAAAAAAGTCCCTTGGGCTTGCTTACACCGGATATAAAATTTTTAAAAGCTGTATTGGTGCCAATCACCTGCCAACCAGCAAGAAAGACCATAAATAGAGCAAACGCATCGGAGTTGCAATAGCTAAAGACGTACCAAATCTGTGGTGAGAGCAAAAGGGGAATGGCCACCAGCCTTGCAGAAGAAAATCGTATGGAAATAAGCAGTATGGTAGTCAGCAGCAAGACGTTCAAAAATCTTACCGTGATATAGTCTTTGATATGGAGTGGGGATAGAAGGGTAGTAAATTTGCCGGCAAAAAGATAATATATCTCATGGTTGTTGAGCCTTGAAAAACCATAACGGCTATAGGTGTCACGGATTTGCTCATCATCAACTTTTGGTGGTAGCCAGTGATCCTGATAATATTGGGTCGCTTTTAAATGTACAATTTCGTCTGGATGCGATCCAGGAACCGTCAGCCCGGCTATTACCGCTGCCAGAACAACAGCTACAGTTAACAATAGAGGTACAAAGCGATAGTTGCTCAAAAGCGGTGCTGCTAATAGGCCACCAAAAAATGTTACGCTAAAGAGAATGGCCAGCCTCAACAATTCTGCCGGCCAGCCAAAGGCTACTTTTTCTGTACGGGGAATATATTGCAAAGATGGATCCTTTCCTGTGGAAACAATCTCTATCTTGTTATGGGCAATGGAATAGTTGGCAATCTGGTTGATAGGGCTTAAGCTGGTGAAAGCTTCATTGCTGGCAAGGCTAATCTCTTTGAGCCCTCTTTGCTGGAAGGTAATGGATGCTATGGTACTTTTTCCTTTATATTGATGCGGATCTATACGAAGTTTTTTTGCGGTTGAGAGATTTGTAAGATAAAAGTGGTACTTCTTTTTGTTTGGATATATTAGGATATCTGAGCATTTTTTTTCTGAAAACCCATCGTGTTCCCCAGCCCAGTATATTTTAAAATGGGTCCTTTTTTCGACCTCAATTTCCACATCAACAGAGGCCCGATTTACAAAATAAAGGTAGTAAGCTGTACAGACCAGAGCGCTAACAAGAAGCAGGAACCAGCATGTTGTTTTGTCAAGTGTGGTGTTTGTCAAAATAAACGTCTCAAGAACCTTGTGGGTGTAGATGAAAAGTATAATCAGGACGTACTATTAGCGCTCTTTTGGGGTATTCTCAAGATATTTTGTTGCCAAAGGGTATCATTATGTGTTGCCATGGGTACCGCAATAGTTTGATGATAAATGAAAAATTAGATAAATTCTTGATTGTTAGCTAGTGTTGTTTTTGATGTTGCTGTTTGTTCAGGAGTGTCCTATGGTGTTTTTTAGAGTAGCAGTGGGACGTGTGAGGGGCAAACAGGATAATCTGCAATTATAACCTTATCAGGGAGTAATGCATTGTCACAGATAGACCAGTTTGAAAGTGTATTCCGTTCAGCAGTTAAAGAGTTGTTCCAGTATCGTCAGATCGAAATCCGCACTGTATTGCTGGTTACCGATCTTGATAGCGAAGCTGCACGAAGATTCCAGCCAAACGTTAAAACGTTTCTGCAGCAGCATGCCATAGCAGCGGATTGTCATTTTTTGCTTATTACTGGTGATGAGTTTGATTCCACCAGTGATCTGCTGGAATTAATAGGGCAGTTTAGTCCGGATCTGATCTGTACCTATCGGAACCTGCATAGCAAGGCTTGGCGTTACCCGCATTCATTGGGTGAACATCTGGACGTGATGCTGCAGAAAACCGATATCCCGATAATGGTATTACCGCATCCCGAGGCAGGCTACCAGGCCGGTCACGCAATGCAGGATACCAGTGATGTTATGGTGGTTACTGATCTGCATGCAATAAATGATCGTTTAATCAACTATGCTGCTGCATTCACCAAACCTGATGGAAGTCTCTACCTGACTCATATCGAAGATGAACGAATTTTCGAGCGCTATATGGAAGCTATTTCCCGAATCGACGTCATTGATACCGCTGTTGCACGTGAGCGCCTGGGAAAGCAGTTACTCAAGGAACCTGAGGAGTATTTCAATTCCTGCGCACAAATATTACAACCATATTACCCGCAGATGCAAATCAGCTCTCTGGTGCTCTTTAGCCAGTTGGTTGCAGAGTACCGTCACCAGATCGAATCCCGAAAGCTTGATCTGCTGGTACTGAGCGCCAAAGACGAACGCCAGCATGCCATGCGCAGTGTGGCTTATCCGCTGGCGGTTGAAATACGCCAAATTCCTTTGCTGTTACTGTAAGAGAAAGACCATGGAAAGCATACACCATCCTTTTTCTGCGGCAGTCACTTATTTATTCGCCTTCCTGCTTGCGACCATGATAGTTTCGCTTGCGATGGAGGAGAAGTTACATGCCAAAAAATCCATCATTGTCGGTGTGTTTGCCGTTGGTACCTTGCTCCTGGCATCGATACTTGGCTTTATTCCGTTTGGCGATGTTACTTTGCCCGGCAATGTAAAGCTCCACCTTCCGGTCTATATTGAAGCGGTGGACTGGGAGGTTATCGCCATCATCATCGGTTCCAGCCTGTTTGTTGATGTAACCTCACGTTCCGGTCTTTTTAGCTGGATAGCGATCAAACTGACCAAGGCATCTGCCGGTGATCCGGTCAAGTTATTGTGGTACTATGGTTTGATGACGGTATTGTTCTCTGCCGTGTTAAACAATGTTACTGCGATGATTATCGTCGGCTCGCTGACCGGAGTCTCATTGAATAAACTGGGGCGCAGTAATTACTTGCTGGGTTTCTTGCTTATCGAAGGTTTGCTAACCAATATTGGCGGCTTGCTCACCCTGATTAGCTCTGTACCCAATATCATTGTTGGGAACGCGGCGAACATCAGCTTTGTAAGCTTCTTCCTCAAGGCCAGTCCCTATGTGCTGGTAACCACCATTGCCACGTTGCTGCTGGGGGCAAAGCTTTTTATGATACTTCCGTTAAAAGCAGAGGGCGAACGCCGCAGCGCCGCAGAACTCATCAAAAGCTTCGATGAAAATGATGGTATCCACAGCCGGCAATTCTTCTGGTTTTCGGCCATTATATTAGTCGCATTTATCCTGGCTATTGCCACCACCTCAATCACTCCGGTGATCCAGGATCTGGGTATGGGCTTTGTGGCGATGGCCTTTGCATTTATTGTTTTGATTCGATTCAAGCATGATGTTAATGCATTTTACCAGGCCATTGACTGGGACCTGATCCTGTTTTTTATGTCGTTATTTATAGTCATTAATGTGATGGAACATGCCCAGGTTCTGGCATTGATCGGTAAGGGAGTGAGCTGGTTGATCGGTGATGGCAGCAGTAGTTTTGGCACTGGCGCACTTTTACTCTCTTCATCTCTCTTCAGCTCGGTAACGGATAATATACCGCTTGCGGCCATGCTGGCCAAAATACTCTCCAACCTGCACATTCCCGAGCAATCCTCATTGTGGTGGTCAGTGGTGTTTGGTGCAAACTTAGGGGGAAATATTACCCCAATTGGCAGCGCTTCCACTCTGGTTGCCACCACCATTATTCACAAGTACCATTTGCACCTTTCCTTTGTTGCTTTTGTTAAGACCGCGATACCTTTTGCACTGATGCAGATCACCATGGCTACCCTGTATGTGCTGCTGTTCTTGTAAAGTAGTGGAACAAAGTATAAAAAGTCTTACAGGAGCCTTGAGAATTTATTCAACGGCCATTTCCACCGGCACAATAAAAGTTGGATCACCGCCTATCCCAAAGTCATTATCATTGACCATAATCCACTGATTACCACCCATCCAGGCAAGGCCTTCAATCTTTTTCATTATTCCACCGCGATCATCACTATTTAACAAAAGCTTCTTGGATAAGGGCTGTAGTGTGATGTCTGTTGTCTGTTCTAAGGTTGGCGAAGTTGTTATGCTATCCCACGGGGAACCGAGGATATTTTGCGCTCCGCTAAGATCCACGAGGTAAAACTTTGTGGTTTTTGAGATTCGCTCCAGTACAACCAGCTTATCCTGGCCGACGGCGGTAAGTTCTGAAACCTTTATATCATGTTGGGCACGTTTTTTCGTTTTGTTGTCACCAAGAAAACTCTTCGGAGTATCGATTGTGTAGACAAACTCGCCAATGATTGTACCGGCAATTCTATCAATTTTAAAAATCCGTACATTTCTTGATTTTTTATAGGCCCCTTTATTTGGATTCGCCAGCGGACTTTGCAATGCGAAATAGAGATATTTTTCATCCGGTGATACCGTAATTGATTCAATTCCACGATTTAAAGGACGTTTTCGTAAAATGGCAGGAAGTTTTTCCACTACCTCATAGTCCGCACCGTTCAAACTGCTTTTTACCCCTTTTGGTACCCAGCGCTGGAGGATACGTCCATCACTTGCGATATGAAGGATAGAAGGGCCATATTCCTCACCGACCCAAAAGCTGCCGTCTTGCAGTTTTGCAATGCCTTCGGGATCTAATCCATTGGGATCATAACTGATTGCCTTGTTGTTGATATCCCAGACCGCTTCTGTGTCCGCATTGGAGATCCCACTTACCGGGATTCCGGAGCGAGTCTTAATTTGAATCTTACTAAGAACAGAGAGTTGACCGTCCTTAAAGTGCAGTTGAAAAATGGAAGGGGCAAAATTGGGAGTGGGAAATATTTTCCCTTTTTTATCGCTCGCGTCTACTCCCAAAAGTTTCAAACTGTCTTTGGTTTTAATATTGGGGCCACGATCGGTGATGGTATAAAAAACGCCGTCTGCTTCCGAGGCGAGTCTGCAGGCACCTGAGCCAATACCCACATCCAGCAGGAGGGATTTACCGTTTTGTAAAGTGAGCAGATCAAGGGGAGAAGAGAACTCTACCCCACCAGGTGGGGTTCCTGCCAGTAGTGAAGAAGCTGGGTAGAAAAGAACAGCAGTCAAGAGTAGTGAAAAAGACAAATGTTTCATGGAAGCTCCTCAAATAATAATGGGTATAAGGCTGAGCCGAACAGTTTGCCTGCTCTAACAAAATCTATGCTCTTATAGCATACATAAAAAACCTTCAGCCCGATACCTACAATTACTTCATTAGGGTTTGGTTACTAATTGGTTAAAAAATACGTAATCATTTTCAAAAGTGAAGTGTTGGTTACTTACAGATAATTTTTTTTATGCGATTTCAAATGAATTGTTTTTCCCCCAAGTGTACACTGATTGTCAGTAGATGGGGCAAGTGTTAACCGTATTTACTTTGTGCGCAATGCGGGCTGAAATCTTTCTATTTACAGTGCTTAATAGTTATCTGGATTATGTACGGAATTTTCGATATTTGCCTTGGCTCCAATATTCCACTGCCGGAACTCCCGACTATTGACGGTGAGGTGGCCTCAATGGTGTTTCAGCTTGTGGAATATCCGTTAGCAAAATCTTTACATACCAAATGGCTTCAACATTGGTACACAAAACAAGATATATTGATCCTTTCATCCGGCAAAAGAGGGTCGATGTACCTGCTTCATTTTCCGGAAGTCGCTGATTTTCTCATATCAATGAAAATGCAGCGGATACAATGTTATCCTGCCCGGGGTGTACCCCGAAAGACCATCCGTCATCTGCTCCTTGATCAGGTGGTGCCAAGGATTTTAGGGCAACTCGGTCGCCTGGTTCTCCATGGTGCTGCCGTTACCTTTGCAGATGGAAAAAGTGTCGTATTTTCTGGTGAAAGTGGTCAAGGAAAATCCACCATTGCCGCGTATATGCATACCCATGGCGCACAGCTTTTGAGCGACGACTGTCTGGTGCTTGAGATGGAAGGGAGCACTGTTTTAGGAGTTGCCAATTATCACGGTGTACGCTTAGAAGTTGATTCTGCAGCAAGACTATTTGATAGCAATACAACATCTACAACAGTGACCCATTATTCAAAGAAAAGACGAATTATTATGGATGGTGAAACAACACCCATTGCATCTGCAAAGAGGAAGATTGACGCCCTTTTTTTCCTGGAAAAAGTAGAGAAGAAGAGTCAACAAAAAAATCCTATTGCAATTTCACCAATAGCTGGAGTTGATAGAATGGTAAAGATTTTCAAACAGCTATTTGTTTTAGATAGTACAAAAAATGGGCAGCGTGCTGCATGTTTTGCAAATGTTTCCAGGATTGCCAAAGCTGATTTTGCCATATATCGTTTACGATATGCGCCAGAGTATTCAACATTACCGGCTATTATGAGCGCAGTATGTGAGATATTGCAGCAAGAACGTCAGGGAGAAGTGAGTAATAATTTTCCCCAAGGAGTAAAACGGTAGTGGGTAAAATATTTGGTGTTTTTTTTCGTGAGCATCGCTCTGTTGAGAAGCACTCCCTTTTTTTGATGGCAGATGCCACGCATCGTTGCGAAAATGAGAGAGAACATTTTTTTGTGGATGGCTCCATTGGTTTTGGACATATATCGCAGCAAAACTCCCCCATACAGCAGGAAAACCAGACCTGTTTGTGCAGTAATGAGAAACGTTCCATTTGTGCTGATCTTCGCTTAGATAACCGGGACGAATTGCTCTCGCAGCTTGGGATTTCTGTCCGTAACGTAATATCTGATAGTTGTTTGGTGCTTGCCGTCTATGAGAAATGGGGTGAGAGTTGTGTCGACTATCTTATGGGTGATTTTACTTTTGCCATTTGGGACGCAGCTTCTCAAACTGTCTTTTGTGGTCGGGACCATTTGGGAATAAAACCTTTTTATTACTATCTAACTGACCGGGTTTTTGCATTTGCTTCAGAAATTGATGCCCTTCGTGTACTTCCCTTTGTTCCAAGCCGGATGAATGAAGGCCGGGTAGCTGATTTTCTTGTCTCCCAACTGGAGAGCATTGATTTTGTTTCCACGTTTTATAAAGAAATATATAGGTTGCCGCCGGCACATATCCTTACTGTTTCTCAAAAGTCGGTTTGCAAAAAGCAGTACTGGCAACTGGATCCGACGCGTACTCTGCGACTCACGTCCAATAAGGAATATGAAGAGTACTTTTTGGAAATTTACCGTGACGCTATTAGTAAACGGATGGTAGGGGATAATGTTGCATCCATGCTCAGTGGTGGAATCGATTCTTCATCAATTGTTGGCGTGGCGAGGCAAATGTACCATTCTGAAAAGAAGGATCTGTTCCCGGTATTTTCGGCAGTATCTTCAGACACTACGCAGTGCCGGGAAACACAACATATACAAATGGTTCTGCAACAGGGGGGCTTGCGTACTTTTATGCTGTCGGCGGAAGAAAGTGTATCTTTTAGTGGAGAGATAGATCGGGTGCTCAGCAGCTTACAAGAACCTTTTGATGGAATGGTTATGATTATTGCCCTCTACCTGTTGGCTAAAAGAAATGGGTATGACGTGGTGCTTGATGGTGTAGATGGGGATATTGTTACCTCGCTTTCACCATCCTATCCGGCTTTTCTGCTAAGAAGAGGGGAGTTGCGACGAGCCTTTTCCGCCGTACGCATGCAGCGTGAGAATTATTATCCAAACGGATGTTCTATAACACATATTCTTTATAAAAATTGTCTGATCCCATTTGTGCCAACAGCGCTGCGACGGTTTAAAAATTGGTTTATTGGATCTAAAGAGTTAGAGCACCTGTATGAAACAACATATATTGATAAGGATTTTTCAAGACGTGTTGATTTACAAGCAAGGTTGCAGAAATTACAAAAGTGGAAGACAACAGCTATGTGGGGTAAAGGAATTTCTCTGCGGGAGCGTTATATACAAAGTGTTATGCATCCAAATCTTACCCTGGCTGTGGAGCGTTACCAGCGAGTGGCATCTTTATGTGGGGTTGAGCCTCGGCACCCATTGCTGGATAAAAGGGTTGTGGAATTTTTTGCCGGTGTGCCCTTGAATCAGAAAGTACGGGATGGCTGGAGTAAATATCTGCTACGAAAAGTCTCGGAACGTTTTCTTCCCCATAAGGTGTGTTGGAGAAAAGGATTTGAACACCTGGGATGGAGTTTTGCCAGCAGATGGCTGGCAACCAATTTTTCCCAGGTGGAAGCAAGCATTCAAGGGGCTCCGAATTATTTTGCAAATTGGCTGAATATGGCTAAACTATTGAAGAGTGTTACCCGCTATTCGGGTGGAGTTGCCACGGAGAAAGATGAGGAGCGGTTGCTCGCAGCTTTTTATCTTATTCGTTGGCTTAGCAGACAGATGGAATAGGGGACGGTCATGGAAAAGAAGGAAGCTAAACATAGTGGTCAAATGGGTAAAAATGAAAAACAGAAATATTCTGCCCCGTTACTGCAACCGATAGCCACGGTTGAGGAACTCACGGCTGGTGGTTCGGGCAATGCAGCAGAGGGTAATCCAGGACAAGGCCAAGGTGATAAGTTCAGGCCATGAACAAGTGGTTTGTGTAGGTTTTTGATGGAGTCCTTGGTGCTATTGAAATAACGGGGTTGTCACAACGCTTTATACAGTTTTGCTATTTGATAGAGTTGTTTATAGTGTTCTGTGACAAGGGCTTTGAGGTAGCCAAGTACACTGCTTTTTCCATAATATATATTGACCCACCACCTGGAAGGGAGGAAGGTGTTTTGGCAGATCTTCCAGAGGGATGTTGAGCGTCGTAGTGTTGATAATGGCTGTTGTGGCCATCCTGTGAATGGTGTGGGAGAGAGTTTTCGTTTTGCTGGACTTGTCTTTACAACTTGTTGTGGTATCTTTTCTTGGTCCCATGGAGTGACATGGGAGAGCATGGAGATGGCGATAAGTACTTTTGGGTACCTTTTCTCTAAGTGGTGCCAGTTGATTTCACTTCCATATTTTTCCACATAAGCTATCAGGTCGGCAATGGTGATTAATTTGTAGGGTTCGTAGGTGATTGGGGCCCGCAGGCCGTGCTGGTAGAGATAGTGTAGCATCTCTTCGTGATTGAAAATTTGGGCTGTTGTTTTGCCAATGCGTATCGTTCTGGAAGTTTCTAGTAATTTGGCAAAATCCACTCCAGGATAGTGGGGTGTAAAGTCTGGATAGAGCCCCCTGTGTATTTCTATACAGATGGTGATATCATCCGCCTTGCACTCAATTGGAGGAAGATGATAGTGGCCATCTGGGACCTCACTTCCCGAAAGTGTAAAACCGGATTCCAGGAGTAGTTGTTGGGCCTTTTCTGCATCATCTTCTGCCACCAAAATATCGATATCACGCATGGGGCGTAAAGCCGGATCTGGATAGAGTGTCTTACAGAGGGCAATTCCCTTGATCAAAATGACCGGGATTGCTGCGTTTTGGAGTATGGAAAGAATATCTTCAATAACGCGTAGTCTGACAATGGCACTATTTTGATGATGCCGGAAGAGTAGTGCCAGACTACGCAAGATCTCCCTTGGAACCTGCGCGTTAGCATCTCTTAGATGTTTGTAAAGCAGGGGCGTCATTCCTTCGCGTTCTGCCTGCTTAAGAAGAGCATGCCAATCATTAACGGCACTACACTGTTTTTTTAGAAGGTGATAGTGCTCTTTATGTCCCTCTATTCTAGCGCAGAGTTCAAGAAGAGGATATCGCTTCAAAACAGATCCGTTTGGGAGCTAAATAGTG
>JBNKKR010000025.1:0-27667 GCA_050291935.1 Desulfocapsaceae bacterium | reverse complement strand
CTTCAAAACTACTGTAGCTAAGGGTGAAGGAACGACATGTTTTTACAAGTGCTGCAAGTTCCGATACGCCATGGCCTGGTAAATTTCTGGCATTAACATGGGACTGGAGAAGGGTAAAACTACTCTTGGCAGGAGAAATTTCTGTAAGGCTTGCTTCTTCTTCCGGGGCATATTGAAGGTATATAATATCTGTAAGCTTGGGTTGCTGTTGCCTGTAATCGGGATTGAACAGGCGATGGGGAATCATTGCTCCCCCCTCATCTCGGACTACTTGTTTCAGCTCTTTTTGCGTGAGTAGCCAAGAAGTATGGGAAGGGCCAACCTTTAGGCTGATGGGTCGCGCCATGCCCTGCACATGCCCGTCACGGCCCAGGTAGACAAGCTCATCACTAAGATAGCCATATCCGTTGGCAACAAACCAACTGGTCAGCGTACTTTTGCCGCTGCCACTTTTTCCTGGAAGGAGGATGCACTTTTTCTTGCAACATACAGCCCCCGCATGGAGAACGTGATCACTCTTGTGGGAATTGATGCAATGAAAGATTACTTCGTTAATAAGTGCGTAGGCCCAGGCGTAGCGTGAAGTGCCAAAATAGAGTCGTTTTTCCCCGTGGAATAACGAAAAAATTGGTTTGGGACCTGAAGCGATGACGTCTAGATAAACGGGTTCTGTGGTGGAAACTGTACCGGGAAAATCCAGGAAAAGAAATTCTACCAGGCGGCTGGCATCGTCATTGTTGCAATAGAGGATGAAATTTTGTTTGCCAAATCCGATCTGGTATTCTTTGCTACTGATCTGTTGTATCACAGCTAATGACGCCCTTATCCAAAAAGGTTTCAACGGCGGCATACACATCTTTTTTGATCTGTTCCTGCTGATCCGGATAATGCATGATAAGGGTACGGATTATATCTTTAATGCTCTTCTGCTCGTGGCACAATTGCCAGATTGTATGGGCAGTTTCATTGAGATATACACCCTGCGTTTTTTTTTCGGAGTAGAGAAGGACTTCCCCTTCAAAATTTTCCACCATGTAGTCCTGATTAATAACAGGTACCAATGTGTCGTCTATTGTAAGCGTACTGTTCATTGTAAGCGTGTTGTTTACCGTACTGATAAAACGTGTTTGTCACAAGACAGGAGAAAAAACAAAACCGTTCTTCTCCTGTCTTGTGGTACACAATTGCACGAAGGTGTTAATTCACGCCGTCAACCTGAAAAGAAAAATTGCCGCAGGAACTAACTGTACCAGAATAAGTGTTACCCCCTTGGTTTGTAAGAGAAATGTTGTTTTGATTGCTAATGCCACTTATGTTATTTGAGCTTGTTACAGTTACTGATTGTGTAATATCAACATTGGGTAAGGAAACGGGCGTTGCATTGCCTACTATGTGCACGACAGTGCTTGCTCCACTGCATGTGGTATAATTTACGGTGATTGTGTCACCACCGTTAAATCCACCACCCACGGTGAATGAACCTGAATTGCCGCAACAGCTACTGCCTCCGCCTCCTGATTCTTCTGGTTCTGGCGGTGCAGGTGGTGTGTCTGGGGTCTCTATTACCCCACTGGTGGCAGCATGGGCCGGTAAAAAAATCTGCTCAACGATGGGAGTTCCCCACTTTGTTGGAAAAGCATGGTATGCGGTTATGGCGCTTACTCCTCCAACCAAGGCCTTTATCGCCTTTCGTCTACCCTTGTCCGTGACAGAGGTTTTTTCATCTTCGTTCATTTTTTTTCTCCGTTTAGTGGATTGTACGTGTTAGCAAAAACGTTGCGAGGATGCTGTCATATGGCAGCTTATCCCAATGTGAAAAGATGGTGAAACGATTCCTTACATATCGTTACGCGACACCCTACTCTTTTTTTGCTAGAAATAAATACCCCTTATGGGGTATTTTCGGGGGAGGGGGAGGAGGTTTTTGTATAGTGAATACAAATGACTATCTAATGATATGGCGCTGTTTGGACGATAGCCATGGTGTGGTGGAGATACAAGATTATTTCAGTTTTGCCTTATTTATTTTATAGCGTAATACCCGTTCGCTGATACCAAGTTCAGCTGCTGCTTTTGTCTGTACTCCGTTGTGTCTTTCAAGAGCCTCAAGGATCATCTCTTTTTCCACTGCCGCCAGGCGCTCACCTAAAAGACCGCTTTTGGGTTGTTCACTACAGATCTCGGCAGGTAAATCTTTTAGAGCAATGGTTTTTGACCGTGCAAAGGTGATCAGTCGCTGGATCAGATGTTCCAGTTCACGTACGTTGCCGGGGAATTGATATTTAACGAGTTGGGCAAGGGCGTCACTTTCAAGGGTGATGGGGGCGGTGGCGTATTTTTTCAGGAAAAACTGGATAAGTTCCGGTATATCTTCTCTTCTCTCTCGTAAGGGGGGGACGACCAGTTCGAGGACATTAAGACGAAAGAAGAGATCTTCACGGAAATCACCGTCTGCGACCATCTTTTTTAAATCTTTGTTCGTTGCGGTAAGCACCCGAGTATCAATGGGAATATCAGCTTCACTGCCAACGGGGCTGATTTTTTGTTCCTGTAAGGTCCGCAACAGTTTTGCCTGTAAATGGAGGGGAAGTTCACCCACTTCATCTAAAAAGATGGTACCTCCGGAGGCGAGTTCAAAACGTCCACGTCGTTTTGCCATCGCTCCGGTAAATGAACCTTTTTCATGGCCGAAAAGCTCTGATTCAAAGAGGTTTTCAGGGATTGCCGCACAGTTTACTTCAACAAAAGGGCCTTTTTTTCGAGGCCCGATAAGGTGAATAAGCCTTGCCATGAGTTCCTTACCCGTGCCGGTTTCACCACGAATCAGGGCCGCCCACTGTGTAGGTGCGATCCGGTGAATAAGGGAGAGAAGTTCCACCATTTTGGGACTGGTGGCAATGAGTTGCAGGGGAAGTTCCTCGCTATCCATGGAAGTGGAGACAGTGGCCGACTCTTCTATTGTGGTGAGCTGCTCTGCAATGTGTTGGATTTTTAAGAGTAATTCCTTTAAATCAACCGGTTTTTCCAAAAAATCATCTGCCCCGAGCTGCATAACTTTGACGGCGGTCTCAACGTTGCCGTAGGCGGTGATCATTATTGCCCGCACCAGTGGCGAACGTTTTCGCATCTCTTGCAGTAGTTCATCGCCATTCATATCTTCCATACGATGATCAATGAGCACAAGCTGCACGGGTGTGGTGGCAAAAATATGCAAAGCCTCTTTACCGCCAGAGGCGGTAATCACTTTAAATCCTTGTTTTTCGAGAAATGTTTGCAACATGTCTCGTTGCATTTTTTCGTCGTCAACAATCAGAATAAGCATGGATAAAGGGGTTACTCCTTGTAGAGGGGAAGTGTTATAAAAAAGTGAATCTGTTGTTTTGGAAAATCGATTGTATAATCAAGTTTTCCACCATGGGCCTGAATAATTTTATTACCAATGACCAGGCCAAGTCCAGTTCCCCTGGACTTTGAGGTAAAATAAGGTTGCAAAAGAAGCTTACTTTCTTCCTCCTGGAGTGTAAAGCCTCCGTTGCTGATTTCAATGACGCATTGCTTGGCTGTTGTTCGGCAGTTTATGGTCAATGATCCGCCGTTGGGTTGTGCTTCTATGCTATTTTTGATCATATTTTCAAAAAGTTGTGAGAGGAGCAGCCTGTCTCCATGGAGAGTGGTTTCCTGCTTTACGATGAATTCTGTTACAATGTGTTGTTGTTGACATTGCACTTGATAGAGTTTCAATATTCCCTCTAACAACGTTTGCAAAACCACAGGGGCGGGAGATACGGTGAATGTATCTCCATACTGTTTTAATTTGCTGATAATTGTGTTTGAGCGTTGTACAGATTCCAACATGGAGTGTAACATCTCTTTTTGCTCATTTTTCAGACTATTACTTTCGATTTCCAATAATTGAAGTCCCATGCCGATAACATTTAACGGGTTTCGCAGTTCATGGGTGATGGTGGCAGTTGCTCTCCCAAGGGCGGCGTCTTCATGCTGGCGCGCCATTTTCTGTTCAAATTCCCTTGTTTTTTGTAAACTTTGCTGTTGTATTCGGTAGAGCCACCAGGAAGAAAGTCCACCGAGTACAATAAGAAAGAGGATGAAAATAATAAACTCTTTCTGCATCCGGGCACGTCGCTTCCCCAGCCTGGTTGTTTTTAATGTGACCACAAGTTGCCTATCGTCTTCCATGGGAAGACGGATTTCGGTGGTGTCTTTTTTGGCCTGTGGGATAGAGGAGTCATCTTTTTTTTGCAGGCGTATATTGTCGATTTCATGTAGATTGTTTAAGGATTCAAGCAGTTCCCGAACGGATATTTCGCTTAAGGTTTTATCGATATTCTTTGCGGGTTTGGCAATGATTATACAGGTTGTAGGATCGTTTTCTGCTCCCTCACTGTGGGTGTAGAGATAGAGTTGTTCTTCTGCAAGGTAGTTGAGACTGCCCGGCTTTCCACAGTGCAGTTCTGGCAGCCAGTTATCCGGGCCACTCACCACATTTGTTGCACTTATTATCTTTACGCCGGTAAACCCGGATTGTTTAGCAAAAGCGCTTAGTTCTTCGCTGGAGAAGGGTTCCAGTTGATTGAGGGAGGCAAGGAAGCGGCCACTGTTGGCTAAAGAATCGGCAATGATTGTTTCAAGCCCCTTTCGGGCCAGGAGGGCATTGTGAATATTGAGCCCAACAACGGTGGCCAAAATCTCAGAATGTTCCTGGGAATGTTTTTGGAACTCACGATTGGCCAGGGTGGTTTGGTGGTAAAAGTAACTGCCAATAACCGATATCAACGCAATAAAGATAAAAAGGTTCGTTTTCCAGGGTGGGGAGTGGGTCATAGCGTGTTGTTCCCATTTTTTCCAGATGTCTGAGCATTGCTATTGTGTTGATCGTTCTTCTTAGCTTTATGTTCACTATCTGTGCATCGATGTTTTCTCATTTTGTGCAAACGGGAACGAACCCCTGTGGGGTCTGAGCATCCGCCATGTTTACAGCCTCGTATATCAGATGCGAGAAAGAATGGCGTGGTTGCCGCAATATAAGTTCCCCAGATGCGAACCGTTTCTCCTTTGGTGACACATCTGGGGAAAATGGTTTGCTGATTAGTATGAGGGAGATTGTTATCCTCGGCAATCCGGACAATAAGCAGTTTGTCCGGATTGCCGGCAGGAGTCACTTCTAACTCAAGTTGCTCATGGGATACCCCTTCCACCGTTGCCATCAAAAATTCTTGGCAGATGGCAGAAGAGGGCCATAAGAGCAAAAACAATATGAAATAGATGCTTTTTATATTCTTCACTACTATCTACTCGGCAATATAAAGCTGAGTTATAATTGCGTCACAACGTTGTGCAAAATTGCAAAAAAGGCATGGGGGTCCATATCCTGGGCAGCGGCAATATCCTTAATGCTTTTTGTCGCATCGGCCTGGATGTTTTGCTTGGCAAGCCCCTGCAATACAGCCTCCGTATCTAACGAAAATTTTGTGCAGATATCCCCAAGGAGTTCTCGTCCAAATCCTGGGTATGGTTCGCTTGGAAAGGCGATGGGGCCTGTTTGCTCAGGGGCGGCCGGACGTATCAACTCATAGAGCGCTTTGGGGGTCATTTCGTTTGCTGAGGCAATATCAATGATGGACTGTTGTTCGTTTTCGTATACGATTGCTGCCTTTGCCAGTGCTTCCTGGGCCTTGTCCAGGTCAATGTCCATTTTGCTGCAGAATCCTTTTAATGAGGAAAGCTCTGCGTGTCCGTATGGCGGTTCACCATATTTTTCAGCACCCGCATCTTTGATTGATTCGCCAAAACTGATGACAGAATACACCGGAGGGACTTCAAAATAGGTGGTAAAGCCAACGGCCAGACAAAGGACCAAGGCCACGTTAAAACTTGGAGTAAAGACCTTGAGTTCTCTACTCTTGTTTTTCATATAGGCCGTTATCACTTTCCAGTTATAAAAGAGGTGCAGAAATCCCGCCAGAAGAAAGAGCAGACCAAGGGTGACGTGCAGGTTACCCCACTGGGTTTTGGTCATTCCCCATAGATGCCAATCCGCCCAGTAGGCAACCCGGCCATGGGGGACAATATAGAGGATGATACTGGTGAGAATACAAAATACAAACGATAGAAGCATGGTCATTGAAGTAATTTTTCGAATATTCATGGATACTCTCCTTATGCCGAGAAAACGCTCGGTGCTTAAATAAGAAAACTGTTTGCCATACGTTTTTCTTTGACTATGCCAGAAGCGTGCCAGATCCTCTCTAAAAGAGTTTCTATGACCAATAGGGATTTACAGAGTTGTCGACAAGCGATTCCCGTGTGCCTGCTCGACAATCGTTGCAATGGTCGACGAAATTGTCGAACAGTTCGTACTGCCTGTAATATAGCGTATTGTGTTCATATCAGAAGGGGAAGCAGATGTATCAATCGGAGCTGCTAATCCTCCATGGGGAAGAGGAGGAAGGATTCGACAATGCTTGCAACTTCTTTTTCTTTGTTCAGGAAAAAATGGTCGCATTCCTCCATTGTGTGGATTTGGGTATTGGATGCAAAAGTGGTCGTGTCATGTGAGAGCAGAGAGTCTTGCTTGGCTATGATAATAAGTGACTTACAGGTGATGTTTTGTAAGTGGTCGAAAGGATGTTCGGCAAGGGGCGGGGCTATGGCGGTGTAGGTTACGGTATCTGCGGGCATGGCCAAAAGCCCAATAAAGGAGCCAAAAGAGTAGCCAACAAGGTGGAGTGTACTAAACAGTCGTTTGCTCCATGTTATCAATTCTTTGGTATCATAAATGATTTCAGAAAAATCGCCGGTTTCGTCCAATGTGTTCCAATATTCAAAGAGGGGAAGCTCAGGTCGCAAAGAAAAGCTCTTGCCAACGCTTCGATAGTTAAAAGAAAGCACTGGAAAATGATGACTTAATGTGTTTGCAAGTGTTGTGATAACGTTATTGTCCATATTCCCTGCCAGCAGCGGATGCGGTGGACAGAGGATCACTCCAGGTTTGTTGTTGTTTTTTTCTCTATAATGCAGCCTTGCTTCCAGTTTGCCTGCTGTGCAGGGAATGGTGAGTTTTTGGCAAAAATGTGCTCCTTCCATATCAATATATTCCCCTAATGTTATTTTGTTGGAAGGTGATAGGGGCGATTTGACCAAAACTCTCTTGTCCGTCCACCACGTAGCGAACAGCACTATCCCGCTCAAGCATATTAATAATAAGAAAAGAGCTGTCAAAACGGTGGAACAGGATTCTCCCCCGTTCCCCCTCTTTCACTGTTTTGGTAAGCTGTGGGGGGGCCTCTGCTTCTTTTGGCAGAGGAATAAGTGAGAGCTGCAATGTCGTATCGTGGACAAAAAAGGTGGATTCACAGCCCACCTGCTGTCTGTTTTCAAATGTTACCCCAAAAAGGCTATTGCCATATCCTGGAAGGATCACCGCTTTTGGGAAGAGTTCACGGAGCTTTTGACTGGTTGCTGCATCCTGATGCATACCGCCGGTATGAATACCGGTAATGTTGTCACGATCCGTTTTGTGCATACGCTCTGCCAGTTCCAGAAGCAGAGGGGGCGTGGTGAAGAGTACGGAAATATGTTGTTGGCCAATAATGTTTAAGGCCTGTTCAACAAGATGTTCCATATAGAGAAGGCGTCCCATGGAACCTTCCTGTTGCTGTTTAATCCAACGCACATCGCAGTCAATGGAAAAGGGTTCAAGACTGGCGACGGATCTGGCAAAGGCCCTTGCTGCCTGAGCAATGATATGGGGACCGGAGGGGCCGATAAAAAGCCAGTTTCCCCCTTTTGGAAAATTAAAACGAATGGCCGCATCAAGCCATGGTTCCACAAAACCCCTTTGAAATTCATCTGGAAGGAAGACTCGGCGACATGGATCTCCTGTTGTGCCTCCGGTTTCCGAAAGAATCATTGTATCTACCTGCTGATGCAGGGCGCGGGGGATAAAATCGACAATGGGTCGTTTTCGTAATTGCTCCACATCCATTGGCCCCAGGAGCTGCAAGTCATCATTACTCTGAAAGTCAGCGCGCGTAAGCCCTTTTTGCTTGAGTACATCAAGCCAATACGCTGAGCCATACTTTGGGTGAAAGTGTAGATCAAGTGGGTGTTGAAGCATATATTTCACCTTGGAGTAGCAAAAGGGGGAGAATAAACAGATCACAGAGCAGCGCCATCCACAACGAAAGGCTTATCAACAAGCCAAAGTGGGCAAGAGGGATAAAGGGGGAGCTAAGAAAGGCCAAAAAGCCGGTCCCGGTGACCAGGGTTGTGGTGATAATTGGGGCGCCAACTTCTTCAAAAACTTGGCCCAATCGTTTGCCGGCAGAGAGCGTTTTTGGTTGTTTAAAGTATCCATAGAGCATATGGATGGTATCGTCGATGACGATTCCAAAGATAATGGAGGCCACGGTGACGGTGGCCACGGAAAGTGGAATATGGACAAGACCCATGATAGCCAGTACAAAAACAACGGGAAGGAGGTTGGGGACCATGGCGATAAACCCCATCTTCAGAGAACGAAAGAGCAAAACGATAAGGAGCGAGATGGAAAGAAATGCAACTGTGAAACTTGAAAGCATGGAGGAAAACAACTCTTTTTGACCACGGGTATACAGGGGAATGGATCCGGTGATATAGGGAGTATTTGTTGCTCCCAGTTGATTTGTAAAAAACTCTTCCAGTGTGTCTGCGATGTGGAGCGTTTTTTCAGATGAGACTGTTTGAATAAGGATCGTCATACGTTCAACCGGTTCCTGGGCAGCCACGGGAGGTGGGGCCAAGATCCTTGCCGCAAGTGAAATTATTTGGGGTGTTTGTCCTGTGCGAAAAAGAAAGAAATGGGTTATTTCCGGGTGGGTTGTGATGAGCTGTTGCAAAAGTGGCGTGAGGGTTTTTGGTGATGCTGGCTGCTTATGAAAATCGACCTCAATGGGCGTAAGACCGATTCCGGCAGTTTCAATCTTCGTATAATCCTGCCGGATGGTGGCCTTATCGGTGAAAAAGTCAAGGATAAGGGAGCCTTTTTGTAGACGGCTTATGCCAACACCGGTGGCCAGAATGCTGAGCAACAGGAAGACAAATATGATCGTTTTTTTTTGCAGGAGGAGTTGGACCATTCCTTCCGGCAATTGTGTCTTTTTGTTCAACTGGATGGGTTTAAGAAAGAGGGGAATCAGCAAAAAGCTAACGCTGAGGCAAAAAAAGGTGCCGATTGCCCCCCAAAGCCCCAGCTCTTGAACCGGTGCGTAGGAAGAAAAAAGCAGTGATAGAAAACCAAGGGCTGTGGTTATTGCAGAGAGCATGCAGGGTGGCGCAACCCGTGCGAAGAGGCTGGTTATATCCTCTTCCGGTTGCCACTTCTTTATGGAAAAATGGATGGCATGGGCCATACCTAAAATAAGGGTTAGCGGCGGGAGGGCCAGCAAGACCATATTCATTTTTACTCCGTACAATCCCATAACACCCACCAAAAGAAAGGCAGGGATAAGACCACAGCTTAGGATAAGTGGGGTGGCAGAACGACAGAGAAGAAGGCTTACACCAGTGACCACCAACAGAACAACGGGAAAGAGAATGGTGGTTGCCTTAGAAGAGAGTTCGTCCAGTTGACCAGTGATATACCAGACACCACCAAGGGCGTAGGACGGTATAGTCTCAGCGCGAAAAGTGTTTTTAACCTTATCTACGATGATTGCCAGTTGTTTAGGGGATGGTTCCGCCGTCGGTACCAGGGAAAAGAGAGTGGCCCTTGTATTTTGTACTGTTTCCACAACGCTGACCTGGCATCCAGCTACGGCCTCAATACCAATAAGGCTGGCAGTTATTTTTTTTCGCAGCTTCCAGTCCAGTTGTTTTGGGATAAAAATAAGCAGCGGATCAACACTATCTGTTCTTGCAAGAAAGTCCTGATAGGCAAGCCATTGGGGAGAATCCTTAGTCTGCCAGACCTCAAGGGAGTTATCCACCTGGCTCTTGCTGGCACCATAGGCGGCAATGACCATAAGAAGGCTGAGCAAAAGAAGCACAAATTTTTGGCGCTGATAAATGATGTTTACAAAGGCGGAAAAGAAGGTGGCGCGCATCAGAGAGCTATCTTTTAAGAAAGGATAAAGCCCAGGAACCGACAAACTTCATGCCTGAGGTACCCACAGCGTGGTTCACCCTGTTTTTTACCAATTCCTTTGGTCCCTGTTCTAAGATATTGTCCAACGCCTGGAGAAAATAGTCAATCTGCTCTTTGCTGATAATAAGAGGCGGGTAAACCCGTAATACAGCACGATTATTCAGCATCAAGGTGCCAAGTATGCCATGCTGTTTAAGGAGCGCCGCGGCCACCATCCCAGGTAGATGCTCCTTTAAGACCGATTTTAATCCCGGTACTTTTAAAGGAAGGTATTTGGCCTCTTCGATAACATCAATATTAAATTCGATTCCAACCATAAGTCCTTTGCCCCGTACTGCGCGTATCCATTCCGGATATTTTTGCTGGAGTGTCGCCAGTCCCTCAAGGAGTTGCTTCCCTCTTTCCTGGCTGTTGGAAAGAAGCTCCTCTTCCTGCAGAACTTCAAGGGCAGCCATTGCCGCAGCACAGGCGGAGGCACGGCCACCAAAGGTTGAGGTTTGGACCAGACAGTCGTGGGGATTGTCATAGGCCATTGAAAAGACCTTTGCTGTGGCAATGGTGGCACCGATGGTGGCCACCCCGCCACCCAAAGATTTGGCCATGGCCACAATATCCGGGACAACATCCTCTTGCTCGCAGGCAAGAAAGGTTCCGGTACGTCCCATTCCGGTCTGAATTTCATCCAGGATAAGAAGAACATCATACTGGTCACAGAGTTGCCTTACTTTTTTCAGGTATCCATCCGGTGGCAAAATGACCCCGGCCTCTCCCTGGATGGGTTCAAGGATTACTGCGGCCACCTTTTGCTTTCCCTTTTCTCCGTTTTTTTGCAGTGCCCTTTTTAATACATTGATGTTTCCGTAGGGTATGGATTGCGCCGGAAGAGTCGGAAAATATTCACGAAGTTTTGCGTTACCGGTGACTGACAGCGCGCCAATGGTTTTTCCGTGTAAGGCATTTTCCGCATAGAGAAACAGGTTACGCTTGCCTTTAAAGCATCTGGCGGCAAGTTTTATCGCGGCTTCCACCGCTTCTGTTCCCGAGTTGCAAAAATAGGCATTGCAAAGATCACCAGGGAGAAGCAGGCAGAGGTTGTGAGCAAGAAAAGCGGTGTATGGAGAGAGGAGCTCTTTTGAGAGATCCACCTGTTGCCTGTTTTGCAAATCCTGCACGGCCTGAATAATGCGCGGATGATTATGGCCAAAATTAAGGGCACCGTAAGAAGAGACAAAGTCCAGGATTTCCTGCCCGTCTTTTCCTGTAATTGTGGCTCCCACCGCCTTTTGGGGATTAATGCGGTTATATTCGCCAATTTCAAGGAGGGTGACAAGGCCTGGGTTGATGTGTTTTGCGAAGATATCAACCACTTCTTGATAAGGTCTTGTGGTTACTTCATGTACAGGGATCCATTTTTTATGCATTGTCTACCTCTTGTGGTAATGTTGAGAGGGCATAGGGGTACTGCTGAAAAAATTCCTCAAGGGCGGTTGCCGTGCGCAAAGCCTCTTTGGGATTTTTTTCAAGGTGAATGGAGCCTTGAAAAAAACCGCGTTGGGGTGAGAGCCTGGCAGAGGCAATCGCCAAAAAAGACTTACTGTCTGTAGTATACCCAAAATCGCCTAAAATATCTTGCTCAACCGCTTTGAGTACTCCATTGACAATGCGTATCCTCCATGTGCTATATGAACCAATCGTTACGTGAAAACATACGGATAGGGAGGTGAGGTTTTTAAGAAGGGGTTTTTCCAGGTAACGGGGTAAAAATTGAGTGAAGTAGGTATCGATTTGAAATTGTTCATCATTACTGATTACCTGTCGCAGTTCTTTTTTACTTGCTAAAAAATGGGAAAAGGAGTGAAGCAATGCTTCTTCGGAAACGGCTGGTAGCACATCGGGTCCCAGTGCGTTCTCCAGATTTTTCCTTGAAAATTGCGTTGTAAGGAAAAGATAGGGCTTGTACATCTTTGTTTTGTTGGCAAGGAGTGTTTCGCTTATGGAGAGTGGCTCCTTATTAAGTGCCCCCTCATCTGTCCAGGCGACAGCTTTTTGGGAAAAGGCTTGATTGAAAATTTGCTCAAGGGCTTCATTTGCAAAAGGGCTAACCGGTGTCAGGTGAAAAGTTGTTTCAGGTTTTGGACTCGTTAGGGCAAGGGCAATCAGGCATGTCGCCACGTCGTCGTCAAAGACGAAGGGAAGATGGGCCTGGCCATCTCCAGCGACACGAAGGGTAGTGAACTCCATGTTTTTCTTGCGGCTTTTAAGACAGAGGCGAAATACCGCTTCAAGAAATACCAGAGGTCCGAAGAGTGATGTCCTCGCTGTTGTGGGGGTACGCTCAAGGATTATTGCGGGGCGGTAAATGGTGTAATGCGATATGGGATGGGTGCGCAATATCTGCTCACCAATACATTTTGACTCTTCATAATAATTATGAAACGGTTGTTTTTCTTGGAGCTGTTCTTCATGAAAACGCCCCGGCCATTTTCCGCAGACAAAGGCGGTGGAGACGTGGTGGAGCCAAGCTCCACTGGCTATGGCAAATTCTTTAATATTGCGCACGCCTTCAATATTAACGGGCCTGTAGTCCTCAAGGCTTTTTCCCTTAAAATCCGTCTTGGCGGCCAAGTGGAAAATGACTTCTGTTTCCCGGCAGAGTCGTGACCATTCACTTTCGCCGAGCCCCAGTTGAGGCCTGCTCACGTCTCCCCGAAGGTAGCAGATCCCATTTTTTTCTTGCAATGGCGGTTTCCTGCATAAACCGGTAACGGTGTGTCCTTTCTCCTGAAGCTGCGTTACAAGTTGCCGGCCAACGATGCCGCTTGCGCCTGTTACCAGAATATTCATTGGCTTATTTTTTGCTTTGCTGCCGCTCTGTTCCAGCGCTCCTGCTGCTGTTTTGTTTCTTCGGCGGTGGGGATATGATTGACCAAATTGTTGATGCTTGTTTCCATATTGCTGATATAGGCGGCAAGGAGTTTTTTGTCGTTGTAGCTGATGTGTGTTGCGCCCCACTTGTCACAATGCCCGCAACCTTCACATCCAAGTCGGCAGGGGGGATTATGCTGTTCAAAGAAATGAAGAAATCCGTCTAGTTTTTCGTTTTCAAGGTAGATATCCAATGGCTCAAGGAGTTTTCCAGTTGCCGTTTTTCTAAATTGCAGCCAGTGGGGCCAGCCTAAGAGGGCCAGCAGGTTTCCCTGGAACTCCTCCTGCAGGTAATATTTTGCCCGGCGTACAAGTTCTTTTTCATCAAGTCCACGTCCGGCAATTTTAAAGTGACGCATACCAAGTCCCTGGTAGAGGTGTAAATCTTCGGGGCGCACCCAGGGGCTGCGCAGAAATTCGCCTGGCCGTTTTAGCTTTTCAAGGTAACACCAGTTTAAATAGTATTGATTGTAGGGATGCCCTATGCCTCCTGAATGGCTATGACTGCCGAAGGTGGCCGTGCAATAGTGGCTGTATTTAAAGTGACACTGGTAGAGGCAGACCGGGTTTACCACTATTTCAAGATCAATTTTACAATCAGGAACAATACGTTGTAAAAAAGAAAAGTCCCGGTTCACTTCAACATCTAAGACAATGCGTTTGGCTCCGATTCCCCTAAACTGATCAATTCCACGTTTTGCCCCCACATAGCCAATGGTGGAGACAACAACCTCAAGTTCCGGGAAGCGCTTGTTGATGATATCAATGATATAAGGGGATGTTACGGTGACCGAGCGTACGCCTGCGTCACATAAAAAGTGCAGCAGTTCCTCAAGTTCTTTTCTGCCCGTATGGCTGTATTCATAATTTGCGTAGTTGGTGCCATTGAGCAGATAGTTAAAGGTTATTTTTTTCTGCAAACAGCGCTGCACATGGTTGCGGAATGCTGTTTTGTCAACCAGGGGCAGGTATTTTGCGGGTCTTGCCGAGTGGAAGGCGCCATGTTGGAATGATCCGTAGAGTTCATACACCTTCCGGCCGGCGTTTGTATACTCTTGGTTTAGTGCTGCGATGGCATCCACAAATGAATCATTGTAGGTGGTGGGGAGGGTTAACAGGGTGCTATATTCTTTTTGCTGGGTCATATTGTGTTATGTTATTTTACAAGCGGTGTTGTAAGGCGTTTTGGCTGGTTGGATCGTTTTGCAGTGGATGGCCAGCCAGGTGTTGTATGGCAGTTCCTATCTTTTCGATGGTCGCATCCGGCATATCCTGCATAAAGAAATGGCTGTCAATGATAAAGCCTGTGGACACGCCATCTCCAACCACCCTGCAGAAAAAGAGTATCCGCTCTTCTCTTTTAGCAATTACCACACATTCTGAACCGGCACAAAACCGTTTAAAGCCGGAAAATGATATCTTTGGTTGGTATAGTTTTGTATATATCTTATGTAAGTCTTTCCTGCTTGTTGCCTCTTGGACAACGATATCCCCAATGATACATTCTTTATACTCATCATACGCAAGACTATGATGTGCTTGCAGATATGTCACGGGCACATACCCGTGAAACATCCCTCCCAGCGCCACCCGGGTTGAGGGGTTAATTAGCGCCATAAAAAGATGAACGCAAAGAGCTGGGAGAAAGAGAACAAATGCGATGATGTGGATGCCATGCATCAGGATGTTGCCACTGCTAAGGGACATGGTGATCCCTGTTATAAAGAGGAGGGAGAGCAGGGAAACAGAGGCCAGGGCATTGAGCTTTTGGCCACTGTTGTACTTGCCAGCCGGTGGTGAGCTTCCCTCTCTTTTGACCAGTGCAACAAGGGTTTTTATAATCCACTCTATATCGTGGCGTTGAAATCTCAGCGCTGCTGCAAGTTCAGCGAGAATGGCTTTTCGCTTACCCAGCAAGAAAACAAGTAGTGGAAGAAGAAGGAGGAACGAACCACAGGTGATATGGAATTGCACAATACTCTTTTTGGAGAAGATGTGGAGGATATCAAGGGAGCCAAGCGTTATACAGATCCCACTTGTGAGCAGGCAAAGGGTAGGGATTGCCACCGCCCAATGGAAAAGTCGTAACCAATAAGAAAAACGTAAGATTTGCATCAGAACAGTTCCACCGTTTTGGCGATGATTGCGGTTTCTTGTTGATCCATGTGGGCTCGAACCAGAACCGCCTTAACCCCGAAGGGAAGGTCAATGGTTTTTGGAAAGGTAAAGTGGATGTTTCTTGTTTCTCCTGGTTTGATCGCACTGTCCATTTCCTGGGTAAAAGAAAAATATTGCTGCCCTTTGGGCTCGCCAAGATCATCCAGCAGATAAATATTTAAACGTATTTCATGGTACCCATAGGTTCCGGTAGGAATATTATGGGGGATGGCGTTGTTGCTGATGGTCACCTGGCCAGAAGGGGGCGATTGCTCATCCAGGCTCAGGGATATCTGCAGCTTTGCCCCGATTTCCGCAAGATCCATAATATCGAATGAGTGGCGTTTGAAATCGTATTCTTTCTTCGTCCAAACCCAGGGTTTATTGTCAATTATGGTCCTTTTGACGGTGGGCATATGGCATTGCTGGCAGCTCTTTTTTGGCTTGCCGGATGCGCTATATTCTTCATAGGTGCCAATATGACACTGACCGCAGAACCTGCTCTCACGATAGATATCCACCTGTTTGATGGGATGAATGGCAAAGGGGAGATGCCTTTCCACAGGTCCTTGCAAAAAGCCATCCTGCAGGTGGCAACTCTGGCAGTTGATCCCCTCCTCAAGATTTATCTGTCTGAGTTGTTTTTCTCCGGCAAAGGCGGATTCGGGAGCATGGCAGGGAAGACAGCCATCGATTTGGTAATCGCTGGTGATATCTTTGAAAAAGGTGTTGGTAAAAGCCTTACTGTGCGCGGAGTTACGCCACTCTTCATATATAACCGTATGACATTCCCGGCAGTTATGAGCGCTGACCATATTAGCTCCTGACTGGGCCAGTTCAGGATGCATGGTGTAGTTACTGCACGCAGAAATTGCCAGGGCAAGGAGGAAGAGAACGATATGCTTACTGTTCACAGGTCTCATGGATCAGGGTGTCCAGATGGTTATGTATGGTCTTTAGGCTGCTGTCGGTAAGTAAATAGTTATGATGAAAATTTTTCTCAAGAAAGAGTAATTGCTCTTCTGTGCTTGTCAAATCTCTTTGCGCATGCTGCTCACATTTTACTATTTTTGCAAGCTTGGTTCTGGCACTTGCAATGGATCTGTTTGCCAAGATTGATCGTTGTAGAAAAAATTGCTTATAACTTTTGCTGTGGCAGTTAAGGCAAACAGCACCCGTAATTTTACCTTCCAGTTGTCCCTGGTGGCAGTCAACACAGGCCACGATTCGCGCTTTTGGCGAAATGATTCGTGGCAATTTTCGCCAGTTCTCACCCCATAGCCCTCGCCTGAATTTAGTGATGTCGAGATGACAAGTTTCACATTTATCAGGCGTTGAATTGTAATTTTTATCGAAATGGCATCTGTTACAGGCCAACATGTGGTGATTGGCATCCAGCGTAAAATTCGTTTGCCTGTGGTCAAAAGATTCCAGGTCCTTAAAACTTGCTTCGTTGTGACATGTTTGACAAGGCTTGTGCATCTTTCCTCGATGGGGATCTTGATGGCAATCATCACACTTGGAAAAGGGAAGCGTATAGTCGTTACTCCCCTCTTTTCCTGTATGACATTTCGCGCAGGGAACCTTGGCGTGGGCACCTTTTAGTTGAAAACGTGCCTGATTATGTTGGGTAAAGCTTTGTTGCCAGTTTTCATTGAGCAGGTCCCAGGCCTTTTCGTTATGACAATCGTTGCATGGCTCAATTTTGTATGCGTGGACTGTTTTTTGCTGATGGCAGGAAGAGCAAGAATCAAATTGAAGACCGGTGAATTTCTTGTCCATATGACATGCGTCACACTGTAGTTTTTTGTGTTTTTCCCTCAGTGAAAAACGGGTCTTGTCATGATTAACATTTTTTAGATCCTTCCACCCACGGGTGGTGTGGCAGGATACACAGTTTTCCATTTTCGCAGTGACGTGGGGGCTTTTATGACAGCCAACGCAATCCAGTGGCAGTCTAAGGTAGGTGAATCTATCCTTTTGTGTTCGTTTGTCCTTTTTTATATGACATGCAGCACATGCAATGGTGGCATGTTTCCCAGTGAGGTGAAATTGGCTTAGTTGATGATTAAAGGATTTCTGCTCAAAGGTGATAATAGTTGGCTTGTGCCCCTGATGGCACTGTTGGCATTTGGTGGATAAGGTGCCGTGATAGCCAAGTTTTTGTTGCAGACGTTGCTGGATCTGTTTGTGGCACTGCAAACATTTTTGTTCATCTACGCCAAAAGCCACACTATGGCACGCTGTGCAGTTTGTGACACCTGCCAGATGTTGGTGGAAGGTTTGTAATGGCCCAGGTGAGAGGATGGATTGAAAAACCTCCTCCACATTGTCACTCGCCTTTACTGTTGCTACTCCCTGCAATATACAGAATACAACAATGCTCAGTTGCGTGATAAGTTTTAGCAGACGAAGGCCGTAGACAGAGATTGGCAGCAGGGTGGAGAAATGGGAAAGACGTGGTTTTAGATACAAAGTTGTGCGCCTGCTTTTAAATGAATTGGGTATACATGTTGCCATAAGCATCAACAGAAGATGTTTGTGGCAGTTACTGCTTGGAAATGTATATATACCACATCGTGGATATTGGTGCACGTGCTTTGTAGTATGTTGCGGGTCTGTTTATCTCTTTTCAGGGGATATAAACAGATGTAAAGGGACTACACTATGGTAGTAAGGCAATAGTATAGTCCCATGATGTTCAGTTGGGATTATACATTACCCAGCCAAGCAGTCTCCGGTTCCAGGACCATTGCCAGTTCCATCCTGAGGTCCATTCCCGCCATTTCCGGTGCCATCTCCAGGACCGTGACCTCCGCGTGCCACTAGATCCTGACCTATCTGAATGCTAATGGCCTGTTGCAAACATTCTCCAGTTCCAGGACCATTGCCTGTCCCGTCCTGGGGACCATTGCCGCCATTGCCGGTACCATTACCCGGGCCATTTCCATTGCCAGCCATGGCAGGGATTGCCAAAAAAGTGATTGCAGCGGTGAAAAGTAAGGCTTTAGTAAGTTGTTTTGAAAAATGCATACCATTTCCTCCATTATTGCCCCAGTAAAAAGGGGGATATTGATTAACCATTTGTGGCAAAACTGCAAACAAATGATCTGTATCTGCCGCCATTGCAACCCGTTGCAACTTTGCGACATAGCTTTGCCTGCTTAGTTAACAAGAAGTGTGCCAGGAAAGGAAAATATGAAAAAATGAATAATTGTAGTATGTTGTTTGGGTTCTGAGTGGGTGGGGATTTTGTTGTCGGTCGACAAGGAGGGTAAAGCTCGACACGATTGTCGAAAAAAAATCCCTTCCCAATTCCTTGGGAAGGGAGGATCTTTCACGAACGAGGGAAGAGGCTCACGGAGGGAGGGAGGCCCTAGATGAGAACTTCAAGCCCCTTTCTTTCGATCAGATCGTAAAGCTTTTTCGATGTTCCAGAGGGTTTTTTATCACCGATTTCCCATTGCCGTACGGCTGAGACCGAGATATTAAAGATTCTGGCAAGGGCGGCTTGGCTGAGGTTTACCTTTTTTCTAATGGTAATAATCCTTGCCGGTGTGTAGTCCTGTACTTCGGGGATGGATAATTTTTCAATATTTCGCAGGGTGATATTGGCCTGCCGATAATATTTTTCACCATTATTTTTCATTCCAACGCCCATTTTGCTCTTGTTCTTATGGTGTTACAGCGGATTATCAATTTGCCATCCATATGCAAAACTCTAGCAGAAAATGTGTTTCAGAACAATGTGGCATTTTGTCGCACCGGCAACTACGATTTGAGTTTTTATAGCTCTCTTACTATTTTCAGAAAAGGGGAGTGTGTCTCCACAGGATATATGCTAAAGGATGTTTTATGAATTTTGCAGAAATCAGTTCATTTTTTTATTCGGGAAAAAGAGACGCAGATGTGGCAATTCCAGGATTGCTGGCCTTGCGTTGGGGGGAAATCTTTTGCCAGATCATCTTGCTGATATTGGTGGATCTGTTTATGGAAATGCAGATTGCACTGGTTCTGGTCCTTCCTATTATTTTTTATGAGGTGGTTTCCAATCTCTATCTCCACATGCAGCAGTGGTCAAGAAAACTCATTTCCCCATTGCTTATTTTTATAATCCTTTTTTTCGACGCCCTTGTCCTTACCATTCTCCTGTATGTGACAGGGGGAGTTATGAATCCATTTGTTTTCTTGTATTTATTGCACATAGTTGTGGGCACCATCCTTTTGCAGGAAGTTCTTTCCTGGTCAATTACCCTGGTCACCTTACTCTGCTACGGCCTGCTGTTTTATTTCCCGCCCCCGGTGATTACCGATCTTTCAGGGGCATCCCGTTTAGGTGATTTGGCGGGGTGTCACCTTATTGGAGGGATAACCGGTTCTTTTCAGATCCATCTCCAGGGAATGTGGGTGGCTTTTGCGGTAACATCTTGTTTCATTGTTTTTTTTGTCAGCAAAATTCAGAAGAGACTGGCAGTGCACAGGATGACGCTACAGAATCTTGAAAGGGAAGAAGCGCGCAATGAAAAGCTGTCTTCACTGACCACTCTGGCAGCGGGAGCGGCCCATGAACTTGCCACACCTCTTAGTACTGTGGCTGTGGTTTCCAATGAGATGATTCATGCCCTTGAGGATAAAGAGTGTGGACAAGCACTTCTTGCCGATGCCCAACTGATTAGAAAACAGGTAACCGATTGTAAAGAGATTTTGTATCAAATGGCGGCGGGTGCCGGTGAACATCTTGGAGAAGAGCTGGAGCGTTTGCCCATTGAAAAACTGATTCCTCTAATTGTAAATGAGTTATCTGAAAAACAACGTGAACGGATAGAACTGGGTGTTCAAGAAGATTTGGGGAGCATCCGTATTCCTGTTCGCTCCATGTGCAGGACGGTAAAGGGGCTTTTGATTAATGGACTGGAAGCATCTGCTGCCACCGCTAAAGTAGATATGCACTGGACTATCGCTGAAGAGATGCTCTGCATTGAAATTACAGACCGTGGGACTGGCATCAGGGAGGAACATTTACCCATGGTGAAAACAGCCTTTTTTACCACCAAAAAATCTGGCTTGGGGCTTGGGCTTTTTCTTGCCAAAAATCTTGCCGAACAATTCCATGGTAGATTGCAAGTTTATTCAAAGATTGGAGAAGGGACGAAGGTTACTATGACGTTTTCTTTGGAGATGTTGTCCCATAGGAAATAGTTTTGTTGTATTTATGCGTTACTTGTGAAGAAGAAAATGGAAACTATTCTACTTGTTGATGATGAAACATTTTTTCTAGATCGTATGAGCCGGGCATTTGTTCGCCGGGGATACACCACCTACATGGCCTCTTCGTATGAAGAAGCCATGGCGATTGTCGCTGAACAAAATCCACCCCTTGCTGTGATTGACCTGAAGATGCCTGGAAAAAGTGGTTTGCAGCTTCTAAAAGATGCCTTGGAGCTTTCTCCATTGTTACAGGTGGTGGTGTTGACAGGGTATGGTTCCATTGCCACCGCCACCGAGGCGATAAAAATTGGCGCAGTTGCCTATCTTGCTAAACCTGCTGACGTGGATGAAATCGTAAAGGCATTTGGCAGTGATGAGCTTAAGCGGGAGCAGGAAGAAGTGGAACTGACTACTCCATCGTTGGCGCGGGTGGAATGGGAGCATATTCAAAGGGTGCTTACGGATTGTGATGATAATATCAGTAGCGCTGCGAAAAGGCTTGGGATCCATAGACGGACATTGCAACGCAAGTTGTATAAATATGCCCCGAAAAAATAGCCTCTCTATCCGTTTGGCTGTGTATTTATTTTGCTGCCAGGAGACGCTGGGGCCAGTCCGTAATTATACCGACTCCTTCTTCCATAAGTGTTTTTGCCCGTTTATCATCATTTACTGTCCAGGCATTTACCCGGAAACCCGCTTTTTGCAAATCGTTTACCAGTACAGGGTCACAGAGGCTCTCTTCAGGATGATAGGCCGTGGCCGACATGGATTTGAGGTAGCGGATAAGATCGGGAGGATGTGTGTCTTCCACAAGCGGTGCAAGATCAATGGTGGGGTGTAAGGCTCTTGCCCGAAAAAGATATTCATGCCGAAAGGAGGAGAGAAGAACAAGATCAATACTATTTGTTTTCTTAAGCATTGCCATAATTGAGTCAATAATACCAACGTCACCCGTTGGACTATTAAGATCTTTTATCTCAAGGTTGACCGGAAAGTGGTGTTGTACGCTCCAGGTGAGTATGTCTTGGAGCAGGGGGATTTGCTGCCCTGTTATTTTACTTCTGTCTTCGCTGCTAATTTCCCCCGTTGCCACCGTTGCATAGGGATCATCTTCGAGGAACCAGGAACCTGCGTCCAGTTGAAGAAGTTCTTTTGCACTAAATTGCTCAGCTCGTCTATCTTTTTTGTCCTCTATCTTCTTGTTTGTGACAATATCGGTGGTGCGTTCAAGGATGTCGTCGTGAAAAAGAATCAAAACCTGGTCGCTGCTTATGCGAACATCTGTTTCCCAGCAGTGAGCGCCGCATTCTTTGGCCTTTTCCATGGCAAGCTTGGTGTTCTCCGGGGCGATGGAGCGTAGCCCTCGGTGGGCGCAGATAAGAGTGCTTTTTGGTAGATGATCAAAAAACAACTCAGGCCTCTTCTTTGCTGAAGTAAAGGTTGATCACAGCAAGACAAGACGTTCCTGCGATAAGGAGCAGGGAAATAGCGTTTATCACCGGGGTGGAGCCATCTCTAACTTGCAGGTAGAGATTGATGGGTAGCGTTGGTTCCGAGCCGACCAAAAACAGCGTCGTATTAAAATTTTCAAAACTCATCAAAAAGGCGACCGCAGCCGCTCCAACTATTGCAGGGCGCAGGTATCTAAGGGTGATACAACGGATAGCCTCAAGCCGGGTTGCTCCCAAAATCATCGCCGCATCTTCAAGGCTTCGGTCAAATTTTCGCAACCTTGCAGAAACAACCAGGGTAACAAAGGTGCTAATAAAGGAAAATTGGCCCAAAACCACCAGCCAGAAACTGGGGCGAAAGAGGGCAATATCGAGATTAAACCTGTTTTCAAAAAAACTGCCCGCACTGTTTGCGGCCAACAGCAGGGAAATACCCAAAATGACACCTGGAATAACCAATGGGGCAAGCATTAGAAAGTATAAACCGTTTTTACAGGGGAAGTTTTCCTGTTCGAACAGAAAGGCGGCGCAAGTGCCCACCGTGGTGGAAAAAAGGGCGACCCAGAAAGCAGTTTTAAAACTGACCAGGATGGCACGGAGGTTTTGATCGTCATGGAAAATACCGATCCGTTCCGGGCCGGTTGCGGTGAACCAATCCGTTGAAAAACCATACCATGGAAGGGAGGGGAAATTGGAGTCATTAAAGGCCAGGATGCAGGTTACCGCCAGTGGTGCGAAGAGGAAGGTGAAATAGGCGATAATAAAGAGATGAAAGGACCAGGAGTAGGCTCTTGTGTTGGGAAGAGATCTGATCATGAAGCCACCTCCTCAAGGTTCTGCCCGCTTATCTTGAGTCCTGCCCAGATGATTATGGAGCTTAGCATCAACAGTAAAAAGCCAAAGGCAGCGCCCTGGTTCCAGTTAAAACTTGCAATAAACTGATTGTAGATCTGCTCAGTAAACCACAGGGAGTTTTTTCCTCCCATAAGGTTTGGGGTGAGGTAGTTGCCCAAGGCCAGCATAAAGACCACAATGGCTCCGGATGTGATACCGGGTTTACAGTGGGGGATGATAATGGTCCTTAAAATATCAAATTTTGAGGCTTCAAGATCATAGGCAGCCTCGATCAGTGAGTCGTCCAGACTCTCCATTACGGAAATAAGCGGCACCACCATAAACAGCATGGAGGTATAGACAAGCCCCATGATCATGGTAACATCGTTGTAGAGCATCTCCACCGGCTGGGAGAGAATACCCAGTTGCAGGAGCACATAATTAAAAACCCCGGATTCTCTTAGCAAGATCATCCAGCCATATACGCGTACCAACTCACTGACCCAAAAAGGAAGAAGTAAGAGTACGGTGAGAAAGCCACGGGTTCGGGGACGGGCGAGTTTGACAATATAAAAGGCGACCGGCAGGGCAAGGACAAATGTACAGAGGGTGGTGATAATTGCGTAGAGCGCCGTACGGACAAAGGTGCGCCAGTAGATGGGCTCGGTGAAAAAATTTGTGTAGTTGTTCAGTGTCCAGACGGGATCACCAAGATCATTTTCCCCGCGAAAGCTTAACAGCAGAAGATCAATGTGGGGCAGCACGATAAGCAGAAAGAGCCAGAGCAGAACCGGCGAGAGAAAGAGCCAGAATGTGAGGCGATAGCCGCTTTTCATGGTATGGCCTCAAAACAGATCCCTGCATCCGGATGCCAGCCTAAACGGATGGTGTCTCCAGGGCGGATAAAGTCAAATTGCCTGTTTTGGGGAAGGCTCACCAGCAATTCGTGATCATTGGGGGTAACGGTTAGCAAACGGCTGTTGGCCCCATCAAAGAGAATGGTCTTCACCGTAACCTGAAAACTGTTCAGTTCATCACTGGGCTCGGGTTCAATACGTAAAGCCTCCGGGCGAAGGAAGAGGTCGACCTTTGCGCCGGTTGGATAAGTGGCATGTCCTCTAGCCTTAAAGGTAAAGCCTTCCTGGGTCTCGATTTGTAAAGTGTCGCCGGATGCTTGTACTCGTCCAGACCAGGAATTATTATCCCCCACAAAGCGGGCCACAAAGGGCGTCTGCGGATCGCTATAGAGTTCGCGAGGCGAGCCGACCTGCTCAAAACGGCCCTTGTCCATGACCGCTACCTGATCTGACATCACCAGTGCTTCAGACTGGTCATGGGTTATGTAGATAAATGTTGTTCCAACCTTGGTCTGTAATTTTTTTAACTCCACCTTCATCTGTTCGCGGAGTTTAAGGTCAAGGGCGCCAAGTGGTTCGTCAAGGAGCAGGACCGAAGGTTCCATGACAAGACATCGGGCAATGGCGACTCGTTGTTTCTGGCCGCCGGAGAGTTGATTAATCCGTTTTTTTCCAAAGCCAGGGAGTTCAACACTCTCCAGGATGGACTCGGTCCGTTTGCTGATTTCAGAAGAGTGCATCCCACGACGTTTAAGGCCAAAACCGATATTTTCGGCCACATTCATCATCGGAAAGAGCGCAAGATGTTGAAAGACCAGGTTGACAGGACGTTTGTTTGGCGGCACCCCTCGCATATCCTGGCCCCGAATGGCAATTGTTCCGGATGTCGGTTCATCAAAACCGGCTATCATGCGGAGCAGAGTTGTTTTCCCACAGCCCGAGGGGCCAAGGATGGAAAAGAAAGCCCCCTTGGGTACTGAAAATGAGACGGTATCCACCGCGCTAAAGTCACCGAATTTTCGTACCAGTTGATGTACGGAAAGATCGTCGCTCATGGTCTTGGGAGCCTGAAAGGAAAAGGAAAAATGTAGTCATGACAGCATCCAGTGACGCTGTCATGACCGTTATCGCGGCTAAAGTCTATACGTTTATTTAGCAGCCTTGATTTTATCGAGGATTTTTCCTTCCATCGCTTCAAGTTTTGCGGGAACCGGTGGGTACCATTTGATATTGTCGATGGTTTCCTGGGGAAAGGATCGTTCAAAATTTGCCCGAACGTCTGCTGCAATATGGGCGTTGGCACCAAGGGAAGCGGTGGGAACCTTTTCCTGGCTGGTGAAATAGCCGGCATTTTCCGGGCTCATTATAAAGTTGATCCACTTATAGGCAGCATCGATATTTTTTGCCTTAGCCGGAATAGCGAAGGTGTCAATCCATCCAAGTGCACCTGCTTTAGGGGCTTTGAAGTCAATGGCAGGGTTGTCCGCATGCAGCTTCCAGCCGCCATTATCCCAGGCCATGGCCACCACAACTTCACCGGATCGCATGGATTCCAAAAGGGCGTCTCCGTTAGCCCAGTAATTTTTTACCAAGGCCTTGCTTTGGATCAGGGTGTCTGCCACCTTATCAAGCATGGCCTTGTAGGCTTCGGCGTCACTGTAAAGTGCAAAGGGGTCATAGCCCAGGGCGAAACCGGTAGCGATAAGGGTTGGCCGTTTTAAACGATAGCTGATCCGTCCTTTGTATTGCGGATCGGTTAAGGCACTCCAGTCATCAGCACCTGCAGCTTTCTCACTATTGATAATCAGTCCGGAGGTTCCCCAGCAAAAAGGTACTGCAAAGGAATCATCGCCGACTTTGGTGTTTTTCTTCACGGCGTCCAGCATGGAAGGGATAAACAGTTTTGCATCAATCTTGGCGTAATCAAGTGGTTGATAGATTTTAAATTTTTCCTGGACAGAAGATATGCGGTCCTGGCTGGGTTGTGCCAGATCAAATCCGGCTCCCCTTGTGGCGCGCAGTTTGGCAATCATCTCCTCATTGTTAGAAAAGGTCGCCTCCACTGTTATTCCGGTATCCTTCTCAAATTTTTCAATCAATGCCTTGGGGGCATAACCCTTCCAGGTTAGAATCTTCAGGGTTTCCGCTTGGCTGGTTGTGGTCAGGCAGAAACAACAGAGCGCGGCAAACAGGGTGATCTTTTTCATTAATCTCTCCATAGGTTGTGGTTTGGGAGGATAACAGCATCCCTTAAAATAATTCAGTGAGTATCATGTATAGTCTAGTTTATCAATAGCGACATGCACCCTAAAAAGAATTTTTTAGAATAGGGTTAGGACCATGTTTGCTTATGGTAAAAGGTTGTGAAAGAGTCATTTTGTCGATAGGAATTTGACATTGTCGGTTATGTGGATTAGCATAGCTATAAAATTCCACATTATGGAGACGGGATATGAGAACAATTCAAATGACCCTTGATGATAATCTTGTTGAAGCTGTCGATCGCGTTGCAAAGGCGCTCCATACAAGTCGTTCCGCTTTTACAAGAAAGGCTCTGCAGGATGCACTAATGCAATATAAAGTCGAGCAGCTGGAGCGCAAACATCGTCGAGGGTACGAACACGACCCTGTGGGTGTAGAGGAGTTTTCAGTTTGGGAAACCGAACAGGTTTGGGGAGACGAATGAGACACGGTGAAATACGGTGGTATAAATTTTTGGCACCGGATAAAAAAAGGCCCGTCCTTATTCTGACGCGTGATTCTGTGTTGGAGTATCTGGGTGGGGTTACTATTGCGCCAATCACGACCACCGTACGCGATATTCCATCAGAGGTGTTTTTGTCGACACACGACGGAATGCCAAAAGATTGTGCTGTTAATTGCGATCATATACAGACCGTTGCAAAAGGAAAAATTGGGGCGTTGATTACATCTTTGCCCCTGATCAAGATGATAGAAGTGGGACGAGCAATCCGGTTTTCACTTGATATTTAGTGTCAAAACGAAAACCCATTCTCAACCAGCTCAAATGTGATTCAGTTATGCTGACTTCTAAACTTTTCGAAGAGTTGATTGGGGGCAATTAATCGGGATGCTATGAACCTATCTCAGGCCGCAGATACCCATCTAGTCGACACCAAACAGCTCCTCTGTTCCGTGAAAATAGCAGCTTATGGGAAATCTGAACTTTTAGACAATCTTTCCATTGAAGCTTTGCATACGATGCATCAAAATCATAACCGTTTTTTCAAAGATAGTTCCGCTATGATAGCTCTTAGAGATACGACAAAGACTGATCTGTTTAAGTAACCATCTTAAGTTGCAAAGTTTTTCCTTATGGTCTATTGTTAGGAAATGGTGTGGAGAGGAGACCTGTTATAATTGGCACAGGTACTATGATCCATCTGTTGGTAGGTATATCTCTGCTGATCCTATTGGGCTTGATGGGGGGATTAATCTTTATGCTTATGTTGAAAATGATCCGGTTAATTGGGTGGATCCTTGGGGACTCGAATCTTCTGGTAATCCCGTGGTAGATGCTTTTAGAGGAGTTGCTGGTGCAGCAAAAGACACTCTCGGATGGGGAGATAATCCTTCTGTTGTTGCAAGCGCTGTTAAAGATACTTTGGATTTAGCAACTAATGGGCCTTCTGAGGTTAAAGGGGTGTTAGCTTCAGCAGCTGCTATAGAGACAGCAGGTCTTTTTGCCGGTGGCGTTGCACTTGAGGCTCCAGCAGCGGCTAGTACAATAGGTGATATCATTGGTGGTTTCCTTCCACACGCGACTCCCGAAGGATGGGGTATAGCGGTGCCAATACTTGGTGGTGCTAAAGATGGGCTTTATGACCCTTTTGTAGATTGGCTATATTGCTTGCTTTACCCTGACGATCCTCCCTGTTGTGCTAGATAGTGTCTGTCCATAAATGCCCCTTTCACGAATGTAACGCCCCACTTGCCTAACGCTCCAATGGTTCTCATTCGTGCTGAACATTTGTTTCTTTCTCACGCCGAATGAAAAGGTGCCTATTTTGTGCAGAAAATTCCTTTTTCAAGCGCACCTCTCCTGTCTGGTAAAAAAACAATCTTTG